>CABSMJ010000017.1 GCA_902478785.1 uncultured Oscillospiraceae bacterium
TTCTTCAAGCCCCGGGTCATCATCTGCGTGCCCTCCGGCATCACCGAGGTGGAGGAGCGCGCCGTTATTGACGCGGGCATCCAGGCCGGCGCCCGGAAGGTGTACCTCATTGAAGAGCCTGTGGCGGCAGCCATCGGCGCCGGCATCGACATCACCCAGCCTGACGGCCACATGGTGGTGGACATCGGCGGCGGCACCGCGGACATCGCCGTTATCTCCCTGAGCGGCGTGGTGGAGTCCTGCTCCATCAAGGTGGCCGGCGACCAGCTCAACGAGGCGGTCATCAAGTATATGCGCCGCAAGCACAACCTCCTGGTGGGCGAACGCACCGCCGAGGACATGAAGATCAAGATCGGCTGCGTCTTCCCCAAGGAAGAGGAGGAGACCATTGAGGTCAAGGGCCGCTGCCTGCTCACCGGTCTGCCCAAGGTGGTCACCGTCAGCTCCACGGAGATGATGGACGCCTTTGAAGAGCCGGTGGAGCGCATCATGGAGGCCATCCACTCCGTGCTGGAGCGCACGCCTCCTGAGCTGGTGGCGGACGTGTCCACCAACGGCATCGTCATGACCGGCGGCGGCAGCCTCGTTTCCGGCTTTGACAAGCTGGTGGAGGCCCGCACCGGCATCCACACCATGATCGCCGAGGATGCCATCTCCTGTGTGGCCATCGGCACCGGCAAGAGCCTGGACTCTCTGGGCAGCATGCAGGACGGCACCATGAACCTGAGCCGCCGCAAGCAGATGAACTGAAGAAAGCAAAAAAGAGGAGCGCACAGCGCTCCTCTTTTTTATCTTCTTTGGGAAGGCGATGGCCTTTACAGACCGTTGACCACGCTGTCGGGGCGTTGGCCGTCGGCGATGCACTGGATGTTCTGCCACATATGCAGGTGGCCCCGGCGGTAGAAGGCGGTGGTGAGTCCGCCGATGTGGGGGGAGAGGACCACCCGCTCCCGCAGCTGGGGCGGCAGGTCAATGAGGGGATGGTCCAGGGGCGCGGGCTCCTGGTCCAGGGTATCCAGTCCGGCGCCGGCAATGCGTCCCTCCTCCAGAGCCCGGCGCAGGGCCGCGGAGTCCACCACGTCGCCCCGGGCGGTGTTGATAAGCAAAGCCGTGGGCTTCATCCGGGCCAAAAACGCGTCGTCCACCAGGTGATGGGTGGAGGCGTTGGCAGGGCAGTGGAGGCTGACAATGTCGCAGGTGGCGGCCAGCTCCTCCAGAGGCAGATAGGTCACGCCCCACTCCGCCTCTTCCTCCGGCGTGCGCCGGTGGGGGGCGTTGTAGCACACCTCCGCCCCGAAGGCCCGCAGCAGCCGGGCCACGGCCTTGGCGATGTGGCCGAAGCCCACCAGGCCCACCCGGCAGTCTCCCAGCTCCCGCAGGGGGGAGGTCACTACCCGGCCCAGAACGCGGTTGGAGGTGCCGGCATACATGCTCTCCTGGCCGGGAATCAGGTCCCGGGTCAGGGCCAGGATCAGAAGGATGGTTTGCTCCGCCACGGCGGCGGCGTTGGAACCGGGGTTGTTGCACACATAGATGCCCCGCTGCCGGGCGTATTCCAGATCCACCCGGTCAAAGCCCACACCCTCGCACTGGATGAGCTTGAGGTTGGGCATGGCGTCCATCAGGGCCGCGGTAGTGGTCCGCATGGAGTCTACGCACACCACCTCTGCCTCCGGCGCGGCGGAGGCAAAGACCTCGTCGCTGAGACTGCGCTTGCAAAAGACCATCTCCACCTGCTTGGTGATGGGCAGGTCCGGCAGGTACTGCTCATAGCGGGACTGAAGGCCCGCGATCAGGATTTTCATGGGGTTCCCCTTTCTTTGCTTGGATTGTCTGTGGTTTCCTGGGCGCCGTAGGTGGGCAGCTCCGCCCCCTCCTCCAGGCCCCGGGCGGCCAGCACGTCCCGGACAGTGATCTGCATCAGGTCCTCCCGGGTCACGGTTTCCTGGCCGGCCAGGCGGTTGGCCTGACAGACCAGGATCTGTTCGAAGAGATTGCGCACGCCCCGGGCGTTGCCGAAGGACATGGAGTCGGTATTCTCCTCCTGGATAAAGTCCCGCACCATCTCCGCCACGCCGTCCCCCAGCTGATAGCAGCCCTTTTCACACTGCATCCGAAAGATGGCGAGCATCTCGTCGGCGGTGTAGTCGTCAAAGTGGAGGAAGCGGTTGAACCGGGACTCCAGCCCGGGGTTGGAGTGGATAAAGCGGTCCATCAGGTCGTCGTACCCGGCCACGATGACCACCAGGTCGTCCCGGTGGTCCTCCATGGCCTTGAGGATGGTGTCGATGGCCTCCTGGCCGAAGTCGTTCTCCGCCCGGCCGTTGAGGGCATAGGCCTCGTCGATGAACAGCACGCCGCCCAGGGCCGAGTCGATGACCTTGCTGGTCTTGAGGGCCGTCTGGCCCACATAGCCCGCCACCAGGCCGCTGCGGTCCACTTCCACCAGCTGCCCCTTGGAGAGGATGCCCAGGGCGTGATAGATCCGGGCCATGAGCCGGGCGATGGTGGTCTTGCCGGTGCCGGGGTTGCCGGTAAAGACCATGTGCAGGCTCAAATCGGTGGTGGGGAGGTCGTTCTTCCGGCGCAGCTGGTAGACCGTCACCAGGTTGATGAGGTTCTTCACCTCCCGCTTCACCGCCTCCAGACCGATATAGGAGTCCAGCTCCCGCTGAAGGTCCTCGATTTTTTCCGGCGGCGGAGCGTCGGGCGCGGCAGCAGGACCCGGGTCGTTGCCGGTGGAGGCGGCGGTGTCGTCTTTGCCGCTGCCGGAAAGGGCAGGGGGCGCCTTGGGGGTCTCCGGAGCCTTGTCCTGAGCGGGGGCGGAACCCGACGGCACGCCCCAGAAGTCGCTGCCCATGCGGCTGAGGTTGTGTTCCGTCATGGTGCGGATCACCTCCAGCTGCCGCAGGATGATCTCGTCCTTGCCGTTTGGTTTGCTGTGGCCCATAGGTCTTGTCCCCCTTTCATTCAAGCGCCCAGCGGGAGCTTTTCAGCCGCCCGCAGCAGCAGTGAAACGATGCAGCCGGTAAGGGCCCCTGTGCCCAGACCCACCACCAGCAAAAGCGGCAGATAGGCAAGAGGCGTCACGGTGCCCAGAGACACCATGGCCGCCGCCACCTGGCCGCAGTTGTGGGCGGCGGCGCCGCCCATGGATACGCCGAAGATGGAAAGGCGCCGTAGGCGCAGCAGAAGTGCCTCCAGCACCAGCGCCAGCACGCCGCCCAGCAGAGAAAAGAGCAGGGCGTTAAGATTGCCGGCGAACAGTGACCCCAGAAAGCACCGGGCGATGAGGATCAAAAAGGCCTGGGGCACGCCCATGGTGCACAGGGCGAACACGGTAACGATGTTGGCCAGGCCCAGCTTGATGCCCGGCAGGGGGATCACCAGGGACAGGGGCAGCAGTGCCTCCATATAGGACAGCGCCAGGGCCAGGGCCGTCAGCACGGCGCACTGGGCCAGCTGCTTTGTGGTCAGTTTCACGTTTGCCCCTCCTATCCGATGGTCAGGTCCACGTCGCTGCCGCCGGAGGAGGAACCCTCCAGCCGGACGACGATCCGGGCGGGCAGACAGATGATGCTCTGGCCGCCCCGGGAGATGGCCCCGGTGTGGACGCAGTCCTGGGTGGGACAGTCGGAGTGGGTCACCTGCACGGCCTCCGGGGAAAAGACCACGGTCAGGGTGTAGCCGCTGTGGGAGTAGGTCCGCTCCTCCTGAGCGGACAGCTCCGAGAGCACCACCCGGTCCGTCTCCTGGCCGTCCACGGATACCACCGCAGTCAAAGCGCCGCTCTGGCTTTGGTTCCAGGACCACAGGCCCACCGTTAGGGCCGCCGCCAGCAGCAAAATCACCGCCGCCACCAGGGCGTCGGCAGGGGTGGGTTTTGTTTTAATGGGCGATCTCATAGGCATATCCGCTGCCCTCGCTTTGCTCAAAGGAGTCCGCCAGCCCCTCGGTAATCACTACCCGGCCGTCGTCGGTGACCAGCACCAGGTCGAAGTCATATTGTCCGGAGCGCCAGAAGTCCAGGGCCTTTTCCTCCCCCATGACGAACAGGGCGGTGGAGAAGGCGTCGCACATGGTGCCGTGGCCGGTGAGGATACCGTCGGTGTCCCCGTTGGCCGAGGCCACCACGGTGACGGAGAGAAGGCCGCTGTCGGCGGGGGAGCCGGTGGCGGGGTCGATGATGTGGTGATAGCGCTTGCCGTCCTGGTCAAAATAGCGCTGGTAGCCGCCGGAGGTGACGGCGTAGGCGTCGCTGAGCTCCAGCACCACCGCGGCGGCGGAGCTGTTTTGGGGGTCCTGGACCGCCACACGCCAGGGACTGCCGTCGGGCTTGCTGCCCTGAACGTAGACGTTGCCGCCCAGGGAGATGTTGCCGCTCTCCACGCCTGCGGCGCGGAAGATGGCCTCGGCCCGGTCGGAGGTGTAGCCCTTGGCGATGCCGCCCAGGTCGATGCTCTGGTCCTGGCCCAAGGTCACGGTGCCGCCGTCCTCTCCGGCCAGGAGGGTGATCTGGTCGCTGTCCACATGCTCCAGCAGGGCAGACAGCGTGGCCTGGTCGGGGACCTGGTAGTGGTCCGTGGTAAAGCCCCAGGCGGACACCACCGGTGCCACGGTGATGTCGAAGGCGTGGCCGGTGGCGCTGCCGTAGGAGACGGCGGCCTGAATCAGGGCAAAGACCTCACTGCTGACGGAGGCGGAGCCCCTTTCGTTGAGCTGGGAGATCTCACTGTTGCTCTCCGTCCGGTCCAGCAGCTGGTCCAGCCGCTGGATCTCTTGGCGGGTCTCATCCACCGCCTGCTCCCCATTCTTGCCATAGGCCGTCAGAGTCATCACCGTGTCCATGGCAAAGATCTCCGCCTGGGCAGGCTCTTCTGCGCCGCAGGCGCTCAGGCCCAGTGCCAGCACCAGTGCCGGCAGAAGGATTCTCATTCGTTTCATCCAAGACATGCTTCCGTCTCCCGCTTGTTGAAATCAGGATACCCGCCGCCTGGAAAAAGGCGGGCAAAGGGTCAAATCGTACCTATTATACTACACAAATTTCAAATCTACAACACAGAAACCTGGGGGAAAACCTTGCAATGTGAGCTGGAATCTGCTACAATACTTTTAACTGTTGTCCGGCCTCCGGGTTCGGACACTGATTTTTGAGCGGCAAAACCCGTGGAGGTTTCCATAGATGACAAAGAAAATGACAAGCAAAAGCGTTTCCGAGAAGAAGTCCTCTGCCAAGACGGAGGTAAAGAACAACGCATCCTTCTCCGCCGCAGTGCGGATGCTGGTGGCCTGCTGCATTGGTGAGGCCTGGCTTCTGGTCATCCGGCGCTATTTCATCAATGGACAGGTGGACCAGTTCCTGGCCTTCGCCGACATACTCAAATATACCGGCATCGCCGGCTGTGTGCTGCTGGTGGTGGGTGTGATTCTGGCCCTGGCCTGCCGGGGCAGCCGGGGCGGCCGTCTGGCCGGATTCTGGCTGGCCATCGCCGGCGCTTTCCTGGCCGTCACCGGCTGGGCGTGCTACACCTATGTCCCCGCCGGAAACCAGATTTTGTGCATCGCGGTGCCGGTGGTGGGTGCTCTGGCTCTGGTCCACTATCTCTATCAGAGAGAATTTTTCTGGAGCGTAGCTGTTTTGTGCCTGGGTATCCTGGATCTGTGGCTCTGCCGCAGAGGCTTAGGCCACGGCACCACCGGGACCATCGTCCTGGGCGGCACCATCGCGCTGATGGTGGTGCTGGCCGCTGCCGCGGTGGTGTTCCACCAGGCGGAGAAGTCCGGCGGCAAGCTGGGTAAGCTGCGCCTGCTGCCCTCCGGCGCCTCCTACGGCGTCATCTACGCCTCCTGCGCCCTGTCTGTGGTGGCCATGGCCGCCGCCCTGGTGCGGGTGTCCCTGGCCTATTACCTGATTTGGGCCCTGGCCATCGTTTTGTTTGCCCTGGTGGTGTACTACACGGTCAAGCAGCTCTAAGCGTCCTTTCCCCACCCGGAACACCGGAAGGTGTTCCGGGTGTTTTTTTCTCCGCTCAGCCATCTGGAGCGGTTGATTTTCCCGCCGGCTGGGGCTAGAATAGGGGCAAAGAGAGAAGAGACACGGCGGTGAGGAAAGGAGCGGAACAGTCATGAAGATCGTGCTGGAGCCAGGGTATGACCATCGGGAAGAACTGGGTGCGCTGTTTGCCGAGTACACCCAAATGCTGCTGGAGAAAAAGCCCGACTTTGGAGGCTATCTGGAGCAGCAGGGATATGACACGGAGCTGGACCACCTGCGGGACAAGTACGGCCCGCCTGACGGCTGTCTCTACCTGGCCACGGTGGACGGTCAGGCCGCCGGCTGCATGGCCCTGCGGAGGATCAACGACAAAGAGGCGGAGCTCAAGCGCCTCTACGTCCGGCCTCAGTTCCGCCATCTGGGCGTGGCCCAGAAGCTGGTGGACCAAATCCTGGCCGACGCCCGGCAGATGGGCTACGAGGCTGTCCTGCTGGACACCTTCCCCTTTTTGGAGTCGGCCATCCGTCTCTATCAGCGCCACGGCTTTTACCAGGTCCCCTCTTATAATGGAACGCCCATGGAGGAGCTGATCTATTTGCGGCTGGACCTGAAGTGAAACGGGCCGGCGCCGGGACAAAAATGCCCGGGGACGCCCTGCTTCGGAGGCGTCCCCTTTCCCTCCCGCTGCCTTTTTGGCGGTAAGTTTTTGGATTTTTCATTTTTCGGTTGATAATTTCAAAGGAATATAGTAAAATAACAGCATTGTGATAAGTCCTCCGCGTGCATCTGCGGAGCCGGTCTCGCGCAATGGATGCCTGTGAACCATGTCAGGCGGGGAACCGAGCAGCATTAAACGGGACCATCCATGTGCCGCGAGGGTGCCGGGTCCGCAGATGCATACGGAGGACTTTTTCTGCCCTGAGGGCCGGTGGGCCCGTTTGTGGGGCAGAGAAAGCGTACGAGAAAGGAGCGCGGCCATGTATCAGGCCCTCTACCGCAAGTGGCGGCCCAAGACCTTTTCCGATGTGGTGGGTCAGGAGCACATCACCCAGACCCTCCGCAAGCAGGTGGCCGAGGGCCGCACCTCCCATGCCTATCTCTTCACCGGTACCCGGGGCACCGGCAAGACCACCTGCGCCAAGATTTTGGCCAAGGCGGTGAACTGCGAGCACCCGGTGGACGGCGACCCCTGCAACCAGTGCCCGGCCTGCCTGGGCATCGACAGCGGCAGCTTCCTGGACGTGCTGGAGCTGGACGCCGCCTCCAACAACGGCGTGGACCAGGTCCGTGCCCTTCGGGACGAGGCGGTCTATTCTCCCGCCCAGGTCCGGCGGCGGGTCTACATCGTGGACGAGGTCCACATGCTCTCCACCGCCGCCTTCAACGCCCTGCTGAAGATCCTGGAGGAGCCGCCGGAGCATCTCATGTTCATTCTGGCCACCACGGAGCTGCAGAAGGTGCCCGCCACCATCCTCTCCCGGTGCCAGCGCTTTTCCTTCAAGCGCATCACGCCCCAGGACATCCGCAAGCGGCTGCTGTACGTATCCTCCCAGGAGGGCATCGATTTGACGGAGGACGGGGCGGAGCTCCTCTCCCGACTGGCCGACGGCGCCCTGCGGGACGCGTTGAGTCTGCTGGACCAGTGCGCCGCCGTGGGCGGCACCATCAACAGTGCCGCCGTGCTGGAGGTGCTGGGCCTGGCGGGGAATCTCCAGACCGCCCAGCTGATGGAGCGGGTCCTCCGGCGGGATGCCGCCGGGGCCCTGACGCTGCTGGGCCGGCTCTACGAGGGCGGCAAGGACATGGGCGCCGTCCTGGGGGAGCTGTCCACTCTGACAAGAGATCTGCTGCTGCGCAAGACCGCCCCGGAGGGGGGCGCTGCGCTGCTCTCCGGCGGCTATGACGGCCGCACCCTGGACGCGCTGGAGGGGAACGTGTCCTCCACCCGTCTTTTGTTCCTGGCCTCCACCCTCCAGGCGGCCACCGCGGACCTCCAGCGCAGCGCCAACCGGCGCACCGACGCGGAGCTGTGCCTGCTGCGGCTGTGTGACGAGAGCCTCAGCGGCGACCTGACGGCCCTGTGCGCCCGGATGGACCGGGTGGAGAGCCGCCTGGAGCGGATGCCCCAGGTCCTGCGGGAGCAGGCGGCCGCTGCCCCTGCCGCCGCGCCGGCATCTGCTGCGCCCCAGGTTGTTCCTGCCGCCGCTCCGGTCTCCCAGGCGGAGGCACCCCGGGCCCAGGCGGACGCTGCGCCGCCCTGGGAGGAGCCTGCGGCGAGTGCCCGGCAGCAGGAGGAGGCACCGCCTCCCTTTGACGAGGAGCCCCCCTTCCCGCTGGAAGAGCCGCCCTTCCCCATGGAGGAGCCCCCTGTGCCGCAGGCGTTCCAGCCGCCGGTCCGGACCGCGGCTCCCTCTCCCAAGGCCGCCCCGAAGCCCTCGGGGGACAGCGCCGTGTGGCGGGAGCTGGCGGAGCGGTGCAAGGGACGGCTGCGGCCCATGTACCGGGCCTTCCTGGACAAGGCCTCCGGCACGTTGGCGGGCGACATGCTCACCGTGGTCTGCGAGGACGAGGTGGCCCGCCGCCAGCTGGACAACGACCAGGTGATCCCCGTGCTGAAGGCGGCGGCAGAGGAGCTCAGCGGGCGGACGGTGGGCGTATGCTTCACCATTGGCACGCCTGCGGCCCCCTCCGCCGAGGACAAGATGCAAAAGCTCATCGACTTCGGCAGCAAGTTTGACAGCTTTGAGCTCAAGTGAGCCAAACAAATAGAAAAAAGGAGTCAGTGATTATGGGATACAGTGCACGCCGCGGATTCACCAGCGGCAGACCCACCGGCGCCCAGCGCCAGATGGAGATGCAGCAGAAGCTGCAGGAGATGCAGGCCCAGATGGCCGCCAGCCAGGAGAGCG
Source organism: uncultured Oscillospiraceae bacterium (assembly GCA_902478785.1). GTDB lineage: Bacteria > Bacillota > Clostridia > Oscillospirales > Oscillospiraceae > Oscillibacter. The sequence goes on from CABSMJ010000017.1 coordinate 8,905, forward strand.
TGGAGGCCCAGGAGTTCACCGCCAGCGTAGGCGGCGGCGTAGTGGAGGCCAAGGTCAACGGCAAGAAGGAAGTCCTGTCCGTGACCATCAAGCCCGAAGCCGTGGACCCGGAGGATGTGGAGATGCTCCAGGACCTGGTGGTGTCCGCCGTCAACGAGGCCCTGCGTCAGGCGGAGAGCGCCATGAACGAGGCCATGGAGAAGATCACCGGCGGTCTGAACCTGGGACTGTAAGTCCCTGCCACGAGAAAAAACGGAGTCCGCTTGCCGCGGGCTCCGTTGCTTTACCCGAGAAAAGGAGGCACCATGAAGAAACGGATTTTGGCCGCGGCACTGGCGGCGGCCTGTCTCACCGGCTGCGGCGCGCCGGAGCCCCAGCAGCTGCCTCAGGAGAGCGGCCAGGAGGCTCCCCTGGTGGCCTATGTGCCCCTGGATGACCGGCCGGTGAACACGGACCGGGTGGCCTATCTGGCCCGGTCCCTGGGCTATGACCTGCAGATGCCGGAGGAGTCGCTGTACCACACCTGCCTGGACGGCCAGAGCAAGAACCCTAACGGCACTGCCTACGGCGACCGGGCGGGGCTCTATGAGTGGGTGCTGGAACAGGAGGCGGCGGGCTGCGACCGGTACATCCTGTCCCTGGACCAGATGCTCTCCGGGGGCCTGGTGAACTCCCGCAGCTTTGCCGGCGGGGACGTGACCCTCTCCGATGGCACGGTGCTGACGGAGACGGAGCTCATCGACGGCCTCCTGGAGGCCCTGGGCGGGGAGGAGAACCAGGTCTACCTCCTGGACACGGTCATGCGCCTGGCCCCCACGGTGGGCTATGACGGCTGGGACCTGGAGGGCTACGAGGCACTGCGTGCCTACGGCATGGAGGAGCGGGCGGCCCTCTCCGGCGACGCCCTGACGGTGGCCAACATCACGGCGGGCTACGAGACCGGCGGGGATGGCCAAGCGCTGGTGCCGGAGGACTTCGGCCTGACGCAGGCCCAGGTGGAGCAGTATCTCCTCTGCCGGGAGCGGAAGCTGACGCTGATAGACCATGCCCTTCAGGCGTCCGAGGGCATGGAGAACGTCCACTTCCTCATCGGCGTGGACGACTCGGCTCCCTCCGCCAGTATCCAGACCAATGAACTTGCCTACCTGCGCCAGGCGGTGGAGGGCCGGGGAGCGGTGCTCTCCGGCGCCGACGAGGACGGGATGCTGGCGGTGTGCCGGATGTACGCCCTCCAGGGGGACGAGACGCCCCGGGTGCGGGTGCGGTACTTCGGCGGCAGCGAGAGCAGCGCCTCCAGCGACTACGACCACCAGTCCATGACCGAGATCGTGGCCCAGCATCTTGCCTATCTTGGCGCGGAGCAGACAGAGGAGGACGCGGACCTGGAGCTGCTGGTGCTGACGGCACCGGCGGAGGAGGGAGAGAGCGAAAGCTATATCGACGCCCTGATCCAGGCCCTGGGGGACAACCAGAGCCGCGGCGTGCCCACCATTTTGATGGACGCAGCTAAGAATGGCTACGGTACCGCCTTCCAGGAGCAGCTGGTGAAAAAGACGGACCTGGGGGGCCTGCTGGGCTACGCGGGCTACTATGACCTGGCTAACGTCACGGGCATCGCCCTGGCCAACGGCCTTGGGCGGTGGCTGTGCCTGAACCGGGGCGGACCCCAGACCCAGTCCCAGCAGGACGACTTCATCCGCACCCTGGCCGACTCCCTCGTCAAGGACATCTGCTATAAGAACGCCACCAAGCCCCGGGTGGCGCTGTATGTGAAGGAGGACTTGGGGGGCGACCCGGACAACTTCTGCGCCTCCGGCGTGGACCTGGATACGGTGCTCTCCCAGGCGGAGCAGTGGCTGGAGGAGGACAGCCGGGACGTGCTGAAAAATCTCTCCCGCAGCGCCATGCTGGTGGACCTGGAGGGAAACACCGCAGGCCTGGGGACGCTGACGCTGTCGGATCTGGTTTTCCCCTGGCAGCGGACCTTTGAGATCCGTATACAGCTGACCATCGACTCAGGTACATAAAGGGAAAATGCCCCTGCCGGAGGGCTCCGGCGGGGGGCATTTTTGGCTCCGGCAGGCGAAAACAGGGGAGGGAAAAAGAAAAGATCATAAAAATGTAAGAAAAGTATTGACAAATGGGTAAATATGAGGTAACATACACTTGTTCCGCGTTTGGACGCTTAGCTCAGCTGGCTAGAGCACCTGCTTGACGTGCAGGGGGTCAGCGGTTCAAGTCCGTTAGCGTCCACCATGAAAAATCCTGAAACCGCAATGGTTTCAGGATTTTTTGTTTTTCTGCCCTTTGCATTCCAATCGAAAATACGACAAAAATACGACAGTTTTCGCCCTTTAGGTGCCTTTCTCCACCCGGACGGGGATCTGTGCAAAAAAAGAAACCGCTTCCCTAGGGAGCGGTTTCTTTGCCTTTTTTCTCTGTGCCCTTCTTTTCCGCGGCATCCAAAAGCGCTTTGCGCAGCGTTTCCGTGCTGGTGTGGTCGTAGATTTTGGTGAGCATCTTCAAATCGCTATGGCCCAGGAGCCGCGCTGCCATATAGGGGTCCATCCCCTGGGCGATCCAAAGGGTGGCCCTGGTATGGCGCAGCTCGTGCGGAGAAAGTATGGGAATGTCTGGATGGAGTTTGTGGAGTGCCCGCATGAACGGGCGGTATACCCGATTTTCCCAGTTGTTGGGCTGATAAGGCTTTCCCTCAGGGCTGTGAATCACCTGGCCTGTCAAAACTGTGGTCTTTCCAGATGTCTGCGCTTTAGGCGCTTGGCACAAACGAAGCCAGAGGTCATGGTCTGTAATAGGGATGACACGGCGGCGAAATTTATTTTTCAAGCCGCTGCTTTCCATCACATATTTCTCATTATCTGCAGAATGATAGGCAACCAATCCCTGGTTGATGGAGATACTTTGCGTTTCCTTGTTGATGTCCTCCCAGCGAAGTCCCAGCAGCTCACTGCGGGAGATCCCGGTTTCCAGAAGCAGCATGAGAGACAACCCATTTTTCCATTCCTTCGCAAAGGCATAGGCGGTGTCATACTGCTCCTGGGTATAGGCGTGCTTCACCGTCCGGACCTCACTCTTGGGCCGCTGGATGCTTTTGGTCAGCGGACTTTTGGTGCAGAGCTGATTGTCTACGGCCGTGTCGAAGATCAGCTTCAAGGCATTGCAGTCCTTTTTGATGGTCTCAGGAGCGTACTTCCTAGAGGCCTCATTGATGTACTGCTGAATGTGGATGGGGCGGATATCCTCGAGGTTCATGTTCCCGAAGTACGGGATCAGATGCAGCTTGACCGGATACAGATAGGTCCCGCTGTAGGTGTTGGCCTTGACATAGGGCTTTTTGTACATCTCCAGGCAGGACATGGCCCAGGAAGAAAACTTGACGGCTTTGGTCTGGCCGCTGCCGGTGATGAACAGCTCCATTTCATACCGGAGCCGATATTCCTCCGCCTTTTTTCTGGCGTCCGCCATGGACTTTGTGGAGTAAAAGCTTTTCCGAATCAGCTGGCCGTTGATCCCCTTTCCAAGATTCAGTTTGTATTCATACCGCTTTTTCGCTTTGGGCATTTAGAGCACTCCTTCCCTTTGGATGATGAAAGGGCCGGGAAGAAGACGCTTCCCGGCCCTGTGGGATTATGCGGAGAAGCAGGCACCCTTGGTGTACCAGCACACAAAGGTGAAGGTGGGCAGCTTGTATGCCGTGCGGTCGCCCAGCTTCCAGCAAAAGCCGAAGGGACAGTTGCGCTGCTCAATGGACGCCCGCAGGGCTTCCGGCTTTACGTGGAGGAACTCCGCTGCTGCCGTAATAGGGATCCAGCGGGGATAGGAGGTCACCAACTTCTCCAGCTCCTCCATGCAGTCGTCCACGACGTTTTTCATCAGGTCACCTCCTCACAGTGGTTCGTTTTGGTCAAAAGCCATGCGTCGCCCCGGGTCACAATGGAGTAGGGAAGCTGCATCTCCTCAAGGCGGTTGGTAAGTGCGTGGTGCTTGTTCTTCAAAAGCCGGTCAGGCTGCCGCTCTCTGTGGCCCGACTCGGCGTAGCAGTTGTTGATCAGCTGCCGCAGCTCGCCCTGCAGTACAGTGTCCAGGGCCTGACCGCCATGCTCTGCGTAAAAGCGATGCAGGGCAGCCACAGCGCCAGAGGCATCGGGATCCATGCCCAACCACAGCGCCGCTTCCCGCCGAAAGGTAGTCTCGCCCCTCTGGATGCGCTCCAACAGGAAGCACCGGCGGCGGAGCGCATACCGGGCCAGCTGGTTGGGGAAGATCCGTTCCTTGCCCAGCCGGAATAAGACGCGCAGAGCGGGATCCTCCTGGCACCAGAGCTGCGCGGCCAATGCCCAGTGGTGCTCCGGCCGGCGGCACGCATCCAGCCGGCTGTACCAGTGCAGCCAGTCCTGGTATTTGCGCAGGCGGGCGGAGACGGCGGCTTTGGGGAGGTCGCAGACCCACAGATCGATGCGCTCCCCTGCCTGGAGCCTGCGCCTGCCGGCCATCTGCAAAAGCGCGGTGCGGTTGTCTGCGATGACGGCCACGTTCTGCACCTCCGGGTCGATGATGTCGATCCCCACATCCAAGGCGGAGGTGGTCACCAGCACCTGAGTCGAAAATTCCTTTTCGCGGATGATGTGCTCCCAGACGTCGCCGCCCTTGGATTCGGCGTCCAGATAAGTGGTGGGGACACTGAGCTCCTGGGCAAACCGCCGCCCCCGGGCCTTGCTGTCCACGAAGATCATCCACTTTGCCCGGGGTTGCTCCGCAATGAGAGATGACAGGTCCTCCAGCGTGTGGAAGAAATGTAGCCGGTAGCGGTCCGAGTGAACGGGGAGGGTGTAGCGGATGCACTCCCTGGGCAGCGTCCACTGGGGATAAAAGGTGCGCCGGTGATAAAACCGCATTTCCGCCTCGGCCAGGGGCCGCAGAACATCCCAGCTGGTCCCGGTCATGTAGATTCGGACGGCGTGGCAAAACCGCTGGCAGGCCAGGCGCAGCTGGTGTTCCGCATAGGAGTTGAACAGGGCGTCCGAAGTAAAGTAATGACATTCGTCAAACACGGCGAACAGGAGGCTATTGAGCCACGGAGCAGAGTCCGGGTCATCTACCAGTGCGGACAGCCGGTGATAGGTGATGACCCGCACGGGCCCAAAGTCTTCCGTCTGCCGCACCCCCTCATCGGTCAGGAGCCGGGGCAGAGGGGAGCGGAGCCTTTCCAGGATGGCCCGCTTTTGCTGGAAGGACAGGGCCACCCGGTTGGAGACCAGCAGCAGATTTTTGCCCTGGGCCAGGGCAGCGGGGATCAGCACGTCGTACACGAAGCTGGTCTTTCCGGCTCCCGGCGGCAGATCCAGAAGGACAGGGTTTGCAGGAGTCCAGAATGGAAGTTCCCGTTGAAGCTGTGCGCCGACCGGTTCTGCCTCCCGCAGGGGAAAGGATCTGTAAAAAACCGGTATGCTGTCGTCGGAGTCCTTGCAGCAGACCCGCACGGTCAATTTCTTTTTGGGATCGCTGAGCACGGTCCATCGCCTCCTTTGGCTGGCATTGTACCAGTCTGAGGGCCTGAAAGCCATTGACAAAACACTGTATTTTTGTAAAATAAACTTAGTATATAAACTGGTTTATTAGGAGGGTGCGCTATGGTAAACGGAATCGTTCCTGAAGAGTTTGCCCGGCTGGAGAAGGATGACTACGAGACGTTCGGAAGGCCTCCCAAGGGATTTGATCCCTGCGATCCCGAGCGGATACAGATCTTCGCCAAAAGACTGCGGGGCATTCGGAAAAAGCGCCACGCGGAGTCTCGTGCTGAGGATGAGAGCGGCGGCACCTTCTGGTTGGCAAAGGATCTGGCGGCGGAACTGCATATCTCGCCCATGGCGGTATGCAAGTATGAACATGGGAACATGAAATCCATTCCCATGCATCGGCTCCGCAGGATCTGCGGATTTTATAACGTGAGTCCCCATTACTTGCTGGGCTATGTAGAGGGGGAAAACGACTATCTGCAGCTGGATAAAAACGGCGAACCTCTGCGGGATCAGAATGGAGACCGGAAGATCCTGCACGCGCCCATGCTGTTTGCGCCCGCCTCATTTGTAGAGGCGTCGGAGGCCTATCAAAACCTTTACCTGGAAGATACGGAGCTGTTCTGGATGCTCTATGAGATTATTGTATCGAAAAAAGAGAAAAGAGATCGATATCGGACGGTTTTATCCAGCCTGCTGGGCCTGAATGAATAGGGGTTGGGCATTTTGCCGAAGACGTTTTGGTTTATTTTTCCTTTATGCCCGGGATCCTTGCCCAACACCCACCTGTGAAGCGGATCTGAGAGGAGGACAGGCCCGGAACCGGTTTTGTCAGTTTGGGGGCGTTGTCAGACTCCTTATATACTTTCCACGCACTGTCCCATTCCAGTGCACTGTACTGCGGCAGTGAGGTCCGAGGCGGAGGGATAAGGGAAGAACATGGTCCGTAATGCTTTACAACATAAAGAACACTTCTGTAAGGGGACCCAGGGAGAATGACGGCATCGTCATTCCCCTTGCGATCCGTGAGGATAGCATATGGGAGGGAGGCCTTGACGGCGCCCCTTCCGGAAAGGAATGTTCATTATGAAGAAAGTAAAAAATATTTCCGTTCGCATGGAGGAAGGGGAGTACCAGGCCATCAAAGCCAAAGCGGAGGCAGCCAATACCAGCTTGAGCCGCTATCTGATCGAGACGGCCCTGGGCGCCCGGGAGAGCGATCTGCGGCTGCGCAGTGACCTTGCCGCGCAGCTGTGTCAACTGCAGAATTTGCTCCTGACGGCATCAGATTATGAGCACCTGCGCAATGGAGTGGTGTCCTGGCGCGGGGAAACGATCCGCAGGATTGGAGGCTGAACCATGGCGCAGCTGAAAATCATCACCAAGGACAGCAAAGACGGCTGCTATCCGGAGAAGTACCGGGACAGCGATGCCATCCGGGCCGTGGTGGCATATATCTTCAACAGGGAAAAGACCTATGGGCGGATCGGCGGATGGGGGGTGAGCACTGCCGACGTGGTCACAGTGGTACAGGAAATGGAACTGGTGGCCGCTTTGTGGCATAAGCAGCAGGGAGTCCGGCTGCGCCACTGGATCATAACCTTTTCCCCCGGGGAGCTGGAGTGGCTGCAGGCAAGGTGGCAGCGGCCTGCGGTGAATGTGGTGGAGGAGCTGGGATGGATCTGCGCGTATTACTACGCTGTCCGTTATCAGATCGTGTTCGGTGTGCACTGTGACAACGCGCTGTATCATCTGCATTTTGCCATGAACACGGTGTCCTATCAGGACGGGATCAAGTATTCCGGGACCAAGAGGGAGCTGTATCTATACCTTCAGTACCTGAAAGCGGAGCTGGGGAAATACGGACTGCGTCTTTATCGGGTGTCAGATCAGGCACAGGCGCAGATGCCGTATCGGATGTGAACATACTACCCGGGGGCTGTCCATTGCGGACAGCCCCTTTTTTGGTTCCTCAGCGCTCCCGTATGGTCAGATATGCGCTGACGCCCAACAGAGCACCCTCCGCCAGCTGGGCCAGCGGACCAGATGCTGCAACAGCAAAGATAGGCAGCATGAAGATCTCCCTCCTTTCACTCCAGCGCTTCCTTTTCCTCCAGCACAAGCAGTGTGCCAAGAGCCAGCACAAAGCCCAAAATCTTCCACTCCAATGTCATTCACCTCCTTTCCCGGGGGCCCTCCGGACTGCCCATGGGAAAAATAATCTCCGGACGGGCAAAGCGCCTGGAGAATCCGGCGATCTGCGCTTCCGTCAGCGTGGTAAAGCGCGCCTCCTCTGGCGGTGCTCCGCAGAGGAAAAACGTCCCGGCGATAATGTCGTACCGTTCGCCGGATTCGGGATCATACAGCGCCCGGTTCAAAGGCAGCCCCAGGAGCTTTCCCTCCTCATGGCAGATCAGCGCCACCGGCGCATCAAAGGGATAGACCGCCTGAATGGGGCCGCCCACCACCGCCTGCATGGCGGACAGGGTATCCTCAATCTCCCGGACTGCAGGCGGTTTTAAGGGCTCTATAACCAGAATTTTCATGACTCGTTCTTCCTTACCGGTCAGGCAGCTGACCGCAGTAAAACAGCTCTTCGATCTCCGTGGGAGAAAAACCCTGTCCCACCAGACGGTCGAGATCCGCTCCTGTATAGCCGAAAGCCGGCGCCACGGCCCTGAGGGCTTCCAGGTATGGGTCCTCTGCCCGGGAGGCAGGAGCACAGCGGCACCCGTTCACGCCCTGCCAGAGGGTAAAGGAATAGACGCCCGGCAAGCGGGAGTCGTCGAACCGGTCCCGGGTGATGGGCCGTCCGGCTTCTAGGCATAAGATCTCACCGTAGCGGACGGGAATGTGCTCATGGGGACCCAGCCGCAGGCGGCTGCGGCGGAGCCCCTCCTTCAAAATGGCCTCTGTGGAGGCGTAGACATAGCAGTGGGATCGGGGGAAGTGCCACAGGCAGAAGGGATTGTCCCCTTTTACCACATACAGCCGGTTTTCCTGATCCAGTATCGTAAAGACAAAGGAGCCCTCTATCTGCTCCGCCATATACCTCAGGGTGGAACAGTCCAGAGTGCTCCTTCTTTCGATGAGCTGGACGGCTACATAGCTGTCCGTCTCGATCCGGGTGGCCGGCAGGCCCAGGGAGTGACGCAGATACCGGTCGTTGTACAAAACGCCATTGTGAGCTAGGGCAAAGCGGGTGTGGCCAGCTTTACCGGAAAAGGGGTGGTTGTTGCAGTTATGGCTGGCCGATCCTTGGGTCGTCATCCGGGTATGGCCCATAATTGCCCGGGCGTCGTCCGGAATCCGGAAATGGACGGCCCGGGCCGGACGGGGCGCCTTGCAGATCTGCAGTCGGTTGCCGGATATATAGGCAAGGCCAGTGGCATCGGTACCCAGAGTCTGGGCGGCAATGGAGAGGGCGGTGGACAACCGCTGGCGCTGCCGTCGGGTCAGAGTCTGCTGAAAGTCCAGAACACCAAATAAGCAGCACATATTACACCTCCGCTTCCGCTTCAACCGGATCATTGACATACAGCCGCCGCTCCTTGAGATAGCGTATCAGTTCCGGCGCCTGGCATCCGGCGGCGAAGGTGGTCCAGGAGAGGGACTGCAGCTCCTGGTCGGAGAGATACAGTGCCATATCACAGATTCGGTCCACCAGCTGCAGCGTGGCGATGAGGGTGTTCCAGCGCAGAGAGCCCCGGAAGATTCGCAGCTCCACGGTATCCCCGTTCTGGAGATTCACACAGGTATATCGACCGCCGGGGCAGCCCTTTTTGGCGTGCTCCAGAATGTCTTTGGGCTGCTCCTTGTAGCCGTACCGAGCCGCCCACCGCTCCAGCTGCCGGGGTGTGCGGCGGCTGAATTTCAGAAGCTCGTCCCAGAACTTTTCAAAGAAATACAGGATGCGGGCAATGGCCCCGTCCTGCTGCAGCTCTGTCTGGCCGAAGGCCGCCCGGCTAACGTGGACATGGAGGCCGCAGGTCTGGGCCTGATGGCTGGTGTATCCCATGGCTCTGGCTGTGTCCAGAATCTCCCGCCAGGGCATTTGGGTCAGATGATAGTCCAGTGTCATGGGATGAGTGACGATCTCCATCCCCTCGCACAGGCTCCCGTCGTGCTTGAGATAGATGTGCTCTGCACAGCGGTTGCCGCTCTCCAGCAGTCGCCGGGCATTGGCGCTGTCCTCCCCCGCTCCGTCGATTTCCAGCTCCACGCCGAAGAAGCGGGGACCAGCACCGAAGAAGATAGGGTTGGGTTTGAAATAGTAGTCATGAATGGCAACGCCGGCCTTCCATTGCAGCCAGCAGCTGGGGCAGTAGGGGGCATCTGTGTCACCGCTTTCCGGATAGCAGGCGTCCTGTTCCAGAATCAAACGGCCACAGTGGACACAGCTGATGTAATAGCGGTCATAGCACTGCTGGCAAAGGGGTGTTTCCCTGTCTCCAGTATTTTCCTCGTTCCAGATCCGCGTGCCGCAGTGGGAGCAGGCCACCGTGGCCTGCTCCAGGCAGTGGGGACACAGGAGCTGACCGTCAAAGGGGAGCAGGATGGTTTCCGCCGTCACGCAGCCGCAGGAATCACAGACTTGCTTCATATGGATCACCTCACAAAAAGATAGCCCGGCGCTTAAAGCACCGGGCTTCACAGAGATGATATATGACTGAGATTTGGCCCTTTTCCGGAGAGAGCCAGAGGGAGAACAGGGTGGGTTTTGAATGATCACCTAACATACAGGTAAAACCTGAATGGGAGGAAACGATCATGCTTTATCACGGAGAGGAAAGTCAAATCAGAGAAAATATCGTTCAGAAAATGAGGAGGAAAGTCTTTTGCCCGGAACGGGCTTATGCCCCTTGTGAGCCGGAAGACCGCACAATTCTGACCCGGGAGTTTGTTCGGGGAACCGGTATCACGGAGATCGCTCTCATGCTGCCCCGCACGGAGATGGGGGTGGTCCAGCTGTTCGAAGGGCTGGAGCTCTACAGGAGAATGGATTGCTGCCCTACAAAAAAGTCGGAATCCCCCTTATGCGCAGGCTATCCTTGGAAATTGGATTGTTGGGGACCGTCGGAATGGCATCGCCATTGGAACATCAGACAGGAGGACCGGTGATATGCTGGAAGAGTATGCGGATATCCTAACGGTAGAGGAGGTCTGTGAGGCGCTGCGCATCGGGAACAACGCAGCCTATGCCCTGCTGCGCAACGGGCAGCTCAAAGGATATCGCAACGGACGCACCTGGAGGATCCCCAAGGAATCGGTCCGCCGTTTCATTCTCTGGAAGGCGGGATTGGGATAAAAACAGGACAAAAGCAGGAAAAAACCGGTATGACACCATCGTCATACCGGTTTTCCTCTGTCTGTCACTCAAGCATTTCCACCATGGATTCCAGCAATCCCATTATTGCCTCCCGCTTGGAGGGCGGAACGCGGGAAAGAAGCTGGGCTGCCCGCTGGCCATAGGGCAGTACATCCTCCCCAACAGGGGACCGCAGCAGATCTGCAGGGGAAATATCCAGCGCGGAAGCAATCTTATAAAGGGTATCCACCGTGGGGCACTTCAAGCCCCGTTCCACTTGGCCGAAATACGCCGGGTTCAGATTGGCTTTCAGGGCCAGCGCTTCCTGACTCATGGCGTGCTTTTTACGATAATATCTGATTTGCGCAGCAACTGCTGCGGTAATTTCCTGCTTTTTCCCGTCCACGGAGCTCACCGCCTATAAGCATGTTATTCTCCATGCTATACAACTTTTATTCCAATCACAAACCACTATAGCGATCAATAATAATGTCTATAGACTTGATTTTGGAAGAGAGAATGGTATACTAAAGGCACATGGAAGAGGGGAAATACAGATGAGTCTCTGGGCGGTCCTCTATCTGATCGCGGCCTATTGGGCGGCGGGAAAAACCATCTATGCCGGAAAGGTCCGGATGGGGAGCCTGAGCGGATTGTTCATACAGAGAATGACCGTGGGCTTTCTTCTGGGAATCGTACTGATCCCCTTGGCAATTCTCAAAGTCTTTGTGGAGAAGTGAGGTCAGGAAAGATGCTTTCTGAGGAAAACAAGAAAAATTTGGATTCGTTCAAGACGGCCATGCGCCAGGAAGTGCGCAATGCCGGCTATTTTCTGGAGGATGCTCCCGATCTGATCCGTGAAAAGAGGCTGGAACGGGAGTATGAGAAACAGCTGGAAGCAAAGCGGGAATTGGAAGCGCTGCAGCAGGAGGCAGAGCAGTGCAGGAAAAGGCTGGACAGCAGCGGATATCAGGATGTAGAAGAGGCGTGCCGCCAGGCAAAAGCGCAGCAGGAAGCGGCGCAGGCGGCCTATGCTGCGTTGTTTGACCAATATGCCGGGAAGATCGATCAACTGGGAAAGTATCAGAGGAAAGATAAGCGTATGACATTGCTGATCAAGCTCTCCCTGCTCTGTATCGCTGCGGCCTGGTTTTTCAGTTTTCTGCCTCTGCTTTGGATCGGCCTTGTGCTGTTTGCGGCGGCTCTGCTCTGTTCCAGAGGGGTGATACGAGCGAAAAAACTTGCCGGCGAACAGATGCCGCCGGATCTGATCGCGGCAGAGGAGAAAAAGCGGGACGCGGAGCAGAGCTTCCAGCAGATCTCCCGTGTCTGCCAGGACAAAAGACGATATGAAGAACTGCAGGAGAAGATCCGGTCTCTGCAAAAAAAGAGGAAAGAGGTTGATTGACCTGATGAAACGACAGATCATGCTTTTGGGTGCTTTGCTGGCGATGCTTCTCAGTGCCTGCGGCGGAACGGGAAACAGTGGGACGGTGCCCACGGAAACCAACGCGATCACAGAGCGGTTCCTTGCTGCCCAATATGCATACGCTGGGGCTCACGATATCCCGCTGCAGGGCTTTTCAGACCAGGAGAAACTGGCGGCCTGGTATGAGGAGAACGCCGGGGCTCTGGAGAAGGCGCCGGAGGAGCTGCTGTTCGTGGAGCCCACCGGCTTCAGCGATCGCTATGAGCTGACCCGCAAGGAGAGCGGATATTACTATGTGGGAGAGCTCAAGGACAACCAGCCTGATGGCTTCGGCATGATCCTCCAGCGGGATACCCTGATTTCTGACTATGAGAATCCCACATACGTCTATCTGTATATCGGCAATTTTGAAAAGGGGCTCTACGAGGACTATGGCCTGCTATTCCATGTCCCAACCATGGACAACGGAGGATATGGGGACCTCAACACCATTCGGGAATATGTGTCGGATGATCCATACTCAGAAGTGTTTCAGGAATGGTACCGGGGCGGCGCCAACTATGTGACCTATGAAGGGACGTTCCACAAGGGCGAGAAAGCGGGGACCGGCAACGCCTTTTTCACGTCGGTGGGAGATGCCGTCAGCTACAGTTCGGATCCCCAGGCGGCGATGGAGCAGGGACTGGCCTACTGGATCGATACCGGAGAATTTAAGGACGATCAACCGGACGGGAAGGTTCGCCAATATTGCGCTGGCTCGCTCTACTATGACGGAGAGATGAAGGACGGGGAAAAGTCCGGTGACGGCAAGGAGTATTATCTGGGCAGTCCCCAGCTTCGCTATGAGGGCGAGTTTTCCAACGATACATATGACGGCAAGGGGACCATGTACGCGGGGGACGGCAGCGAGCTGTACTCCGGCGAATGGCGGGACGGGGATTATGACTGAACGCCGCCTGATCTCCTGATAGGAAAGACTGAAAAGCGGAAAGGAACAGGAATAACCTGTTCCTTTCCGCCTTTTTGCTACTTGCTTCCTATGATAGGGAATCTCGACTGACATAAGAATCCCCTTGTACAGGAGAGAGTGATTCCTTATGGCCCATGGCCGTCTGAGATCCCATCAGAGGGTGAGACTTACCGGGAAGATACGGGGGTATTTGATTATATGAAGATGAAATGAGCTATGGCCCAAATCGCGGCAAACAGAAATTTTGGAGGATTTTTAGGGGAAAATGACCGGAGATGGTGACGCAAGTCGGGGTCAGACCTCCGTTGTGTTTGCTACTGTGCAAGTGAATATTCATATGGAGATTGCTGTTGCGTTGTGGTATTCTATAAAGATAGAGATATTGTTTTGGAGCTATGTATTTATGAATATATCATCTTACCATGGGGCCTTGACGGCGGAACAGTTCTTATTCTATGAGATCCGCATTGTATCACGTTTTTTCCTGCAGGGGGTTCAGCCTGCTGAAGCCATTCAAAAAATTACCAGCGAAAATTTATTTCAGTATCCAACGGAACGCGAGATTGCACGCATGACCAGAGCTTGTTACCGGCGCCTGGATGCACTGGGTAATGATATGCTTATTCATGAAATCAGCGTAGCTCCATTGGAGATTGCAAAGCAAATCAATCTTTACGCCATTATGCGCTATAATCGCCTGGTATGGGATTTTATGATCCAAGTTATCGGTGAGAAGTTTCGCACGCAGGATTTTTCCTTTAATCGAAAAGATCTCAACGATTTCTTTTCTCATCTCCAGGCTCAAAATGATAGTGTGGCTGGTTGGAGCGACAACACAATCAATAAAATCAAAAGCGTTCTTGTGCGCTGTCTGGTTGAAACAGAATACTTGGATCATTTCAAAAGTACAACGCTCAACCCGGTTTTTCTTTGTGAGGAACTGGAGCAGGGAATTCGGGAAAACAATGATACGGAAGCACTTCCGGCATTTAATTGCTTTCGTTGAGGAGGGGCACGGTCATGCTAAAAGCAGAATTGGACAGGATCCGGGAGCGGATTTCTGATCCAAACTTTCTTGAAAACAAAGGCTTGAGTAACGAAGTCGGCATCCATGTCTTTTGCTACGATCCTGCCGATGAATTGGTGGTGCAGGATTATATCCGGAGAATCAAAGAGGAATCCGGAACACCGTATCGGATCATCGAATGTGATCTCTATGAGGTTTTTCTTCAAGTGCTGGAGGAGAAGCGAGTGCTGAAGTCGGTTCCTGCACTAGAGGCAAAGCGCGGTAAGGATTACTTGCTGCAGCAACTGCAGAAAATTGCCACTCCGGAAGCCCTGCTGACCAAGATGGATTATGCCCCCCATGTAAAAGGACAGGATGTCCTGTTCATGACAGGCATTGGGAAAATCCATCCATTTATGCGATCTCATAAGATGCTGGACAGTATGCAGCATCTCTTTGCCGATATTCCGGTGGTGATGTTCTATCCCGGTACATTCAATGGACAGACATTGAGCCTCTTTGATGAGTTTGTAGATGGAAACTACTACCGAGCATTCAATCTGCTGTGAGGGAGATCAGGAAAGATGAAGATTCAATCCATGTTTCAAAAGGATATCAACCGTGATATCAATGGTGTCGTTAAGGTTGCCCAGGATGATGAAAAAAGCCTGCATCAGGAACTGAGCGAATACATCATCACCAAGGAGTTACGCCGCCACTTTCGGACTTTCTTTGACAACTATACCAAGGCCATTGATCAGCCCACGGATAAAATGGGTGTGTGGATCTCCGGCTTTTTTGGAAGCGGTAAATCACACTTTCTGAAAATGCTTTCCTACCTGCTCTCTAATCAGGAGGTGCAAGGGATTCCGGCCATCGATTACTTTAAAGATAAATTCGATGACCCGATGATGTATGCCCAGGCGGTCAAATGTGTGTCTATCCCCACGGAATCCATTCTGTTCAACATTGACATTGAGGGGCCCATCAACAAGGACAAGACTGCTGTTCTCCGCACCTTCGCGAAGATGTTCTATAATCACTGCGACTTCTACGGAGATGATTTGAAAATCGCCAAGCTGGAGCGCTTTATTGACCGCCAAGGCAAAACAGAGGAATTCCGTCAGAAATTCGAAGAAGTCAATGGCGGCCCTTGGGTGGAGACCCGTGACTCCTTTGCTTTCTTCGAGGACGATGTGGTTGAGGTTCTCCAGTCCGTCTTGGGCATGAGTGAGCAAGCTGCTCGCAACTGGTTCAACGGCGAGGAGACCAATGAACTGAGCATCGCCCAGCTTGTGTCTGACATTAAGGAGTATGTGGACGGCAAGGGCGACAAGTTCCGTCTGCTGTTCATGGTGGATGAGGTAGGCCAGTACATAGGCGATGATGGCGACCTGATGATTAACCTCCAGTCTCTGGTGGAGGAACTGGGCGCCAAGTGCATGGGCAAGGTCTGGGTCATGGTTACCAGTCAGGAGGCCATTGACTCTGTGGTGAAAATTGCTGGTGATGACTTCTCCAAGATCCAGGGCCGCTTCAATACTCGTTTGAGCCTGTCTTCCTCCTCGGTAGATGAGGTGATCAAAAAA
Source organism: uncultured Oscillospiraceae bacterium (assembly GCA_902478785.1). Lineage (GTDB taxonomy): Bacteria > Bacillota > Clostridia > Oscillospirales > Oscillospiraceae > Oscillibacter. The sequence goes on from CABSMJ010000017.1 coordinate 24,744, forward strand.
CGTGTTCTGGCCAAGACGGAAGAGGCCGACCAACTGCTGCACATGGTCTACGACAAGGAACAGGCCGTTTTGAAGAACCTCTTTGTCTTCAACGACTCTGTTCTGGACATCAAGGGCTTTGCTGACGGTGGAGAATTTGCTGCCACCTTCCCCTTTGTGCCTTATCAGTTCATTATCATTCAGAAGGTGCTGGCAGAGATCCGCAAGCACGGCAACTCCGGCAAACACCTCTCCGGCGGCGAGCGTTCCATGCTCTCCGGCTTTCAGGAGGCTGCCCAGAAGGTACAGGACAAGGATGAAAACGCGCTGCTGCCGTTCTATCTGTTCTATGATACAGTTCATACTTTTCTGGAGAGTGCCATCCGCCGGGTGATCGACCGCTGCCAAAACGCGGCGGACAACCACGATGGCATAGAGCCCCAGGACGTGGCCGTCCTGAAGTTGCTCTATCTGGTACGCTATATCGATGATATCAAGGCGAACATTGACAACATTGCCACCCTGATGGTGGATGATATCCGCACGGATAAAATTGCACTTCGAGCTTCTATTACCGCCTCTCTGGAGCGGCTCCAGTCCCAGAACTATGTCTCCCGTAACGGGGATACCTACGCTTTCCTGACAGATGAAGAGCAAGATGTAGCCGTTGACATCAAAAACACGGTGGTGGACTCTGCCCAGATCACCCAGAGCATTGCTCAGACAGTGTTTGGAGAGATTTATCCCAACAAAAAATACCGCTATAACGAACATTACAACAACATTCCATTTGACCAATATGTAGACGAAACCATCTACGGCTCTGCCAGCGGTGGTATCCGCCTGCGGGTTATCACCGTGGCAAGCGACCACTATAAGGACTCTGATCAGCAGCTAATCATGGAGTCCCAGGTAAATAATGAGGCCATCGTGGTCCTCTCCGGCGAGACGCCCTACTATGACGAGCTGGAGCAGGCCATGAAGATCCGCAAATATGTCAAGCAGAAGAATGTCTCCCAGCTTCCTGAGACCATCCAGGATATCATCCGTAAGCGGCAGCAGCAGGCCCGCCATCTGGAGGAGCGGGCCAAGAGCTATCTGGAAAAGGCCATTGTGGACGCCAAAGTGGTGGTTCACGGCGAGGTCATGGCCATCAAGGCCGGGAGCGCCAAAGACAAGCTGGACGCTGCCCTCAGCGGTCTGGTGGAGAGCGTCTACTCCAAGCTGAACATGGTCAACCATTTTGTGGAGAGCGACGCCGACATTTTGGCTATCCTCAACGGCAGCGCGGATGCCGATATCAGCCTGGTGGGCTCCGGTACCAACAACGAGGATGCTCTCAACGAGATCAGCCAGTGGCTGGAGCTGAAATCCGTCGGCCCCACAATCTCCATGGGAGATGTGCAGCGGCGGTATCAGGCCATCCCCTACGGCTGGAAGGAGATTGACATTGCCGCCCTTATTGCCCGGCTCATTGCCCAGCAGAAGATTTCCATCAAGTACGGCGGCGCCATCGTTGCCAAGGATGACCGCCGCCTGGTGGACTACCTGCGCAAAAAGTCCGAGGTGGACAAGGCTGTGGTGTCCCGCCGGATCGCTCCCTCGGAGGATCTGATGCGCAAGAGCATCTCCTTCCTGCGGGACTACCTGGGCGCGATGGACATTCCCAGCGACGAGGACGGTCTGGTGCGCTTTGTTCTCAATACCTTTGAAACCAAACTGGTCCACTACCAGGGCCTGCTGGATCAGTATGCCCAGAATCGCTATCCGGAGAAGGAGCAGGTGACCACCGCCCGGGACCTGGCCCAGGATATCCTCAGCCAGCGCAAGGACAATGTGGCCCTGCTGAATCGCATGGTGCAGAAGCAGGACGATCTGCTGGACTCCTCTGAGGATATGGAGGGCGTGGAGCTGTTTTTCAAGAGCCAGCGCACCGTCTTTGACGAGGCGGTCAAGCAGATGAACCGGGTCAGCCGGGAGCGGGATTATTTCGCTACCGATCCGGATACCCAGGAGGTCTTCCGTACCATCTCCGCCATTCTGGCCATGCCCAAGCCCTACAACCGCATTGGGGAGCTGCCGGAGCTGATCGGCAAAGTAAAGGCCGCCTATCAGTCTCTGCTGGACCTCAAAAAGGAAGAGGTGGCCGAGAACATCCGCCAGTGTATGCAGGATGTCCACCAGCTGGCCGGGGAGGCCCGGGACGCCGGGGCCCTTCTGAAGCAGGCTGACGACTACTTCGCCGCCAAGCGGGAGGCTGCCAAGGAGGCCGTTTCCCTCACCGAGCTGGACGCCATGATTACCCAGCTTCTCAATTACAAAGACACCGTCTGTAAGCGCATGGAGGTCCTGGCCGCTCCCACACCGGAGCCCCAGACCAAGGAGAGCGGCGAGACCAAACAGCCTGCCCCCGCTCCCAAGAAGATCGCCACCGTGCGCCGCTATGACCTGTGTTCCGTGAAGCGGCTGCAGTCCAAGGAAGACATCGACGCCTATGTGGAGGGCATCCGTCAAAAGCTCTACCAGACCCTGGAGAGCTGCGACGGCGTTCAGGTCAACTAAAGGAGGAAACCGGGATGAACAAATCCGCCATCCAGAAATTTGCCATCTGGGCCCGCACCACACTCATGGAGCAGGTGGCCCAGCGGGCCTATCAATACGGAATCACCCAGGACGGGTATGGAGAGGAAAACGCCGTCACCGTCAACGGCATGGCTCTGTCCCCCCAGGAGCAGAGCCAGCGCCGGGAGCTGGTGCGGGAGATCCAGGCCAAGGGCTATGACCAGGTGGTGGAGGAAGTGGCCTACACCTGGTTCAACCGCTTCATCGCCCTGCGGTATATGGAGGTCAACAACTACCTGCCCAGCCACATCCGGGTGTTCTCCAACGCCCAGGGGGCCTTTGACCCGGAGATTTTGAAGGAAGCCCTCCACATCGACCTGCCTGGGCTGGATCAGAGCAGGGTGGCGGAGTACATCGAGAAGAATGAGACCGAGGCCCTCTACCGCTATCTGCTCCTCACTCAGTGCAACGCTCTCAATGAGGGCCTGCCCAAGATGTTTGAGCACATGGGCGGCTATACCGAACTGCTCTTCCCCAATAACATTCTGCGCCCGGACAGCGTCCTTGGCCGCATGGTGGCCGATATCCCCGAGGAGGACTGGACCGACCAGGTGCAGATCATCGGGTGGCTGTATCAGTATTACATTACAGAGTTGAATAACCAAGTTTACGATGGAAACATGTCCAAAAGTCGGATTCCAAAAGAACTACTTTCTGCTGCTACTACAATTTATACTCCTGATTGGCCTGTCCGCTACATGGTAGAGAATTCTCTTGGGCGGCTGTGGCTGGAGGGCCACCCCAACTCGGCTCTGCGGGAGAGTTGGAAGTACTATCTGGATGAGGCGGAGCAGGAGCCGGAGGTGAAAGCCCAGCTGGTGGTGCTGCGCTCCCAGCGGCAGACACTCCGGCCCGAGGACATCACCCTCATTGACCCCTGCATGGGCAGCGGCCATATTCTGGTCTACGCCTTTGATGTGCTCATGCAGATCTACGAGAGCGAGGGGTGGAGCCAGCGAGACGCCGCTGCCTCCATCGTGCAGAACAACCTTTACGGCCTGGACATTGACCGCCGGGCGGCCCAGCTGGCCTATTTTGCCGTCATGATGAAGGCCCGGCAGTATGACCGGCGATTTCTCACCCGAGGCATCCAGCCCAACCTGTACCACCCCGGTGCCTATGCCGAGGGGCAGGAGTTCGGCTCCCTGCTTATCGTGGATAAGCTGGAGCCCAAGCCGGAGCAGCCCGACGAAATCACCCTGTTTGATGGTAACTATGCAGAGGCGTTGAACACCTGGAATTTCCGATCCCTGCTTGCAAGGCAGTATGATGTGGTAATTACTAATCCCCCTTATTTCGGGAGTTCTCGATTTTCGCCAGCATTAGATTCCTATATTAAGAAAAACTACCCGGAAGAAAAAGCCGACCTCAGCATGGCGATGTTTAAGAAAGCACTCTCTGGATTGTGTAAGAAAAATGGGTTTACTGCGTTTATTACAACATCCTCCTGGATGTTTTTATCCAGCTTTGAGAAAGTGCGGAAATTCATTCAAGTATCTGCTGCCATTGATTCCCTTGTTGACTTTGGTACGGAACTTTTTGATGGGAAAGTAGGGCATAACCCCATTGTGGCGTGGGTTACACGAAAAGCACAAATTAACTATAGATTGACAGCAATACGCTTGGTTGATTACTGCTATTCTAGGCGAGATGAAAAAGAGCCGGAGTTCTTCAACAGAAAAAACCACTATACAGCAATACAGTCAAACTTTTCCAAAATTCCTGGTGCACCAGTTGCATACTGGATTAAGGAAAACTGGTTGCAAATATTTAATAATGACACACTATCGCAATATAGTAAATGCTGTAAAGGACTTGACTCTGGAGATAATAATAGATTCTTGCGTCTTTGGTTTGAAGTAGATTATAAAAGAATAACCTTCAATTCAAAAGATGGGGAAAAAATAATCTGGTGTCCACATAATAAAGGTGGAAGATTTAGGCGCTGGTACGGAAATTATGAGCACGTCATATTTTGGAAAAACAATGGTTTTGATATACGAAATCATCCTGGATCACGGCCACAAAGTTTAAATTACGCATTCAACAATGGATTTACCTGGTCCAATATATCCTCAGGAAACCTTTCATGTCGTTTAGTAAAGGGCGGAATGACCTTTGACTCAACTGGCCCAATGGGATTTCCGTATGAAATCAATACTCTCTATCATATTCTGGCCATGCTTAATTCCAAAGTGTGCCAGAGCTTATTGCAAATTATTGAGCCGACCATGCATTATAGTGTTGGCTCCATACAAAGAATACCTTTTATCCTAAATAAAAAAGAAAAGATTGATATTTTAGCGCACAAATGCGTTTATTGTTCCAAAAGTAACTGGGACTCCTATGAAACCTCTTGGGATTTCAAGCGGCATCCGCTAATATAAACTAAAATGGGGTATAGTCATGAGTGAATACAAGAATTTTAGAGAAGAAGTCCTAAGTAGAACAAAAAGCATCTGGGATGAATATCTGAGAGAACACAATGAGGATGGATTTGAAATCACACTTGCAATTAACATTTTAAGCATGGTGCTGTTAAGACTTGCTGGCATAGAAGAGGAGTATGGTCAAAAGCCTCCATATGATGAATTTTCTGAGATAATAAAAATCCATTGTACAGCACATTTTATAGGCGCCGACGTCAATGAACAAAAAACCCATGAATGCGATGGGAAAAAATTTGTATCTTATTTACGCAACGGATTTGCACATATTCATATTTATCCCTATTATGAAAACGGAAAGATATCCAAAATTGAAGTGCGCTCCAGAAAAAGTGAACCTCATTTTATATATAGCTTTGAGGCCTCGAAATTTTGCGATTTTGTCAACGCTGCATTAGAATTTGCGAGAGAACAAGAACGGAAAATGACAGGTGAGCAATTCAAAGAGGGGGAAGAGAATGGGAACCCGAATCTCTGACAAATTCACCGCCTGGCAGGCGGAGTGTGAAGCCCGGTTCCAGCAGCTCAAAGCCAATGAGGAGGAGCTGAATCGCATTTTCATCGACATCTACGGGCTCCAGGACGAGCTCACGCCCGAGGTGGCCGACAAGGATGTCACGGTACATAGAGTTTTCAACACCAAAGACGATGTCCCCGAGTCCATGAAGGGCAGCAATTATGTCCGCACCCTCCGAGACGAGATCGTCTCCCTCATCTCCTACGCCGTGGGATGCCTCTTTGGCCGCTACTCCTTGGATGTGGATGGGCTGGCTTATGCCGGCGGGGAGTGGGACTCCTCCAAGTACCAGACCATCCCGGATGCCGACAACATTCTCCCCATCTGTGACGACGACTACTTTGAGGACGACCTCACCGGAAAGTTCGTGGACTTCGTTCGGGTGGTCTACGGCGAAGACACTCTGGAGGAAAACCTGAAATTCATTGCCGACGCCTTGGGCGGAAAGGGTACTCCCCGGGAGGTCATCCGGGCCTATTTTCTCAACGATTTCTTCTCCGACCACTGCAAGACCTATCAGAAGCGGCCCATCTACTGGCTCTTTGACAGCGGCAAGAAAAACGGCTTCAAGGCCCTTATCTACCTTCATCGCTATCAGCGGGATCTACTGGCCCGGATGCGCACCGACTATGTTCACGAGCAGCAGGAGCGCTACCGCACCCAGCTCTCCCACCTGGCCGACGCCCTGGAGCACGCCTCCGGCGCAGACAAGGTCCGTCTCACCAAGCAGCAGAAAAAGCTCCAGGACCAGAGCCGGGAGCTGCAAACCTACGAGGAAAAAATCCACCACCTGGCCGACCAGAATATTGAACTCGACCTGGATGATGGAGTAAAGGTGAACTACGCCAAATTCGGCGATGTGCTGGCAAAAATCAAGTAGCAGAAAGATGGTGCGCAAAATGGATACACGTTCTGTGAAATCAATGGTTCCGGAATCTATCCAACTTCTAATTTATTGCAGAAACTTTGACGTTCACTATACGCTGTTGCTTCGCCGCTATGAACGATTTAAGGAAATCAATGTTCCCGGCAATTTTGACATTGATGCTATCACTTATTTGGATATGATCGTTGTCCAGCTGCGCGCGCTTTGCATCGAGAGCAATATACATAAGAACAACTATACAGCACAGATTTTGCTTCGAAAATTAGGATATCCTGATTTAGCAGAACGAATTGATCATATGTTGGGCGAAAGCTTTTTTGAGGAAGAAGACTCCGCATCTGTAACGATCCGGGAGGCGCTCAAGCTGTTGGCAGATAAATTTATCTGTCACTATGATAATTATGACGCGCCAGAACAAGATAACCAGCATCGCGCCATCATAATTGAACAGCAGCTGAAAAATCCATATATGTCCCGCAATCTGGACTATATTATGAACACCATTATTTCCTGCATCGGTAAGGGAATACAGGATAAGACAGGAGAACGCATATGTCCATCGAATCCATCCAGTACGCTCTGAGCGAGCGCTTTGCCGCCCCTCTGCCGGAATTCTATCAGCGCCGCATCGTTTTCTGGCAGGATGAGGAGCGGGAGTTTGAGGCCATGGTGGATGAGCTGGATCTGCCGGGAGTGGAGATCGTCAAGCTCACTGGCTCCAACAACTTTGAGGTCAAGAAGCTACTGCTCCACGATGATCTCACCAGCAATTTTCTCATCTACAATCCCTTCTCCTATGAGAATTCCAAGGACAACTGGCTGCGGGACATTGAACTGTTCAGCGAGGAGTATCGGGCGGACTACATCTCCATGCTCATGAGCGAGCTGAATGTGGCCTCCAGCCCCGCCATGCGCAAGACGGTCAAGCTCTACGCCAAGTTCCTGGACAGCAAGGAGCGCAAGGGCAAGCTGCAGAAAATCGGCCGCAGCTATGAGACGCCCATCCAGTTCCACATCGATGTGATGGCAGTCCTGGCGGGCGTTCCCGGCGGCTCTGCCCAGGATGTCTTTATCTCCGTGCTCTCCCACGGCCTGGATGAGGAGTCCAACACGCCTGTGGTCAACATCAAAAAGTTCGGGAATATTGACGCCTTCTGGCAGTTGGTCCGCAAATACACGGGTTACGTATACGAAGAAGAAAATCCCCTGGGCCTCTTTGCAGCTCATGTGCTGTTGACCGCCCTGTCTCAGACTATGAATATCAGTGTGTTCAAGGGATTGGAGCGGTTCCTCTCGGAGTCCAACAAGGCTTATTGTTACAGCATGGTCCATGAGTGGCAAAACCGGGAGGACCATTCCGCTTTGCTGGATCTCTGCCGTAGAGTGGAGCAGGAACTGCAGCTTGCCACCCGTTTTGACAGGCAGGAGATCGAAACCTTGCTCACGGGAGATATCTTCCCCGCCATTCATGAAAGCATCCTGAAACGGTTTTATGACGAGATCTCCGGCCAGGTGGTGAAAACTGATCTGATACTGAAAACGGTGGAGAATCGTCGTACCTCCGGCTGGTATGACATGTTTTCCGATTACTATGAGTGTCTCTACCATGTGGCCCAGATGCAAAACTTTTATCAGGAGCACGCAGGCGGGTTCCATATTGTGGAGCCGAAAGAAATCTGGAAACTCTATACTGAAGAGGGCTACCAGATGGACAGCGACTACCGTCAGTTTCATCTCCACTTCGGAAATACTCTGAAAGACAGCAATGCTGTACTGGAGGACAAGCTGAAGCACGCTGCCGAGTATGTGGAATCGCTCTACAAGAACTGTTTTTTGGGAGAATTGACTTCCTGCTGGTCCAACACCATTTCTGACGATCTTGCTTCCCTGGGGTATGTATCGGAGATCCGCAGACAGCGGGATTTCTATGCGCACTATATCTGCCCGTTGGCAGAAAAAACGACCCGCGCCTTTGTTATCATCTCTGACGCCCTGCGCTATGAAGTGGCGTCAGAACTCAGTGAAACGCTGGTTCGCTCCACTAAGGGAACGGCAAAGCTGGAATCCATGCAGGCGATTTTTCCCTCTATCACCAAGTTCGGCATGGCTGCGCTGCTTCCCGCCCAGCGGCTGGGTGTGACTGAGGACATGGAGGTTTTGGTAGATGGCATGCCCACCCGTTCCACGGCAGAGCGTGAGAAGACCCTTTGCGCCGCAAATCCGAAAAGTGTTGCCGTCCAGTACAGTGATGTTCTGAACATGAAGCGGGCAGAGCGGCGGGAGCTGGTCAGCGGCAAGGATGTGGTCTATATCTACCATAATACCATTGACGCCATAGGCGACAAGGCCGTTACCGAGCAGAAGGTCTTTGAAGCCTGCGAGGACACGGTTCAGGAACTCTCCAATCTGCTCCGTATTGTGGTCAACGATATGCAGGGTACCGATATTTTTATCACGGCAGATCACGGGTTTCTCTATACATACAGCCCTCTTTCTGAAAGCGATAAACTCAGCAAGGAGGCTTTCAATGGAACTGTTTTTGAACTGGGACGGCGTTATGGCCTGACTGCTCTGGATACTACCGCTGAATACTTGCTCCCGATTCAGCTTTCCGGGGTATTGGATGGAGCGCCAGTCAAAGGATACGCCCCGCAGGACTCCACCCGCATCAAGGTCAAAGGTGGCGGAGAGAACTATGTCCACGGTGGGATTAGCCTGCAGGAGATGGTGGTTCCGGTCATTGCCTTTAAAAACCTGAGAACCAGCAGTAAACAGTTTGTGGAGCTCTCCAATGCGCAGGTGGGACTGCTCAGTGAGAATCGGAAGATCACAAACCTTATTTTCTCTCTGGACTTTTTCCAACGGCAGCCCGTCAGCGATAAAGTGCAGCCCTGTACTTACACGGTTTATATGACCGATGATGAGGAAAGGGCTGTCAGCGACCGCCAGACCATAATTGCCGACCGTACCAGCAGCAACGCCTCTGAGCGGGTATTCCGGGTTCGCTTTAATCTAAAAGCGGGTAATTACGACCGGAATAAACTTTATCGGCTGGTAATCACCAATGGGACGGATTTGCCGGAAGAAATCGAATTCTATATCGATATCGCTATGGCCGATGATTTCGGCTTTGATTTGTAAGGAGAGGCACCATGGAAGAGTGGAAATTGGGCAACGAGACAGATGACAACGACATGGCCATCGACCAAAAACTGCGGCAATACTTTGATGGCCGGATCGTCCGAAAGGACCTGACTAAGTCCATCAAAGAGGGGGCCAATGTCCCGGTCTATGTGCTGGAGTTCCTTCTGGGCCAATATTGCAGTTCCGATGACGAGGAGATCATTGAAAAGGGCGTTCAGAATGTAAAGCATATCCTTGCCGACAACTTTGTGCGCCCAGATGAAGCCCAAAAGGTGCTCTCCATGTTGCGGGAGCGGGGCAGCTTTACAGTGATCGATCGGCTTACCGTAAAGCTGAACATCAGGTATGACCGCTATGAGGCTGATTTCTCCAATCTTGGGATCAAGAATATCCCGATTGCAGCAGAGTATGTATCCCAATATGACCGGTTGCTCTGTGGTGGGATCTGGTGCATCGTACAGCTGGATTACGAGTTCTGTGAGGAGGACAAGCATAACTCTCCCATCCAAATCCGGAAAGTTACCCCGATTCAGATGCCCCATATTGATTTGGCTGAAATCAAACAGGGGCGTAAATATTTTACCAAAGAAGAGTGGATCACCATCCTGCTCCGTTCAACCGGCATGGAGGCAGATAAGTTTACTGACCGGGAAAAGTGGCTCTTGCTGGCCCGGATGCTACCTCTGGTAGAAAACAACTTCAACCTTTGCGAACTGGGGCCCCGGAGCACAGGCAAGTCCCATCTCTATAAGGAGATATCGCCTAACAGCATTCTGGTTTCCGGTGGACAGACCACGGTAGCTAATCTCTTTTATAACATGGCAAGTAAAACCGTAGGGCTGGTAGGCCTGTGGGATTGCGTGGCCTTTGACGAGGTAGCCGGCATCACCTTCAAAGACAAAGATGGCGTTCAAATCATGAAGGACTATATGGCTTCCGGCTCTTTTGCCCGCGGAAAAGAGGAAAAGGCAGCCAGCGCCTCCATGGCCTTTGTGGGCAACATCAATCAGAGCGTGGATGTGCTGCTGAAAACCTCCCACCTTTTTGAACCGTTCCCGGATGCTATGGCCTATGACACCGCATTTCTGGATCGGATGCACTGCTATATACCTGGTTGGGAGATTCCCAAATATCGGCCCGACTTTTTTACCAACGATTATGGTTTTATCACCGACTATCTGGCAGAGTTTATGCGGGAGATGAGGAAAGAGACCTGGGGTGACGCTTGCGACCGATATTTCCGCTTCGGCAGCAATTTGAACCAGAGAGATACCATCGCTGTCCGCAAAATGGTTTCCGGTTTTACAAAGCTGCTCTATCCTGACGGTGAGTTCTCACGTGATGATATGGAGGAGATCCTGACCTATGCCCTGGAGATGCGCCGCAGAGTCAAGGAGCAGCTGAAAAAGATCGGCGGTATGGAGTTCTACGATGTGAATTTCTCCTATATCGATAACGAAACTTTTGAGGAACGCTTTGTATCGGTACCGGAGCAGGGTGGCGGAAAGCTGATTCCTGAGGGCATGGCCAATCCCGGAACCGTCTATACCATCTCCCGGGCCAAATCCGGCATGGTGGGGGTCTATCGACTGGAGACCCAGATGCTGCTGGGTAACGGAAAATTCGAACGTACCGGTCTGGGCAGTGACAGAGAGGCTAAAGAGGCCGCAAATACGGCCTTTAACTACCTCAAAGCCAACGGCGGTGGAATCTCCCGTTCTATCAGTACAACGCAGAAGGACTACATCATTAACTATCAGGATCTCAACGGCATTGGAATGACGAAATCTCTGGCATTACCGACGGTCATTGCAATTGCGTCAGCTGCGCTCAACAAGCCCACGCTCAGCAGTCTCGCAGTTTTGGGAGAGATCAGTATCAGCGGTGCCATCACAAAAGTGGATGAGCTGGCAAATGTACTTCAGGTATGCCTGGACAGCGGGGCGAAAAAAATCCTGCTTCCCATTACGTCTGCGGCAGACCTTGGAGCGGTGCCTCCTGATCTGATGGGGGCATTCAGCATCATCTTTTATACCACTGCTCAGGAGGCTGTATTCAAAGCACTTGGAGTGGAGTAGTCAAAGGAGAGCTGCAGGCAGTTAAGACTGCATAAAAGAAGCGGATGTCTTCATATTGTCTGCATAATTCAACGTACTTCTGTAATTGACTTAGTCGAAAAAATGGGATCCTGCGTCTTTAATAAACAAAGACGCAGGATCCCATTTTCATATTTTTACTCATCATGTCAGGAGGAAATGCGTTCTGCTGGAAAACGGTCCCTCTGCAGTGCCTTTCGGGTGGCTTTGTTTTTTAGAGACAGTTTCCAAAAATTCCTAAATATTCTCATTGAGTTGCATCATTGAGAAAGCAATTTGCAAGGAACCTGGATGCCCTTAGGTTAGGATATCTGTCTGACGTAGAATATTACCCAACAGCGTACTGGTCGTCTTTCAATTTATAGAACAAATGCAGAACCAGATGAATTCCCATTAGTACTACCGGGAATATAATAGTACCAATCAGCATCCCGTTGAGTGTTTCCGCGCTCTGAGCTACGTTGGGAACGTAGTGGATGATCTCCAGCACCATGCTGACCAAAAAGCCTCCCAAGGCTGACCCCAAGGAGATGGACAGTGCGTTGCAGCCATAGATCAGACCGGTCTGATTCTTGCCGGTAGCAGCAATCCCGTAATCGATGGTATTGGTGATGAGAAGATTTGGCAATCCAAAATATGTTCCCTGCAGCAGCCCGCACAACAGGAACAGGCCGAACAGCGTGCCATAGTGAATGGAATCCGCTGCGCCAACCGTTCCCATCATTTTGCACATCAAAAAGAATGCCACATTTGCCGCCACATTGGCGGCACTCACAGCCAGAAATGCCCGGTTGCTGTCCCGGAACAGCCGTACGATCCATTTGATCAGTACCGCCCCCAGAATGGATGCCGCGGTAAATGCGCCCATGGCAATCGAGTAAAACGCTTCATCCAGGAAGTAATACTTGAATGTATAAATCATGAGACCGCCTTTTGCGGCCACCAGGATATTCATCAATAAAATACCGGTCACAACGATCAGTGCCGGTTTATTTTTCAAGAGATAGCGAAACTCCGTTAGCAAAGACCCTGCCCTTGCACTCTGGCTTGTCTTGGCCAGGACCTTGGAGCTGCCGTCCTCGTTCAACTCGTACTTCTTCTGAATCTGAAGGTTTGCAATCTGAAGAATTGCGGCCACACAGGCAATGGCCAGTGCAGCGAAGAAAAAGCCGCGGCTTTCGCTTTCGCCGCCAAAAAGTGCCACCATAGGCAGAAACAAAGAGGTCACCAGCACAACGCCGATGTTGTAGAATACCTCTTTCATACCAATCATCGAAGCCCGCTCCTCCACATTGGTGGTCATGTTGACCAGCATGGCGGAAGAAGGCACATACGCCATGGTATTATAAATGGAGCCGTAGGGGCCGTAGGTCAGAATGGCAAACACGACCTTGACCGGCGTACTGACATTGGGCAGACACAGGAATACAAGGGGAAGACCAATCAACATAGGCAAAACAGCGATCCGCAGCCATCCCCGGTATTTGCCCTGCTTCAGCGTGACCCGGTCAATGGTAACTCCCATAACGAAGTCAGTAAATGCGTCGAAGCAGCGGGAACAAAGCAATACAAGTCCTGCGATCTTAGCGCTCAATCCTGCGACATCTGTATAGAAATAGGTCAGGTAATATCCGAACAGCACCGAAGCGATCAGATTTCCAATGCCCATGCAGCTGGAATAGACCAGCTTGTCCACCATAGGGAGTTTGTTTGTTTCCATCTCAACACGACCCCTAAATCAAAAATTTAACAATCCATCGGGAAAAAGTGTGCAGGCACCTTCATGCGATGAGATGCCTACACAAATAGGAGAAGTCGGGAAAAGGAAGCTCCCTCCCACAAGAAGTAAGTATGCAGGAGGGAGCCGTAAGTATCTTAGAATTCCTGGATCAATTCGTCCTTCCAGCCCGTGGCGGGATCGGCAACCAGGGTATCCTTGAAGCGCAGGGTCTCGATATACCACTTGCCGTCGATCTTCACATAATCGTCGTCATAGTATCCCTGCTCCAGGAAGCCTGCGCCCTTTCCCTTGCTCTCCTCGCCGCTCTTGAAAGCGCCGAAGAGATGCCAGTGGCCGTGGGCATGGGTGTCATCATCAAAGGTGATAACGGGATTGGTGATGTTATGCCCCAGGCAGCGGCCATCCATCTGCTTTTGAAAGCCCTTGAACAGTTCGATAAAGGCATCTCTTCCCTCGGCGCAGCCCCAGGGGTCATCGGGAGAACCCTCCCACTTGACATTGGGGGCAAAGATGGTATCCACCAGGTTATAGTTGTGATTGTCGTTGCACATCCGGGCATAGCGATTCTTCAGGTCCTTGATGGCCTCAATGTCCATCAGTCGTTGCACTTCTTTTTCGATGTTCATGATGATACCTCCAAAAATTTATTGATTACCTTGGATTTGCAAGGCAATGTACCGGGAATTGATGAGTTCAAATGAAAACCCATATACGATTCGTTGGGCGCCTGGCCCTGCGGCATTATTTTTTGCCGTAGACCATTTCATGGGTGGGCTTGATCACGAAGTACGCGAAAACGCCGATCACCATCAGGATGATACCGCTGACCATAATATTCATTCCGGCGCCGCCGCCAAACAGATTGCCTACCACAGGGACGATATACCCGCACAAAAACACGCCGGAGCCTTCAATGCCAGCCAGTAGAGACATGGCCGTAGTAGCATGCTTGCCGGTGGTGGCCAGACCCAGATAGGTGGTCAGGCCGGAGACGATGATCAGATTGAAGAACTGACACAGGATGCCGCCGGCGTAACAGCCGATGACGCTCTGGGTCAACTGGGGCAGCAGCATGGTGGCACCGCAGAGGATAAAGGCCAGAGTCATGCTGAACCGCTTGGTCATCATGATCCAAAAGGCCACCACAAAGCCGGAGATGGTGCCGGCAAAACTGCAAAGAGAGCCGATGGTGCCGGCCATGGCGGTGGTGCCCAGCTGCGCTTCATTGACGATATAGTCGGAATAGTTCATAAACCAGGCGTTCCAGAAAATGGCGCCGAACAGGTATAGCAGCAGCATCCCTACAGCAACGCCGGGGAATTTGCCGGCGGGAGCCTCCTGCGCAGCAGAGGCGCTCTCTTCCTTTGCGGCCGGATGCTCCGCTTTGCGATTCTTATCCACATTGGGATAGAACAAAATCGCCAAGATCAGGATGGGAATCAGAAACAGTACGGTCTTGTAGCCATCCTGGAAGCGCCCCGTTGCGCCGAACTGGCCGCCCAGGAAGGTAAAGGCCGCCATGCCCAGCATCATCAGACCGTTGTGCCAGCCGAGAACCTTGTCCTTCAGCGCCAGAGGAGCGATCTCTGCCAAAACCGTGGGGTTTGCGGAAGCCACCGTACCACCGGGGATACCCAGCAGCGCAGAGCAGGCCACCACGCCTATCAAAGGCATGTCCACCAGCAGAATCATCAGGCCCGCCACGATGGAGATCGCTATGCTGACAACGACCACCCATTTCCGGCTGAAGAGCTTCAAAATGACCGTGGAAGCAAACGCTGCGATCATCATGACCACCGTCGGCAGTGTGGAAATCAAAACCGCCACACTGTCCTGCCCAGGATAGGCCTGATAAATCAGGCCCAGGACCACAACTGCGATACAGTAAATCCAGGCGGCAAACGATGTGATCAGTACGGTCACAACGCCAAGTCCAGATTTATTCATTTCCTTTTCCCTCCTATTTTTTCTCAAGGCGTTGCCTTACAGATGTCTGCCCAGCAAATAGCCCTCACGGATCGCTGCACCGGCCAGGGCAGGCTCCTTGGCATCGCCGATGATGTGAACGGTAAAGCCCTCCCGGATCAGTTCATTGGCCAATGTGGTGTTGGGGACGCGGCCGATGGCCAGGACCACTGTGTCAGCGGGGATCTCCTCGTTGTGTTCACCGGAAACGATGACAGAGTGGTCCGTGATCTCCTGCACAGAGGTATTGACATAGGCCCTGGCGCCGTTGTTGGCCAGATCCCGCAGCAGATCCTTGCGCGGAGCGGGGCCTTCATCTACGGCGGCACCCACGCAGATGGTCAGGTCTCTTGCGTGGCCAGAGGCCGCCAGGGCCTCCGGTACGGCCTTGGGATAGCTGACGCTGGTAAAGCCGCTGACGGCCACCACCATGCCGGTCTTGACGAACTGAGCCGCCTCCTGGGCGGACATCAATTTATTCTTCAGAGATGATGCAACTCTTTCCATGACGCACTCCTTCTTCAATCGTTTGCGTGTTTGTCTGTGGGATGGAACGGTTTGCGTTCAACTGACTCTGGATGTCTGAGAGATTCCCCCCTGAAAATGCAAAAACGCCAAGAAATGCCCTGCCGAGGGATGCCTGATGCAAAAGCGGAAGGACGGTATCCTCCCGTTTCGTGCAGGTCCTCGGACAGGCGTTTCTTGACGATGATCTCTGTCTGATGCGTGTTGACCAATGAAAAACTACCCTTGCCGCCACCATATGACGATCCCGGAAAAAATGCAATCGCATTTTTGGGTATTTTCAAATGGTGAAACAAAATATTATATACTGCAAGTGACTTGTAAAATGAGAAAACGGTGGGCCTATTTTCTCCATACAGTTGCATTTTGTAAAAGAGCGGTGAAAAGAAATGAAACGAGTGAAAAGTTGTGGGTTGCATCTGGTGTAAAATAGTATATAATCTTAATCATAAAAATTTTTGAAGTTTTCCAGTGGAAAACCAAAGGGGAAAAGAGTGAGGAAAAGAAGGGAGGGGACCGGAGATGAATGAGCAAAACAGCGGTCTGAAAAAGGACAATACCAAGAGTATCAATAAGACGCTTGCCATTCTGAGTACATTCAGCGACGCATCTCCGCAGCAGCGTACCACAGATATTGCTACCAAATTGAATTTAAGTATCAGTACGGTTTCCCGCCATCTGGGCACACTGTTGGACTGGGGCTTTTTGGAGCGGGACGACGCCACCGGCTACTACCGGCCCGGCAACAAGATCATCGCTCTGGCGGGCGTTACGCTGCAGAACAACCACATCTACCGCCACGCGTTCCCTGAGCTGCGGGAGCTCAGCCGCACCCTGAATATCCACTGTCACATGTCGGTGCCCCAGGGGACGTCCATCATCCATCTGATCTCGCTGTCCTGCTCCAACGCCCAGGAGCTGATGTTCCCTATGGGACATGTGCAGCCCATGTTCTGCTCGGCCATGGGCCGCGCCATGCTGGCCTATCTTCCGCCGGCCAAGGCCCAGGAGATCCTGCGCAAAAGCGAGCTGGTGAAGCGGACAGAGGATACCAAGGTGGATATCGAGGAGATCACCAACGAGCTCAAGAAGGTCCGCAAGAAGGGATACTGCCTCATTATCAACGAACTCAATGAAGATGAAGCCTCCCTGGCCGTTCCTATTTTGGACCACAATTCCAATCCGGTGGCGGCCATCAGCGTCTCCTCCGGCGTTTACCGGCTCAGCCAGCCGGAGAACGAGGCCCAGGTGGCCTCGGCCGTCAAGGCAGCCGGTACGCGCATCTCCTCCATGCTGGGCTACTATCCTCGGCCCCACTGAGACAGGCGATCAGCGGCACAAAAAAAGACCAAATATAGAACAAGAGACATCCGGCGCTCAAAGCGCAGGATGTCTCTTTTTTTGATTTTGTTAATTTTTTGGCTATTATATACAGGGAAAACGAGGAGAAAATGGCAAAATTTTAACAAATTCACCATTCGCCAACGCCTTGCTCTATGTGGCAACGAGTTTCACAGGATGCAACATATCACCAAAAAATGCAATTGAGACGAAATAAATGAGAATAGATTTCAGCTGATAGGAAACTTGAAAAGGAGACTGCCATTTGCCGTGAAGGTGTTGTAGAATACCGATTGTGTTCCAGCGATGGTCATTTGTCTGCCAACTGCCCAATGAAAAAACGACCAAAAAGACCCCGCGCCAAAAGGGCGCGGGAGATCCAGAGGAGGGAAGAGAGGGAAGAGAAGGACGAGGCATCAGACCCGGTAAAGAATATCCCCGCGTTTTGCGACACAAGGCTGTGAGGTGCGCAAAACCTGAAGCCAGAAAAAATCAAAAATGGAAGGGAGTTCTTGCATGACATGTATACGAAGAAAAAAGTAATCAACATCATCATTGGTCCGCTGCTGTTTATTCTGATCTCTACATGCCTGACGGGTCCGCTGACCGTTGCCGGCGCCAAAGCCACCGGCGTGGCGGCCTGGATGATCTACTGGTGGGTCACCTCCCCCATTAACCTGGTGGCCACCGCTATTCTTCCCATTATCACCAACGCCTTTTTGGGGCTGGTTCCCCAGGCGGATGTGATCTCCCAGTTTGCCTCGGAGAACATCCTGCTGATTGCCGGCTCCACCATGCTCACCGCCCCCTGGGCCACCATCGGCCTGGACCGGCGCATCGCTCTGAAGTCCCTGTCCATCATCGGGCCCTCCATGAAGAGCCAGGTGATCGTTTGGACGGTGGTCACCACGGTGCTCTCCACGGTCCTGCCCAACATCGTGGTGGTCTCCCTGCTTTGCCCCATCGCCGTGGCCATGATCCGGGCCGCCGGCTTTGACGATATCAAAACCTCCGAACCCGGCCAGATCATCCTGCTGGCCATTGCCTACGCCGTCAGCGTGGGCGGCATGGGCACCCCCATGGGCGGCGCCATGAACGTCACCGCCATCTCCGCCCTGCAGGATTACTTCGGCATCGAGTTCATGTATGTGGACTGGATCAAGCGGGTGATCCCCTTCCTGATTATCCTGACCATTCTGGGCTGCGTCATGGTGATGTTCATGCCCATGAAGATCAAGCGTCTGGAGGGCACCAAGGAGTTCTTCCGGGAGCAGTACGCCGCTCTGGGCCCCATGAAGAAGTCCGAGATCTTCAGCCTGACCATGTTTATCCTGGCCCTGGTGGGCTCCCTGACCCGGACCTGGTGGTCCGGCCTGCTGCCCGGTCTGGTGCCCGCCTACCTCTTTATTACCCTGGGCTTCATCGGCTTCTTCGTCTGCTTCAAGGGTCTGGGCTTTGCCTTGACCTGGGAGCGGACCCAGGAGAGCATGCCCTGGGGCAGCATGATCCTCTTCGCCTCCGGTCTTGCTTTGGGCAAGATGCTCACCGGCTCCGGTGCCAGCGAGGCCATGGGTCAGCTGATCGTGAAGATGAACCTGGACGGCGGTCTCACCACGATCATCATCCTGGTGGTGTTCTCCCGTCTCATCTCCGAGGTCACCAACGGCACCACCGCTGCGGCTCTCACCTGCCCCATCATCTTTGCCTTTACCGCAGAGCTGGGCATCAACCCCATCCCCTACTGGTTCATCAACATCATGGCTTACAACGCCGAGTACATGCTGCCCCTGTCCGTCCGTACCGTCAACGTGGCCTACGGTATGAGTCCCCAGCTGCTGATGAAGAACGGCTGGTGGCAGTGCCTCATCAATATCGTTGTTACCGTAGCCATCGGCTATGCGTGCATGAAGTTCTGGCCCGGCTTCGGCGATCTGGTCAACTTCACCTGGAGCGCCTGAGTCGATTTCCGCGCCCATCCCCTTTGCTCTACATCACACTTTATCAATAATTTGAAAAGGAGAATGGAAACATGGCAACCGTAGAAGAATTGGTAGCACGTTCGAAAGCAGCCCAGAAGCAGTTTGAGTTCGCCACCCAGGAGCAGGCCGACGCCGCCGCCAAGGCCATTTGCAAGGTCGTCTATGACCATCAGGAAGAGCTGGGTAAGCTGGCCGCCGAGGAGACCCGCATGGGCAAGGTGGAGGACAAGATCGCCAAGTGCCGCAACAAGTCCTCCCAAATCTGGACCAGCATCAAGAATCGAAAGTCCGTGGGCGTTATCAACCGCCTGGAAGATAAGCGCATGCTGGAGATTGCCAAACCCATGGGCGTAGTGGCCAGCGTGGTTCCCTCCACCAACCCTGTGGTTACGCCGATGAGCAACGCGGCGTTTGCCCTCAAGTGCCGCAACTCCGTGATCTTTACCCCCCATCCCCGGGCGGTGAAGTGCACCCGTCTGCTGGTGGATATGTTCCGGGCTGAGCTCAAGAAGCTGGGCTTCCCCGAGGACCTGGTGCTGATGGTAGACGTGGTCTCCAACGAGGAGAGCGCCAAGCTGATGGCCGCCTGCGATGTGGTCGTGGCTACCGGCGGCATGGGCATGGTCAAGGCCGCCTACTCCAGCGGCAAGCCCGCCCTTGGCGTGGGCCAGGGCAATGTCCAGACCATCGTGGACCGTGACGTGGATCTGGGTGAGGCTGCTGAGAAGATCATCATCGGCCGCAGCTTTGATAATGGTCTGATCTGCTTGGGCGAGCAGTGCGCCTTCATCCCCGAGGAGAAGTTCGATGCCTTTGTGGAGGAGTTCAAGAAGCACGGCGGCTATTACATCGAAGACGAGGCCACGGCCGACAAGCTGCGGGAGTGCATCTTCCCCGGCGGCGGCGACATCAGCCGCAATGTGGTGGGTCTCACCGCCGAGCAGGTGGCGGCCCTCATCGGCCTGGAAGTGCCTGCCGGCACCCGTGTTCTGGCTGCCAAGGTCAAGGCCATTGCCCAGGGCGATGTGATGTGCCGGGAGAAGCTGTGCCCGGTCCTGGGATTGATGCCCTACGGCACCTTTGAAGAGGGCGTGGCCATGATGGTGGCCAACCTGGAGTATGAAGGCAAGGGCCACAGCATCGGCATCCACTCCAACGATCCCGCCCATGTGGAGTATGCGGGCATCCAGTGCTCCGTCTCCCGCGTGGTGGTCAATCAGCCCAGCGGCACCACCGGCGGCGGCAGCCCCACCAACGGCTTCACCCCCACCACCACCCTGGGCTGCGGCTCCTGGGGCAACAACAGCTTCAGCGGCAACTTCGACATGGTCCACCTGATGAACATCACCCGCGTGGGCTATCCTCTGGACGAGTCCTGGCTGCCTGACCCGGAGATGGCCTGGAAGGAGTAAGCGTTTCGATCGGGTTGCCCCCATCCACAGATGATGCTGCAGCGCCACCGTGTAGCAGCGGCGCTGCAGCATCAGCAAAGACTGGAAATACTTGTAATAAGGAGCTTTTTTATGAAGGATTTTAGTTTTAAAATTCCCCAAGAGATCGTCTTCGGCCTTGGCAGCCTGAAAAAGCTTCCTGGCATTTTGAAGGACAATCATATCGATAACGCCCTGCTGGTTTCCGACCACGGCCTGGAGTCCATCGGCGTGGTCAAAAAGATCACGGACATTCTGGACGAGGGCGGCGTGCAGTACACTACCTATCTGGACGTGATCCCCAACCCCACCATCTCCGTGGTGGAGGAGGCCACCGCTCTGTATCAGAAGAACAACTGCAAGAGTATCATCGCCCTGGGCGGCGGCGGTCCCATGGACGTGTCCAAGGCCGTGGGCGTGCTGGTAAAGTTCGGCGGCAGCATCAAGGACTATGTGGGCGTGGGCAACGTCCCCGGCCCCATCGTGCCCATGCTGGCCATCCCCACCACCGCCGGTACCGGCAGTGAGGTCACCGCCTCCTCCGTCATCACCGATGCGGAGACCAGCTTCAAGTTCTCCGTCATCAGCCATGAAATGCTGCCCAAGTATGTGGTGCTGGACCCGGAGCTCATCATGACGGCCCCTGCCTCCATCGCCGCCGCCTGCGGCGTGGACGCCCTGATCCATGCCCTGGAGGCCTATATCTCCACCGATGCCAATCTCTTCACCGACGCCTTTGCCGAGAAGGCCATGGAGCTCATCGGCAAGAACATCCGCCGCTTCGTGGCCAACCGCAAGGATGAGGAGGCCGCCTGCGCCATGATGGCCGGCAGCACCTTCGCTGGCATCGCCTTCGCCTGGGCCAAGCTGGGCGATATCCACGCCATGAGCCATCCGGTCAGTGGTTTCTTCCATGTGGCCCACGGCGTGGCCAACTCCGTGCTTATGCCCACCGTCATCGAGTTCAACGCTCTGGCGGACCACGGCCGGTATGAGAAGATCTATAACTACATCCGGGAGGGTACGGCGCCCTGCACCGACTTCAAGCCTGAGATGCTGGTGGAAGAGGTCAAGAAGCTCAACCGTCAGCTGGGTATCCCTGAGAACCTGCGGGCTGTGGGCGTGACAGAGGATAAGATCCCCGCCATGGCTGCCGACGCCATGAAGGCTGCCAACGTGCTGGTGAACCCCAGAGCCACCACATTGCAGGATATCATCGACCTGTATCACAAGGCGTACTAAGCGCCGCATTTCACCTAACCTGTCAACCGACGATCCAAGATCACCTCATTTCTCACTCCCATACCAAAGGAGGGAACAGCCTGAGGCTGTTCCCTCCTTTTATTTGCCTCCACTTCAGCGGAAAGACGCGCAGACAGCAAAAAAAGAGACGTCCGAAGGGACGTCTCTTTTTTGGTAAATCAGGGTAGAATTTAGTCGTCCAGCAGGCCAGCGGTGATGATGGCCATGGAATAGACCTCCTGAGCGTTGCAGCCGCGGGAGAGGTCGTTGATGGGGGCGTTCAGGCCCTGCAGGATAGGACCATAGGCCTCGAAGGAACCCATGCGCTGGGCGATCTTGTAGCCGATGTTGCCGGCGTTGATGTCGGGGAAGATGAAGGTGTTGGCGTGGCCGGCCACCTTGGACTCGGGGCACTTGGTGTGGGCAACACGGGGGGAGACGGCGGCGTCGAACTGCATCTCGCCGTCGATGGCCAGGTCGGGAGCG
>CABSMJ010000018.1 GCA_902478785.1 uncultured Oscillospiraceae bacterium
AGCTGATCTTCCCCGAGATCGAGTACGACAAGATCGACAAGATCCGCGGCATGGACATCATCATCTGCACCACTGCCCAGACCGACGAAGAGGCCCGCAAGCTCCTGGAGCTGGTGGGTGCCCCCTTCGAGCGCTAATGGAGGAGAAGAACAATGGCTAAAAAGTCTATGATCCTGAAGCAGCAGGCTCCTGCCAAGTACTCCACCCGCAAATACAACCGCTGCAAGCTGTGCGGCCGGCCCCATGCCTACCTGCGCAACTATGGCGTGTGCCGTATCTGCTTCCGGGAGCTGGCCTACAAGGGCGAGATCCCCGGTGTGAGAAAGGCTTCCTTCTAAGGAAACCTTTCTCACGCCCCCCGGCAAAACACCACGGGCCCCTGGTCCGGGCCCTGGCGATATAAAGGATGGCGAAAGGTCACTGCTAATTACGCGTCATAGCGAGCGGCGCTCCAAATTAGTAGTGATACCTCGCTGCCTGAACGGCTTCGGCCGTAACTCTAAAAATAGGAGGAATTATCCATGCATATCACCGACCCCATTGCGGATATGCTCACCCGCATCCGCAACGCGAACAACGCCAAGCACGACAGCGTCGATGTCCCCGCCTCCAACATGAAGAAGAGCATCGCTCAGATCCTGCTGGATGAAGGGTATATCAAGAGCTATCAGATCGTGGACGATGGCACCCAGGGCATCATCCGCATCACCCTGAAGTACAACGCCGGCAAGGAGAAGGTCATCACCGGCCTGCGCCGCGTTTCCAAGCCCGGTCTGCGCGTCTATGTGGGCGCCGACGAGCTGCCCCGCGTGCTGCGCGGTCTGGGTATCGCAATCGTTTCCACGTCCAAGGGCGTCATGACCGACAAGAAGGCCCGCGAGGCCCATGTCGGCGGCGAAGTCCTGGCATTTGTTTGGTAAGGAGGGTGTTTGAAAGATGTCTAGAATTGGCAGAATGCCCATTACCGTCCCTGCAGGCGTGACCGTTGAGATCGCCGAGGGTAATGTGGTTACCGTGAAGGGACCCAAGGGTACGCTGACTCAGAGCCTGCGTCCCGAAATGATCATCAAGCAGGACGGCAACGTCCTGACCGTCGCCCGTCCCTCCGAGGATAAGCTTCACCGCAGCCTGCACGGCCTGACCCGCACCCTGCTCAACAACATGGTGGTGGGCGTCAGCGAGGGCTACAAGAAGGAGCTGGAGGTCAACGGTGTCGGTTACCGTGTCGCCAAGGAAGGCAAGAACCTGGTTATGAACCTCGGTTATTCTCATCAGGTGACTGTCCCCGAGATTGAGGGCATCACCATTGATGTTCCCGCTCCCAACAAGATCGTCATCAACGGATGCGACAAGCAGATGGTTGGCCAGTTCGCCGCCGAAGTCCGCGAGAAGCGTCCCCCCGAGCCTTATAAGGGCAAGGGCATCAAGTATGTGGATGAGGTCATCCGCCGCAAGGTCGGTAAGACCGGCGCCAAGAAGTAAGGAGGTGTGCCGAAATGATTAAGAGACCTGATACCAACGCTCAGCGTTTGAAGCGTCACAAGAGAGTGCGTGCCAAGATTTCCGGCACTCCCGAGTGCCCCCGTCTGAATGTGTTCCGCAGCGAAAAGAATATCTACGCCCAGGTGATCGACGACGTCAACGGCGTCACCCTGTGCTCCGCCTCCTCCCTGGACAAGGCCATCGAGGGCAACGGCGGCAACAAGACGGCCGCTCGTGCCGTCGGCAAGCTGGTGGCTGAGAGAGCCAAGGCCAAGGGCATCGAGACCGTGGTCTTTGACCGTGGTGGATACCTGTATCACGGCCGCGTAGCGGAACTGGCAGAAGGCGCCCGTGAGGGCGGCCTGCAATTCTGATCGGGAGGAGGAACAACAAAATGGCTAGATTTGAAAGAGAACCCAGCGAGTACACGGAAAAAGTTGTCTCCTTGAACCGAGTTTCCAAGACCGTCAAGGGCGGCCGTGTCATGAAGTTTTCCGCTCTGGTGGTCGTTGGTGACCAGAAGGGCAAGGTGGGCTATGGCCTGGGTAAGGCCGCTGAAGTGCCCGAGGCCATCCGCAAGGGCCTGGAGGCTGCCAAGAAGAACATGATCACTGTGACCATGGCTGGCGCCACCATTCCCCATGAGACCATCGGCGAGTTCGGCGCCGGCCGCGTGCTGATGAAGCCCGCTGCCCCCGGTACCGGTATCATCGCCGGTGGCGCTGTCCGTGCCGTGGTGGAAGCTGCCGGCATCAAGGACATCCGTGCCAAGTGCCTGCGCTCCAACAATGCCAACAACGTGGTTGCCGCCACTTTCGAGGGCCTGAAGGCCATGCGCGGCCCCGAGGAGGTTGCCCGTATCCGCGGCAAGAGCGTCGAAGAGATCGTGGGTTAAGGAGGAGCAGACATGGCTAATTTGAACATCAAGCTCGTCAAGAGCCTCAACGGCAGACTGGCCAAGCAGATCGCCACTGCCAACTCCATGGGCCTGCGCCGGATCGGTGACACCACCGTGCAGCCCGACAACGCACAGACCCGCGGCAAGATCGCCAAGATCGGCTATCTGCTGCAGGTCGAGGAAGAAAACTAAGGAGGCGCGAAGCATGAAACTCAATGAACTGTCTCCCGCCGCCGGCTCCACCCGCCAGGCCTATCGGAAGGGCCGTGGTGCTGGTTCCGGTAACGGCAAGACCGGTGGCCGTGGCCACAAGGGTCAGAAGGCCCGTAGCGGCGGCGGTGTCCGCATCGGTTTCGAAGGCGGCCAGATGCCTCTGAGCCGGCGCATTCCTAAGCGCGGCTTCAACAACATTTTCGCTAAGCCTCTGGAGATCATCAATCTCAGCGCCCTGAACAAGTTCGAAGACGGCGAGACCGTCACCGCCCAGGCTCTGCTGGATAAGGGCATCCTGAGCAAGTGCACCTATGGCTATAAGGTCCTGGGCAACGGCAAGGTGACCAAGAAAGTGACTGTGCAGGCGTCTGCCTTTTCCCAGTCTGCCAAAGAGGCAATCGAGGCAGCCGGCGGAAAGGCAGAGGTGATGTAAAGTGATCCAAACGATTCGCAAAGCATGGGGCATCCCCGAGCTGCGGAAAAAGATCGTTTTCACACTGCTGATCCTGCTGATTTTCCGCATTGGTAATGCGATTCCTGTGCCCTATGTGGATACCGACCTGCTGGGTGCCTATCTGGATCAGATGAGCACCACCATCCTGGGCCTCTATGACGTGATGTCCGGCGGCGCCTTCTCGGCTGCCACGGTGTTCGCTCTGAGCATTCAGCCCTATATCAACGCCTCCATCATCATCCAGCTGCTGACCGTGGCCATCCCGGCCCTGGAGCGGCTGGCCAGAGACGGCGGCGAGGAGGGCCGGAAGAAGATCCAGTCCATCACTCGGTATTCCACGGTGGCCATCGCCCTGTTGCAGGGCTTCGGCTACTATATGCTGATGAAGAACAACAACATCCTGACCGACACCAGCATCTGGGCTGCTCTGGTCATCATTGTCTCCTTCGTGGCCGGCTCCTCCTTCGTCATGTGGATGGGCGAGCAGGTCACCGAGTTCGGTATCGGCAACGGCATCTCCATCATCCTGTTCGGCGGCATCCTGTCCCGGATCCCCTCCATGGTCTCCGGCGCCATCACTGGCCTGAAGATCCATTCCGGCATCCAGGCGGGCACCCTGACTGTGGATTATGTGATGGAGAATATGGGCTACTCCACTGAGGAGGCTGCCCAGAGATATCTCAACCAGGCCATCTCTCCGGTGGGGCTGGTCCTGCTGCTGATCGGTGTGCTGGCCCTGATCGTGGTGATCGTCATCGTCAATGATGCCGAGCGCCGCATCCCCGTCCAGTATGCCAAGCGTCAGGTGGGCCGCAAGATGTACGGCGGCCAGAGCACCAACCTGCCCATGAAGGTGAATATGTCCGGCGTTCTGCCCATCATCTTCGCCCAGAGCATCGCGTCTCTGCCTGCCACCATCGCCGCCTTCATCAGCACCCAGCCTGAAGAGGGCACCTTCTCCTACGCACTGCTCAACGCCATTGATACCAAGTCCATCCTCTATATGGTGGTCTACTTCATCATGATCATTGGCTTCAGCTATTTCTATGCCACCATTCAGTTCAATCCCGTGGAGATCTCCAACAACCTGAAGAAGCAGGGCGGCTTCATTCCGGGATTCCGTCCCGGCAAGCCCACCAGCGACTTCATCGCGCGGGTCCTCTCCAAGATCACTCTGTTCGGTGCCATCTATCTGGGCATCGTGGCCATCTGCCCCCTGGTTGTGGGCAAGGTGGTCCAGAACTCCGCCATGTCCATCGGCGGCACGTCCATCATCATTATCGTGGGCGTCGCTCTGGAGACGGTGAAGGCTCTGGAGTCCCAGATGCTGATGCGGCAGTACAAGGGCTTCCTTGAATAAGAGGAGAGTTTCAAAATGAAATTGATTTTATTGGGTGCGCCCGGTGCCGGTAAGGGCACGCAGGCGGAAATACTGTCCAAAGAGCTCCAGATTCCCACCATCTCCACCGGCAATATCCTCCGGGCTGCCATCAAGAACGGTACGCCCACGGGCCTGAAGGCCAAGTCCTTCATGGACGCCGGTAAGCTGGTGCCCGATGAGGTGATCATCGGCATCATCACCGAGCGCCTGGCCGAGGAGGACTGCAAGAACGGCTATATCCTGGACGGTGTGCCCCGCACTATCGCCCAGGCCGAGGCCCTGGAGCAGGCTGGGATCCAGTTTGACGCGGTGGTCTCCATTGAGATCTCCGACGAGGCCATCATGCAGCGCATGAGCGGCCGCCGCGTCTGTGAGGACTGCGGCGCCAGCTACCACCTGGTCGCTGTGCCCCCCAAGCAGGAGGGTGTGTGCGACAACTGCGGCGGTAAGCTGGTGCAGCGGAAAGATGATGCCCCCGAGACGGTGAAAGCCAGACTCGAGGTCTATCATAAAGAGACAGAACCCCTCAAGGGCTTTTATGAGTCCCGGGGAGTCCTGAAACCTGTGGAGACCGCCTCTTCCGTGGAGGCGACCACCCGGGCGATCCTTCGTGTGTTGGGGAGATGAGCTGAGATGATTACGCTCAAGTCCCCGCACGAGATCGAAGCGATGCGTCGGGCCGGAAAAATTACCGCGGCTGCCCGTGCTTTTGCAGGGGAAATGGTAAAGCCTGGCGTAACAACCCATGAAATTGACAAGGCAGTATACGAATTTATCACAAAGCACGGCGCCACCCCGTCGTTTTTGCACTACAACGGCTATCCGGCCAGTGCCTGCATCAGCGTCAACGATGAAATCATCCACGGCATCCCCGGCAAGCGGGTGCTGCAGGAGGGCGACATCGTCAGCATCGATGTGGGAGCTTATATCGGCGGGTACCACGGCGACTGTGCGGGCACCTTCCCCTGCGGAAAGATCAGTGAGGAGGCCCAACGCCTCATTGATGTGACGCGGCAGAGCTTTTTTGAAGGTCTGCGGTATGCAAGGGAAGGGTACCGTGTGGGGGATATCTCCCACGCGATACAGGCCTACGTGGAGAGCAATGGCTTTTCCATCGTCCGGGAGTATGTCGGTCACGGCATCGGCACCAAGATGCACGAGGCACCGGAGGTCCCCAACTACGGCCATCCTGGCCGGGGACCCCGGCTGCTCCGGGGCATGACCCTGGCGGTGGAACCCATGGTGAACGCGGGCACCGCCGCCATCTGCCAGATGCCTGACGGCTGGACGGTCAAGACGGCGGACGGAAAGTACGCGGCTCACTATGAGAACAGCATCCTCATCACGTCCGGCGATCCGGAGCTTCTGACGGACCCCGGCGACATACAGGTGTAACATCCTATGGATATTGCGAAATCCAACGTAGTCAGGTCGGCCGCCGGCCGGGACCAGGGAAAATACTTCTTTGTCCTGGCTGTGGAGGGGGAGTACCTCCTCCTGGCGGACGGCAAGTGCCGGAAGGTGGAATCCCCCAAGCGGAAAAAGCGCAGACATGTGCAGTTCGTGGCGGCGGAGGACACCCGTGTGGCCGAGAAGATCAGGAGCAACGAAAAGATCACAAACAGCGAGCTTCGAAGAGCACTCGCGGCCTACTGCCGTGAGGAAGGTAATCAAAACCAGGAGGGATAGCGCTTTGGCAAAATCCGACATGATTGAAGTGGAGGGCGTAGTGGTTGAGTCTATGCCCAACACGACGTTCAAAGTAGACATTGGAAATGGTCATATTATCTTGGCGCATATTTCCGGAAAGCTCAGAATGAATTTCATCAGGATTCTGCCCGGCGATAAGGTCACGGTGGAGATGTCCCCGTATGATCTGACCCGCGGTCGGATTACCTGGCGTAGTAAGTAGGAGGTTAACGACTATGAAAGTAAGACCGTCCGTGAAGCCCATGTGTGAAAAGTGCAAAGTGATTCGCCGCAAGGGCCGCGTTATGGTGATTTGCGAGAACCCCAAGCACAAGCAGAGACAGGGCTAACGACTAATTGGAGGTGCTGAACAAGTATGGCGAGAATTGCCGGTATTGACCTGCCTAAGGATAAGCGGATCGAGATTGGACTCACTTATATCTACGGCATTGGCAGAAAGAGCGCCAAGGACATCCTGGCGCAGACAGGCATCAACCCTGACACCCGCGTGAAAGATTTGACCGACGAAGAGGAAGCCAAGCTGCGTGAAGCCATTGACCATGGCTACACCGTGGAGGGCGACCTGCGTCGTAATGTGGCACTGGATATCAAGCGTTTGACTGAAATCGGCTGCTATCGTGGCATCCGTCATCGTCGCGGTCTGCCCGTCCGCGGCCAGCGCAGCAAGACCAATGCCCGCACCCGCAAGGGTCCCAAGAAGACCATTGCGAATAAGAAGAAGTAAGGAGGGAGATCGACAATGGCTACTGCTAAGAACACCGGCAAGAAGGTTATTCGCCGCCGCCGCGAGAAGAAGAATATCGAGCGCGGTCAGGTGCATATCCGTTCTTCCTTTAACAACACCATGGTGACCGTCACCGATACACAGGGCAATGCGATCTCCTGGGCTTCCTCCGGCGGACAGGGCTTCCGCGGCAGCAAGAAGTCCACTCCCTTCGCGGCCCAGACCGCCGCTGAAGTGGCTGCCCGCGCTGCGATGGAGCACGGCCTGAAGACTGTTGAGGTCTTCGTCAAGGGCCCCGGCCAGGGCCGTGAGGCTGCCATCCGCGCGCTGCAGGCTGTGGGCCTTGAGGTGACCATGATCAAGGATGTCACCCCCATCCCCCACAATGGCTGCCGTCCCCCCAAGCGTCGCCGCGTCTAATTTGAGTAGGAGGTAAGCAGATTATGGCAAGATATACCGGAGCAGTTTGCCGCCTGTGCCGCAGAGAGGGCCAGAAGCTCTTCCTGAAGGGCGATCGCTGCTATACGGATAAGTGCTCCCTGGAGCGTCGTGCGTATGCTCCTGGCATGCACGGCAATGGAAGAAACAAGAAGCTGTCCGAGTATGGCCTGCAGCTGCGTGAGAAGCAGAAGGCCAAGCGCTATTACGGCGTGCTGGAGAGCCAGTTCCGTGACTACTTCGAGATGGCCAACAAGAAGCAGGGCGTCACCGGTGATAACCTGCTGGCGATCCTGGAGTCCCGTCTGGATAACGTGGTCTATCGTCTGGGCTTTGCCATGAGCCGCGCCGAGGCCCGTCAGCTGGTCCGTCACGCGCACTTCACCGTCAACGGCAAGAAGGTCAACATCCCCTCTTTCCTGGTGAAGGTGGGCGACGTCATCGAGCTGAAGGAAGGCTCCCGCAGCTTGGACAAGTTCAAGGGCTCTCTGGAGGCCAACGGTTCCCGCGTGGTTCCCAAGTGGCTGGAGATGGACCAGAACAATGTGGCTAAGGTCATTGCAGTTCCCACTCGTGAGGACATCGACCTCCCCATCGAGGAGCACCTCATCGTCGAGTTGTACTCCAAGTAATAGGGGAAGACCCTCGATCATTGCAAGAGTTAGGAGCGGCGTAAAGACCCTTTGCGCCGCCATGATAAGAAGGAGGGTAACTGCGTGATTGAAATTGAGAAGCCCAAGATTGAGTGCATCGAGACGCCGGGGGATGCTACCTATGGCAAGTATGTGGTGGAGCCGCTGGAGCGCGGCTACGGCACGACCTTAGGCAACGCCCTGCGCCGCATCATGCTGTCCTCTCTGCCCGGAACGGCTGCAACCAGCATCAAGATCGC
The DNA here is from genome assembly GCA_902478785.1 of uncultured Oscillospiraceae bacterium. Lineage (GTDB taxonomy): Bacteria > Bacillota > Clostridia > Oscillospirales > Oscillospiraceae > Oscillibacter. The sequence goes on from CABSMJ010000018.1 coordinate 8,193, forward strand.
CGGTGTTCAGCATGAATTCTCCACCATCCCCGGTGTAAAGGAGGATGTGACGGAGATCGTCCTGAACATCAAGGGCCTTCTGACTAAGCTGCACAGCGAGGGCGTCAAGACCGTCTATATCGAGGCGGTGGGCCCCTGCGAGGTGACGGCCGGCGACATCAAGAGCGACGGTGAGGTGGAGGTCCTGAATCCGGACATGCACATCGCCACGCTGGATGCGGGTGCTACTCTGAACATGGAGATCACCCTGAGCCACGGCCGCGGCTATGTCTCCGCTGACCGGAACAAGCCTCAGCAGACCGTCATCGGCCTCATCCCCGTGGACTCCATCTATACGCCTGTCTATAAGGTGAACTATACGGTGGAGAACACCCGCGTGGGCAACATGACCGACTACGACAAGCTGACGCTGGAGGTCTGGACCGATGGGACCATTTCCGCTCGGGACGCTGTGTCTCTGGGCGCCAAGATCCTGTGCGACCACTTCGCTCTGTTCACCGACCTCAGTGAGAGTGTGAGCAGCAAGCCCACTGTGGTGGAGAAGTCCGAGGCCCAGCATGATAAGGTCCTGGAAATGACCATCGAGGAGCTGGATCTCTCTGTCCGGAGCTTCAATTGCCTCAAGCGCGCCAACATCAACACCGTTCAGGATCTGATCTCCAAGACCGAGGACGAGATGATGAAGGTCCGTAATTTGGGCCGGAAGTCTCTGGAGGAGGTCATCAACAAGCTGAACATGATGGGCCTTTCTCTGGCCGACGAGGAAAACAGCAACAACTAATAGGCGCCTGCGGGCGCAGACAATATTCCTGACAAGGAGGGAAAACCAATGCCCGGAACCCGTAAGCTCGGCAAGACCACTGACCAGCGCAAGGCTATGCTTCGCCAGCAGGTCACCGATTTCCTGGACAACGGCAAGATGGAGACCACCGTCACCCGCGCCAAGGAGATTCAGCCCCTGGCCGAGAAGATGATCACCCTGGGTAAGAAGAACGACCTGGCTGCCTATCGCCAGGCTATGAGCTTCATTACCCGTGAGGATGTTTGCAAGAAGCTGTTCAAGGAGATCGCTCCCACCTATGCGGAGCGCAACGGCGGCTATACCCGCATCACCCGCACCGGCGTCCGCCGGGGCGACGCGGCTGAGACCGCTATGATCGAACTGGTCAAGTAAGATCACTCATGCAACAAAAAGCCCTTTGCCATGTGTCCTAGGAGCACATGGCAAAGGGCTTTTGTTCATTGGCAGGCTTGCGAAAAAGCGGGAGACATTGGCAGCTCCTGCTCCGGTTATTTTCCCACAGGCGCCGCAAACTATCCCTGTCAATGGGAAAGGGAGGCTGTTTGTGTGCGCTGGAAGGGTTTGATTCTCATGCTGTTTGTGTTGACTTTTCTGACGGCTCCGTCAGGGGAAAATGAGGAAGCTGCGCCTGCTGTGGGCAGCGCGGAGATCCAGGCGGAGACTGCCGCGTCAGAGGAGGAGAAATATGTGGCTTTGACCTTCGACGATGGCCCCCGGGCAGACACCACAGGCCGCCTGCTGGATGGATTAAAGGAGCGGGGCGCAGTGGCCACCTTCTTCCTCATCGGCCAGCAGATCCCCGGCAATGAGGCCCTGGTGCAGCGTATGGCCGCAGAGGGACACCAGGTGGGGAACCACACCTACGGCCACACCCGGCTGCAAAACGCCGACGACCAGACCATCCTCACCGAGGTGGCCAAGACCGACACGCTGCTGCGGGAACTGTTGGGTGACGGAGTCTATTGGCTGCGGCCGCCCTATGGGCAGATCAGCCAGCGGGGCAGGACCCTGGTCCAGGTGCCCATGATCCAGTGGACCGTGGACCCACAGGACTGGAAGCTGCTCAATGCCGACAAGGACTATCAGGCGGTGATGCAGGCCGTGGAGCCGGGCTCCGTTATCTTGATGCATGACTTTTACCCTGCCTCTGTGGACGCGGCACTGCGGGTGGTGGATACCCTCCAGGGCCAGGGCTATACCTTTGTGACGGTGGAGGAGCTGTTCGCTCTGGCCGGGGCAGAGGCGAAGCCGGGCTGTCTCTATCGAGCTCCGGGGAAGGCAGGATATTGAGGCAAAAAATGACCCTGCGGCATATGCCGCAGGGTCATTTTTTACAGCGCAATCAGATGATATTCAGCACCAGGGTCAGGATGATGAAGATGGCACCCACCCACTTGGTGGCCCGGGCCAGCTTGGCGTCCATGGTTTTGGCCTTGCCCTGGGCCAGGAAGGAATCCGCCACACCGCCGATGGAACCGGACAGACCGGCGCTCTTACCGGACTGGAACAAAACCACCAGAATCACGATCAGACCGCAAATCAACTGCAGGATCGTGAAGATCAGCTCAACAGCGCTCATAATGCAAACCTCCAATTTTTAAGCCGCCTACCGCGACATCCGTTTCACAGAACTTAATGATAGCACAAACACCACTGTATTTCAAGTGATTTTTTGCGTTTTTCCCGGTTTTTCCCCGCTTTTGCACAGGAGAGACGGGGAAGAGAGAAAAGAAAAAGAAAATGAAACAAATGTTTGCCTTTTCCGAAAAATTGTGGTAAGATGAGAAAGAAAAAATCCGTCCCTGGGGCGGGACAGCGGAGGAGGCGTTGAGATGCAGGAACTGTCCAGAATGCAGCAGAAGATCTATGACTACATTGCCGCCTTCATCCAGGAAAAGGGGTATCCCCCCTCGGTGCGGGAGATCGGCGACGCGGTGGGGCTCAAGTCCCCTTCCACGGTCCACTTCCATCTCAAGCATCTGGAGGAGGCCGGTGTCATTGAAAAGACCGCCAACAAGGGGCGGGCCATCGTGCTCTCCGACCGGGGAGAGCGGCAGGCGGCGCACGCTCCATCCTCTCAGCCCTCTCAGACGCCCAAGGCGCCTCAGCAGGAGCCCCAGCGGGATCAGGTGCCCATTGTGGGCAACGTGGCCGCAGGCAGTCCTATTCTGGCCGAGGAGTGCGTGGAGGACTATCTGACGCTGGATGTGGGCGGACGGGAGGAGGAGTACTTTGCCCTCCATGTCCGGGGTGAGTCTATGATCAACGCGGGCATTTTGCCCGGTGACCTGGTGGTGGTCCACCGGCAGGTGGAGGCCCACAACGGAGAGATCGTGGTGGCCCTTCTGGGGGACGAGGCCACGGTGAAGCGCTTTTCCCGCCGAGACGGCCATGTGTGGCTGCTGCCGGAGAACGAGGCCTATGCGCCCATCGACGGCACTCGGGCTCAGATCCTGGGCAAGGTGGCCTATGTGATGCGCCAGTATAACTGAATAAGGCAAATAAAATGTCCGCTGCGGCTTTGCCGCAGCGGACATTTTTTGTGTTAGTTGCTCTCTTTGTCATCAGACAGATGGATGGTCCATTTCTCCAGGTTGTAGAAGGGATTGGCCAGGGTGGGGGCAAGTCCATCCACCACGTTCTCCTGCACCAGAACAGAGGTGGATTTGAAGCACACCGTTACAAACGGCACCTGCTGGCGGTACTGCTGGCACAGCCGCTGGGCGCTGGCGCTGGTGCCGCTGGAGGAGAACTCCGCCAGAAGGGCATTGGTGGTGGCGTCAGAGAAGCCGCCGTAGTTGAGGCTGCCGCCGGCTGCCATCAGCCGCCGCAGGTCCCAGTCAGCGGTCAGCCGGGTCTCACCGTAGTACAGGTCGAAGTTGCCCGCTCGAATGGCCGCTGTGTATTCCTCCCAGGGCAGTGTTTTCACCTCGATGGAGAGATTGGCGGTGCTCAGGGTGGAAGCGATGTACCGGGCCATGGAGACCTTGAAGCTGTTCTCCTCGTTGACCAGCAGGGTCAGGGTGGTGTGTCCCTCCCCCAGTCCCGCGTCCGCCAAAGCCTGCACGTAGCTCTCCTGGGAGTAGACGGTCTCCAGGGTGTCGGGGTACAGGGAGGAGACCGGAGAGATGGGGAACTGAGCTGCCTTACCGTGGCCGGAAAGGAAGGCGCTGATGGCGTATTCCCGGTCAAAGCCCTGGTTCAGGGCCTGGCGCACGGCGGGGTTGTTGAGAGGCTCCCGGCGGACGTTGATGCCGATATACTGCATAGTGGTGGTGTCGGTGTCGGAAAAGACGATGTTACCGGTGGTGCTGAAGGAGGAGGTGCCGGTGAGATCGGCGGTAATCAGCTGGACCTCATGGGAGGTGAACTGATAGAGCAGATCGTCCTGGTCCTTAATAGCCACCAGACCGATGCGGTCCACAGGCTGGGTATTGCCCTTCCACCAGGTTTTATTGGCCATCAGGCACAGTCCGCCGTCTCCGCTGCTCCAGAGATAGGGGCCGGTGCCCGTGGGGACGGCGTTTTTTTCGGTGCCGGACTTGACGATAGGGATGTCCAACAGATTGGGGAGCAGCTTGTTGTCCCGGTTGAGCCGGATGGACACAGTGCTGCCCTCACCGGAGACGGACTGAATGGTGGAGAACCGGGCGCTGTACCGCTGGGAGTTGGCGGCTCGGTTCAAGGTGGCCACCACATCGGCAGCCGTCAGAGGGGAACCGTCGCTGAAGGTGACGCCGGAGCGCAGGGTGAAGGTCCAGGTCAGAGTGGCGGCATCGTAGCTGGAGGAGGCGCACAAACAGGGCTGGGCGGTGAAGGTATCGTCCAGCTCAAAAAGCCCCTCATACAGCAGCGCCCCCAGGTCCTGCTGCGACCCATCGGGGCAGGTGATGGGGTCCAGGGTCTGCCCCGACCAGTAGGGGAGGGAAAAGCTGTCCGGCAGGGGGACGTCCTTGACGGGAGTCTCCTCCTCCATGGCGGAGGAGAGAATGGGCAGCATTTCCTCTTGGGTGGGATCGGCGGACCAACAGCCGGTCAGCAGCAGAAGAGGCAGCAATACAGCTGCCAGGGTTCGCATCTTCATGGCAGTCCTCCTTCGTGGGAAAGTGGGCGGGGAAACAGGCGGAAAGGCTCAGCGCCGCAGGGCGATCTGGGCCACCTGAGCGCCTCGCCGCTGTCCCATCTTCCGATGGGACCAGAACAGATCGGGGCGGCAGGCGGTGCACAGCTCACAGACCTGAATCTGTCCGGCGCTGACGCCTGCGCGCAGGAGCCACAGCCGGTTGAGGCCCCGCAGGTCCACGTGGTATTTGGCGCCCTGACGAGTGATAAAGGGTTCGGCCTGGGCGCCGAAGGCGGCATACATGGCCTCCGGCACGTCACCGTCGGTCTCAAAGCAGCAGGGGCCAATGCAGGGGCCCAGGGCCACCAGCAGGTTCTCCGGCCGGGTGCCGTAGCATCGGCCCATCTCCGACACCGTCTTGCTCAGAATGCCGTTGGCCACGCCCCGCCAGCCGGCGTGGACTGCGCCTACCGAGCGGGTGAAGGGGTCGTAGAGCAGCGCCGTGCCGCAATCGGCGGAAAATACCGTCAGGGCAAGATCGGGGACATTGGTGATGAGGGCGTCAGCCTGGTAGTCTCGGGGCCGCCACAGCCCCTTTCCTGCGTCGTCGGCGGTGACCATCAGGACGTTGTCACCGTGGACCTGATTGCTGAGGACCGTGCGTTGGACATCGGTGCCTATGGCGGCACAGAACCGGCGGTAGTTTTCCTCCACTGCCTCCTGGGCGTCGCCCCGTCCAATCCCCAGGTTCAGGGTGTGGAAGGGGGAGTTGCTGACGCCGCCCTGCCGGGTGGAAAAGCCGTGGAGCACACCGGCACAGTCCTCCAGGTGAGAGGCGGCCAGCCACATCAAACCGTTTCGTTCATGGGTCAAAAAGGACATGGAATCCTCCGTTTCGCCGCCAGTGCGGCACAAATCAAGAAATGAAATTTTCCACAGGAGAAGGGCAGAGCGCCCGTTCTCCGGCGAAGAGGCCACCGCGCTGAAGGGAGGAAACCCCATATCAGGCGGTATGGCTGGAAGATACCCCCTGCCCTCCGCCAGGAGAACAGGGGGCTGGTCAGGCGGCAGGCGAAACCTGCCCTGCCTTTTGTCAAAACACTTGGACACGCCATTGAGGCGCGGCTTGCTGGCGCTCACATGGGCCGCAACGGCGGTTTACTGGTCGTGGTACTCCTTGCAGGTGCACTTCTTCCACTTGAGGCCGCTGCCGCAGGGGCACAGATCGTTGCGTATCCCATGGGGCGGTCCGCCCCATGGGAGCCCTTCCGATTGCACATCCTCGGCAGGCAGAGCCTGCCTGCGGCAAGGTTTTGCCGCGTGGCGTCAAAACACTTGGACGCGCCACTGGGCGCGGCTCGCCGGTGCTCGCACAGGCCGCAACGGCGATTTACTGGTCGTGGTACTCCTTGCAAGTGCACTTCTTCCACTTGAGGCCGCTGCCGCAGGGGCAAAGGTCGTTGCGGCCGATCTTGGTGACCTTCTTGGGCTGCTTCTTGGGAGCGGTGCCGTCGCCGCCCACATTTTCCACCATGCCGGAGGCCACGCGCTCCCGCTTGACCTCCTCGTCCTTCTTAAGCCGGACGGAGTACAGCCGGCGGATGGTCTCCTCCTGGATAGCGGAGATCATCTCCTCGAACATGGTCAGGGATTCCTTCTTATAGGCGATGACCGGGTCGGTGTTGCCGTAGGCCTGGAGCCGGATGCCCTGCTTGAGGTCGTTCATGGCGTCGATGTGGTCCATCCAGTACTCGTCCACCACACGCAGCATGATGACCCGCTCCAGCTCCCGCATGACGGGGGAGGTGATCTCCTTTTCCTTGGCCTCGTAAGTCTCTTTGGCCTTTTCCAGGAACAGATCCGTCAGATCCTGAGCGGTCTTGTCGCCCAGGGCATCCTCGTCCAGGGAGATGGCGCCCTTGGCGAAGAAGACGCCCTCCAGGGAGCGGAGCAGCTCCCGCCAGCTGGCCATGTCCAGGGTGGGCCGCTCGCCGAAGGCCTGGCCTACCTTGGCGGAGATGGAGGTCTCCACCATGTGCTGGATGGTGGCCTTGATGTCCAGGCCGTCCAGCACCTGCTGACGCTGCTCGTAGATGATCTCCCGCTGCTTGTTCATGACGTCGTCGTATTCCAGGACGGACTTACGGGACTGGAAGTTCCGGGACTCCACGGTGGTCTGGGCGTTTTCGATGGCCTTGGTGAGCATCTTGTTCTCGATGGGGGTGTCCTCATCCAGATCGAAGCGCTCCATCATGGCCTGAATCCGCTCGCCGCCGAACAGACGCATCAGATCGTCCTCCAGGGAGATATAGAACCGGGTCTCGCCGGGGTCGCCCTGACGGCCGGCACGGCCGCGGAGCTGGTTATCGATTCGACGGGAATCGTGGCGCTCCGTGCCGATGATGAACAGGCCGCCGGCCTCCCGGACCTTTTCCGCCTCGGCGTCGGTCTCCTTCTTATGGGCAGCCAGCCGCTCGGCAAAGAGCTTGCGGGCCTCCAGAATCTCCTCATTGTCGGTCTCGGCGTAGCCAGTGGCGTCGGTGATGACCTCGTCGCTGTAACCGGCCTTGCGCAGATCGGCGGTGGCCAGATACTCGGCGTTGCCGCCCAGCATGATATCGGTACCACGGCCGGCCATGTTGGTGGCCACGGTGACGGCGCCCAGCTTGCCTGCCTGGGCCACGATCTCGGCTTCCTTTTCGTGGTTCTTGGCGTTGAGCAGATTGTGCTGGATGCCCTCCCGGACCAGCAGAGAGCTGAGCAGCTCGTTCTTCTCAATGGACACAGTACCCACCAGAACAGGCTGGCCCTTGGCGTGGCTCTCCTTGATCTGGGCGATGACGGCCCGATACTTGCCTGCCTCGGTCTTGTAGACCACGTCGTGGTGGTCGTGGCGCTGGTTGGGCTTGTTGGTAGGGATCTCCACGATGTCCAGGTTGTAGATGGTGGCGAACTCCTCCTGCTCGGTCATGGCGGTACCGGTCATACCGGACAGCTTGTGGTACAGGCGGAAGTAGTTCTGGAAGGTGATGGTGGCCAGGGTCTTGTTTTCCCGGGCCACGGTGACGTGCTCCTTGGCCTCAATGGCCTGGTGGAGGCCATCGGAGTACCGCCGACCGAACATAAGACGGCCGGTGTACTCATCCACGATGATGACCTCGCCGTCCTTGACCACGTAGTCGATGTCCCGCTTCATGGTGCCGTGGGCCTTCAGGGCCTGGTTGATGTGATGGGAGAGAGTGGCGTTCTCCGGGTCGGAGAGGTTTTCAATGTGGAAGAACTCCTCAGCCTTGGCAATGCCCCGGGCGGTGAGGGTAGCGGTGCGGGCCTTTTCGTCCACCACATAGTCGGCGTCCAGATTGACGTCCTCTTCCTCTTTGCTGTCCACCTCGGTGACCACTTTCTTGGTCATCCGGGACACCAGCATCTCTGCCATGTCGTAGAGCTGGGTGGACTTTTCGCCCATACCGGAGATGATCAGGGGGGTCCGGGCCTCATCGATGAGGATGGAGTCCACCTCATCCACGATGGCAAAGGCGTGGCCCCGCTGGACCTGCTCCTGCTTGTAGATGGCCATGTTGTCCCGCAGGTAGTCGAAGCCCATCTCGTTGTTGGTGCCGTAGGTGATGTCGGCGGCGTAGGCGGCCTTGCGCTGCTCGCTGGTGAGGCCGTGGACAATCAGGCCCACTTTCAGGCCCAGGAAGCGGTGGACCTTGCCCATCCACTCGCTGTCGCGCTTGGCCAGATAGTCGTTGACGGTGACGATGTGGACGCCGTTGCCGGTCAGCGCGTTGAGGTAGGCAGGCAGAGTGGCCACCAGGGTCTTACCTTCACCGGTCTTCATCTCGGCGATGCGGCCCTGATGCAGTACCACGCCGCCCACCAGCTGCACCCGGTAGGGCCGCAGGCCCAGCACCCGGTCGGCAGCCTCCCGGACGGTGGCATAGGCCTCCGGCAGAATGTCGTCCAGGGTCTCGCCCTTTTGCAGCCGCTCCTTGAACTCGCCGGTCTTGGCCTGCAGCTGGGCATCGGACATGGCCTTGTATTCCTCGGAGAGCGCTTCAATCCGATCCACAATGGGATAGATGTGCTTGAGCTCCCGTTCACTGTATGTTCCAAAGATAGATTTAATAAGCCCCATTGGTTGAAACATCCTTTCCTATATCCTGACTCTCCCCCCCAGAAAAAGGGAGGGAGAAGGGAGTTACTTATTATAATAGGTAACAACCTCTATAAACGCACAAGTAGCATACCACAACTGTATAGAGATTGCAAAGGAATTTCTCAAATGTTGCAAAAAGTTCACGATTGCAGACAAAAAACGAGAAAATTCCGCCTCTTTTCTGTATGCTTTACAGAAAAGAGGCCCGTTTTGGCCCCTGTTTTTGTGCCAGCGGGGAAAAACGCCTTTACAAACTAGAATATTTGTTCTATACTGGAAACCAAAAGAAAAAAGGAGGGCGGGCCATGCGGACACGGGCGGAGACCTGCTGCTTTACCGGGCACCGGCCCGGCAAGCTGCCCTGGGGGCTCAACGAGGAGGACCCCAGATGCCTGGAACTGAAACGGCGGCTGGGGGATGTGGTGGAGACGGCCTGGGAGATGGGCAAGCGCCACTTTCTCTGCGGCATGGCCATGGGCTGCGATCTGTACTTTGGAGAGGCCGTGGTGGAGCTGCGTCGGCGCCACCCGGAGGTGACGCTGGAGGCCGCCGTGCCCTGCCCGGGCCAGGCGGACAACTGGGGCCGGGAGCTGCGGGAGCGGTATGTGCGGCTGCTGGAGGCGTGTGATCTGGAGACGCTGGTGCAAAATCGCTATTCACCCAGTTGTATGCAGCGGCGGGACCGGTATATGGTGGACCGTTCGTCTCTGCTTATCGCCGTCTATAACGGCACCCCCGGTGGTACCCGGTATACCGTCCAATACGCCATGAGCCAGGGGATCGACATTGTGGATCTGTCCCCTCTGGAGGAGTTGTGAGTGTCTCTCCTTTCCCGGGAAAAGGGAGGAGATCTCTCTGCCACACATATGAAAAAGTCCCCTGACCGGTACGCCGGTCGGGGGACTTTTTTGTCAGGATAGAGGCGGCCGCTGCCCCTTAAAGGCCCAGCACCCAGGCCCACAGCGGGATAGTCAGGGCGGAGAGCAGGGTGGACAGCAGCACCACGCCGGCGCTTTCAAAATGGGCCTCCGGCGCCGGGTCATACTGCAGGGTGAAGGCGGCCATTATGGAGGAGATGGGCAGGGCGGCGTAAATGACCATCAGGTTGCTCAGCTGGGTCTCCGCCGGCAGGAAGCGGGTCAGCAAAAGGAGGACGCCCGGCAGCGCCAGGTCCCGCACCAGAGGCAGCAGCAGATATTTCCGCCGCAGCAACTGGCGGAAGGGATACTCGCCCAGGGAGATGCCGCACAGCAGCATGCCCAGCGGGGAGCAGATGGAGCCCACGCTGTGGATCACGTCGTCCAGTACGGTGGGCAGGTGCCAACCGGTGAGATACAGCACCAGTCCCACCAGGACGGCCACCACCGGCGGAGAGAGCCAGCCCTTGAGGTGCTGCAACAAGGTCTGCTTGCCGTGGGTGACACCGGGCGGGGAGAGCATGAGCTTGGCGGTGGAGTAGTAAACAATGCGGATGGGCACCAGGAACACCACAAAATAGAACACGCCCTGGCTGCCGAAAAGGGCTTCCACCACCGGGATGCCCATAAAGGTAAAGTTGGTGTAGGTCATGCCGAAGCGGAAGATGCGCCCGGAGGAGGTGCGGCCTGCCAGCAGATAGGCGCCCTGGCCCAAAAGGAGCTCCACACCCAGAGTCACCAGGGCCAGCACCAGCAAAATGCCGCAGTTTTCCAGCTCCTCCAGGGAGGCAGTGCCCCGCATGGAATCCACGATCAGGCAGGGCAGCGCCAGCTTGGTGATGAGGGAGGCCAGCTCCTCGTTGAAGTGGGGACCGACGATGTGGGACTTGCGGGCAAAAATACCGGCGCCGATCATCAAAAGCAGTTCCAGGGACAACATGCCGGCGGTCATGGACAGCACCTCCTGAATCCAACGGTGAAATGAAAATGAAAAAAGCCGCCGCACCGTCGGGAAAGGCGCGGCGGCATATTGCCAGTGTACCACAGGTTTCAGGCATAACACAACCCCCCATCCGTCCAACGCGGATGGGGGGCTACCCATTGATCGGATTTTCAGTCAAGCCTTCTACCTACGACTTTCTTAGATTTCCTCGCTGTATGCCTGGAATGGAATCTTTGCCACAACGAAACACTTGGAGTCTTGCCGCGGCTGGCCAACCAGAACTGTCTGCGGAGGATGAACCCGGTTTCCTGCTTCTCAGTGGTGTCTCAGGTACCTGTCACATCGGTTTGCACATCGAATCGATTCTTGTGCGTCGCATAGGAATGCGTGTTGTACGGACGCTGGGAACTAGCTAAGAATTTGGATTCCGTGTCTGCAAGGATGAGACCTGAACGCTTACGCTGTACATTGGACTCACTCCTTTCTTGTGAGTTCAATATAGCATGAGATGTGAGAAGTGTCAATAGGCGTGAAGATAAAAAGACTACTTTTGTGCAAATATACAAATACGACCGTGGCGAATTTACAAATGATTCCGGTAGAAAGACAAAAGCGAAGGGCGTGTTTTCATCGCTTGTCGCCAGGGCGGAAGAGCAGGGCCATCACCACAGCAAAGACCACAGCGGCGGCGATGCCGCCGGCGGTAGCGGTAAGACCGCCGGTAAAGATGCCCAGCCAGCCCTGCTGGGCCACGGCCTTCTGAACGCCCTTGGCCAGGCTGTAACCAAAGCCGGTCAGCGGCACGGTGGCGCCGGCACCGCCCCATTCCACCAGCGGCTCATAGAGCCCCAGGGCCCCCAGCAGTACGCCTGCCACCACATAGCCGGTGAGGATGCGGGCGGGGGTCAGGGAGGTCTTGTCGATCAGAATCTGTCCCACGGCGCACAGAAGGCCGCCGCAGAGAAAGGCGTTGAGATACTCCATGTGATGTCCCTCATTTCGTGTTGGAAAGGCAGACCGCGTGGCAGATGCCGGGGATGCTCTGGCCCTGGGAGGAGGAGACGGGGGAGAGCAGAGCCCCCGTGGGGCAAAAGAGGATGCGGTCCCATTTGTGTTTCCGCATCCCGCCAAGCAGATAGCCGTTGAGCGTGGCGGCGCAGCAGCCGCAGCCGGAGCCGCCGGCGTGCATATCCTGGGCCTCCAGATCGTAGAGCAGCATTCCGCAGTCCCGGTAGTTTTTCGTCATATCCACGCCGTCCTGGCGGAAGAAGTCTGTGACGATCTCGTGGCCCAAAGCCCCCAGGTCTCCGGTGACCACCAGGTCGTAGTCCGCCGGGGAGGTGCCGGTGGCCTGGAAGTGGGCCCGCAGGGTGTCGTAGGCGGCGGGGGCCATGGCCGCGCCCATGTTGTTGGCGTCGGTGATGCCCTTGTCCACGATGCGCCCGCAGGTGACATGGGTGACGTAGGGCCCATCCCCCTGGGCGCCCAGAATGCAGCAGCCGGCGGCGGTGGCGGTCCATTGGGCGGTGGGGGTGCGCTGGTTGCCATAGGGCACAGGCATCCGGTACTGCCGCTCGGCGGTGCAGAAGTGGGAGGAGGTGAGGGCGGCGATGAAGGAGGCAAAGCCTCCGTCGATGAGCATGGCGCCCAGGGCCAGGCTCTCACCCATGGTGGAGCAGGCGCCGTAGAGGCCGTAGAAGGGAATGTGGAAGGAGCGCAGGCCGAAGGAGGTACCGATGCACTGGTTGAGCAGGTCTCCGGCCAGCACATAGTCCAGGTCCCGGGCCTCCATGCCCGCCTTCTTCAGCGCCCGCCGGAGCACTCGCTCCTGCATGGCGGACTCGCCCTTCTCCCAGGTGTCCGCTCCGAAGAAGGAGTCCTGGCTCAGCTCGTCAAAGTAGGCCGCCAGAGGGCCCTTGCCCTCCAGCTTGCCGCCGATGTTGGAAAAGGCCACCACCGAAGGGGGAGAGGCCAGGGCCACGGTCTGGGGGCCGATGTGCTTGTTGGTCAATGGAACCACGTCCTTGTCAGTGAGATGCCGTCCCAGTGGGGAGGGTCATAGATCGGCGGCGTCCGGCAGATCCTCCAGGGAGGCGAAGGAGTAGCCCATCTCCTCCCATTTGGTCAGCAGCTCGTCCAGGATCTCAGCGTTGGTCTGAGAGGTGGAGTGGAGCAGCACGATGGCGCCGTTGTGGATGCGGGGCAGGAGCTTGGAATAGGCCTCCTCCGCTGTGGGCTGGTCGTCGGTGTACCAGTCCACATAGGCCAGGCTCCAGAAGATGGTCCGATAGCCCAGGGCCTGGGCCTGGCGCAGGTTTTCCTCACTGTATTTCCCCTGGGGCGGACGGTAGAACCGGGGCAGCTCCTCCCCGGTGGTCTCCTGATAGAGAGCCGCCAGGGAGTCCAGTTCCTCCTGGAAGGCGTCCTGCTGGGCGATGGCGGTCATGTCCGGGTGGTGGTAGGTGTGGTTGCCCACGATGTGGCCCTCCTGGACCATGCGGCGGATCAGATCCGGGGCGGTCTCGATCATGTGCCCCACCACGAAAAAGGCGGCGGGGGCCTTATGGGCCTTGAGCACGTCCAGGATCTTGCCGGTGTAGCCGTTTTCATAGCCGCAGTCAAAGGTCAGATAGATCACCGGCTTGGAGGTGTCCCCCAGATAGTAGGCGTCGTATTGGGCCAGATCCTCCACGGAGGCGTTGCCCACAGGGGATTGCCCCTCGGTGGGAAAGGAGAGGCCCCAGTTGTCTGCCGAGGCGGGCACGGCGGCGCCAGCCGCAGCAGGCAGGGAGTTCTCCTCCGTCCAGGCGCCCATGCGCCATAGGGCCAGGGCGGCAAGTAAAAGGACCAGCGTGACAGCGGCAGCCATTACGGCGGCCCGACGGGATGAAAAGCGTTCCATGACAGTGTCTCCTTCTTCCAAAGGATGGTCCGCCGGCGTTCTGGCTGGAAAACGCCGGCGGCGTTGCTGTCAGGTTGCGCAGTTTGGGGAAGATTATGCGCCGCGTAGGGAAAAGGTTCAGTGCGTTCTTCCATCATACGAAGCGGGGATAAAAAAAGCTGCGCACCCATGGGAGTGCACAGCTTTTTTATTATATGGTGAAAACTCAACCCGGGATATCGCCCACGCCGTTCAACACCAGACGGGGCCGGTAGGGATACCGGTCGATGTCCTCCCGGGAGGTGACGCCGGTGAGGACCAGAATGGGGTCCAGACCGCTTTCAATGCCGGCAATGACGTCCGTATCCATCCGGTCGCCGATCATGGCCGCATCACCGGAGTGGACGTCCAGCAGCCGCAGTCCCGTGCGCATCATCAGGGGATTGGGCTTGCCCACATAGTAGGCCTGCTTGCCGGTGGCGGCCTCAATGGGAGCCACCAGGGCCCGGCAGGCGGGGACGATGCCCTGCTCTGTGGGGCCGGTCAGGTCGGTGTTGGTGCCAATGAGCTTGGCGCCCCGGAGCACATGGCGCACAGCTTGGCAGATGCTCTCATAGTTGTAATTGCTGGTCTCGCCCACGATGACATAGTCCGGGTCCACGGTGTTGATGGTGATACCCGCATCGTGGAGGGCATTATATAATCCGGGGTCACCGATGACATAGGCACTGCAGTTGGGGGACTGATGGCTGAGAAACTTGGCGGTGGCCAGAGCGCTGGTGTAGAAGTGGCTCTCGTCCACATCCAACCCCATGCGTCCCAACTTCTGCTGGAGCTCCTTGGGGGAGCGGCTGCTGGCATTGGTCAGGAAGAGAAACTTCTTATTTTCGCGGTAGAGCCAGTCCACGAATTCCTTTACGCCGGGGAGCAGACGGTCTCCGTGGTAGATAACACCGTCCATATCACAGATGAAACCCTGTTTGTTTCTGAGCTGATCCATATAGACCTCCTCTGTTGTGATATTGATACAGCACCATTGTATCACCGCCGTTTCCAGATGTCTACCATTGCCTGCTTGGAACAGAAAAACGGCAGGTCAGAGAAAAAGGCAGGGCGTTTAGTCCTCCTGCTCCGTGTCCGTGTCGGCAGGAGGATTCTTGGGCCCCTTTTTATTGCAGCGGCGTCTGGCCCGCTGGAAACAGAACAGGAGCCAGCCGCTCCAGGCGGCCAGGAAGGTGAGAAAAACAAAGAAGAGCCTGCGCATAGGCTTCACCTCTTTTCCGGGTCCGAAAAATTTGCAAGCCTCTTTCGCTGCCTCCCGGGCATTCCGGGGGAGAGCAGACAAAAGGAAGATCTTCCCGAATTTTGCGGCGGCTGCACCGTGAGGGCGCAGCCGGAATGGTATCACGCCATGTTTTTTGGTTGCCCCGTCAGGGACGAGAAAAACAGCAATCAAAATCCCGGTATAATACGCTTTGGGGCTATTATATACCATGACAAAACACGAAGGAAAGATACAAAAATGCACAATTTTTGCGGGCCTGGAGGGAGAATTTTCCTAACCTTATGGATTTCCCTGCAGGGCAGCCTCAGAGCAGGACTGGGAGGTTATGTCCAGGAAATCCGGACAGCGGCCCAGATCGAATTGGACCGGTGCCTTTGCCTGGGCCAGGCAACTCAGGTCCACATACCGGACGCGCTGATTTTCATAGCTGACCCAGTAAAACCGCAGGGATTCGCTGCACATCAAAGAGGTGTAGACGGTGTAGTCAAAGGGCAGGCCCTCAGGCTCCAGCTCCGAGGGCTTCCCTGGCTGGGAGACCCGGACCATGCCCAGGGGGAAGATGGCGCTCTGAAAGAGGTGAAGCATCCGGCTCACACCATCGGCCTCATTTTTCCCTTTAGCACCATAGTGGCGTAAAAATGCCAGGCGGATGAAGCGGGAGGGAGAGCTCCAGTCTCCGGGAAGCCCCTGGGCGCCGCTGCCGGAGAAGCACTGATCCAGGCAGAGCTGATCCAGCTCCAGGGTGTCGTAGTCCAGGTCCCGGATGCCGGCGTAGTTGAGCAGGTTGAGCCGGTGCCAGGGGTAGCCGGGGCTGTTGGTCATGACGCCCACTGTATTGCGGTAGATGTGCAGCCCGTCCTGGTCTGACTCCACGACGATGGTCTCGCCGGTGCGGTCGCTGAAGGACCAGTGAAGGGGCGGCACGGTGCCCATCAGCGGCTGTGCCACCAGCGTCACCTGCCGCTCCAGCATCTCCGCCACCTCCGCCACTGTGGCGCACTGGGCCAGCAGGTGGTATACGGCAAGGGGCGGCTGCAGGGGCGCCGTGTCCGGCCGGACCAGAGACGGGAAATGGGCAAAGCCCCGGTAGTAGAGCTGACCGCCCATCAGGCCCTGGTCGTTGATGCCCTCATAGAGAATGGGGGAGGCGGGCAGGAGCAAAAGACCCATGCCCACCGCACCGTAGCGGGAGACCTGCCGGGTCTCCTGCGAGGGGGGCTGCTTTGGATCGGCGATGCAGGTATGGTAAACGGTGCCCCGGGGCACGACGGAGACTTTGCTGTCCTGGGAGATGCGGTTGAAGTCGAAATTTCGCCCCCACAGGTGCTTGCCGTCCTCTGTGGTCCAGCTCAGGGCACTGCAGCCGGCGCCGGCGTCCTGCAAGGCTGCCTTTAGGCGGCGGGAAAGGCCTTGTTCCATAATCTTTCGCTCCTTTTCTTTTTTGGAAGGATTCTCAAAGCAGTATACCACATTCCGCAAAGGATTTGCATACCAAGAAGAAAACCTGCGGAAAGTAGGAGGGGACATAACCAGGCAGACAGGCGCATAGGGACGGCCCTGGAGCTCATAGGGTGGAGGGAAAGGGGCGATGTACATGATTTCTGCGGCGCTGCTGCTTTTGGCCCACAGCCTGCTGTTTTCCCTGCGGCTGGACGCAAATGCCGGGTCCTTCCCCAAGCCGCTGACGGCGGCAGAGGAGCGGGACTGCCTGCACCGGATGGCGGAGGGGGATTTGGAGGCCCGCAATACCCTCATCGAGCACAACCTCCGTCTGGTGGCGCACATTGTAAAGAAAGGCGGAAGCAAAAGGAGGATTTTTCCCGCTGAAAAACAGCCCGCCAGGGGCTGCCGTCGTATAAAAAGAGGTCCAGGCAGACCTGGGTGCGGGTGGATTCCTGTCGGACCACTGCCTGCTGCAAAGGGGCGGCCACCAGCCAGGAGTCGATGCCCTTTGCAAAGGACAGCTCCTCTGCAAGGGCGGCGCGGATCTCCCGCAGCTGCTGGGGGGAGAGAAGGTCCTGCCGGGCCTGGAGCTCCTCCCGCTGCCGCTCCAGAAGCCGGATCTGGCGGTTGAAACCGTCGTTGCGCTCCTTGAACTCCGGAACGGACAGGGCCCCGGCCACGCTCAGCTCCAAAAGGCGGTCTTTTTTTGCTGTCAGCTCGGACAACCGCTCCTGGATCTGCCGGAGCTCCCGCTGGGAGCTCTTTGCTGGGATAGCCGATCGGAGCAGGACCATCACCGCCTCCGCCAGGGCCTCCCTGTCGGGCACTACATAGGGAAAGATGCGGGCCAGGATCTCGTCCAGCTCCCAGCTGTATACCTGGGGGGCAGCGCAGCCCGCCCTGCCCCGGCTGCGGTAGACCCGGCACTGCCAGACCTCCTTTTCCCCTCTGACGCTTTTGAGCACCTGCCGGTGAAAGCTGGTGCCGTGGGCTCCGCAGAGAAGCTTGCCGCTGTATGGATAGCGGTTGTGGAAGGAGGCGCCCTGCTGGTGGGCCATCATCTGTTGGCTGCGCTGCTTGTAGAGGGCATTGGCCCGGTCCCACAGCTCCTCGGATACGATGGCCGGCACCGCCGGGTCCGGGTACATGACCCAGTCCTGTTCCGGGAGGAAGACCTTGCGCTTGCTGCGGTAGTCCACTGTCTGGCTCTTGCCTGCGCAGTACCAGCCCTTGTACTTGGGGTTGCAGAGGATGTGCCGGATGGTCAGCTCGTTAAAGGCATTGCCGTTTCGGCTGGTGAAGCCCTCGTCGTAGAGGGCCTGGGAGATCCGGCGGATGCCCATCTGCTCGTTGGCGTAGAGATGGAAGATCCGGCGAACCACCTGGGCCTCCGGCTCGTTGACGGTGAGGATGCAGTTCTTCTTGTCGTAGCCCCACAGCTTGTCGTTGCCCAGCACATGGCCGTTGCGGATGGCCTGGCGGAAGCCGAACTTCAGCCGTTCGGAGAGCTTGCGCACCTCGTCCTGGGCCACGCCCGCCATGACCACCAGCCGAAATTCGCTGTCCGTGTCCAGAGTGTTGATGTTATCGTTTTGGAAGAGCACCCCCACGTCGTGTTCCAGCAGCTCCTGGGTGTATTTGATGCTGTCCAGGGTGGAGCGGGAAAAGCGGGAGATCTCCTTTGTGATGATGAAGTCGAAGTATCCGGCCTCGGCATCGGCGATCATCCGCAGGAAGCTTTCCCGCTTGGCGGTGCTTGTCCCGCTGATGCCCTCGTCCACATACCCCGGCACATAGGTCCAGCAGGGCCTGGACTGGATGAAGTCGGTGTAGTACTGCACCTGGTTTTCGAGACTCCCCTTCTGCTCCAACTTGTCGGTGGAGACCCGGGCGTAAAAGGTCACCCGCAGGGGCAGGTCAAAGAGGCTCCTGCCCTCCCGCAGCTGCCGGCGAATCTGAAGAAGATTCAAAGTAGAGCACCTCCTTTGGAAGGTTGGTGGCCTTGCCCACCAGCGGGGGCAGGTCCGCAGTCCGGGCCGCGTCCGCGGCGACGGTGTAGAGGGCTTGGGAGATCAGCCCCCGGTCCCGCAGGCGGCGCAGCAAAACCGCTGCCAGCTCCTGTTGCACAGTACCCAAAACTATCACCTCACCACAGCCTATGCTGCGGCTTCGGAGAAAAGACTTGGAGGATAAAAACGCAAAAATTTGGAGAATAGTTGGTGTAAATCACGATTTTTTCCAAAGCAATAAAATATTTGTAACCAGAGCAAAGTACTGAAATTGCTGGAAAATATCTGGGTAGTGGAGAAAAATACCAAAAGAAAAAACTGTTATTTTTTCCAGTTGCAAAATATAAAGAAATTGGTATACTAATGCCTGGCTTATTGCTGGAATATTGGAAAAATGTATGAATCACGCCAAAAGCTCCGCTCTCAAAAGAAGGGAGCGAAAGGAGATTGTACATAAAAGAAAAGGGGGAATGAGATTGAAAAAAAGAAGAGTGTCTCTTCTGTTGGCGCTGTGCCTGTGCCTGGGGCTGACAGTGGGGGCATGGGCGGCGGAGCCCACCCTTGCGGTGACGCCGTCCAATTCCTCGCCCGCCGTGGGAGACACCATTACGGTGGACGTATCTATTCAAAATAACCCGGGTTTTTCGGCGGTGCAGCTTATGCTGACCTTTGACAGTGCGGTGCTGGACTGTACGTCGGTGACCACCGGCCCGGCGCTTGGAGGTTCTCTTTCGGCGGTGAACCCGAACGCCTCCACTGGTGCCATCGTGGCGGCGGCCTCGGCCACGCCTCTGACGGCCAACGACACCCTGGCCACTTTCACCTTTAAGGTGATCGGACCTGGAGCTATTGCCTTCGGGCTCAAGGACTATGTGCTCTCGGACCAGAACGGGACAAGCATCCCCTTTGCCCTCATCGGGGCGGAGGACCAGTCCACCCCGCCGGAACCCTCCCAGCCGGAGGAGAAGCCGGAGCCCTCCCAGCCCACAGACCCCTCCCAGCCCCAGGAAAAGCCGGAGGAGACCACGCCGGTGACGGAACATAAGTTCGCCGACACGGTGGACCACTGGGCAGAGCGCTACATCAACGCGGCGGTGGATTTGGGCCTGTTCCAGGGCTACGCCGACGGCAGCTTCCAGCCCGGGAAGAACGTGACCCGGGGCGAGTATGTGACGGTGCTCTGGCGCATGGCGGGCCAGCCCGCGCCCCAGACGGCGGTGCCCTTTACGGACACGGCGGGGGTCTGGTGCTCTGACGCGGTGGCATGGGCCTATGAGAAGGGCTATGCCAACGGCAAGACGGTGGAGCGCTTTGCACCCAACGACCCCGTGACCCGGCAGGAGGCCATGAAGATCCTCTTTCTGTTCCACGGCGGGGTCAGCGGCCAGGAGACACTGCTGACCAAGATCTATGATGACGCCTTTACCGACAGCGGCACCCTGGCCTCCTGGGCCAAGGCGCCCATGTACTGGGCGGTGTATAACAAGCTTCTATCCGGCACCAGCGAGACCACTCTGGGCCCTACGGGTCTTGCCACCCGGGCCCAGCTGGCCAAGATCTTGGTCAATTATTTCGAGCAGTTCGGCGCTTGATCGGGAAGAGGTGGAAGAATGAAGAAATTGCGGAACACGCTGCTGCTTGCTGGGGTCCTGGCGGCGCTGCTGTGCGTCGCCGCCCTGGCGGAGAACCAGAGTCTGGCGGGCGGCTTCTATATCACCGGCAAGGCATCCAATATCACCATTACGCCCCAGACGGCGGCAGGGGAGAAGGTTTTCAGCACTTCGGCCAATGTGGACGGCCAGGAGGGCTATGAGAGCTTCTATCCCGGCGCGGTGAAGATGGCCGTCACCTACAGCGGCTCCGTTGCCGCAGGGGAGGACTATGTGGTCCTCCTGGTGGAGGGCGACAAGCTGCCCACTGTGGATAATGCCATCTATTACATCGACCAGACCACCACGGCGTCCACCGGGTCCATCACCTTCCATGTCTATCCCATGGACATTGCGGAGAAGAAGGCTCTGACGCTGTATATCACCAGCGACAAGGCGGGATTCAGCACAATCAAGATTCCTATGGGCTACGCCCCGGCGGGAAACTATGAGGTGCAGCCCTACACGCTGGGGGATGTGGACAATGACGGTAAGTTTACCGCCACAGATTCCCTCTATGCCTTGCAGATGGCGGTAGGCAGAGGCGAGTGGACAGATATTCAACGTTTGGCGGCTAATGTGGATGGAGATGAAACTGTTACTGCAACAGATTCCCTCTTCATTTTGCAGCGGGCTGTTGGACTGCGGGATGAATTTTAATTTAACAGGAGGAAAACTATGAGACGGCTCAAAAGAGCACTTGCATTGCTTCTCACGCTGAGTGTCTTGGTGAGTGTAATGACCTTTCCGGCCAGTGCCGCAGAGGAATTTACCGTTTCCGTTGGCAGCGGAGAGGTAAACCATGGAGAAACCATAAAGCTTGACGTCAGTATTGACAACAATACGGATTTGTCTGCCTTAACGGTATATGTTTACTATAAGGCCGATTTGCTGACTTGTACTGATGCAAATGCTTCTAATTCGGCATCTGGTAGCAATGATACAATCTGGTATCAACACATGGCAGCAAATATGGGAAAAGCATTTAATGAAATAAATCCGGATGATACAAAAAACATCTCTGAAGAACGCACATTAAATGGCTGGAAGATGGCTTCTCTCGGTTATGTTAGTAATGTAACTGGAGGTATGACAACGGCCAGCGGTATTATTGGCAGTCTGACTTTCACAGTTGCAGATGATGTGGAATCCTGTGAGACGCCTATCGAAGTGGAAGTTGTCAAGGCGACAAATTCCAGCAATCAGGACATTCCTGCTGCTGCAACGAATGGTACTATTACCATCGATGGTGTTATTCCGTAGTTGGACACTGTTAAGTTGGCCCAGAATACCGTGAATGTGGTTGGCGGCGATGCTGCTGCCCAGACGGTTCAGGCTACGGCCACCTCCGCCAAGGGTACCAACATCACCACCGGTGTCACTTGGAGTGTGACTCCTGCTGACCAGGGCGTGACTGTGGATAATTCTGGTGTGGTTTCTGTGACTGCGAAGGCAACGGCTGATGAATATACCATCACTGCCACGCCCAACTCCACCGATTCCCAGGGCGATGCCAAGACCGCTACCCTGACCGTCACCCGTGCCGCTGCCGCTGCTGCTTCTGTCAGCGTGGTGGATGACAGCAGCAAGGATGCAAGCGCAGTTACCGTTCAGGGTGCCAACGCCCCTGATGGCACCACCGTGAAGTTGACCGCCACGGTCACCGACCAGTACGGTGAAGAGAACGCTGCTCTGGCCGCAAACGCCCAGTGGACCGTTGCCACTGAGGACGGCAAGGAGGGCGATGTCACCGTTTCCGGCGGCACCGTCACCGTGAACGCCTATGCCGCGGCAGGCACCTATACCATCACCGCCACTGTGGGCGGGCAGTCTGATTCCTATGCCCTGACGGTGGAGCGTCAGACCCCTGAGGCTAAGACCGTGAAGGTCTATGACGCATCTGGCGCGGAAGTCACCACTGCCACCCTGGCCATTCCCGGCACAGCCAGCAAGGACTACACTTTCACCGCTAAGGTTCTTGACCAGTTTGGCGCGGAGATGGACGCATCCTCTGTAACTTGGAAGCTGACTTCCGCTGGTGCTGGCATCACCAATGCTGGCGGCAAGGTCACCGTGGCCTCCACCACTGCGGACAGTGCCACCGCTACTCTTACCGCGAAAGCCACTGATGATGTGACGGCTTCCGTGTCCCTCACCGCCCGCACCATCATCATGAACTGGGATCTTGTGTTTGTGGTAAAGGAAATTTCCTATGGTATGCACAATAGATCTGCGGTCAGTTATGATGCTGCGTCTTACTTCGCCACTGACCCTGATGGCAAGCCTCTGGAAGGCAAAATTACAGTAGTGGATGCCGATGAAATCCAGAATGCCGGCGAGCGGACCATTACTGTGACCTTTACAGTTACATCTGAGGGTGAATATCAGGGAACTTCTGTACAGAAGGAATACTCTGTTACCGTCACTCCCAAAGAGCTTACTGTGGCTCCGGGCGACTATGCTGTCTCCAAGAGCTACGATGGAACGACTGACGCAGGAACTGCGACCGGTGCACTGGAAGTTACCGGCATCCTGAGCAAGGATACTGGCGTGAGCGTCCAGCCCGGTGCCATTCCGGCATACAGCTCGGCAAACGCAGGCGACTATACCCTGGCTCTGCCGGTGAGCATTTCTGGCGACACCAACGGCAACTATACCCTGGGTGATGTTTCCACTGTGGAGGTTCCCGCTGCCATTACCAAGGCAGAGGTGGCCATCACCACCGATGCGCCCAGCCAGATCATCAAGGCCAATGCTTCCGAGAACACGGACGCGGCTGCGCTGAAGGCCTTCATGGCTCTGCCTGAGACGGTCACCATCTCCGGCGCGGGCACCGTGACCTCTGCGCCTATTACCTGGGCGGACGCCACCGAGGCCTACAACGTCAAGGGCGGCACCTACACCTATGTGGGCACCCTGGACGCCAACGCCAACTTCGCCAACCAGCCCACGCTGACCGCCACCTTGACGGTGAGCGTCGTCAACGCCGCGCTGTCTTTGGGCACTACCGCTGTGACCAAGACCATGGGCGAGATCAAGGCGGCGGGCAATTACAGCAATTTTTTGCCTACTGCGGTCACTGTGACCTATGACAATGCTGTGGCTGGCACCACCTATACCATCACCGGCTGGGACAAGACATTGGACGAGCTCAAGGCTGTGGACGCCTCCGCTAAGGATGTGGCCCTGACCCTGACGCCCACCTTTGATGCTCCCGCCTGGGCTACCCTGGGCGCCACGCCCACCTTTGACCTGACCATCACCAGCAAGTACCCGGTCAAGGTCTCTTTTACCACGGAGCCCACCGATATTACCTATGGTGAGAAGCTGACGACTCCCGTAGCAGAGCAGACTGCCATCGACCACGACACCGACACCGGCGCTACCTTTACCTATACCTATGTGGGTACCAAGGCCGACGGCACCACCTATAACAGCACCGAGGCGCCCAAGGATGCCGGCACCTATACCGTGACGGCGGAGCTGGTCAGCGCCACCCACAGCGGCAAGGCCACCAGCGGAGAATTTACCATCAGCCCCCTGACCGCCCAGCTGACCTGGGCCGGTGCGGAGAAGCGTACCTATGACGGCACCGCTTCCAATGTCACCGCCACTGTCACCAATCTGGTGGGCGAGGACACCTGCACCGTTACTGTCACCGGTGGCAAGGAGGCCAATGCCGGTTCCCATACCGCCACCGCCACGGCCCTGAGCAACCCCAACTATGTGCTGCCCGAGGCCAAGACCCAGGCCTACACCATCGACAAGGCGAACCGGAATCTGAGCGTTACGCCTGCGGACATCACGCTGCTTCCCGGCAGCCTGACCGCTCAGATCACCGCTTCCACTGATACGGACGCCGACAAGAGCGCTAAGATCACCTACGCCATCGGCGCAGACGATACCGCTGTGAAGGTGGACGCCGCCGGTAAGGTCACCGCTGTGGCCAACGGCACCGCCACCATCACCGTGGCCATCGCTGCTACCGACAACTACAACGCTGTGGAAAAGACCGTGGTCGTCAAGGCTTTGGTCCAGCCCCTGGCCGGCGTCAGCGTCACCAGCTCTGAGACCGGTGACATGGTCGCTGCCGCCATCGAAAACGGCAAGGTCGTGGTCAGTGGTATCAAGACCGAAGGCGCCACGCTGACTGTCACGCCCACTGCCGCCACGGTTGCTGGCATGAACGTCTCTGCCGCCAGCGACGGCACCAATGTCACCGTCAAGGTGGACGATACCGTGGTTGCCACCTATCCCATCGATACCACTGCTGTGGTGACAAAGGACGCTGGTATTACCATTGAGGCAGAGGGCAAGAACACCACAAATGAGGTCACTGGAGATAAAGAAACTGCCGCTGGAGATGCGGTGAGTAGTAGCGACACCAAGGTAGAAAACTTGGTGATCTCGGCGGCCAAGGCTCTGACCAATATTGCAAAGCAGCTGGAGACCAGCAATACGGATAAGATTGCAGAGAGTATCACTGGCAAGCATATCATTAAGGTTGAGACGACGGCGCAGATCACTGCCAAGGCCCTTACGGACAGCAGCTTCAAGCTTGCAATTACTCCGACTTATACAGTCACTGCTACGGCGGATACGGGCAGCGGCGGTTCTGGTAATGATGTTGTCCTGGCCAGTGGTGTGACCCTGCCCAACAGTGCCATTACCACCCCCGTTACGATCAGCGTCAAGCTGCCCTCTGGCTTCCCCACCAGAAACCTCTTTGCCAGACACTATCTCACCGGCGGCGGCACCGAGATCCTGCCGGTCAGCGTCAGCGGCGATGTCGCCACCTGGACCCAGAGCTCCTTCAGCGAAGTGGAGCTGTTCTCTGACAGCCGCACCGGCTCCATCACCTACACCTTTGCTGACGGTTCCACCCAGACCGTGACCTATGACGCCGCCGACGTGGGCAACGCGCTGCCCACCGACACCAAGGACGGCGCCACCTTCCAGGGGTGGACCATCGGCGGAACCACCTACACCACTCTGACCTCTGAGCTGCTCTCTGCAATCAGCGGCAAGACTCTGGATGCTGCAGCCAGCTTCAAGGAGAACACAATCCCCGGCGGAGGCGGCGGAGGCGGCAGCGTTATCAGCACCTTCGTCATCACGGCCTCCGCCGGACAGGGCGGCACCATCAGCCCCACCGGTCGGGTCAGCGTGAACCTCAACGCCAACAAGCAGTTCACCATCCAGCCCAAGGACGGCTATGTCATCGCCGACGTGCTGGTGGATGGCGTCAGCGTGGGCGCTGTCAGCAGCTACACCTTTGAGCGCGTGAACAAGAACCACACCATCTCCGTCACCTTTAAGGTGGCTGAGGCCGTGGATGTGGCCAATATCTTCCGGGATATCAGCACCTCCACCTGGTGCTATGACGCGGTCCAGTTCGTCTATGTCAACGGCCTGATGAACGGCACCACGACCAGCACCTTCGAGCCCAACCGTACCCTGAACCGCGGCATGTGGGTCACCATGCTCTATCGCATGGCCGGCTCTCCCGCTATCAGCGGCACCGAGGACTTCACCGATGTGGATGCGAGCACCTGGTGCTATGATGCCCTGCTGTGGGCCTCCCGCAACGGCATCGTCAACGGCTTTGACGACGGTACCTTCCGTGCCAACGCCGTGGTGACCCGTCAGCAGCTGGTGGCCATCCTGTACCGCTACGCGCAGTACATGGTCTATGACACCTCTGCTTCCGCCAGCCTGGCAGGCTTCGTGGACGCCGGCTCCGTGTGGGCCGTGGAGCCCATGGAGTGGGCCCTGGCCGAGGGTGTCCTGGCCGGCACCTCTGCTACTACCCTGAGCCCCAACGGCAGTGCCAACCGCGGTCAGGCTGCTACCTTCCTGATGCGGTTTATGAATACCTTGGCGTAATGTGAAAAAGGAGGGGCAGCTGCCCCTCCTTTATAGAAGAACGCATGCGTAGCCTGCGCTTAGGAAATATGAAGCGAC
This sequence comes from uncultured Oscillospiraceae bacterium, assembly GCA_902478785.1. Lineage (GTDB taxonomy): Bacteria > Bacillota > Clostridia > Oscillospirales > Oscillospiraceae > Oscillibacter. The sequence goes on from CABSMJ010000018.1 coordinate 34,311, forward strand.
CCGCCGAATGGCTCTTGCCGTTCGGCGGGTCGCTTTGTTATTTCTTTGCAACGGGGATCGATCTTTAAGAAAATAGATAACAACTGCTCTCCTTAGAGTGTCAAGAGTGGCTCAAAGACCATTTTTAACGCCCTCCGGCAGAAAAAAGTGGTTCCGCTCTGTCCGCAGCAGCCCCTCCCGCTGCATTTTTCCCAGTTCATTGGACAGGGCGCTGCGGTCCACGTTGAGATAGTCCGCCAGCTGCTGGCGGTTGAAGGGAATGGTGAAGCTGCGGGAGCCGCTGCGCAGGGCCTGGCTGGACAGATAGGACAGCAGCCGGCCCCGGATGGTTTTGGGGGAGGTGTAAAAGATCTTTCGGGACAAGGTCAGATTCTTCTGAGACGACAGAGTGAGCAGATTGCGGATCAGCCGGCTGTGGTGGGGGCAGCTGTTGGGGCAGACCTGCAGGATCTGTTCCATGCGCAAAAACAGCACCTCCGCCGCCTCTGCCGCTGTCACGTCCACCATCAGCGGCTCGCCGGGACAGCAGGCATAGGTCTCGGCAAAGATCTGCCCGGGCCCCACGCTGTCCAGTACGGAGGTGTTGCCCCACAGATCGCTGCTTTCAATGAGCACGCTGCCTTGCAGCACCACGCCCAGGGCTGTGACGGTGTCCCCAGCCCGGTAGATCCGCTCTCCCTTGGCAAAGGACCGACGCTCCGCGCCCAGGCAGGCGAGCATCTCCTCTGTCTCCTGGGGCGAGGTGCCTCGAAACAGGGGTGTCAGGCACAAGGCTGCAGTCTCCATAAAATTCTACTCCTTTTCGTTGTTAAAACAACATACTTGTGGGAATAACTATATTATAGTATTCCCAGAAAGTCAAGCATGGCGGCGGCCACAGGCCCAGCTGCCGGCGGACGAAACCAGGAGGAACAGTAATGGAACAGACGATGTTTTGCTATCAGTGCCAGGAGACCGCTGGCTGCACCGGCTGCACCCGCGTGGGTGTGTGCGGCAAGAAGCCGGATGTGGCGGCTATGCAGGATCTGCTGGTCTATGTGACAAAGGGGCTGAGCGCGGTGACCACTGCGCTGCGGGCCCAGGGGGAGACGGTGGCAGCGGAGGTGAATCACCTCATCACCTGGAACCTCTTCACCACCATCACCAACGCCAACTTTGACAAGGAGGCCATTGAGGCCCGCATCCGGGAGACCCTGGACACCAAGCAGGCTCTGCTGGGCCAGGTGGCAGACCCTGCAGCGCTGCCCCAGGCGGCACTGTGGGACGGCTCCGGCGATTGGGAGACCAAGGCCGCCCAGGTGGGTGTGCTGTCCACCAAGGATGAGGACATCCGGTCTCTCCGGGAACTCATCACCTACGGCCTCAAGGGCCTGTCCGCCTATTCCAAGCACGCCAACGCCCTGCTCCAGGACGACGGAGAGGTGGACGCCTTCCTGCAGCGGGCCCTGGCCGCCACGCTGGACGACAGCCTGACGGTGAACGACCTGGTAGCCCTGACTCTGGAGACCGGTAAGTACGGCGTTTCCGGCATGGCGCTGCTGGACAAGGCCAACACCACTGCCTACGGCAACCCACAGATCACCAAGGTGAACATCGGCGTGGGGAAAAACCCCGGCATCCTGGTCTCCGGCCACGACCTGCGGGATCTGGAGATGCTGCTGGAGCAGACCCAGGGCACCGGCGTGGACGTATATACCCACTCTGAGATGCTCCCTGCCCACTACTATCCGGCCTTCCAGAAGTATCCCAACTTTGTGGGCAACTACGGCAACGCCTGGTGGAAGCAGAAGGAGGAGTTTGAGTCCTTCAATGGCCCCATCCTTATGACCACCAACTGCATCGTGCCCCCCAAGGACAGCTATAAGGACCGGCTCTATACCACCGGCGCCGCAGGTTACCCCGGCTGCACCCACATTCCCGGCGGCGTGGGGGAGAAGAAGGACTTCTCCGCCCTCATTGCCCACGCCAAGAAATGTGCACCTCCCACCGAGATCGAGCGGGGTGAGATTGTGGGCGGCTTTGCCCATGCCCAGGTGCTGGCCCTGGCGGACAAGGTGGTTGAGGCCGTGAAGAGCGGTGCCATCCGGAAATTCGTGGTGATGGCGGGCTGCGACGGCCGGGCCAAGAGTCGGGAGTACTATACCGAGTTTGCCAAAGCCCTGCCCAGGGACACGGTCATCCTCACTGCCGGCTGTGCCAAGTATAAGTACAACAAGCTGGACCTGGGCGACATCGGCGGCATTCCCCGTGTGCTGGACGCGGGCCAGTGCAACGACTCCTACTCCCTGGCGGTCATTGCCCTGAAGCTCAAGGAGGTCTTTGGCCTGGAGGACATCAACGACCTGCCCATCATCTACAACATCGCCTGGTATGAGCAAAAGGCGGTCATCGTGCTGCTGGCGCTGCTGTACTTGGGGGTGAAGAACATCCATCTGGGCCCCACCTTGCCCGCCTTCCTGAGCCCCAATGTGACCAAGGTGCTGGTGGAGAACTTCGGCATCGCCGGCATCGGCACCGTGGAGGACGACATGAAGCTCTTCTTCGGTGAGGATGTGGCCAAGGGATAAGAAAGAAAACCCTCTGTCATAGATAAAAAAAGCAGGACACCAAAGTGTCCTGCTTTTTGCTTGATGCCTTTAGGGAGCAACCTGAATGTCCACAGCTACGGGAGAGGGATCCTCGCTGCCCAGCTCACCGGTGTAGGTCACGGTCACACGGTCACCCTCAGCCAGGGTGCTGGAGTCCACATCCTCGCCGAAGTCAAAGATGAGGTAGTTGTCCTGATCGTCCAGCAGCACCAGATAATTGCCCAGGCGGTTGACGATGCCGCTGATGGTCTGGGTCTCGGTCTCTTCCGTGCCGGCACTCTCGGGCATGGAGCTTTCCGGCACAGAACTCTCCGGCGTAGAACCGGGGGTGGAATTGCTGGAATTATTGGAATTGGTCTGGCCACAGGCTGCCAGAGACAGCACCAGGCACAGCATCAGAACAGTGCAAAAGATTTTTTTCATGAGACAGATTCCTTTCTTTATGTTGCCAAATGGCTTCTTCCTAGCGGTTAATACGGATTTCTCCTGATTTTTCTCCATCCTCTTGCCGTTGTGGGGCATTTGCCATGCGATCCTCCTTACCCGGCAACGTGGCTGATTATAGCAGGATATGGCCGGGAGAGAAACCCCAATTCAGATACAAATATCATCTAAAAGTGACAAATGTGTATCGATTTGGTAAAAAGGTGACGGCGGCTTCTGCCGCCGTCACCTTGGATATTCAGTTGAGCCGCCACACGCCGAAGTTGAGATAGGCGGCAAAGGTCACCCACAGAAGATAGGGGATCTGCAGCCAGGCAGCGATTTTGTCCACCTTCCAGAAAGCACGCACCATGCACAGAATCAGCACCCACAAAAGGAGCAGCCAGATCAGGGCAAAGCCAAAGGCCTGGAGGCTGAAGAAAATGATGCTCCAGAAGAAGTTGAAGGCCAGTTGGAGCAAAAACAGCAGCAGGCTCTTGGACCGGTCGGCGGAGGGGGGCGCGAGATAGATGCGGGCGGCGCCAATGCCCATAAGGGCAAAGAGAATGCCCCAGACGATAGGAAATACGATGGCGGGGGGTGTCAGAGGCGGTTTTACAACAGTCTCGCTGTAAATCTGACTGCCTTTCCGGGTCAGGAAGCCGGAGAGGGCGCCCACGGCCTCTGTGAAGAGGATCCAGAGGGCGTAGACCTTCCATGTGCGTTTTTTCATATGCAATCACCTGGCAGCAGTATATGCAAAATCCGCTGGGATATGCGGACAGCGCCCGCCGCCCTTGACGGCGATCTATAAGCCATTGTATAATATCTCTATTCGATATATTAGGAGGCCCTATGGAGTATCTCATTTTGGGACTGCTGCACCTCTCGCCCATGACCGGATACGAGCTGCAGCAGTTTATCCGGCAGAACCTGTCCCTCATCTGCTCCCACAGCGCCGGCAGCGTGCAGGCGGCGCTGCGAAAGCTGGAGAGGGAGGGGTATGTCACCGCCGCAGAGACCCGGGAGGGAAGACGCCGGAAAAAGACCTTCTCCATCACGGAGGAGGGCCGAGCCGCTTTTTCTACCTGGGTGGCCCAGCCCATGCAGGCGGGGAAGGTAAAAAATATGGAGCTCGCCCGCCTCTTTTTCCTGGGCCTTGCCAAGCCGGAGGAGCGTACTGCCGCCATCCGGGACTACATCCGCCAGATGGAGGAGACCAGCGCCGTTTTGAGAGCCATCCGGGAGCGGTTTCAGCAGGCCCAGCAGGCGCCGTTGCCTTCCGGACGGGACTGGGCGTCCATCTTCCGCTTCCAGGGATACACCATCGAGTACGGAATCGCTGCTGCGGAATTCGAGCGGGACTGGTACAGCCGCCTGCTCCATGAATGGGAGGAACAGCCATGAAGATCCTTGTTTTGAATGCCAGCCCCAAGGGCCGGAACTCCACCACCGTCCACACGGCCCTCTATCTCCAGGCCCTGCACCCGGAGCACACCTTCACCTTCCTGCCGGTGGGCCAGCGGATCAAGAGCTATGAAAAGGACTTTTCCCCGGTGCGGGCGGAGCTGGAAAAGGCGGAGCTCATTTTGTTCTGCTACCCCGTCTACACCTTCATCGCGCCCTATCAGCTCCACCGGCTCATAGAGCTCATCAAGGCCGACGGTGTGGACCTGACCGGCAAGTTTGCCAGCCAGATCACCACCTCCAAGCACTTTTACGACGTCACCGCCCACCGGTATGTGGAGGAGAACTGCTTCGATCTGGGCATGCGGGTGGTGCGGGGCCTGTCGGCGGATATGGAGGATCTGCTCCATGAGCAGGGCCGGAAGGAGGCCCGGATGTTCTTTGACCAGCTGATGTTCTCCTGCGCCCACGGCCTCTTTGTCACGCCTCCCGCTCCTATCCCTGTCCGGGCAAAGACCGTCTACCGGCCCACGCTGCCCGCTGTACCCAAGCGGGGGGACAAGGACGTGGTCATTGTCACCAACTGCGCCTCCGACGACGAGAATCTGGCGGGGATGATCGCCGATTTCCGCGCCGCCCTGCCCTGTGAGAGCCGGGTGGTGAATCTCCGGGAGTTCCCCTTCGGCGGCGGATGCCTGGGGTGCTTTGGCTGCGCCATCACCGGGGCGTGCGTCTATCGGGACGGCTTTGACGAATTTCTGCGCCGGACCATCCAGACCGCCGACGGCTTCGTGTACGCCTTCACCATCTCGGACCACTACACCCACTCCAGCTTCAAGTGCTTTGACGACCGGCAGTTCTGCAACGGCCACCGCACCGTTACCCACGGCACGCCCATTGCCTACCTGATCAGCGGCGACTACCGGTATGAGCCCAACCTGCGCATGATCGTGGAGGCCCGGGCCGAGGTGGGCGGCAACTACCTGTGCGGCGTGGCCACCGACGAGGGGGACACGGCGGCGGAGATCCGGGGCCTGGCGGAAAATCTGGCCTTTGCCATGGACAAAAAGCTCACCCGCCCGGCCAACTTCTACGGCGTGGGCGGCATGAAGATCTTCCGGGACCTGATCTATGTGATGCAGGGGCTCATGAAGGCGGACCACAAGTTCTATAAGGCCCACGGCATCTATGACTTCCCCCAGAAGCAGAAAAAGCGCATCTTGCAGATGAAGCTGGTGGGCGCCCTGATGGCGGTCCCGTCGGTGCAGCGGAAGGCCAAGGGGAAGATGACCGAGGCCATGATCGGCCCCTATGAGAAGGTTGTGAAACAGGCCCGGAAGAACTGATGGGCCGGATGGCCGGATGGCCGGCCCAACCGTTATTTTGATGTGCGCCGCCCGGAGCGGCGGAATGGAGGAACCACATGGAAAACCAAGAGAAAATCGATTTGCTGGAACGGAAAATGATGGAATTTGACCGGGGGGATGCCAAGCGGATTCAGCACCTGATGAAGGTGCACCGGTATGCCCAGATGATCGGCCGCATGGAGCGCCTGGACGCGCATACCCAGTTCCTCACCGAGTGCGCCGCTCTGGTCCACGACATCGGCATCCGCCCGGCGGAGGAGAAGTACGGCGCCTGCAACGGAGCGCTCCAGGAGCAGGTGGGGCCGGCCTATGCCCGGACTTTGCTGGAAGAGCTGGACCTGGAGCTGGAGGATATCGACCGGATCTGCTACCTGGTGGGGCACCACCACACCTATACCAACATGGACGGCATGGACTATCAGATCCTGGTGGAGGCGGATTTCCTGGTCAATCTCTATGAGGACGAGCTGGGCCTGGAGGCGGTGCGGAGCGCTCTGGAGCGGGTCTTCCGGACCGAATCGGGAAAGATGCTCTGCCGCATCACATATGCTGTGGAGGGATGATGGTGCTTCCCGGGAAAGGAGCGGGCAGATGAAGGGGAAAAGGCGTTTTCGCAGAAGACTGCTGACTGCGGTCTGCGTGCTGCTGGCAGTGGGGGCGGTGCTGACCGGCACATTTTTCTGGTACGTCTCCGACTACTACCGGGCGGAGGATGTGGCCCTGGCGGTGCTGGCCGGGGACGACGGCGTGGAGGTCCGGGACGGTCTGACCATTCTCTCGCCCTCCTATCCCACGGACACCGCCCTGATCTTCTACCCCGGCGCCAAAGTGGAAGCGGCTGCCTATCTGCCGCTGCTGGACCAGCTCCGCCGTACCGGGCTCACCTGCATCCTGGTGGAGATGCCCTTTCGCATGGCCATCTTTGACCCGGACGCCGCCGAGGATGTGATGGCGGAGTTTCCCCACATCGCTCACTGGTACATCGCCGGCCACTCCATGGGCGGGGCCATGGCCTCCCGGTTTGCCTCCGACCACCCCGACCAGGTGGACGGCCTGATTTTGCTGGGGGCCTATCTCTACGGCGACTATTCCCCGTCGGATACCCTCACCATCTACGGCTCTTTGAACCAGAGCGTGGAGGACCATCTGGACTATACGGAAAATGTGGTGGAGATCCAGGGCGGAAACCACGCCCAGTTCGGCAACTACGGCCCCCAGAAGGGCGACCCACCTGCCGCCATCTCCGCCCAGGAGCAGCAAGCCCAGACCGTGGCGGCCGTTGAGGCCTTCCTCGATGGGCGCCAAGAGCAGGGATAAAACAGTGCACCCGGAACTTCTGCGCAGGGCAGAGGTCCCGGGTGCATTTATTTATGCTATGTATATGTCGCTGCCCGTGCCGGGCGGTGTGCAGAGAGTCGGAGGTCATTCCCGCCGGGCGCCTGCGGTCTGGGGCTGCTCCGCCTGAGACGCGCCGGAGGGCGGGCCGTATTCTCCGTATTCGCAGCCCACGCTGCCGGCCTGTACGTCGTCGATGAGGGTCCATTGGCCGTGCCGCTTTTCATACAGCCGCACGGTGCCGAAGCCGTTGCCGCCGTTCCAAAGCCGGTTGTGGCGCATATAGCCGTCGGGGGATTCGTAGCGGATAAGCAGCATCTCGTCCTTGTTGCAGGCGATCTCGGCCTCCATCTTGGCCCGGAAGGTGGTCTGGGTGACCTTCCACAGGATCTGGGTGTCGGTCTCTGTGCAGGCGAAGTCGGTGCGGCTGCCGGTCCAGAACTTGCTGAAGTTGAACTCATAGTCCCGGCCCTCGTAGTAGAATTGGCCCAGCAGCTTGCGGTTCAGGGAGATGCCGAAGACCTTGGGCCTGCCGCCGCCCACCTCAAAGACGCTGTTGCGCAGGCGCTGGCCGGTGAGATTGCTGACCAGGTCGTTGGAGGACAGCCACACCCAGGGAGAGGTGAAGTCGCTGCCCCAGTTCTTGTCGGCGTAGCCGTAGCAGGTCTCGGGCTTGACTCGGTACTCCTCGCCGTTGAGCCGGACCCAGCCGCTGAAGGAGGTCTTCATGCCCTCGGCGTGCCAGAACATCTCAAAGGCGTTGAGGGTGCGGAAGAATTTGGACGCCCCGTAGCCCACGTGATAGGCCACCTGCTTGTGGACACGCAGGTCCCACTCCATCTCTCCGGCATCGCTCATCCACTCCGGGTGGGCGGCAGCCTCCTGGGCGGAGACACGGACGCTGCCCTTGATGTGGGTCTCGGTGCAGATGCAGTCGTCGGCCATCAGGTTCAGCGGCGCATTCATGAGGATGGAGATCTTGCTCCAGGGGAAGAAGCGGTGGAGCTGGCCCTTTTCCCTGCCCCAGAAGCCTGCGTTTACCATGCAGTAGGAGGGGCGGCGGCCGGCTTTGCGGCCCTCCGGGTCATTCCATACCAGCACCGGCTGCTCCTGGGCCAGGGCAGGGTTGCAGAGGAAATATTCGATGTAAAAGGACTTGCGCGCTCCGGTCTTGACGTGCTCTGCGGTGAAGGAGTGCCACCACCAGTCGTAGCCCTTTTTCGCCAGGGGACCTTTGAGCATGCAGTAGTCCCGGGTAATGTCACTTTTGTTCATGGCGTTGTACCTCGTCTATGTTTGCTTCCCTTTCCTCACAGGAGGAGGGAACGGACAGGGGAGGAAGGGGCCAAATGCTGAAAAGCGGCGCTATCTTTCCCCTGGAAGATTGCACGGATGGGACGCGCTTCTGTGGCGTCATTTTTCTAGTGTATTACAAATGGGGCGGAATTACAATCCGGTTTTATCAGGAAAGCCCGCACTCTGCCTCTGTAAGATGCCCGGCCGGAAGGTCTCCTTTTGCTTGGCGCTATGAAAAAGTATTACACCCAGAACGCGGACCAGGAGGATCTGCTCTCCATCGGCACCATCGGGCTCATCAAGGGCATCTCCAGCTTCAATCCCGACAAGGGCGCCAGGCTGGCCACCTATGCCGCCCGGTGCATCGAAAATGCTACACTATCGTAGCGGACCTTTTGGCCCTTCATGCGGCGGATCGCACCGACTTAAGGGATAAATGGCGTGTGTTTTGCCAACCTACGGACCGCATGGTAGTCATGACACGCTATGCTCTCAATGTGGTCAGTTACGCGCCCTTGTATATTCATAGTTTCCGGCTTGTCCAGCCCCATACGCTGGTGGAGGCGGAGAAGTTCAATCTTGTCTACACAGATCCAACTCAAATCGATAATATAGCGGACAAGCTGCGGTGGTACCGATACCAGCATGGTCTGCTGCAAAGAGATGTGGCAGACTACGCCGGTCTGGATCGTAGTACATATTCCGGCTATGAGAATACCCGGCGGGACTACTACCCCATCGAGAAGATGAAGAAGATTGCGGAGCTGTTCGCCGTGCCGGTCACAGATTTGCTGGACGAGTTTAATTTGTTCCTCTACAATGGTCAGGGACGGCAGATTAAAGAAATGCGCCGGCGGCGTCAGATGACCCAGGTGGAATATGCCAGGCGACTGGGTGTCCCCTTTGGTACGCTGCAAGGGTGGGAGCAGGATCGGGTACAGATCTGCAAGCAGACATGGCACAGACTGAAAATCAGAGGATAACACAAAGGGATGGGGTTATGCCCCATCCCTTTGCTGATGTATTCGTTTGATTGCCTCAATCAACTCCGCTTTCTGCTCCACGGGGCAGGGCATGGCTTTGATTTGTTCCATGACAGTCTGCGCATGGACGGCAGCAACTTTCTTAGAAAGTTCTGCCTGTTTTTCCGGAGTTGTCGGATAATGCATGATAACGCCCAACGCACATACCCTCCTCCTTGGTAAGGCAGTATATGCGTCAATGCTTGTCCTTCATGTTCTTTGTGGACAGCGAAGCCAGGTAAACATTGGTCACATCCGCCCGCTCATGGCCCAGCAGCCGGGACACC
>CABSMJ010000019.1 GCA_902478785.1 uncultured Oscillospiraceae bacterium
TGAGCACCTCGGTGATCCGAACGCCGAAATTGTCGTCGATGACCACCACGTCGCCTTTTGCCACGCAAAGTCCGTTGACAAACAGATCCACCTGATCGCCGGCCAGCTTGTCCAGCACCACCAGCGAGCCCTTGGAGAAGGACAGGATGTCCTCTACCTTCCGGCGGGTGCGTCCGATCTCCACGGAGATCTCCAGGGGAACGGACATGATGAGGTCCAGGTTGTCCGCCTGTTCCTTGCCCAGACGCTCCTCTGCATCCAGAGTGGGCAGCTGGACCGGCCGGGTGTTGATGACCTTGGGCTCCGGCTGATAGACGGGCTGGTAGATCGGCTGGACCTGCTGGACCGGCGCTGCCTGCTGCACCGGTTGGGCCTGAACCGGCTGCTGAACCGGTACAGTCTGAACCGGAGGGGCGCCTGCCGGGGCACTGGCAGCCGGTGCGGACTGGGCGCTGGCGCCGCCGCTCATGAGCCGCTCGATCTCCTCCTGACTCAGGGACGGACCGGAGGCCGCCTGAGGCTGGGGGGCCGGAGCGGGCGCAGTCGGTGCGGACTGAGCGCCTGCACCGCCGCCCATGAGCCGCTCGATCTCCTCCTGGCTCAGAGAAGCGCCGGAGGCCGCGGCCGGTTCTGCCGAAGCCGGCTGGCTGGAAGCAGCGGGAAGAGGATTCTCCTGCGCTGCGGGAGCGGCAGCAGGCTGGTCGGAGGGAGAGCCGAAGCTCATCTCAAAGCCGTTGAGCAGCTCTCTGGCCAGATCCACGGACATGACATTGACAAATTCACTCTTGAGGACGTTTTCAATGCTCAGCATGAACCGGACCACCACCAGGTCGCCGGTGGCGGAGGCGGGGAAATGCTCCTTCTTGAAGGTGTCCAGGTCATCCAGGGCGAAGGACTGGGGGGTGGAGATATTCACCGGGTACCCCAGGAAGTCCGACAGGGCGGTGGAAGCCGCACCCATCATCTGGTTCATAACCTCGCACACCGCGCTGATGGTCAGCTCATTGAGCTCGAACTCCTCGTCCGGGGTCTCGCTGCCCATGAGGATGTCCACGATCACCTTCACATCGTTGCGCTTGAGCAGCATGATGTTGCTGCCCTCCAGGCCGGAGACATATTTGATCTCGATGCCAATGGCGGGCTCCAGATCCCCCAGGCTGAAGTCGTCCACCGAGACCACCTGGACCTTGGGGGTGGTGATGTCCACCCGGTGGTCGAGCATATTGGAGACGGCGGTGGCCGAGGAACCCAGGCTGATGTTCATGAGTTCGCCGATGGCATCCAACTCCATCGAATTAAAGACGTCTTGACTCATGTTCCTTACTTCTCCTCTCTTCTCTGGACATGAAGGGTCTCCCCGATTTTAACGGCCATATTGCCGTTTTGCGTTCCAAGTTTGCCGCTGAACCAGGGCTGCCCGCCGATATACAGATGAATGGGCTTGTCGGTGGGGTGCCCCAGGTCGATCACGTCGCCCACATTCAGGTAGTAGATATCCTGCAAGGTCAGCTCCGTGCGGCCCAGTTCCGCGGTGATTTCCAGGTCGGATTCCCGGAGGATGTCCAGGATCTCCTGGGAGTTGTTCTCTCCGGAGCCGCGGCCCACCTGATTCATGGCGGCGATCCGGGTGAAGATGTTGGTCAGCATCATACCGGGCAGACAGATGCTCATGCGTCCGGAGGCGTTGGGGAACTTGATACTGATGCCGATGATGACCACCGTTTCGTCCAGACCGATGAGCTGGACCAGGGTGGGGTTGGACTCCACACGGCGGAATGTGAAATTCAAGTCGATGTAGTTCTCCCAGCTTCCGCCCAGGACCCCAATGAGGTCCTTGACGATGCTCTCATAGAGCTTGAGCTCCACGGTGGTGAAGGTATAGCCGGAGGGGATGGAGTCGCTGGAGTCGCCTTCGCCGCCCATGAGTCGGTCCATCATGTTCAGCATCAGGGACGTGCTGAAATGGATCAGCACCGGGGACTCCTCGCTTTGCGCCTGACCCTCCACCTCCACATCCGCCAGAGTCAGCACATCGCCGTCGGACAGGGCGTTGGAAAACTCATAGTAGCGCTGCTCCTCCACGGACTCCACCGCAATTTCACAGGTGGTATGCAAAAGACCGTTGATGCGGGAGTTGATGATGCGGGTGTAGTTTTCAAAGACACCGCTGATCATCTTCAGCCGGTCCTTGGTGAATTTTCTGGGGCTGTAAAAGTCGTATTTGCGGTACTTCTTGGAGGCATCCTGCTCTTTGGGTGTCAGCTCCATCTCACCGCTGCGGGCTGCATTGAGCAGCGCATCAATTTGACTTTGGGACAATACTTCCGCCATGGCTTATCCCTCCTGGCCGGGGCTGGTTTGTGTCTGGGTACTCTCCTGGTCCTCCTGACCGGAGGTCCACGCTGCGGTGCCTTCCAGACTGCCTGCCTCACCGGAGCGCATGGTGTAATATTGCGTGACGTCGTCGCCAGCGCTGGAACTCAGGTCCAGCCCGGTGACCAGCAGCTCCACTCGCCGGTTCTTTGCCCGGCCCTCAGAGGTGGAGTTGTCCGCCACCGGACGCCACTGGCCATAGCCCACGCTGACCAGACGGGAAGGGTCCACGATGTTCTTCTCCTGAAGATACACCGTCACCACGGATGCCCGGTTGCTGGCCAGGAAGCGGTCCACCTCCGGCCGGTTGGGCTGGTCAGAGGCCTGGGCGGTGTGGCCCAGGACCCGGATCTCGTCGATGGAGTCGCTGACCTCGGAAATGGAGGACGCGACCTGATCCAAAATGGCCTTGCCAGCGTCCAGCAGCTCCCAGCTGTCGCCATCAAAAAACACGGTGTCATCAAAGGAGACGAACACATAGCCGCTGCCCTTGGTGATGCTGATCTGGGAGGTGAGATTCTCCTCCTGAATATACTGCTGCATGGCCTGGTAAAGGGCTTCGATATCGGCGTCCACCTTCTCCTGTGTGACTTCGCTGCCCTCCGGGGGGACCTCCGTGGTAGTGCCTGAAATATCCGCGCTGGGATTCAGCGCCTGCACCAGTGCGATCCACTTGGATTTGTCCATGGAGGACATGGAGTACAACATGACAAAAAAGCACAGCAGCAGCGTTACCATATCGCCGTAGGTATCCATCCAGTTGGCGCCGCCGCCACCGCCTCTTTTTTTCCGCATTTCCGCACCTCCTTCCCAGTGACAGATAGATTACTTTCCGCGCTTTTTCCGGCCGCCCTTTCCCTGAGCGGATTCGGTCCGCTCGCCGCCGGCGGCACCATCCCGGGACTTCTGATTCATAAATGTCAAAAGCCGCTCCCGCAAGAACTTGGGGTTTTCACCGGACTGAATGGCCATGATGCCCTCCACAATGATCTGGCGGCACAGGACCTCCTCCTCATCCCGGGCCGTCAGGTTGGCGGCGATGGGGTTGAAGACCACGTGTGCCAGGAAAGAGCCGTAAAAGGTGGTGACCAGAGCCACCGACATATTGGGACCCAAAGAATTCATATCCGCGTCGCTGAGGCCCTTGAGCATGTTGATCAGACCGATCAGGGTGCCGATCATACCGAAGGCAGGCGCGGCATTGGACCCCCGCTCATACATAGCCACCACGTCCTGATGGCGAGCGGAGGTCTGCTCAATATCGTTTTCCAGAATGCTGCGCACCCGGTCCGGGTCGTTGGCGTCCACGATGAGCATGATGGCCTGCTTAAAGAAGGGATCGCTCTGCTCGTTGGCCTTCTCCTCCAGGGCCAACAGGCCATTTTTCCGGGCGATCTGAGCCAGCTCCACCAGCTGTTCCACATAGGCGGTGGGGTCAAAGGCCTGGGCCCGCAGCATGATCTTGATGTGCTTTGGGAAGGACTTGGCCAGCTTGGGGTAGCAGGCGATCACCACCGCCAGCGTACCGCCGATAACGATCAAAATACTGGACAGGTCAAAGAAATTGATCAGGTTCCCCGGTTCAAAGCTGAAGTCAATCAGGGGCGTTTGGCCGGGGTTGATGGTAATGCCGACAATGATGCCGAATATGGTAAAGAGAATGGCCAGAACAATTCCCAGCAAATACAATACATTCATACTGTTGATCCCTTCTATCTTTCATCCCATGCAGGCGTGGGCACGATCAGCGCCGGTCGATGACAGAGATCTCTCTGTGGATATCCTGCACCTTGGCGTTGTACTCGGCGATCTTTTGGATGATCTCCTCTGCCGTGTCCTGAACCAGATAGTAGTCGTGGTTCATCATGACCACCTTGCATTCGGGAATTAACTCAATACACTCGATCTGATTGTGGTTGATGAGAAACTTTTCGTTGTTCATCTTTCGCAGCACGATCATGACGGTGACTCCTTTCACTGTCCATCCCCCGCCCGAGAGATGAGACCCGGGCGGGGGAAAGAGGATGGATAATGATCAGCGCTTGATGTTCACCAGTTCCTCCAGCATGGAGTCGGTGACGCTGATGATGCGGGTGTTGGCCTGATAGCCGCGCTGATAGATAATCATATTGGAAAATTCCGTGGCCAGGTCGGTGCCGGAGCTCTCCAGGAACGAAGTCAGGATGCCGGTGCCGCTGCCGCCGGCCAGAGCGGTGGAGGGGTCAGTGGTGCCCTGGCCGTTCTGGATCTTTCCGTTGTTGAGGTTGCCGGTGACGGTGCTGTTGGGGGTGCTGAGGGTGATGTCACCGGCAGCGTCGCCGGCGGTGTAATAGGGGCCGTCGGTGTGGAGCAGGCCGCTGGGGTTATCCACAGTGCCCAGGGCGATGTAGCCCACCACCACCGGATCGCCGGTCTCCTTGTTGGTGCAGGTGATCTTGCCGTTGGCGTCGATGCTCATGTTCTCATACTTGATAAAGCCGTCCACGGCACCTGCGGTGGCCGCTCCAGTGGCGTCGGGGTTGACGTTCTGGCCATTGGTTCCATTCACGCCCACATACACCGCATCGCCCGGGGCCACATAGTCAGCATCTCCGGGATTGCCGCTGCCGGTGGAACGCATGGGCAGACGGATGGGCACCAGAGCGGTGCTGACATTCAGCTCACCGTCGGCCGCCAAGGTGCCGGGGGTACCAGTGCCATTGGCGGGGTCCTCGGTGGTGGTCAAAAAGCCGTAGACCACATTGCCCTGGCCGTCCACCAGGTAGCCGTCCTTGAAGTCAAAGTTGCCCACCCGGGTCAGGGACAGGCCCTTGACACTGTTCATGCTGTCAATGGTGGTGGTCTTGTCGCCCACCAGGAAGAATCCGTCGCCCTTGATGGCACAGTCCATAGGCCGGCCAGTGGGGTCCAGATCGCCGGTGGTCATGTCCAGGTCGATGGTGCCCACGCTGCAGCCGTAGCCGATCTGCTGGGGATTGGTGCCACCGGTGGTGGTGGTGCCGGCAGAGCCGGCGCTGAGGGTGTTGTAGATGCTCTCCTTGAAGGTGATGCGCTGGGCTTTGTAGCCGTTGGTGTTGACGTTGGCGATGTTGTTGCCCACCACGTTCAGGGCCTGCATCTGTGTTTTCATGCCGGAGATGGCTGCGCTCATTGCACCTGTTAAAGCCATGTGTATCTTGCTTCCTTTCTTGGTCCGCGCTGCGCCGCCGGGAGGCCGTCATTCGGACGGTCCCCCAGAGCCTCCTTATCGGTCCAGCTCTCTGTGTTGTTACAGGAACACGGCGCCATCAATGTTGGTAAAAATGCTTTCTTTCATTTCCTCTTCCGACAAAGCGGTGATCACTCTGCCGTTGGGGACATTTACGATAAAAGCCAGGCTTTGGTCCAGAGCCAGAATGTTGGTGGCTCCTTTTGCCTCCGCCCGCTCTACGGAGTCGGACAGACGCTCCAGCAAAGTGGGTGTCACCTCAATGCCCCGCTGCTCCACTCGATTCAGGGCGTGCTTGGAAAAAGCCACCTGCTTCGGTTGGGTGCGCTCCAGCTCCTGTTGTAAGACGGCACCGAAGCCGCCCTCCGGGGAGGACTGGGTCTGAGATGGACAGGTGTTGGCCTGCCCCGCCGCCTGGGTCTGGTTCAGGGAATGGATGGGTCCGACCATGGGAACACCTCCTTGCGTTTTTTGCAGAGGGATCAGACGGTCTGGGTCTGCTCCTGACCGGCGGTTTCGCCGCCTGTGCCACTGCCGCTTTCGCCGCTGTCACCGCCCTCGGGAACTTCGGGCAGGGTGCCCACGGCCATGATGCTGTTGAGGGGATACATCTCACCGTTGACAAAGATCACCATGGAGCCCTGATAGGTGCCCGTGCCGGTGACTTCGCCCACCACTTCCTGGATGTTGCCTTCCTCATCGTAAGTCCCCACTGTGACGGTCTTGCCCACCAAAGAGGCAGCATAGGTCATGGTGCTGGACGTGGAGAGGGTATCCAGACTGGTCTTTACACTGCTCATCATCTGAACCACGGACATCTGCACCAGCTGATTGATCATGTCGGAGGTATCCGCGGTGTTGTCAATGGTCTGATTTTGCAGCTGAGCCACCATCAACTGGAGAAAGTCGTTGAAATCCAGTCCCAGGTCCTCGCTGGAATCCTTGACGGTATAGCCCAGGGACTCCAGTTCCTCTGCGGTGGAGGTACTGCTGCTCTTACTGGCCGCATAGGCGCCTTGGGTATAGAGCGTATCCAGAGCCAGAGGCATAAAATCGCTGCTTTCCATATGTTCTTGCACCTCCTGTTCTGGCCGGTTATACGGCCTGTGCTTCCAATTCCACCAGTCCCAGCCGCAACTGGTGCAGGAAGGACTCTGCGTCCTGCCGCTGCTGCTGTTGAGGCTGCTGATTTTGCTGTTGCTGCTGACGCTGGCCGCCGTTTTGATCGGGCTGCTGCCAGGGCTGCTGATTTTGCTGGGGCTGAGAGACCTCTACTCGCACCTCGCTGTGGGTTCCGTCCTGCAGGAGAAGTCCCAGCGCGCTGGCGTGGTCGCTCAAGAGCTTGGCGGCCTGCTCATTTTCCGTGTGGAGCACCACATGGAGGGCGCCCTCAGGATTGCGGCTGAATTCCACCGTCACAGTCCCCAGATTGGAGGGGCTGAGCTGGATCTCCAGGTGTTGGCTGCCGTCGCCCAGGGCATCCGTCATGGCCTTGCTCAAAGTGGCTTCCATTTCGGAAGAGGGAGCGGTGGTGTCCACCGTCACAGCCTCACCCACCTTGACGGGCATGTGCTCCACCGTCTGGAACAGGGGGGATTCCCAGGTCCCGGAGACATCCACAGGCTCATCCGTGTGCTCCTGCTGGGGCGCGGAAGAGGCCTTGGCATCTGTCAGGTCATCGGAAAAACCGCTGTTTGTGTCGGTGGAAGTCTGCGTCTGGGACTGCTGGGCCTGGATGGGTTCAGAGACCGGGGCGGAAACCGCCTGGGGCGACGTGGCCTCCTGCTGTCCCTGGGGGGACGCGGGCTGGATATCCATGGACTGGGCATCCGATGCGGTGGGGATGGTTTGCTGGGCCAAAACGGGAGCCTCTTCCGCCACGGCGGTCAGCGGGGCAGGCGCCTGGGCAGCTGTGTTTTCCACCGGAAGGGCGGTCTGCAGCTGAGGCATCCGCTCTGCCGCCAGGGCGGCTTCCAGAGCCATCAGATCGGCAGAGGGAACCTGGGAGGGGTCCTTTTTCTCCTCCGTGGGAGAGGGTGCAGCCTCCTCTTCAGGAGCCGTTGTACCGGTGGCCTTGTCAGAGGTGCCGGAGGACTGTCCCTGCTGCTTTTCCAGCAGATCCTGGAAGGAAGTCCCGTCGCTGCCGGTGTTGGCGTTGGAGCTTGTCTTGCCGGCAGACGGTGCCGACACGGTACTCTGGACGGCGCAGGCAGCCATCTGGATCAAAAGATCTGTTGCGTACATCTTGCGTTTCACCTCCTTTCAGTGGCGTTTATGTTCAGACTCAGCCGGTCCGGCCGTATCGCGCGGCGGAGACCAGATCGTCGATGAACCGCTCTTCACTCTTTTGCAGGTCCTTCTTGTACTCCTGCATCTTTTTCTCCCGCAGCCGCTCCAGGGCGGTGGTGTCGATGTGGGCCTGCATCATCAAAAGCCGCTTATCCTCCGCGGCCTTCCGCAGGTCCTCCAGAATGCGGGTCTCCCGGGCGATCTCCTGTTCCAAAAGCCGCAATCCGCCCTCGTAGGTCAGGGCGTCCGCAGCGGTGATGCCCCTGGCCGCCTCCTCGTGAAACTGATGGTTGAGGTCCCGGTAGCGGGTCTCCGCGTCGGCCTTGCGGGCCTCCTGGCGGTGGACCTGGTCCAGGGCCTTGGCGTATTCGCCCTGCCGCTCGTCCAGCACCTGCCGGCGGTAGTCCAGCACATTGTCCAGACCGAAACGGAACTTTTTCATGGGATACACACCTCGTGTTACAGGAGTTTTCGCATGGCCTCCAGGTCCTCCTCGTAGGAGAAGCCCTCGTCAATGCCCTGGGTCAGAAAGCCGTTGATGCCGTCGATCTTGCTCAGAGCGTAGTCCAGCTTGGGGTTGGTGCCCGCCTTGTAGGCGCCGATGGAGACCAGATCGGCGTTTTTCTCATAAGTGCCCATCACGTCCCGGATCCGGGCGGCCATCTGCCGGTGCTCGGGGGAGACGATATCTGTCATCAGACGGGAGATGCTGGCACTGATGTCGATGGCGGGGAAGTGGTTGCTGTTGGCCAGCCGCCGGGACAGGACGATGTGTCCGTCCAGAATACCTCGGACCGTGTCGGCAATGGGCTCGTTGGTGTCGTCGCCTTCCACCAGAACGGTGTAGACGCCGGTGATGGAGCCCTTCTGGAAGTTGCCGCTGCGCTCGAGGAGCTTGGGCAGCTCGGCGTAGATGGAGGGAGTGTAGCCCCGGGCCACCGGCGGCTCACCCACCGCCAGGCCGATCTCACGCTGGGCCATGGCGAAACGGGTCAGGGAGTCCATCATCAAAAGGACGTCCAGTCCCTGGTCCCGGAAGTACTCGGCGATGCCGGTGGCTACCGAGGGACAGCGCTTGCGG
Organism: uncultured Oscillospiraceae bacterium; assembly: GCA_902478785.1. Lineage (GTDB taxonomy): Bacteria > Bacillota > Clostridia > Oscillospirales > Oscillospiraceae > Oscillibacter. The sequence continues at coordinate 8,952 of CABSMJ010000019.1, forward strand.
AGCATGGCGGGCTGGTCAGAGGTGGCCACCACCAGAACCGAGCGGCGCATGCCCTCCTCGCCCAGGTCCTTTTCCATGAACTCCACCACTTCGCGGCCACGCTCGCCCACCAGGGCGATGACGTTGATGTCGGCCTTGACGTGCTTGGCGATCATGCCCATCAGGGTACTCTTGCCCACGCCGGAGCCAGCGAAGATGCCGATTCTCTGGCCCTTGCCGATGGTCAGCATCCCGTCGATGGCCTTGACACCGAATTCCAGCCGCTCCCGGATGGGAGGGCGGGCCATGGGGTTGATGTACTGCTCCTTCTCCACGCAAAAGGGGGTGCCGGCGGGGAAGGGGCCCTTGCCGTCGATGGGCTGGCCCAGGGCGTTGATGACCCGCCCTTTGAGAAAGGAGCCCACGGAAAGCGTCAGCCGCCGGCCGGTGTTGCGGACAAAGTTGCCTGCGGAGATGCCGCTCATGCCCGAGTAGGGCATCAGGAGGATGTGGTCGTTTTTGAAGCCCACCACCTCGGCCAGCACCTGGCCGCCGGACTCGCCGTTGTAGATGCGGCAGATGTCGCCCACCGCGGCTCGGCCGCCGGAAGCCTCAATGGACATGCCCACAATGTTTTCAATCTTTCCGGTGTAGCTGACGGTTTCCGCCGTCTGGATCTGCCGGATCAGCTTTTCAAACAAGACGGGTCCTCCTCTCAGCCGCCGTGCATCAGATCTTTGAGATTTTGAAGCTGGGTGGAGACGCTGGCGTCGATGATGGCATCGGGCATTTCAATGATGCAGGTGCCGGACTCATCGTCCGCCAGGGGGATGATCTTGATGTGGTCCGAGAGCCCGGACAGGGCGGCAGTCAGCTCCGGTGTGATCTGCGCCAGCTCCCTGCTGTCGCAGCCGCCCACATAGATGTGGACCCACTCACGCCGGCGCAGCCGGTCGGTGGCCATCTGAATCATCCGGGCGATGACCTCGTGACTGCTCTTGAGGCTGACGTGGATGATCTTCTCCGCCACCGCCACGCTCAAATCGCACAGCTCGTCCCTGGTCTGATCGATCAGCTCCTCCCGGGCCTGGGAGACCTTCTCCAAAAAGGCGCTGATCTCCTTTCCCTGCTGGCGGAGCTGCTCCTCCATGGCGGATTTGCTCTCCGCCCGGGCCTGCTCCAGACCCTGGGCATAGCCCTGGCGGAAGCCCTCCTCCCGGGCAGCGGCCCGGGCCTCCTCCGCCTCCTGGGCGGCCTGGCGGCGCAATTCCTCTAAAAGGGCCTCGCCCTCCTTGCGGGCCTGGGCCACGATCTCGTCGGCCTGGACCCGGGCGTAGGAGAACAGGGCTGCCGCCCCATCCTCCGCAGGCGCGGTGTCCTGGTCGGACTGGGCCGTCTCCTCCTGGGAGGCGTCCTCACCCTCCTCCGGCTCCGGATCATCCGGCGGGGGAGGATCGTCCATGGGGATCTGGTCCGCCTCCGGAAAGACATAGGAGTTGACCGGCCCCAGAAAATGCTTGAAAATGTTAGGCAATGATATCGTCCTTTCCGCCCTTGAGGATGATCAGCTCGTTCTTTTCCTCCAGGTCTCGGATCACGCCGACAATGCGCTGCTGCGCTGCCTCCACGTCCCGGATCCGAACGTTGACCGTGACCTCCAGGTCGTCCCGGATGCTCTGGGCCATACGGGTGGAGACGTTGGCGAAGATCTTGTTGGCCACCTCGGGTGTGGCGCCCTTGAGGGCCAGGACCAGATCCTTGGGCTCGCAGTCCCGCACGAAGCGCTGGACGGAGCGGTCGTCCATGGTGACGATGTCCTCGAAGACGAACATCCGCTTGCGGATCTCGTCCGCCAGCTCCACGTTGTAGGCGGACAGACGGTCGAAGATGCTCTTTTCGCTGGCCCGATCCAGATTGTTCATCACGTCGGCCACATAATCCACACCGCCCACCTTGACATTGCTGGTGGTGACGATGCTGGAGAAGCGCTTTTCCATCTCCGCTTCAATGACCTTCACGGCGGCAGGGGAGGCGCTTTCCATGTTGGCGATGTTCTCCACCACCTTCACCTGACGCTCCGGGTCCAGCTCGTCGATCACCGCTGCGGACTTTTCCGGGTCCACATAGGACAGCACCAGGGCGATGGTCTGGGGCCGCTCGTGCTGGAGGGCCGCATACAGGGACTTCTCGTCGGCCTTGTTCAGGAAGGAGAACTCCCGGTTTTTCAGGGACTTGGTCACCTTTTCCAACAGCTGGTTGGCGGTCTGGGAGCCGAAGGCCCGCTCCAGAACGGCCCGGGCATATTCCAGGCCGCCCTCAGTCACCGCCTTGTTGGTCATGCACATCTGGTAGTACTCGTTGAGTACCTCTTCGGTGGTGGCGGAGTCCAGATACCCCAGCTTGGCCACCTCCAGCGTGATCTGCTCCACGTCCTCCGGGTCCATGTACTGATAGAGCTGAGAGGCCTTTTCCGTCCCCAAAGAGACGATGATGGCCGCCGCCTTTTGCTGGCGGGTCAGCTGGCGCTTGGGGGCGGAGGGAGTCTGCTTATCCGGGCTGGAGACGGTCGCCGCAGGGGCGGTCACTGTTTCACTCATGATGTCTCACTCTCCCGCAGCCAATTTTTCACCATCTGTGCGGCAATCTCCGGGTTCTCCTCGGTGAATTTCCGGACATCCTGCCGCAGTTCCATGCTCCGCTCTGTCTGCATATCCATAATGTCAGACTGAGGCTGGACAGGCTGGGCCTGCACCACAGGAGCGGCCTGCGCCTGCTCCGCCTCTGCCGCGCGACGCTTCTTTACGCGGTGACGGTGGATCAGCAGCACCAGCAGCAGAATCAGCAAGAACAGCACACCGCCGCCGATGGCCGCATAGAGGGCCCAAACAGGCAGCGTGGGACCGGGCTGAGCGGTACCGCCCTCCTGATAGAAGGGGGAGACCAGAATGGAGATCTTGCTCTGCTGGTCCGCCTGGCTGATGCCGGCGGCCCGGCCCACGTGGTCATAGAGATCGCTGGTGTTGGTTCCCTCTGCCGCGTCCGAGTTGATGGTCACGGAGACCATCACATCGGAGATGTAGCCGGCCAGGTGCTCCACCTGTTCCTTGGTGGTGTCCACCAGCCGGTCGGTCTCACCCGAGGAGGTGACGGCGGACTCGTCGCCGGTGGGCTGCATCTGGTTCTCCACATAGGTGTTGAGGTCGGAGTTGGTGTTGGTGCCCACCTCGCCGCCGGCGGTGGTCTGACCGTCGTCCCGGACGATGCTGTTGTCATAGATCTGCTTGCCGATGATGCCATCGTCCTTGCCGGTGGCCCAGTCCTCCAGGGAGTAGTCCGTGGAGTCGGTATAGGTCCGATCCAGATCCACCACGGTGTTGACGCTGACATGGATGTTGTCCTCGCCGTACAGGGGCAGCAGCACCTGCATCACCCGGGTGCGGATGAGGTTGTTGTATTTCTCCTCCAGCTCCATCTTCAGGGTGGAGGCATCCTGGACATTGGTGAAGTCATCCCCAGAGGTGTAGCTGTTGCCGTAGGTGTCCTCGATCACCACGTCCTCCACGTTCAGACCCTGGAGGCCGTGGCTGACCAGGTTGCGGATGGCGTTGACCTGGCCGTCGGTGAGCATCTTGCCATCAGCCATAGTCACCTGTACCGCAGCGGTGGCGTTCACCTTGTCGGTGCTGTCCAGCACGTAGGTGTTGTCCTCGCCGGGGGTCAGGAGCACCTCTGCGGCCTCCACGCCCTCCATATTGCAGATGACAGCGGACATGTAGTCCTGTAAGTCATAGAGGATCAGCTGATTGCGCTCCGACTCGGTGGTCAGACTGCCCACGTTGTTCAGATAGGTGCCGTAGTCATATCCCGAGGAGGGATAGCCCGCCACCAGCACCTGGGCCATCAGGGCGGCCTTCCGGTTTTCCGGCACCATGATGGAGTCCCCCTCCACCCGGTAGTCGGTGATGCCGTTGTCGGAGAAATAGGTCAAAATAGCGCTCTGGTCGCTCTGACTCAGTCCGGTAAACAGGGCGGTGTAGGGCTGATTTGCCAGCACCACGGCCACCACAGCCACCACCACCAGAACAGCCAGCACACCGCTGCCCAGCAGAAGCTTTGTCTTTTTGGTGGTACCCTGCCACCGCTGCTTCGCTGCGGCGGCAAGTTTTTTCGCCTTTTCCTTCATATGTTTTCTCCCAGCTTTGGATGCCGTGCTTACAGGCTGATGCGCATCAGTTCACTGTACGCGTCCAGCGCCTTGTTGCGCATCTGGACCAGCAACGACACGGAGAGCTCCGCCTGGGTGGCGGCGATGGAGGCCTGGGCAGGGTTGTCCAGCTGGCCGGTGGTCAGGGCATAGTAGGCCTCGTTCTTGGCCGCGTCGGTTTCCTTGACGTTGTCCACCATGGACTGGAAAATATCCGCGAACATAGAGGGCTGGTTCCGGTTCTCACTGGATGAGGAAACGGACTCGGTCTGAATGGGACGGATGGGTGAAATCCCCTCAAAATTCATCATATGGTTTCTCCCTTTTCACGCCGGCCTCTGGGCCGGCGGCGCTGAATCAAATGTTATTTGCCGATCTCCAGGCCCTTGGATGCCACCTGCTTGAGCACGTTGAAGGCGGTGACATTGGCGGAATAGGCCTGAGAGGCGGCCATGGCGTCGGCCATCTCCTTGACCAGGTCCACATTGGGCATCTCCACATACCCGTCGGCGTTGGCGTCGGGGTTGGTGGGGTCGTAGACCAGCTTGAAGTCGGAGGGGTCCTCTGCAATCTGGGTCACCCGCACGCCGCCGGCGGTGTCGGGGACGGACTGTCCCTGGGCCTTGGCCAGAGCCATCTGGAAAGGCGTGCGGTTGCCCTCCTCTTCAAAGACCACAACCTTGCGCCGGTAAGGGCCGCCGCCCTCGGTGCGGGTGGTGTTCTGGTTGGTGATGTTCTCGGAGATCACGTCCAGCCGCAGCTGCTCGGCGGTCAGGCCGGAGCCGACGATATTCATAGAACTCAAAAAGGCCATAGGTGATGCCTCCTTATCCGTTGATGGCCGTACGAAGCAAAGAAAAGTCACTGCTCATGGCATCCATCACGTACTGCATCTGGTAGCCCTCTCTTACAAGTTCCACCATCTGCTCTGTAACGTTGACGCCATTGTCATCCATCCGGGTACTCTCATCCGCCTGGTGAATCTCGACAGGGGTGTCCTGGATCGCCTGCCGAACCGAAAGGGGAGAGTGATTCTGGGAAGCGGATGCAACGGCTTGCCGCAGTGACTCCTCAAAGGTCGCGTATTTGGTTTTATACCCTGGTGTTTCCACGTTTGCGATGTTGTCCAGGATACAGGTTTGCTTGTCCCAGAGATACTCCATAGACCTCTGTAAAAGAAGCATCGAGTTACTAGTCAAACATTCCATTTTTGCTCAGGCCTCTCCTTCCAAAAGAGAATACGCTCATGCTCTAGAAGCAAATTTCACAGAGCACGAGAGCATGGCATATCATATAATGTTAGATTATGTGGTGCAGTTTCGACACATTTCGATTCTTCCTTATTGTAACGTAATCGATTTCATTTTGCAAGTATTCGTGAAAAATATTATTCGTCATTTTGGCCGTTTTTGCCTCAAAAAGTTCGCGTTTTTATTGTAAACTTGGAATATTCGGGACAAAAAGGAATGATTCTCAATTTCTGGGCAAAGCCGCTGTGGGACGGCAATTTTTTAGAAGAAAGCGGCACATATTTTCGGGAGAAGTCGTTTTTTTTTCGAAAATATGTACTGGACCAGATGGCAAGCAGGCGGCGTTTGCGGTCAGGCTTTGGAAAAACACCACATAATCTAACATTATGTGGTGCAGTTTCTTTTTCACCGCACATGGGAGGTGTGGAAACGAACAGCCCCAGTGTTTCAATCTGCGCTCTGTGCTCCTCACCGCTGGAGATGATATAGCCCCGGGTGGTGTTGACGCTGCGATGGCCAAGGATGTCCGCCAAGCGGGAGATGTCCCGCTCCTGCTGGTAAAAAGTCCGGGCAAAGAGGTGGCGCAGATTGTGAGGATATACCTTTTCAGGGGCTACGTCTGCCACCAGGCTCAGGGCCTTCATGGCGCTCCAGATGTTGCTGCGGTCCAGCACATTGCCCTGGCTGGTGAGAAAGACCGGCCCGGAGGAGATGGCGCATTGGGCGGCGTAGCCCAGCAGCACCTCACACAGCCGCCGGGGAATGAGGATGACCCGGCTTTTGCCCTTGTTGTGGGCCACGGCGGTGCCGCTTTGCAGGGCCTCCACGGTGATATACCGCAGCTCGCTGACCCGGATGCCGGTGGCGCAGATGGTCTGAAGCAGAAAATACATCTGGACCCGTCCAGTTTCCAAGGCGGCGTCCAAGAGGCGGAAGTAGTCGTCCTTACTCAACTCCTTGCGCTGGTCACAGAAGGTGTTGGGCTGGAGGCGGAACTGCTTGACGCAGCACTCCTCGTGGCCCAGATACTTCAAAAACTGATTGACAGCGGTGAGCATGGAGTTGGCGCTGCGGATGGCATAGCGCCGCTCTAGCGCCGCCTTGAAATCGATCACCTGGCCCTTGGTCCACTGGGACGTGGGACCGGAGTAGTCCAGAAAGCAGAGAATGTCATGGCGGTACTTTTGAATGGTGGCGGGGCTCTTTTCCTCCTCTTGAAGGTAGCGGCAGAACTCTGCCAGCTGGGCAGCGCCGGGGCGTCTGCGGGAGGGACGGCGTTTTTTCTCAGTCATAGGCTTTTCCTCCTTTTTATATATGAGTCACCATATTATCTGCAAATTGGGGGAAAGCAACCCGCAAGCTCAAAAAACAGGAGCCGGGAACGCTTTGCGCGTTCCCGGCTCCTGCCGTTTTGCGTTTTTTTGTGGGAAACAGTCTTAAATCGTCAGGGCCCGGGCCAGTACCACGGCCATCTCCGCCCGGGTCATGGTCCGGTTGGGCTCCAGCTTTCCGGCGGCAGTGCCCGCCAGAATGCCGCTTTGCACCATTACGGACATGGCGCCCCGGGCATAGGCGGGGACGCTGGCAGCGTCGGAGTAGGAGGAGAGCACGGCGGGATTTTCACTGCCGATGCTCCAGCCCATGGCCTGCAAGGCCCGATAGAGCATGGCCGAGGCCTCCGCACGGGTGATGGACTTGTCCGGGTGGAAGGTGCCGTCGGAGTAGCCGTTGACAATGCCCATACCATAGGCGGCCTGGATGGCGTCGGCGTAGTAGCTGCCGGCGGGCACATCGGGGAACCGCTGCTGGGACGTGCGGGGCAGACCCAGGGCCCGGTCCAGCATGGCCAGGAAGCTGCCCCGGCTGATGGGGCTGGCGGGGGAGTAGCGGCCGCCGCCAGTGCCGTTGACCACGCCGTTTTCATAGAGGAAGTCCACGGAGGCTGCCGCCCAGCTGTACCCGGAGACCATGTCGGTGAAATAGCCGGAGGAGGCGTTGGGGCTCACCACAATGCGGATCTGACCCTGATAGGTCTGATTTTTGGAGTTGGTGCCGGTATAGGACAAGGTCACAGTGCCCTGATAGCCCACCTTGGGCACAAAGGTCACCTGGGACAGAGCGGGGCTGCCGCTGAGGAGATACTTGGTGCCGGAGCGGACCTCGCTGTTGGCAGCCCGGAGGCCGCCGTACTGACTGTAAAGGTGGCCGGCACTGGAGGAGGGCAGGGAGGTGAACTGCACAGAGCTCAGCGTGCCCATGCCCCGGGCGGAGCAGTCGGAGCGGAAGTCCGCGTCTCGCAAGGTGACGGGCTGGTAAGAGGTGGTGTAGAGAATGGCGCTGGAGAGGCTGGAGGTGACCTTGACGGACACGGTGCCGGTGAAGCGGGTGTCACTGGTGGTCCAGCCGGTGAAGGGGATGGACACGGTGCCGGAGAAGCTGGAGGCAGGCACAAAGCTCACCTGGCTGAGATAGGGGGAAGTGGAGCGGTAGTAATTGGAGGAGGCGCTGACCTTGCTGGAGTAACTGCCCTGATTGTAGTTATAGTAGAGCGTTCCCTGGGAGGAGGCGGGCAGTGTAAAGCGGACATAGCGCAGACTCTGGCCAGTCACTGTTTGGGAGTAGGTGTTGAAGTCGTCGGCATTGAAGGCCACGGAGGACCCGGCGGAGACCTGGTAGGAGATGGCGCCGGCCTGGGCACTCACGTAGATGGACACAGTGCCGGTGAAGCGGGTGTCGTTGGTGGTCCAGCCGGTGAAGGGGATGGAGACGGTGCCGGAGAAGTTGGAGGCAGGCACAAAGCTCACCCGGTTCAGATAGGGGGAGGAGGTGCGGTAGTAGTTGGTAGAGGCGCTGACCTTGTTGGAGGAGCTGCTCTGGTTGTAGTCATAGTAGAGGGTTCCCTGAGAAGAGGCGGGCAGCGTAAAGCGGACATAGCGCAGGCTCTGGCCGGTCAGGGTCTGGGAGTAGGCGTTGAAGTCGTCGGCGTCAAAGACCACGGAGGATCCAGCGGAGACCTGGTAGGAGATGGCGTTGGTCTGGTTGCCTACATAGACGGACACGGTGCCGGAGAAGAGGGTGCCGGCGGAGCTCCAGCCGGTGAAGGGGATGGAGACGGTGCCGGTGAAGCTGGATGCGGCCAGGAAGCCCACCTGACTCAGGTAGGGATAGGAGCTGCGGTAATAGCTCTGGGAGGTGGTGACCTTTTGAGAGGAGGAAGCGCTGTAATTGTAGTACAGGGTCCCCTGGGAGGAGGCGGGCAGCGTGAACTGGACCCGGTCCAGAGTATATCCGGTCAAATCCCGGCACAGGGTGTTGAAATCGTCAGCGCTGAAGGTCACCAGGCTGCCCTGGGAGACGAAGTAGCGCAGGGAACCGGTCTGGGACGCGGCGTTGACCCGGATGGTCACGGTACCCTGATAGGAGCTCAGGTTGGTGTTCCAGGCGGTATAGAGAATGGTGACGGTGCCGTCAAAGCCGGAGGCGGGCACGAAATAGACACTGCCCAGGGAGGGGGTGCCGCTGTAATTGTACTGGGCGGAGGCCCGGACGGGAGTGCCGGGGCTCTGGGGGGAGAGATAGTTGTAGTACAGCGTGCCCGCGCTGCTCTCGGGCAGAGAGAAGGTGACATATTTCAGGTCCCGGCCTGTGCGGGCCCGACAGACCAGGGCGAAGTCACTGGCGTTGAACTGCACGGCGTCTCCATTGGCGGTGGAGTAGGACACGTCCTGCTGAGCGGCCACACGGACCTGGATGGTGCCCTGGAAGAAGGCGCTGCCGGAGGCGTAGCCGGTGTAAGAGATGACGGCGGTGCCGCTGAAATCCGACTTGGGCACAAAGGAGAGCTCGGAAAGACTCAGCTGTCCGGAACCGGGGGAGACATAGTAGGACTGTCCGGAGCCTACGCCGTCGCCGGTGTCACCGGAGGAGGCATAGCGATAGTACAGGGTACCCTGATCGGTGGAAACGGTGAGACCGCTGACATAGAGCAGAGGCTGTCCCAGTACAGACTGGCTCTGAGCGTTGATCTGAGAGACCAGGGAGGAGAAGGACAGGGCGGCCCCTGCGTCCATGGAGGCGGTGATGACGTCAGCGGTGTTGCGCTTGACGGTGACGGTCATCTTGTCGGAATAGGAGGAGTAGCCGCTGACCTGAGCGGAGATGGTGGCGGTGCCCTCCGAGACGCCGTAGAGGTAGCCGCTGGACACCTGCATCACGGTGGGGTCGCTGGTGGACCAGGTGACGGTCTTATCTTGCAACGCACTGCCGTAGACGGTGTAGGGTAGCTCCGCGCGCTCGCCCACCCGGAGGGGATCCTGGGTCCAGTCCTTTTTCTCCAGGACGATGCCCTGGACCGTGACTTCGCAGGCCGCCTCCTGGGCAAAGGCGCTGGAGGAGGCGTAGACCTGGGTGATGCCCGGGGCCATGCCGGTGACCAGGGCGGTGCTCTCTCCTGTGGACTCCACCATAGCCACGGACTCGTCGGCACTGCGCCAGGTGACCGCCTGGGAGGCGGTGGAGGGGATGACGGCGGCGCTCAGGGCCTGAGTGTGATCGGAGGCTGTCTCCAGATAGGACAGATCCACAGACGTGGGCGAGACGGTCAACCCTGTGGGATCGGAGGGGGAGACTACCACGTCGCAGGTGGAGGTGGCGCCTGCGCCTCCGGCGGTGGGTGTCACGGTAACGGTGACAGTGGCGGGATCGGTCTCACTGGTGGCGGGGATGGCCTTGGCCAGGACGGTGGCCCGGAGGCTGTTGGTGGGGTCGGCAGTGACCTCCACCTCCTGACCTCTGCCGTTGTCCACCTGCCAGTCCACCGTCACCGGAAGGACAGCGGAGAGCTCTTCGAAGTCGGTGAAGGTCTGGTCCTCGGCATCCTCTCCGCCGGTGAGGGTCACCGTGGCCTGAAGCTGGGTGCTCTCCCCTACCTTCAGGGAGACCTGCTGGGATATGCTGACACCGCCGAGGGTGAGGGCAGGGGTGGGTTCATCCTCCGCCAGCGCCGAGGGGGCCAGGGCCAAAACCAGCGCCAGGGTCAGCACCAGGGACAAAAGACGGTTTACGGCTGCATGTTTCATCTAGAGTTCCTCCTTTGGGATCAGATGAAGAAAGGGGGCGGGCAGGTGCGCTGCCCGCCCCCTTAGGGTTTGGTGTGTGGAATGTACGCCAGCGCTCAGGAGGTCACCTGGACGAATTCCTGCTGTTGGCTGTTGGGGATATTGCCGATCTGGTGGGATTCCAGCCGGAAGGTCAGGTTCTGCCGGGTACTGCTGCTGTTGGCGTCGCAGATATAGCTGGTGTCGAAGAGTACCAGGTTGGTGTACAGCGGGATCTTGTCAAAGCGCAGTGTCAGCACGCTGGAGGCGTGGTTGACCTCGTTGGGACAGGAGAAGCTGCTGCGGTAGCTGCTGCCGATGATCTGGTCCAGGCGCACAGCGTCGCCGCTGACTACCCACTGGGACTGCCACACGGCCTTGGGCAGCTGGTCAATGCCGTTTTGGGTCACCAGCTGATAGACAGGCTCGTCAAAGACGAAGGTCACCGTGCCAGTGTAGCGGTTGCCCTCCTCGCTTTCAATGGTAGTGGTAACGCTCTGGAGTTTGGGGGGCGTGGTGTCGGGAATGGTCACGCCGGACACGCCTGCAAAAGAGGTCTCGGAGCCCAGGGGGCTGACAGCGGTGGCCAGGCAGTAGTAGATGGTGCCGCCGGTCATGTTGGCGGTGAAGTTCTTCTCCTGGTGATAGCTGTTGCCCTGGGTCAGGGAGAGGGTGCCCTGGGCGGCGATGGTTTTGCCCATGGTGTTGGTTCCGTTGATCAGTTCGGAGACCTGGGTGCGGATGGCGGTGCCGGCAAACTCGTCAAAGACGGAATAGCCCTTGTCGCCGTAAGGCGTGCACAGGGCCCACAGCACGGAGCGGTCCGTGGTGGAGGACAGCGTCTTGACAAAGTTGTCCCAGTCGGACTGCTTGCTGGTGTCAATCAGCTTGTCGAATTTATTGTCCGGCGTGCTGGTGCTAGACGCCCGCCAGGCATCGGGCACCTGATCGCTGGCGATGAGGGCGTAGTGCAGGTCGGCGGAGGAATTGGTCTGGAAGTTCACCGAGGGGCTGTACTGGGTCAGGGTGAGCACCGGCTTTTCCACATCGGTGGTCTCAAACCGGTAGGCCAGCACCCGGGAGTAGGTCTGGGAGGTGCCCTGGAGGACGAAGTAGGCGATGTACCGGGTCTCCTTGTCCAGACCGTCCACCAGCAGCTCCTCCACGCTGGCGCCGCAGCTCACGGAGCCGTACTTGATCTTGCTGCTGCTGTAATGGCTCTTGGCGTTGACGATGTTGAGGTAGTCCGGCGCGGTGAGGATGGGCGGCTTGGGGGCCAGGGTGTCGTCGATGCTGTCATTCTTTCCGCTGTCAGGCAGATAGGTGGTCCAGTTGCTGATGCCGCTGTCGTTATTTTCGTATACGCGGCCGTTTTCATCGGTGGTGCCGATGTAGCCCAGAGGGGCGATCACATAGTACACCGTGCCTGGCCGGTCCAGCATCAGAGACATGCGCACGGCGGAGTCGCCGGCGCTGAAGCTGGGATAGTCTCCGGTAAAGGTGGGGGCCTTCTGGTCGGTAAACTGCTTGCGCAAAGAGAAGTCAGAGGGCAGTCCGATGTTGGTCACGCCGTTTTTCAGGGCGTCATCCCAGTTGGTCTCCGTCACATCGGCGGAGAGGGTGCCCAGGTCGTTGTTGCTGCCGGCCACCACGTGGATCTTCAGATTCACCCGCTGGCTCCAGGTGTTCCGGTCGGAGAGACCGGCCACTTTGGTGAAGGAGATGGCGTACTCGTAGGCCGTATCCTCCTTCAGGGTGTTGAGGGCATCGAAGTCCGGGTTGTTGGTGTTGTTTTGCAGGAAGTTGCGGGTGAGGCTGATGCCCTGATAGCCGGTGACGTTGTCAGGCACGGGAATGGTCCGCTCCCCCAGCAGCGTCCAGGTGCCGGTGGTCTTGCCCGCCTCCCGGGCAAAGAGCTGGAACTCCACGCTGGTGTCAGACCAGATGAGCATATCCCAGTCGATGGAGCCGTCCACCTTGCTGGTGGACACGGGGCTGAGACGCCAGCTGACGTCGGCGGTGGCCGTCTGGGTGACAGGGGACTCGCCGGAGCCGGGCTGGGTGTAGGTGATGGTGTTCTCATTGAGGGCAGAGAGGTTCACCTGGGCAAACACGGTGGTGAACCGGTCCAGGGGCGTGCGGCCCATGACATTGGCCGCGGAGGAGGTGTCGGCGATGGAATCCGCCTGGACCTCAAAGTAGTAGGTGGCGCCGCTCTTGAGGTTGATGGCTGTGGAGCTGGGCAGGGTGATGACGGTCTTTCCCTCCACCACGGCGATCTCAGCATAGCGATAGTCGATGGTCCAGTCGTCGCTGGTCTTATTGTTGCCGGTGTAACTCTCCAGCTTTACCGCCTGGGAGTTGGCGGGCACCTGATAGAGATAGATGGCCTTGGCCAGGGCGTTGGCCATGGTGTTCCGGGCCTTTTCCTTCTCAGCCTGGGTGGTGGCCTTGTTGACCGCGTCGTACAAAGCGGAGAGGGGGGTGTGGGTGTCGGTGGTCTGCACCGTCTCGCTGAATACCAGCCGCACGTCGCTGTCCGGCAGGGGGGAGTTGACCTCGGTGCCGTTGTACTTGGTGAACTCCTGGGTCACGGTGGGCTTGGTGTTGTCCAGGGTGTGGATGGTGATCTTGCCCACGGTGGCGGAGTAGTTGCCCGCTTTGTCTTGGGCTACATAGTACAGGTCGTAGGAGCTCTCCTTGTCCAGGCCGCTGATGTTGAAGCTGACGTCCTTGCCGGCGGTCATGCTGACCTTGCCGCTCTTAAGGGCGTTCATGCCGGCCATGACCTGCAGCTTGGCTGCGTCGCTGGACAGGTCTACATCGCCGGACTGTCCCGCCACAGGCTTGGGATAGGTCTCGCCCTCCTTGACGATGACCCAGTACAGCGTGCCGGCCTCGTTGAGGTTGGCGTAGAGGCCCACGGAGGTCTCCTTGACGCTGTTGATGGTGGGTTCGGTGTTGAACACCGGCGGCGTGCCGTCCACGGTGGTGAAGGAGAGCTTCTTTACAGCCGAGCTCTGGGCGCCGTCCACGTCGGTGAGCCACAGGTACACGTCATAGCTCTTGAGCTCCTCCAGGGGCACGGAGTTGACGTTGATGGTGTAGGTGGTGTTCTTGGTCACGTCCATGGTGCCAAAGCCCAGATTGCCGGTGACGGCGTTGGCCTTGAAGTCGTTGGCCGTGGGGGCAGTGGCGCCCTTGGGCAGCACGGCGTAGTACAGCCGGCAGGTCTTGGTGGGCATGACGGCCACCTGGGCGGAGATGCTGGTGATTTTGGACAGATAGGGATAGCCGGAGGCAAAGTCAGGCTTGGTGTTGTCCGGCGTGGAGAAGGAGATGACCTTCAGGGGGCTGCGCTGATCCCGGGCGTCCACGAACACCGCGGAGAGATAGTAGGACCCGTCAGTGGTCAGACCGCTGATCTTGGCGGTGGCCACCTGATTGGAGCCGCTGAGGCTGACGCTGCCCTGCTTGACGATCAGAGGATCGTAGGAGGAGGGGTGGATCAGCTCCTCCGCCTCCACGGAGCCGTCGGTCAGAGCGGTCACGGCCCAGTAGACGGTGCCCTTCTTGTTGGCGGCGAACTGGACGGAGGCGCTGGTGGGCGCCAGATCGGAGACCTGAGGATAGCCGGCGCTGAGCCGGGGATCCGCGGAGGACTCCGCTGCCGCCTGGCTGTCCATATTCTCGCCGTTGATGTTGGCGGTGATGCCGGGGCGGATGGTGATCTGATCCGGCAGCATGGAGACCTTGCTGCCATTGGTATTGACGTTGAGCTGTCCGATGTCGCCGGTTCCGGTGACAGTGGTGCCGGTGTCCAGATTCACAGTGCCCGCCTGGGCGCCGGCGGCGATATTCAGCGTGGAGTTGGTGGCCTTTTCATCGATGGTGATGGTCTGGGCCTGTCCGCTGGCCAGATTGACGGTGGACTTGGGCGCCGCGGCGCAGACCTCCTTGATGTTGCCGGACAGCGTCAGGGCCAGGCCCTCCTCCTGTCCGTCCACGGTAATGCGGGCCAGGCCGTAGCCCTCCGCGGTCTGATCGGTGAGATAGGCGGTGGTGCGGACATAGGTCTCGGGGATGCGGCCGTCGCCCTCCACCCGGAGGGAGACCGGGCTGTTGCCGATGTTGTCCACAATGAGCTTTTGGGCGCTGACGTTGCGCAGGAGGATGCTGTCGCTGCCGCCTTCGCTGAGACCGCCGCCGCTGACCACGATCTCACCCAGCACCGTCACGTTTTCCAGCTTCACCTGTCCCAGGTCCACGCCCTGGGAGATGTAGAGGTTGCCGCCGATGACGGTGTTGCGCAGCGTGACGCCGGAGGCGGTGATGGTCACATTGCCCCAGACGTTGCCCAGGGAGTAGTCCCCGGCCTTTTGCACCGGGTTGCCGATGGCGTTGACGATCATGATGGCCGCCGCGCCCCGGGTGATGGAGTTCTTGGGTCGGAAGCTGCCGTCGGAGTAGCCATTGACCAGCTGATAGTCCGCCGCCGCAGCGATCAGGCCCCGGCTCCAGTTGCCCATCTGACGGCTGTCGGAGAAGGCGGTGTTCTCACCCACCTCCGGCTGCAGCATCAAGATCCGGGCCAGGATCACCGCCGCCTGCTCCCGGGTGACGTTGCTGTAAGGGGAGAAGGTGGTCTTGGTGGTGCCGGTGATGTACCCCTCGGTGTAGGCGATGCCCACATCCTCGGCGTACCAGGCGGAGGAGGGCACGTCCTGGAAGGGCGTGGTGCCGGTCTTGGAATAGCCGAAGGCTCGGTTGATCATGGTGACGAATTCCGCACGGGTAATGTTGTTTCCCTCGTTGAGGTTTCCGTTGATATCTCCCCGCATAACGCCCCAGGATACGACTTTTTCCAGATAGGGCTGCAGAGAGGACGTGGCCGCAGCCGCAGGGGCCGCCAGGACCGCGGTCATGACCAGGGCCAGGAGCAAAGAAAGTGTTCTTTGTCCCAGCTTCTGGCGCCATTTCCGCCATTGACTCATGGGTTGTTCATCCTTTCCCAAACTGATTTCCGCTCTAATACTCTACTAAAAGATTTCTCAGCTGTTTTTCAGCTGCAAATTGAATACCGCTTCCCGTACCATGCTCTCCTCTTCCCGCAGCAGGTCTATAAAGCGGGCGGCGTAAAACGACTCTCCCTCCCGGGTGGACTGGACGCGCAGAATGCGCAGTGTCAGCACCAGAGGCTGGGCGGTTACGGGAATGACCACCTGGGCCGTCTCGCCGATCTCCAGGGGCCTGGGACAGAAGAAGGCCAGCCCACCGCAGCTCAGATCCCGGCTGACGATGGGGACCCTGCCTCGCCAATGGCCGGACACGGGATAGAGATAGCTGACAAATCGCACGGGGATGCGCAGATTTTTCCGCACCGCCTCCCCCAGGGGACGGATGGGCTCCAGGAATACGGTGTCGCCCTCCCAGCGCAGCACCTTGCCCTCCAGGGCGGGCACCGCCTCGGAGTCGCCCACCAGGCTGATGCAGGCGTGGGACATCACCTGTTGGACATCCCCGTCCTCGATGTGCAGTTTCCAGACGTTCCCTACCGGGTCGTGTTCGGAGGTGCCCCGGGCCACTGCGTTGCCGCAGCTGTCCAGAATGAGATATTTTCCAGCCATACCTTATGCCTCCTTGTTCCCGGCCTCCGCCTGCTGCTGCCGCTTCCGGCGGAACTTTTCCGGGTCGTTGGGGTCGAATTCCAGGAAGTAGAGATAGATCTCCACAATGGCCTGATAGAGCTCCTCCGGGATCTCCTGTCCCAGCTCCATCTGGGACAAAATGGTGGCCAGAGAGGCGTCCTCATAGACGGGAACACCGCTGTCGATGGCCACCTCCACCATCTTTTCCGCCAGATGGCCCATGCCGGAGGCCACCACTACCGGCGCGCCGTTTCCGGCGTCATATCGCAGGGCAGCTGCCCGCTTGGCGGGTTTGCTGCCTGTCTGGTCAGATTTTGACATTGACGCCCCGCTTCCCTTCAAATAGATTTGGAAAGACCTCTGTCAGTGCCAGGGGCTTTTCCAGTTTAGCCACCTGCACATCCTTGCCGCTGAGTCCGTGGCGGGAGAGGATGTCCCGCATGTCCTGGGCGATCAGCTCCCCGTGGCCGCTGACGGTTTCCGGCCCGTAGATGTGCAGGTCCACCTGTTCCTGCCGGGCGGACAGGGTGATCTCCAGGAAACCAAGGGACTCCAGGTCCAGCTTGAATAGGAATTGGACCTTGTGCTGGTCCGGGGTGCTGCCCCGCTGGTCCTGGGCATCCGGGTCTACCCACAATTCAGAATACATCATTTTTCCGTTCCAGTCCACCGGCAAAAACAGATGGGCAATGGGCATATACACGCTCTCGTGGACCAGTTGGGCCCGCACGATCTCGGAAAAGGCGTTTTGCGCATCGGGGCCGAATTTGCCCTGCAGGGCTTGCGCGGCGGTGGAGGAGAGCGTGTCGGCAAACCGGTCCCGGGCGGCCCGGGTGAAGTCGGTCTCCTGCAGGAGCTTCAAAATGGCCGCGTCGTCCAGCTGGTTGAGCCCGGCCAGCAGCTCTCCGTAGCCCTCCATCTGTCGGAAGGCCTGGAGGAGCTGCCTTTCCGACCCGTTTTCATACCGGGTCACGTTCAGAATCAAAAGGTTCAGAAGATCCCGCAGGGGACCCAGATCGTGGGTCCGCTCCACATAGGCGCCCAGATAGGGGATCAGCTCTCCCTCCAAAAGACGGATGTTGTCCGCCCGGGTGCCGGCGGCCAGTCCGTTTTCCAGTCGTGCTGCCATCTCCTGAAACTTGCCCTGCCAGCTCTTGGGCAGGTAGTCCATGATCTGGCGGGTGAGACTGGTCAGATTCCGGCTGATGTGGGGGGTAGAGGAGAAGTCGCTGTACCGCCGGGCAAACTCCAGAATGGACTGGCGCACATGCTCGCCGTTGAGGGAGTCATAGGCCTGCCGCAGCAGGGAGAACAGCGGCCCGGAAAACCGGTTGTTGCCCTGGACCTGCTGCATGAAGAACTTCTCGAAGCCGTCGGCGTCCAGCTGCAGCATCTCCAGAAACTGGGAGATCTCCTGGGCGATTCCCGGCTGGAGGCCCGGGGAGGAGGCTATGCTGCGCAAAAGGACCAGGGATCGGGTCAGCTCAGGCAGCTCTGGAGTTTCCCGCAGACGCTGCAAAAAGGTCTGGAGATTGGAGTCATAGCGCAGATCGCCGGACTGCAGGTTGTTGTCTGCGCCCTGCTGCTCGGTTCTGCCGTCGGCCCGCCCCACCCGGGTGGGGTCCACGACGTTTTGAATTTGAGTGTCTCCCTGCCGCGGCGCAGCGGGAAGGGCACGGTTGTTATTGGAACTGTCATAGCCCGGAACGCGGTTAGCCGCGCCCAAAAGGTCTGCCATAGTGTCCACCTCTTAAAATCCACAGCCGGTCGGTTTTCTCAGGAACGGCTGATATTTTTGAAAAAACACTTATTTTCCGGGAAAACCGGTCGATAAAAAGATAGAAGTCGAAACATCAAGAAAGGAGCATATTGCCATGAGTGCCGGAAACGACAGCATTTTGGATGCCTTTTTATATGAAACCAACACCCTGCTAGAGCAGCTGGACAGCATCGTCCTTGCCGCGGAGCAACAGGACAGCTTCTCCGAGGATGATATTAACACCATCTTCCGCATCATGCATACCATCAAGGGCTCTTCTGCCATGATGGAGTACAACTCTTTGATGACTATTGCCCATCGGGCGGAGGACCTGTTCTCCATCATCCGGGATAAAACCATGGATGTGGTGCCGGAGTCACTGCGTCCGGAGCTGTTTGATCTGCTGTTCCAGACCATCGACTTTTTCCGGGGGGAAATTGAGCACATTGAAAATGAGCAGCCCCTTACTGAGGATATCGACACACTTCTACAAAAAATTAATAGATTGATCGAGCAAATTAACTCCGGCGGCGCCCAGCCGCAGTCGGAGGCGTCCCAGGCCCAGGCGCTCCAGGCACAGCCGGCGCCCGCGGCTGCCGGGGAGAAGGGCTTCCCCTACGGCCTCCAGGTCTTTTTTGACGAGGGCAGCGGCATGGAAAACCTGCGGGCCTATATGCTGGTCAACTCCATCCGGGAGTTCTGTGCTGAGGACGATTTCACCTACGAGCCCCAGGGTGTGGAGTCGGACCCCGCCACCGCGGATCAGATCATAGAGTCCGGCTTCCTCCTCTACTTCCGGAAGGCGGAGGACCGGGACAATGCCATCCACGCTGTCACCAGCGCGGGGGCGGTGCGCACCTATCAGGCCATCGATGCGCCCCAGCCCAAGGAGGAACCTGCTGCGGCTCCGGCAGAGCCTGCCCAGGCTGCTCCGGCCGCGCCTGCGGCGCAAAGCGCCCCGGCACCTGCCGCTGCACCGGCGGCGCCTGCGGCTAAAAAGGCTGCCGCTCCCGCGGCGCCTGCCAAGACAGAGCAGGGCACGCTGCACCACAAGGAGAGCCTGATCAGCGTCAACCTCAACAAGCTCGATCAGCTGGCGGCGGTGGTGGGGGAGATCGTCATCACCGAGTCCATGGTCACCTCCTCCCCGGATCTGAAGGGGTTAAAGCTGGACGCCTTTACAAAGTCTGCCCGGCAGCTGCGCAAGCTCACCGATGAGCTCCAGGACGTGTCCATGTCGCTGCGGATGGTGCCGGTGTCCGGCACCTTCCAGAAGATGAACCGAATCGTCCGGGATATGTGCAAAAAGCTGGGCAAGCAGGCCCATCTGACCCTGGAGGGCGAGGACACCGAGGTGGATAAGACCATCGTGGACAGCATCGGCGATCCCATCATGCACATCGTCCGCAACTCCATGGACCACGGCATTGAGGACAACGTCCAGGATCGGATCGACGCCGGCAAGGACCCGGTGGGTGAGATCGTCCTGTCCGCCCGTCACACCGGCAGCGAGGTCATCATCGAGATCAAGGATGACGGCCAGGGCGTCAATTACGACGCGGTGCTCAATAAGGCCATCCGTAATGGACTGGCCCAGCCGGATGTGGAGTATTCCCACAAGGACATTCTGAATTTCCTCATGGCCCCTGGCTTTTCCACTAACACGGAGGTCACGGAGTTCTCCGGCCGCGGCGTGGGTATGGATGTGGTGAAGAAAAATGTGGAGGAGGTGGGCGGCACCGTCTCCATCACCAGCGAGCCCGGCCAGGGTATGACCACCACGCTGAAGATCCCCTTGACCATGGCCATCATGGACGGCATGGAGGTCTCGGTGGGCAAGTCCATCTTCACCATCCCCATTCACAACATCCGCCAGTCCTTCAAGATCACCGAGGACGACCTGATCCGGGACGCCTCGGGCGGAGAGCTGTTCAAGTGCATGGGCAACTTCTACCCGGTGGTGCGCATGCGGGATCTGTATCACATGGAAAGCGGCGCCACCAAGATGGAGGATGGCATTTTGATCTGGCTGGAGTCCGGGGAGCATTCCTACTGCCTGTTTGCCGATGAGCTTCTGGGTGAGCAGCAGGTGGTGGTCAAGCCTCTGCCGTCCTATCTCAACCGCTTTAATATCAAGGCCAGCGGCATCGCCGGCTGTACCATTTTGGGCGACGGTAACATCAGCATCATTCTGGATGTCGCCAACCTGTGTGTTTGCCCCCAGTAAAGGAGAGAGTGACTATGACGGAACAGGACGCAATGTTTCAAACGGAAGACGATTTGAAGCTGAAGGAGGAAGTGCCCCAGGTTCAAACAGAAAAATATCTGCTCTTTTTGTCTGATGGGCTGCTGTTCGGTGTGCCGGCGGAAGAGGTGGAGGAGATCATCACCAATCACACGGTCACCTGGCTGCCCCTGGTCCCCGACTATGTCCGGGGCATCATCAACCTCCGGGGCCAGATCATTCCCATCGTGGATATCCGTCGGCTGTTGAACCATCCCGGTCAGGATGACAGCAACTGCATGATTATCCTCCGAACCAACAACGGTCAGGTGGGCATTCTGGTGGACCAGGTTCAGAAGATGGTGGATGTGGAGAAGAGCAGCATCCTGCCCTCCCCGCCTCAAAGCGGCAGGGAACTGGTGCGCGGCATGTGTTCCCTGGAGGATGGACAGACCATGCTGGCCTTTGACTGTGAACGTCTGATGGAGTTGGCATAAGGCAGGAGCGAGGCAGAGCCATGGATATGATGTTTCACAATCTGACCATCACAGACGCTGACTTTCAGCGTCTGGTCCAGTTCATGCAGAAGAATTACGGCATCGACCTGAGCAAAAAAAAGCAGCTGATCACCAGCCGCCTCTCCCAGTCCCTCAAGACCAGGGGATACCGGGATTTCAAGTCCTTTCTGGAGCATCTTTTCACCACCAAGGACCCCCAGGACCTGGAGCTGGTACTCAATAAGCTGACCACCAACTACACCTATTTTCTCCGGGAAAAGGATCACTTCACATTTTTCCAAAACACGGTGCTGCCGGAATTGGCCCAGCGCCACCAGCGGGATAAGGTGCTGGCCATCTGGAGCGCAGGCTGTTCCAGCGGCGAGGAGCCCTATACCCTGTCCATCTATCTCAAGGAGTACTTCGGCGCACAGGCGTCCCAGTGGGACACCCGGATCCTGGCCACGGATATCTCCCAGCAGGCCATGGCCAAGGCCAAGGTCGGCGTCTATCAGCCGCCGGCGGATATGTCCAACGAGTGGCTGCACCGGTACTTTGTGCATGATCCCAAGGGTGGAACGCAGTACACGGTGGCTCCGGTGATCCGAAACAATGTGATTTTCCGCACATTCAATTTGATGGACCCCATTCGTTTCCGACTGAAGTTCGATGTGATCTTCTGCCGAAACGTGATGATTTATTTCGATCAGAGCACACGGGATGCCCTAGTTCGGCGTTTTTATGACGCCATGACTCCCAATGGCTATCTTTTCATCAGCCACTCCGAATCTCTGGGACAGACGCCGCTGTTTCGTATGGTGGCTCCGGCTGTATACCGAAAAAAGAAGTAAGACGTGTTTCCGTGGCTCTTAGGAAGGAGCTATTATATCTGTGATTCCTAATCAGCGTAAAATTCGGGTCCTGGTGGTAGATGACTCCGCCGTGGCCCGTGCATTTTTGATAAAGGGACTGTCCACCTACTCCTATATTGAGGTGGTGGGCTATGCCATCAACGCCCTGGATGCCAAGGCCAAGATCCTCCAGCTCAAGCCAGATGTGATGACATTGGATGTGGAGATGCCTGGCATCAGCGGCATCGACTTTCTGCGCCAGCTGCTGCCCCAGCATCCCCTGCCGGTGATTTTGGTGTCCAGCCTGAACCTGCGGGTATTTGACGCCCTGGCGGCCGGTGCCGTGGACTTTGTCCGCAAGCCCGACGGCACAGAGAACCGGAGCGCCTTCCTGCGCTCTCTGGCGCAAAAGATCGTGGTGGCCTCCTACTCCAAGGTGGCGCCCTGCCGCAAGCAGGCTTCCGTCCGCCCGGCTGCGGCGGCTCCCGCTCTGGGCAACCCTTTGGGAGGGGTGAACCTCAACCAGACCATCATCGGCCTGGGCGCCTCCACCGGCGGGACCGAGGCCACGCTGGAGGTCCTCAAGCGGCTGCCTGCGGATATCCCCGGTATGGTCATCGTCCAGCATATGCCCCCGGGATTTACCAAGATGTATGCTCAGCGGCTGGATAAGCTGTGCGCCATGGAGGTGCGGGAGGCCAAAAATGGCGACGAGATCCACCGGGGCCTGGCGCTGATCGCACCGGCAGACCTCCAGGCCCGGGTGGTCCGCATGGGCAGCCGCTATACCCTGGCCTGCCAGCCCGGAGACAAGGTCAGCGGCCACCGCCCGTCGGTGGACGCATTGTTCTCCTCCATGGCCGCCCAGGTGAAATGCCACATGGTGGGCATCATCATGACCGGCATGGGCCGGGACGGCGCCAACGGCCTTTTGCAGATGCGCAAGGCCGGCGCCTATACCATCGGGCAGGATAAGGACTCCTGCGTGGTCTACGGAATGCCCTGCGCAGCCCAGGAGATCGGCGCCGTGACCATCCAGGCCTCCTGTGAAAACATCGCCGCCGTGCTGATGCAGCATCTGAAAACCGGAAAATGAGAAAAGAAAAGCCCCGCTTCCAAAGGTTTAATAGTGACAAGGTACTATTTAGCTTTGCGAGGGGCAGAGAACGGTGTGACCGCAATGGTCACGCCGTTTTTCTGCGTCCAAGGGTAGATTTTGCAACAACAGGCTCGGAAATCACAGGAATCTCTACATCATCCACGAAGTTGAAATAGATTTTTACCTTCTGTACCCGCTTGCCGCTGGATTTGTCCGGTGGAAACACCTCAATTTTCTTGATATACTCATTGACTATCGTAGGTGTCAATTTCTGCACATCCACATACTTCTGTGTCAGGGCTACAAAGGCATCCACATCTGCACTCATGGTTTCCTGCGTTTCCAGCCATTCTTCCGTCACTTCGATTTCGAGTTTTAACCGTTCCTGTTCTGCCTCGTAATCGGCGGTCATTTTCTTGTACCGCTCCTTGCTCAGATCGCCCAGGACAAAATCCTCATAGAGTCGGGACAGAAGGACATCCAAGTCAGTCAGCCGCTTCTTGGCCTGCTCCACTCGCTTCCGATCTTCACGGATGTTGCGTTCCTGATCGGAACGGCGGCATTGCAGCCATTCTTCCTGAAAGCCTTCCACATCCTGCCGGATATAGGCATTGACCGTACGGATGCGCTCCAGCACCAGTTCCCGCAGTACATCTTCACGGATATAGTGGGCAGAACAGGTGCCTCGACCACTTTTGTAGCTGGAGCATACATAATGGTCTTGCTTGCCGTCAAAGCTTTTGCAGGTAGCAAAGTGCAGCTTATTCCCGCAATCAGGACAGAACAGAAGCCCAGAGAACAATCCCTGCCGTTCCGCTTTTGTGGGACGGCGTTTGTTTTTTCGCAACTCCTGCACCCTGTCCCACTGAGCCTGAGAAACGATTGCTTCCTGCGTATCAGGGAAGATACACATATCTTCGATGGCATTGGGAATCCGCTTCTTCAGCTTATAGGACTTGGAATAGGTCTTGAAATTGCAGGTACAGCCGGTGTACTCCATCCGTTCCAGAATACCCGCAACCGATTGACCAATCCAATGGTAAGGGCGCTCCGGCATTTTCTTACGCTTTTTTGGGTCAGGATGGTCTTCCGACTGTTTGGCATACAGCGCCTTGGTAGTCAACACCTTATCCTTCTCCAGTATACGGGCAATCTGTTCCGGCCCCTTGCCGTCAATGGCCAAGTCAAAGATGCGCTTGACTACTGGGGCGGCATCCTCGTCAATGATCCAATGGTCTTTATCGGCAGGGTCAGTGCGATAACCATAGGGCGGTTTTCCCAGATGCTTTCCGCTGGTGCCTTTCTGCCGGAATACGACTCGGACTTTTTTGCTGGTGTCCCGTGGATACCATTCGTTGAACAAATTACGGATAGCGGCAAAGCCGTCGCTGTCGCCCCGTTCACTGTCCACACCATCATTGACGGCGATAAAACGCACATCGTAGCTGGGGAAAATGATGTCCGTGTACTGTCCAACGGTCAGGTAATCTCGGCCAAACCTACTAAGATCCTTGACCAGCCAGCAACCGACAAGCCCCTGCTTAACCAGTGCAAAGCCTTCCTGCACGCCGGGGCGGTCAAAATTGGTTCCCGTATATCCGTCATCCACCAGAATTTTCAGGTTGGTGTAGCCATGCTCGGCTGCGTACCGGGTTAAAAACTCTTTTTGATTCTGTATCGAATTTGATTCTCCATCCAGTGCATCCTCATTGCTGAGGCGGCAGTACAGGATGGTGATTTTCTGCTGATCCAACATAGCGTCCTCCTTTACGGTTGGGTCAGCTGACAGAATCGGTGTGCATGGTGATATTGTAGCATGAATTTGAGTCTGTGTCATGAACAAAGCGCCTCCTTATCCGAGAAAATGAGCCGTTTTACCTTGTGGGTAAGCGGCTCATTTCCGTCACATACAGTCTCCAGCAAATACCAGGTATTTCCAATTTTTCGTTCTACCGTACCTGTAAAAGGATTCATTAGGTTTTCCCAGCGTTTCCGGCATTCTTCCAGAAAATCAATCGGCGGTTCAAAAATCGGGTCAAAGCAGGATTCAATATCGATTTCAGCACAAGCGTTAATCAGCTTTTCCGAAGGAGAATCATCGAGCATCAGCTTATTGAGTTTTGTTGTCAGATTGGTCATAAGCAAAAATTCCTTTCTGTTAAAGTTCCATATCTTGCGATTTGCGGCGGGAAGATTGATCGTGTTGCTTTGTTTGCCGAGTTCGTGTCAAAATGGCGTCAAGAAAAGCCCGCACCTTTTCGGGTGCGAGCTTGACAGCTTCCAGATAAGGCCGTGCCTGTTCTTTCAGTAATTCATATCGCTGTTTCCAGACAGCGACGCTCTTTTGCGCTTGTTGCAGTTTTTCCTCCAAACGGCTGTTTTCCGCCTTGGCAAGAATCCCATTGACCGCATAATCCTTGAGCGTGTTACACTCGGATGGGGTCAGAGTGATGTTGCCGGTGATCGTCTTTTTCCCCATGGAGCGGATTTCCTGTACCGTCAGGGCGGCAGTGCGCTGTTCTTTGGCCTGCTTTTGCAGGGATTGCAGCTCCTTGTGCTTTTTCTCAACGGCAGCCTGTGCGGTGTCCAGCGCCTGTTCTGTCTGAGCGATTTGGGCGGTCACATCTTCCAGCCGCTGCTGCTCCTGTGCCACCTTGAACTGGGTCACAGTCAGATGTTCTTCAGTGCTGCCACGCTCTCCACGCTCCACATCGGTATATCCGGCAGCTTTCATATAGTTGAAGAAATCGTCTTGCAGGACACTGTACGATGTCCGCAGGACTTTCTTGCCCTTGGCGGTCAGAAGCGGATTGCCCTGCTCATCAAAAGCAACTTTTGACTCCCACTTTTTGCTGCGGCTGACCTGCATAATGGTTTCCTTGACTGTACCTACAAGGGACTTATCCTTGCACCGCTTCGACCAGAGAATCTGTTTTTCCACCACCGGGACATAGACCACATGAAGGTGGTAGTGATACACATCCTGCCCCAGAGCTTCCGACATGGCTCGGTTGCGCTCATCGGCGTGCATGACGGCAGAGAGGATATACTGCTCACCGCCCACGATCTCTACGGCAGCTTTGTATGCGTCGGTGTAGAATTGCTTGGCATATTCATATCCGCCGTGATTGTGAAAGTAAGCGGAGTTCACATCGAAAATCAGTTCCCCGTATTTCACCGCATCGGCTTTCAGACCACGGGTGGAGATGACACCATCGGCAATCATCTGATCGAACATAGCGGCATAGCTGTCGGTGGGAGCCTTGAAGTGGATATTCCGGTAGGTTTGGGTGGTATCAATATCCTGGTTGGAGTAGCTGTCCTTTTCCCGTTCGTTATGCTCCTGCACCTTCGCCACATCATCAAGGGTGGGCAAGTCCTGGTTACGGGCAAAGGTGCGGTCGATTCCGTCGTTTCTGGCCATACAAATCAGCTCCTTTCTGTTGTGCGGCAGACGGCTGGGGGACGGGGATGCACTTCCTGCGGGAAGTGTAATAACCCACTATGACACTTTCATCCCGAAGGGCTGCAAAGTGCCGTGGGCTCTCCGAGGGGGAATGCGGCATCTGCGGATGCCTTGCTGCCTTTAGAGGCTTGTGTGTGGCACTCAAATCCTCAAAAGGCGGTGTGACCGACAGCCTCTCCGCAATCTCGATTGCTTCATTTCTGCCGCTCACAGGCAGAGCAGATTTTGCAAATCCACTCTGCCATCCATCTCCAAATCTGCGGATTTTTTGATGGGGACGGGAGATGCGGTGGGTAAGAACGGCGGGCATCATTTGTCCCTCCGCTTCTGCCATACGAGATCATAGCCAAGGGCATCGGCAAGCTGTACCGCCTCCACATACCGCATAGATTCCCGCTGGAGCTTGTTGGACAGGTTGGAAACACTGTCGCTCCAGCCGTAATCCTCAGAAAGCCTGTCAACAACTTCCTGCATCGTGTACCCGGAACGCACAATGTACGACTTAATTTCATTTCTTAAATTAGATTTCATAGAAAATACCTCATTCTTTCATGAAATGGTTTTACCGTGGAGCATACACGCTGCACGGTACAGTTAATTTTAATTACTTCTCAAAAATCGCTCAGAACTGCGCCTGTGAAGAGCTATTCAGAGCAACACCCCATCGACTTTGCGATTAGGTGGGCTTGCAATCGAAACCGTGGAAATAGCCACCTTCCTGCATACCAGCGTCACTGTTTCGCAAATCACCGAATGATGATTTGCGTTCTGTTTACGGTAATGTTTTTCACCGTTTGCACAACCATTGACTGAGCATTGCCAATTTTAATGCCCAGCCGTGCTATCAAATATAAAAATGAACTTTGATTTTTTGCGTTCGTGCGTTCCTTCGTTCCACAGGCCGCATCCGATCAGGAACGCATGAACGCACGAACAGAAGGTTTTGAAGTTTCATTACAACTCCATAGGTGAGAGCAGAACATAAATGCCCATGTATCCCCGGCACCGTTTTCCCCCGCCGATGTGCAGGTTATTGACCGGCTCCAAATGGTAGCGCTCTGCGTTCTGACTGAGCTGGTTTGCAAAGCTCTTGGGGGACAGTGGGTTTTCTGCGTTGTCCTCACACCACCGCTTATAGGCTGCATACAGATTTTTGGTACTGGCTTCATAATCGGCCTTGAATGCCACATAACCCTCAGAATCGAGAAAGTCCAGAATGTTGTTGGCATCCCGAACAGCGGAAGAGATATTGTCCTTGGATCTCTGGCTGATGGTAAAGTGATAGTGATCGGCAATCAGCCGCCGCAATCCCTCCAGCATCCAGAGGAAAATCCCCTCTTTTTCCGCAATCAATTTTTCAGCAAGAAACGGGTCATCGAACCGATCCACAGGCTTATCTTTGGTGGTCAGAATGATCTGACGGCGAAAGAAACCATCGCTGCGGTCGTGAAGTGCAGTCAATGCCCCGTTGCCGAAGCATAGGAAGCGTACATAAAGCAGCCCTTGATAGCTCTGCTCTTTCTTCCGTTCCAAATCCATCCGCAGTTCTGCGGTCACGATAGATTTGACATAGTTGGTTTTGGTCAAGGCGTTCATGTCCAGATCATCGTCCACCATCAGCAGCTTACCCTCCAGATCGGCTCTGGCAAACCGATTAGTTTCTACCTTCTGAATGGAAGTGGTGTTCATGTTGAGCCCGAAAATGGCGTTCATCACCACACCGATCCGGCTTTTGCCCTCGCCGCCCTTGCCGACCAGCATGAGCATTTTCTGGCCCTTGGTGGAGGGGATTAGACAATAGCCCAGATATTCCTGCAAGGCGGGAATATCCTCCGGCTCCAACAATTCCGAAAGGAAGCGCAGCCAGTGTTCCGGTGCAGGAGCATCTGCCCGATAAGACACCGGCAGGCGGTTGTTGCAGTATTCTTTTTCCTCTGTGAATGTACCGTCCAGAAAATAAGTGCCATTAGCCACATGGATACGGTCACATTGCAGGGGCAGAGGGTCTGCATATGCCGCCAGCTTCAACGCTTTGATTATCTGCTCCACCGTCTGTGCAACCTTGGCATGAAGCCAGGGCGAGATTTCCTCATAAATCGTGCGCTTCAATTTGCTCTCATCGGGCAATGGGCCATCCACAGTATAAAAGCGGTCGTTGATACAGCGCATGGGATGCTGGGACAGGAAATCCCGGCAGTATTCCGGTTCGACGATTTTCCCCTTATCATCAATCCAAACAGGGTTATTCATGGTATCGCTCCTTTCTCAGGCGGGCCTGTAATTTGCGGATGTATCCGTCTGCCGTTAGTTCACTCCCGACTTCGCCTCGTTCATAGGAATCGCCTTGCAGCAGAATGTCCAGCTGATACTCTGCCCAGGGCAGACGGTGGCAGGCTTCCACAAACCGCTCGTCCAACACATCTTCCGGCGCTTGCGGTGCATATTGCCTTTCCCAATCCAAGAGCAACCGCCGATACTGGTTCAAAACAGAAAAGCACAGCTGCTCGTTCTCACGAAGCTGCTGTGCTTTGGTTTTGTGCTTTAATTTTTGGCGAATTGCTTCCGGCAAGGGCTTGTCCAGTGCAAGGTGAAAGTCCGATGCCAGTTTTCGGGCCGCATCATACAGCCGAAGGTCAAACAGCTTGGCGGTCAGGTCGATCACGTCCCCGTGTTCCCCGCAGGCAAAACAGTGGTAGTGGTCATCCGATACATACAGGCTCGGATGACGGTCATTGTGGAACGGGCACAGCGCCATGCCATAGTGGTTGACATCGATTCCATACACCTGCGCTGCTTCCCGTGTGTTGATGCCTGCTTTCACCACTTCAAACAGATTCATACAGATTCCCTCCATTTCCTTTTTGATGGGGCAGTTTTCTCACCCCTCTGTATAGGTTATGGGGAAAATCGAAAAAAACAGGCTAATGGCATGACAAGGCATTTTCAAAAAACATGACAAGAATTTAATTGTGTGCTATTATAAAAATAAAAAAACATGACAGGAGGGAGAAGATGGATCAGATCATCAACCATGCGGTTTTGTCGCTGGATTTCTGGCAGGACACCGTGAACTATGAGGGGTGTACCATGCCCACAGGAACCATTGGTTGCGAGGTGCTGAACATCCCGGACAGTACCATTGAAAAACTGGATACTCCCTGCAATGTGCTGAACCAGCTGCTTCAGGGGATGAACACCGGTTCCGTGGATATGGAGCTGCTGCCGCAGGTGCAGCAGGCCGCTGGCGAGATCATCTCCTTTTTGCAGGCGACACCACCGTTCTCCCGCCTGAATCGGAGCTATTTTGAGCAAAAACTTGCAGCCATCTTTTCCGAAGAATATATGGAGGACGCAAAAGCCTATTTGCAGCTTACGCAGCAGGAGCAGCTGATTTGTGCATTGACTGGTCAGCATAGCAAGGCAACCATGCTCGTCCGAATAGCGCAGGTGCTGGGGCATTTGAGCTATTCTCTGGGGCAATACAAGGAGGCTCTGACGAAATTTGCAGAGCGCTTGAATGAGCCAGACTATGACCGTACTCCGGACGGTTATGCTGCAATGTTCGGACAGTTCTTCAAAGGTGAGCCAACTCTGTCGCTGGATAACCCGGCCTGGATGACCCTAACCAATGCTTCGGTGCAGTATGTATCCGCCGTTCGGCCTGGAAAGACGGAGCCACAGTTGGTCAAGCGGATGCACTATGTCTCCTTTGTGGGAATGTTCCGTTCCGATCTGTTTGAGGGGCTTTGTGTGGGCCATGCACCTAAGAAATGCCCCATCTGCGGTAGATGGTTTCTTACCATTGATGCACGGCATACCAAATACTGCGGTGGTCTGGTCCCCGGCGACCAGCGGGGACGGACTTGCCGACAAATCGGCAATCTGAGAGGCCGGGAGCAGCGGGAGCTTGCAGACGATCACCCCATCAAGGCCATTTATACCCGCCGGATGAACACCATCCTGCAAAGCACCCGCCGTGGAAAGCTGGATGAAGAAACGGCAGCAGCTATGAAAAAGCTGGCAAAAGATAAGATGCTCCGTGCGCTCTCTGATCAGCGCTATGCCAGCACTGTCTATGAGCAGGAAATGACCCAAGATGCACTTTTGAAGGCCGTACAAAAGAAATAAGCAGCAAAATATCAGAAAGGTGGTGAGGGAAAATGGATACAGCGTGGACATGGGAGCTGTCCGGCTACTGTGCCAAATACAGCTTTCTGACGGAACCCAAGGGCCTGACCATGCGGGAAGTGGAACGCATCTTTCAGCTTGACCCGGAACCGCCTGTCCATCAAAATCTGAATGATTATATTATCAAGGCTGTGCAGAGCCAAGAACTGTGCTGGCTTTCCTTTTTCCTGCACCATTACGAAAATCGGCTTAATGGTCGTGTTCGCCGTTTCCTGCTGCGGGAGGGGCTGGATCGCTATGACCCGGAACGCTTTTTGGACTACAAAATGGGATGTGTGCTTGCCATGTTGGACTGTCTCCGGGGATATGATCCCGCACAAGGAGCAGATTTTCTGACCTATGCCCATCATTTTATCGGGAATGCCCTTTTGACCTGCCGGATGCAGGAGGAGGTAGGTTCCTTTGAAAATGTGGATGAGTACAAGGCTGTTCGTGGGATTGCTTGGCTCTACAATCAATCCGGCCAGTCTGAACAGGCGGCGATCCAAAAATATGCCCAGAAAAACGGCTGTGCCGAGGAAACCGCAGCAAAGTTTTTGGCATTGGCCAAGCAAAATCGCAGCCGTGTTCCGTTTTATCAGACCATTCAGGATGAGGACAGCGAAGAAACCGGCGAGGATGTCAGCCGGGATGACCATTGGGACTATGCGGAGATTCTATGGAACGGCATCCAGGCTGAAGCTGTCCGAGAAGCGTTTGAAAAGCTGAATTACCGGGAGCAGACACTTTTGGAAAAGAGAAATGCCATCTGTATGACCTGTGGCCGGGTCAGCCCCATCAGCACCCGGCTGACCTTTGAAGAACTGGCAGTCCTTTTTGAGGGGAGTACAGCCAGCGGTGCAGAACGGGCTTACCGCAAAGCAGTGGACAGGCTGACGGAACTTCTGGTTGCCGAAGGCGCAATCCATGTCATCCGGCTGAAACAGAAATCCAAAACCAAGCGCAAAAAGAAAATCGCCGCCGCAATCTACGAATACCAGGCAGACTGCGACGGCGAATGGGGCGAGATTTCATTTGATTTTGAGAACGGCACAGCGAAGATTATCCGGCTTGCCGATTGGGATACCATGAAAACAAACCGCTTTGCGAACAGAGCGATAACGTATCTTCTGAACTGCGAGGACGAAAAGCCATCAAAAGAAACGCTTATTGCATTTGAGTAGAGACCGCCGAAAATTCTGTGTAATCGACGTTCTACGACAGTATGAAAATCTTCGACTGAGTCAAGAATGAGATCAAACATTCAAGACGAAGGAGACGAAGATTATGCAGCCAGTACCACAGGATTTGTTGAAGGAATACGTTCAGAGCCAGCACTTCACCAGTACGACGGAGATCATGGAGGCCATGAAGGAAATGTTCCGGGACGTCATCCAGACCGTCATGGAAGTGGAGATGGACGAGGAGCTTGGTCGAGAGCGTTGCGAGCGCTCTGACGAGCCGGAGGGCACCCCCAGAAACTACCGCAACGGCTACACGAAGAAGACCGTCAAGACCCAACTGGGTGAGGTGGACATCAAGGTTCCCCGGGACCGGAATGGCTCCTTCGAACCCAAGATCATCGGCAAGTATGACCGAAACGCGGACGGAATGGAGGATAAGATCCTGGCGCTGTACGCCTGCGGCATGAGCCAACGGGATATCGCTGAGCAGATCAAGGAACTGTACGGCGTGGAGATCTCTCCGGAACTGGTAACGAAGATCAGCGAAAAGATCATGCCGGAGGTCACAGCCTGGCAGAATCGTCCTTTGGAGCCGGTGTATCCGTTTGTGTTCATGGACGCCATTCACTACAAGGTTCGGGAAGACCGGCGGTATGTGACGAAGGCAGCCTATGTGGTGCTGGGTGTCACCATGGATGGCAGGAAGGACATTCTGGGCGTCTGGATCGGAGAGCACGAAAACAGCAAATTCTGGCTGAACGTGCTCAATGACCTAAAAAGCAGGGGCGTTTTGGATGTATATCTGTTCTGCACAGACGGCCTGTGTGGGATGATGCAGGCTATCGAGGCTGTCTTCCCCAAAAGCAGGCTGCAGCGCTGCATCGTCCACCAGGTGCGCAGTTCCACCAGATATGTCAGTTACAAGGACATCAAGAAAGTCGTTGCGGATCTGAAGAAGATCTACGGTGCCGTCACGCTGGAAGAAGCCGAGAAAAACCTGCAGACCTTTGCAGAGGCCTGGCGTAAACAGTACCCCTCCTGCGTGAAAAGCTGGGAGGAAAACTGGCCGGTTTTAAGCACGTTCTTTGAATACCCCGTTGAGATTCGGAAAATCATATACACGACGAACATCATCGAGGGCCTGAACCGCCAGTTCCGGCAGATCACAAAGAACAAACCTTCCTTCACGAACGACGATTCCCTGCGTCGGATGTTATATCTGGCCTCCCAGCGTATCGTGAAGCACTGGCACGCCAGATGTCAAAACTGGGATCTGGTGCTCAGTCAGCTGGAGATCATGTTCGCCGACCGAGCCGTTGGCTGACTCCCTTGTCCTAGTATGCCACAGCGGCCAGACCGGCATTCACGCCGGAGCGGCGCGCATACCGTTCTGACCGCTATGGTTTTCGGTTACCAAGGGATTCAGGCCAGAATCCGCCCTGCTTTCCTGCGCCATTCTTGATTTTTGTCGAAAAACGCTTATACAAAATTTTACGTCGGGCCTTTGAGTAATAACAATCAAAGAGATGCCGTGTTAGGATTTCTCCCGATGCGGCATCTCTTTTTCTCCCTTTAATTGTTTCCCATATTCCGTTTTCAGTTTTCGTATTTCCTCCAGACGGTCAACCGCAGTTGCCCCCATCTGCGCTGACAAAGCCAGTACCAGTGCATCCACAACTGCAATGGGGGTCGTCATGGAATGATACTCATTTTCTTCCCCTCGATATACAAACAAATTGATATCTGCCCGATGTTTTTCGTCGTGATAAGTTCGGCTTGTGAACAACAGCGTCTGATATCCGGCGCGTTTTTGGTGATTCAGAATGATACTGCCCTCCGCAGATACTTTGGAAAATCCAAAAAGGACCACCAGATCCTCCGCACTCATAAGCGCCAGGTTTTCCAGAAGCTCCGATCCGCTGGATGAAATACGACAAACATCAATCCCGATGCGTCGAAGCCGAAATTCCAAAAGCTGTGCAGGTGCCCGGGAAGCGTTCTTTGCGTAAATAAAAACTCTGCGTGCGCCACCGATGGCGTCAACCGCCCGGGAGAATTCCCCTTGGTCCAGTAGTTCCAACGTCTTTTGCAGGTAATACTGCTGCTGTTCTATCCAGTCGTTCAGAAGATTGTCAGCACTCGTTTGCAGCGTATTTTTCAGCTTTTGAGCCGGACCTTTTTGCACGGTTTGCTCCATGATGATCCGTTTCAAGTGTTTGAAATCGCAGCAGCCAACATGGCGGGCAAACCGGGAGATCGTGGCCTCAGATAGATTCAGTTCGTCAGACAGCTGTCCAATGGTCATACAGAGAAACTCATCTCTGTGCCCGGTGATGTACTCAATGATCAGCTGTTCTGCTGCAGTTAACTTGTCTGGTGTCAGAGGAAATGAAAAATACATGGTGCTCCTTCATATCAAAAACCGCAAGTCGGCGTGAATATGGCCATTTGATGCCATTATATCACTTCGATCCGCATACAGGAAGGGGGCGGACCCGCAAAAATCGGTCAATTTCCCGCCTGCCTCTTCCAAAATCAATTTTCCTGCGGCAAAATCCCACGGTCTGAGGCCGTGCTCCAGGTATCCGTCCAGGCGACCGCTGGCCACATAGCACAGTTCTATGGACGCAGCACCGATGCGGCGGATGTCGTGGCAATGGTCGTAGACCGCCCGCATCCGCCGAAAGGCGGCATCTGCTTGCTCCCTGCTTCCGGGATTTGTCCCTACAGAACAAAGGCTGTCCGAAAGTGTCTGCACATCGCTAACATGGATCGGTTTGTGGTTGCAAAATGCTCCATGACCACGTTGTGCGGTAAACAATTCCTCCGAAAACGGATCATAAACGACGCCAAACAGCACCTGTTCCCCTTCAGCCATCGCCAGAGAAATGGCGCTGTGACGGAAACCGTGAATCAGATTGGTCGTACCATCCACCGGATCCAAGATCCAGGTAAGCCGATCGGGTTCTATAGAAGAGTTGTCTTGCTCCTCTCCCATGAATTGGATGGAACTGTTCAGTTTTTGAAGGCGCTCTCGGATAAAGTACTGAACGGCAGTATCTACGGCAGTCACAAAATCTGTTTTCCCTTTTTCCTGAATACTGGAAGAGCACACGCGATCATGCAGTAGCTTTCCGGCTTCACGAACAATAGGGATAGCCTGTTCTAAGCAGTTGGATAACACATCTGCGTTCATTCCATCTGCCCCTTTGCTTTCAGCACAGCAGGAGACTCCCCGTTTTGGCGCAGCAATACAGAGACATAATCTCCCCCCAGCGCATGGATTTCCTTCAACGAGCGCTTCAAAAGGCCTGCGGTTTTTACCTTAAAGGCCGCTTCCGGATGCACACAGATGGTATAGCGCCCGGCCTCCATTTCTTGCCGCAACTCCGAAATCGTATCAAATTCTTTTTCAAATCGGGTACGAATGCAGCCGTACTGAACCGCCTGATGGGTGTCGCTTCCGGCAACCAC
>CABSMJ010000020.1 GCA_902478785.1 uncultured Oscillospiraceae bacterium
TTTAGGCGGTTTTTCTAAGAAAGGTGGTCCGAGTGACAGGATTCGAACCTGCGGCATCCTGCTCCCAAAGCAGGCGCGCTACCAACTGCGCTACACCCGGATATGAAGTTGTTGGGTGGCCTGGGCGTATTCTCCCAAAGCAAGCGCGCTACCAACTGCGCTACACCCGGATATGAAATTTTCCAATTGTGGTCAAACATGTGGTCAACGCCGATTTTTGACCAGTTACCGGCGAGGGGAAAAGTGCTGTCAGCCCAACTGTCTCAAGGCTTTCCGGGTTTTCCGAGGGCTACGGCCCGAACCTGGGCCTCACGCTCCCAAAGCAAGCGCGCTACCAACTGCGCTACACCCGGTTATGGAATTGTTTTATCTGTGGTCTTTCATGTGGTCTTGGCCGTTTTTTGACCAACGGCTTTGCGGAAATGGTTCCCGCTTCTGGTAGTGTCCCAGCGGGTTGTGGGGGTGGGCGTTTTCCCTCATGGATGGGCGGGATATGCTCCCAAAGCAAGCGCGCTACTAACTGCGCTACACCATCAAATCAAAAGGATCCGGAGCACATTCTCTGGCGCCCAAAGGTCAACTTACAGACTATTTTATAATTATACCACAAACCAACGGGAAAAGCAAAGCCTTTCTTGCCGAATAAGAGAAGGGGCGGAGTCAGGAAAACTCCGCCCCTTTGTGGTGGTTGCAGGAAGCGGTCAAGCTGTCTGCTGCTCCTGTCGGCAAACCTTGATGCCGGAGACGGTAATGGCCACCAAAAACCAGAAGGCACACATGACCCGGGGGTAGTTCCACAGGTAGTCCGCAATGGCGCAGACCATGGCACCAGCAATAGCGGATGCTCCGCCCAGAGTCAAAAGGCAGGCAGCAGGGGAGGCGTGCTTAGCCGCAGCAGCGGCGGACTTATAGCTCCAGAGCATCCCGGACACAAAGCCGGTCACACCCAGCAGTCCCATCTCCGCCCAGACCTGCAGATAGATGTCGTGGGCATGGACAAAGGGGGCAGTGCCTCGATAGAGGCTGTTGTCCTGGATAAACTGCTGCACCGCCGAAGTGCCCAGGCCTGCGCCGCGAATGGGGCTTTCCTTCAAAAGACGAAAAGCAGCGCCATACAGGGGAAAACGGCTGGAGGTGGAGGAGTCGTTGAGATTGGTGATGGTGGAGATGCGGTTGAGGATGGTATCCGGCAGGAAAGGCACACAGGCCAGAGCCAGCAGTGCCAGTACCGGAATCAGCCGGGGATTCCACAAGAACACGAACACCACAATGGAGAAGGCCAGGCCAATCCAACTGGCCCGGGAATAGGTCATCAGGATGGCGCCAGTGCCCAGACAGAAAGCGGCGAAGGCAGCTAGCTTGCTGTACCAGTGCCGGGCGCACAAAACAAGGGCCAGAAGCACCGGCAGGAAGAACAAAAGCAGTTCTGCAAAGGCATTGGGATTATCGAAAAAGGAATAGACCCGGCCAGGCATACCGGCATTGAGGGTCATGTCCACATAGGACTCGTTGACCTCCACGCCCTGAATGCGCTGGACAAAGGCGTAGGCTGAGGAGATGGTCACAGCAATGCCTGCACCGCCGGCCAGACGCAGCAGGTCCCGAACATTCCGAACGGCGCTGACAGTCACCAGGACGCAGAGCATACAGGCCACATGGTAGAGCAGGAACCGGGCGGAGAGGGAACGGTAGTGGGACAGGGGAAGGGACAAGAGGACCGCTGCTCCAAACAGCACCAGGTAGGGCCCCAGGGATTGGACATCGATCCGCAGGGACTTACGGCGCATCCCGCCCAGGATCAGCAGGCACAGACACAGGAAAAAGCCGAGCAGGCTGTATGCGTTGTTCCATCGCTCATAGGGGATAATCAGCAGCAGTGCCATGAGCCAGGAGGCGGCGATGGCTGTGGAGTCGCCCATATCAAAAGCCAGATTGGCGAAAAAGCTGCCATCAAAGGTCTTTTGCCAGGCTAGATACCAACGGTGGAGGAGATTGGCGGGTAAATTCAGGATCCCGCCCAGCAGACGACAGCTGACGCTGGAGGGCCAGGACCGAGGCAGAGTGCCCTCTCGGGTCAAAAAGCAGATGAGGGCGCTCTCATGCCATTTGTGCTCACACCAGTTGCAGAACCGGTGCAGCAGGGCGCCTACTGCGCTTTCCCGGCACAGGGCGTAAATCAGCAGGGCCAAACGGCCGATGAAGCTTTCCTTGACAAGTTCCATGGATCGGGTCTCACTTTCTTCCAGGCTATGCGGCGTCTCAGCCGCGGTTTTTCAGACGATACAGGGCCGTCAAAAGGCCAAAATGGCCCCGACGCACCAGCTCAGTGACGATCTGTTTGTTGCGGGACTGGTTCCGGGGATGGAGGACCAGCAGGGCCCGGGCCATATCCGGCTGCTTGGTCATGGCCTTCACCCGCGCTTGCCGCTCCCGCCAGGAGGCGGGATTGCCGGTGGCGTACTCATTGCCGATGGCGATCAGCAGCCCGGCAAAACAGCTCTCCTCCCGCCAGTGGGGCCGGTGAGCTGCCAGGCCGTACCGCTTCACCAAAGCCTCCTTCTTCTCTAAAAAGCGGAAAAAGGTGTCCAGATAGTCCTTCATATATTTGTGGGTGACGGAGGAGGGGTTTTGCAGGTAGTCATAAAGGGGCT
This sequence comes from uncultured Oscillospiraceae bacterium, assembly GCA_902478785.1. Taxonomy (GTDB): domain Bacteria; phylum Bacillota; class Clostridia; order Oscillospirales; family Oscillospiraceae; genus Oscillibacter. The sequence continues at coordinate 2,652 of CABSMJ010000020.1, forward strand.
TGTCCGTCATGGCCAGGCGCTTGGCGTGGCAGAAATACTCCAGCAAAAACAGCTCGTCCTCCAGATAGGCGCCGTCAAAGGTGATCCCGGCCTCTCGGATGACGGAGGCGGAGTAGAGATAGCGCCAGATGAAGCCGTTGACCACCCGGGCACCGATTCGGTCTCCGGTCAGGGGGTAGACAATGCCCTCCAAAATGGCGGCGCGGTCATAGACACCGGCAGGGAGGACCGCTGCCTCAGTCCAGCTGTGTCCGTCAGGCGTCACACCCAGGTGGGCGCAGCCGGCGCTGTCGGCCCCGGCAGAGACGAGGGATTGGTAGAGCGTCTCCAGCATGGTGGGCTCCATCCAGTCGTCGCTGTCGGCGAAGGCAATGTAGGTGCCCCGGGCCTCCCGCAGGCCCAGGTTCCGGGCGGAGCTGACGCCGTCATTGGCCTGATGAAAAGCCCGGACCCGGCTGTCCTCGGCGGCGATGGCGTCGCACAGCGCGCCGCTGCCGTCGGGGGAGCCGTCCTCCACCAGGATCAGCTCCAGATCGGTAAAGGTTTGGTGCAGGATGCTGTCGGTGCATTTGCGGAGAAAGGCCTCCGCCTTATATACGGGAACGATCACGGAGATCGTGGGCATCAAAAACACCTCCGGACAGAAAATAGATAGGGGAGGGGCCACGAATATAGAGCCCCGCATAAAAACCGCCGAAGGTATTATACCCGACTGGCGCCGCTTTGGCAACCGCTGGAGGCGGCTTTGCCTGTCTTTTCCGAAGCGGATGTGCCATCCAGGGAACACAAAAGGACCCCCAGAAGGATCACCGCGCCGCCCAGTACCGTAGTCATGGGCGGGGCTTCGTGGAGCAAAACAGGCCCAGCAAGCTGGCAAACACCGGCTCCAAAAACTTGACCGTGGAGATGTAGGAGGCCTTTTCATACCGCAGGCCCCAGCTGAACACGCTGTGGCCCAAGAGGGTGCAGAACACCGCCAGACCCAGGCCGATCCCCACGTCCCGCAGGCCCCAGCCGGTCAGAGGTACGCCGGTGATCAGAGCGGCCAGCAGAGTGGTCAAGGTGCCGGAGAGATAGACCAGGGTGGTGTAGACCGTGGTGGACAGCTCCTGGCGCAGCAGCCGGCCGATGACGGTGTAGACCGACACGAAGGCTGCCCCGGCCAGCGCCACCAGATCCCCGGAAAGACTGCCGCTGAGCCCGTCAGCCAGGGCCACAGCTACGCTGCCACAAAAGGCCAGGACGATGCCAATGCCGCCCAGACGGCCCGGCTTTTCCCGGGTCAGCAAAAACATGGCCGCGGCCACCCAGAACACCTCCGTGTCCACCAGCACCACCGAGGAGGCGATGGAGGTCATGTCCAGGGAGGTGAAGTAGGCAAAAAAGTGGAACCCCAGAAAGGCGCCGGAGAGGAGGCACAATCCCAGCTGCCGCCTTGTCAGGTGCCGCAGCTCCTCCCGCTGCCGGAGCAGGACCCAGGGGATCAGCAGCACCGAGGCAAAGCCCATGCGGTATACCACCAGCGTCAGACTGGGGGCCTGGGACCACCGCACCAGCAGTGACGACATGGATACCCCCACCACGCCCAATAAAATGATCAGCTTTTTCATGGCTTTGCCCCCTTTTTGCGTCTGACCAGTATAGCATAAAGAGGGGGGGACCGTCCACAAAAGGAAAAAGAAAAACAGAAAAAAGGACGATTTTGTTGTTTCTACAACAGACGATGCAGGCGGAGGGTGATATACTCAGACCATACCAGCGGGGCAGGGCTCCGCGATCTACCGGGAGGAAAGAACTATGATTCGGAGAATCATTCAGATTGATGAGGAAAAGTGCAACGGCTGCGGCGCCTGTGCCAAGGCCTGCCATGAGGGTGCCATCGGCATGGTGAATGGAAAGGCAAAGCTGCTGCGGGACGACTACTGCGACGGCCTGGGAGATTGCCTGCCCACCTGTCCCACCGGTGCCATTACCTTTGTGGAGCGGGAGGCTGCGGCCTATGACGAGGCGGCGGTGCTGGCCCGAAAGCAGGAGAAGAAGCCCCAGACCTGCGGCTGCCCCGGCAGTCAGGCCAGGGTGCTGCAGGGCAGCCCGGAGAGAAGGGAAGCGGCGGCGGAGAGCGCAGCGGTGCCCTCTCAGCTGCGGCAGTGGCCGGTGCAGATCAAGCTGGTGCCGGTCCGGGCTCCCTACTTTGACGGGGCGGATCTGTTGATCGCCGCAGACTGTTCCGCCTATGCCTACGGCAATTTCCACCAGGATTTCATCCGGGGGCGGATCACCCTCATCGGCTGTCCCAAGCTGGACGGGGTGGATTACAGCGAAAAGCTCACGGAGATTCTGCGGAGCAACGACATCCGCAGCGTGACCGTGGTGCGCATGGAGGTGCCCTGCTGCGGCGGCCTCCAGCATGCGGCGGAGACGGCCCTGCGGAGCAGCGGCAAGCACATCCCATGGCAGGTGGTGACCATCCGCGCTGACGGGACGATTTTAGAAAATACGGACAGCCGGCGCTAAAGCCGGCAGAAAGGAGCAAAAAGATGCGCTATTGTGTAAAAGAGAGCTGTGTAGGCTGCGGATTGTGCGTGGCCACTTGCCCGGAAGGCTTTTTCATGAACGAGTCGGGCACGGCCCAGGCAGTGGACAGTCCGGTGGAGTCCGCTTGGGAGGCATCCGCCCGGGAGGCTATGGAGAACTGCCCGGTGGGCGCCATTGAGGAAGCGTAAAGGAGGAAAGACGATGCCCTATATCAAGAATCTGCCGCCGGAGCAGGTGGTATCTCTGGCGGGGCAGGTCAGTGCCCAGCCGGGCCAGATCGTCAGCCGGACTCTGGCCCAGAATGAGGCGGTGAGCCTGACGCTGTTTGCCTTTTCCCAGGGGGAGGAGATCTCCACCCACGACTCCCGGGGAGACGCCATGGTGCTGGTGCTGGAGGGTACGGGACAGTTCACTGTGGGCGGCACTGTTTACCGGTGCAAGGCGGGAGAGACGCTGGTGATGCCGGCGGAGATTCCCCACGCGGTCTACGCCCCGGAGGATTTCAAGATGCTGCTGACTGTGGTATTTCCGCTGGAGAAATAAACAAAAAGCAAGGCCGGAGCCCCATTGGGGCTCCGGCCTGATTTGTATTTGGCTCAGTTGAGGAAGTCCTTGAGCTTCTTGGAGCGGGAGGGATGGCGCAGCTTGCGTAGGGCCTTGGCCTCGATCTGGCGGATGCGCTCACGGGTGACGTTGAACTCCTTGCCCACCTCTTCCAGGGTACGGGTGCGGCCGTCCTCGATGCCGAAGCGGAGCTTGAGCACCTTCTCTTCCCGGGGAGTCAGGGTGGAGAGCACGTCCACCAGCTGCTCCTTGAGCAGCGTGAAGGAGGCGGCCTCGCTGGGTTCGCTGGCGCCCTCGTCGGGGATGAAGTCGCCCAGATGGGAGTCCTCCTCCTCACCGATGGGAGTCTCCAGGGAGACGGGCTCCTGGGCGATCTTGAGGATCTCCCGGACCTTGTCCACCGGCATATTCATCTCGGCGGCGATCTCGTTGGGGGAGGGGTCGTGACCCAGCTCCTGCAGCAGCTGGCGGCTGACCCGGATGACCTTGTTGATGGTCTCCACCATGTGCACCGGGATGCGAATGGTGCGGGCCTGGTCGGCGATGGCCCGGGTAATGGCCTGACGGATCCACCAGGTGGCGTAGGTGGAGAACTTGTAGCCCTTGGTGTAGTCGAATTTCTCCACGGCCTTGATAAGGCCCAGATTGCCCTCCTGGATCAGATCCAGGAACAGCATTCCACGGCCCACATACCGCTTGGCGATGGACACCACCAGACGGAGGTTGGCTTCCGCCAGCTTCTGCTTGGCGTACTCGTCGCCCTCAGCCATGCGCTGGGCCAGCTCGATCTCCTCATCGGGAGACAGCAGGGGAACCTTACCGATCTCCTTGAGGTACATCCGGACGGGATCGTCGATGGCGAAGCTGTCCACCAGGGTATTGGGGTCCACCAGCTCCTCTTCCTCGATGTCGGCGATCTCCTCCATGGCCGGCTCTAAATCGTCAGGCAGGTCGGGGACCAGATCCTCGTCGCTGCCCACCTCAATGCTCAGGGCCTCCAGAGAGTCGTACAAGTGGTCCATCTGGTCGCCGTCCAGGTCCATGTCGTCCACCACATCCATCAGCTCGGAGGAGTCCAGACGGCCCTTCTTCTTGCCCTTGGCCAGCAGCTCCTGGAGCTTTTCACTGCCCTGGATGATGGCGGCGGCGGGAAGGGAGGCGATGGTCTTTTCGTCCAGACGGGGGGCGTTGGACTTGGTGGCCTCTTCCGCGGCTTTGCCGCCCTTTTTGGCGGTCTTCTTGGGGGCCTTTTCCGTCGTCTGCTCCGCCGTCAGCTTTTCGTTGTCTTTTTTCATGGTCATAATTCCTGCTTTCCTTCCCTTTTTCTCTTTCTGATTTCCTGCGCCGCCAGCAGGGGGTCCACAGTGCCCTGCCTGCTGCGCTTGTCATACTCGGTTCGTACGATGGTTATGTAGTCCTCCAGCGCCTGGGCGCCGTTGGCCAGGGACACGGGCTTTTGCAGCAGATTGGTCAAAAGCCCCATCTCCTCGGAATTGAGTTCTCCGGCCAGGGCCGCCACACTCAGGGGCCGGCCCGCCTCTCTGGCTTGGAGCAGTGTCCCATAGATATGCCCCAGGGCGGGGGAGGAGAACTGCTCCGGCTGGATGGGTGCCTCCCGGGGGAAGAGCCCCTCATCCAGAACCAAAAGCCGGATGATGCCCTCCTCGGCCATGGCGGAGCGGACGTTGGTGTAACGCAGGTCCCGCTCCTTGGGCTGGAGGGCGGCGGCAGGGTTGAGTTCCTGCCGTTGGCGCTGGCGCTTGTCCCGGGCAAGACGCCGCTTGAAGGCCCGCTGGACCTCCAGCTTCATGGCCTCCGGGGTGATGTGGGCGGCCTGGGCCGCCCGGGTGGTGTAGATCTCCCGCTCCACGGCGTTTTCCAGACCCGCCAGCAGGTCGCTGACCTCCTCGCAGTAGGCCACCCGCTGCTCATCGTCTCCCAGGTTGTGGCGTCCGGCGATCTGGGCCATGCGGAAGGCGATGCCGTTTTCACTGCCGTTGAGGAGCCGGTCGAAGGCCTCGGGGCCCTGGAACTTGATGAAGTCGTCGGCGTCCTGCTTGACATACTGCCCGTCCACCAGCCGCTGGGGCAGCCGCAGGACCTTCACAGAGAACTCGGAGTTATCGAGAATCTCCAGGGCCCGGGCGGTGGCCAGCTGGCCGGCGTTGTCGTTGTCGTAGCACAGCACCAACTCCTTGGTGTACCGGCTCAAAAGCCGGGTCTGCTCAGTGGTCAGGGCGGTGCCCATGGAGGCCACGGCGTTGTCGAAGCCCGCCTGGTGCATGGTCACCACGTCAATGTTTCCCTCGCAGAGGATGATGTTGGGGCGCTTGGACTTCTTGGCCAGGTTCAGTCCGTAGAGCACCCGCCGCTTGCTGAACACCGGCGTCTCCTGGGTGTTCATGTATTTGGGCTCGGACTTGTCCAGCACCCGGCCGCCGAAGGCCACCACGTCCCCCCGCACATCGATGACGGGGAACATGAGGCGGTTGCGGAACTTGTCGTAGATGCCGCCGTTCTTGCCCTGGACTGCCAGGCCCGCGGAGAGCAGCTCCGTCTTGGAGTAGCCCTTGTGGGTCATGGCCTGGATCAGGGCGTCCCACTGGTCCAATGAGGCGCCCAGGCCGAAGCGGACAGCAGTCTGGCGGGTGATGCGCCGGCGGTTGAGGTACTCCGCCACCGCGGCACCCTCCGGTTTTTGGAGGCACTGGTAGTAGAAGCGGGCGGCGTCCCGGTTCAGTGCCAGGATCCGGGCCCGCAGATGGCTCTCCCGCCCCTGTTCTTCCTCCGGCACCTCCATGTTGGCACGCTTGGCCAAAAAGCGGACCGCGTCTGGAAAGGACAGGTTCTCAATTTCCATGATGAAGTTGATGACGCCCCCGCCCTTTTTGCAGCCGAAGCAGTGGTAGATCTGCTTGTCCGGCGAGACGGAGAAGGAGGGGGTCTTTTCGTTGTGGAACGGGCACAGCCCAAAGAGATTGGACCCCTTTCTGGTCAGAGCCACATATTGGCCCACCACATCCGCAATGTCACTGCGGGCCACCAGCTCGTCCAGAAAACTCTGGGGAAATGCCAAAAAACCGCCTCCCTTCCAAAGTTTCGCCGTACTTTCGCGTATTTATACGCAAAAAGAGCCCTTTTGGCCCGGCTTTTGGGAAAACCGGCAGCGTTTTTCGCCTTCGCCGGAGCGTTCCTCTGGACCCAAGACCGGTTTCCGACGAAAACAATACATTTACTTATACCCCGCCGGCGGCCGTTTTCCTCTTTTTTTCCCGATTTTTTTGAAAAAACAGCTTTTGGAAGGGCAGGAGGTCATTTACAGGGGCGGTTTCGCCGTAGTATGATGGGGAAAAACGAGAGGAGGGGAAGGGGACATGGCCATGGATGTGTGGGCGGCGGAGCTGACGCGGCCGCTGACGGCGGCGGAGGATGAGGCATTGACGGAGCTGCTGCCGCCGGAGCGTAGGACGCGTCTTGGGGCGGACCCGGAGCGCCGGAGAGAACCCTTGTGCGCCTATGCGCTGCTGCTGGAAATTTTGGAGCGCCGCCTTGGCTGGAGAACCTTTCCTGCCATGGAGACGGCAGCGGCGGGCAAGCCCTTCTTTCCCGGCTTTCCCCAGGTGCACTTCAGCCTCAGCCACACCGCCGGCCTGGTGGCGGCGGCGGTGGACGACCGCCCCTTGGGTATAGACGTGGAGAAGCCGGGCCCTGTGCCGCCCCGGCTGGGGCGACGGCTGACCGGGTGGACCACGAAGGAGGATTTTTTCCGCCTGTGGGTCCGCCGGGAGGCCCGGGCCAAGCGCACCGGACGGGGGATCCTCTCCATGCTGGACCACGAGCCGCCTCTGGAAGCGGGGGAGAGCTACTGGCCCTTGGAACTGCTGCCCGGGTTCACGGCGGGCCTGGCCGGCGCGGAGGGAAACTATACAGGCCGTGTGCGGTGCCTGACCATGGAGGAGCTGCTGGAGCTGAGCCTGGGCAGGCGATAAAAAAGAAGAATAAATAAACGCGCAGTCCGGCATCTCCGCGGAGATGCCGGACTGCGCGCTTAAAGAGAGGAAAGACAGTGGATTTACATACGAAGGGCGGCGTCCAGCGCTAGGTCTGAGCGCTCGCACTCGTCCGGCTGCATAGTCAGCTGGACGCACAGTGAACTGCCCCGCATCCGTTCGGCGGCGTAGCTCAGGCCGTTGGTGCGCTCGTCCAGCAGCGGGTGGTCGATCTGGGCCGGGTCGCCCAGGAGAATGACCTTGGTCCCGTAGCCCACCCGGGTGATGATGCCCTTGACCTGCCGGGGCGTCAGATTCTGCGCCTCGTCGATCATGAGCCAGGTGTCGGTGATGGAGCGGCCACGCATGAAGTTCATGGCCTCGGCGGTGATGACGCCGGTCTCAAAGAGATAGTCGATCCGGCCGTGCAGATCCTCCTCGCTGCGGCGGACCTTTTTCCGGTCCGAGTCCATGAGGATCTCCAGATTGTCCACAATGGGGCGCAGCAGGGGAGAGATCTTCTCCTGCTCGCTGCCGGGCAGGAAGCCGATGTCCTGATCAAACTGAGCGTTGGGCCGGCACACCAAAATCTTCCGGTACTCCTTTTCCTCCTGCTCCAGCACTTTCTCCAGGCCCACGGCCAGGGTGTAAAAGGTCTTGGCTGTGCCGGCGGGCCCCTTGACGATGACCAGAGGCGCCTCCTTGGCGCTGAGCATCAGAGCCTCCTGCAGAAACTGCTGGCCTACACTCCGGGCCTTGACGCCGAAGGGCTTGGCGCTGCCGTGGGTCAAGGCGGTGATCTTGCCGCCGTGGTAGCGGCCCAGCATGGTCTTTTTCGCCTCGGTGTCAGAGCGGAGGATGAGGAATTCGTTTTCCGTCAGCTCCACGCTCTGACGGGTCCCCGCTTCGTCCGTGCGGTAGACAGCCTCGGGGAGGAGCCCCTTTTTCTTGAAGCCGGAGAGCAGCTCATTGGGCACATAGCACTCGCCCCGGCCGGTGTAGGCCCTTTTGCCGGAGGGCACCTGGTCGGTGGTGAAGTCCTCCGCCGTCACCCCCATCATCTGGGCCTTGATGCGGGCCACGATATCCCGGGTGACCAAGATGGCGGGGGTGCCCTCCTCCAAAAGCCCCTTGCAGACTTTCAAGATCCGGTTATCCCGGCTCTCCGGGTCCATTCCGTCCGGCAGCGTGACGCCCACATGGTTGACCTCCAGCCGCAGCTGTCCGCCGCCGGGCAGCGGTACGCCGTCGATCAGATTCCCCTGCAGGCGCAGCCGCTCCAAAAAACGGATGACCTGGCGGGCGTTGCTGCCCCGCTCGCCCTCGGCGCGCTTGAGCCCGTCCAGCTCTTCCAGCACCGCCAAAGGCAGAACGATGTGGTTGTCCTCAAAGGATTCCAGGGCGTAGGGGGCCTGGATCAGGACATTGGTGTCCAGCACATAGGTTTTCTGCACGATTGATTCCGCCTTTCCTGATGGTTCCCCGCCCCGGTTCTAAAACGGATGGCGGCACTGCAGGGAAAGAAGCTGCCGGTCCATCTGGGCGCAGCGCTCCAGGTGGAATTTTAGGTAGCGCTTTTTGGCTTCCCTCTGAAGGGCCTGTTCCTCTTGAAAGGCCTTCCAGCGAAGGCAGGTCTTGTGACATCCGTTTCGATAATTCGGGCAGGCAGACTGACACGGCAGCATGGGACGCTCACTCCTTTTTTACAATAGGATACCTGCAAAATGAAGGGGAGGCCCGCATTTGACAAAGAGCGAAGAGAGTGGCCCGGGCGGATATGGAGGCCGGAACATCAAAACAGGCTCCCATGGAATTCCTATGCATGGCAGCGCCTCCGTATCCGCCTGTCTGCGCCTGAGGAGCAGACCCTCCATAAGGCAGTGTAGCGAAATGAAGTGCGTGACGCTATCTTACCCGTGTAAAACCCATGTGAAAAGAAGCAGCAGACCGGGGGCGGAAAGCGTTTACAAAGGGAAAAAGGGCAGGTAAAATGAAGAAAAAGCGGGGCTTTTCGGGGAAACGACAGGCGGCAATTTGCATAGAATCACATGATAAATTTGAGGAAACTGCTGAAAAAATCCAAAGGAGCGCCGCGGCTGTAACAAAACCGGGTCTGACGGCGTTGAGGGAATGGAACGCCTCTCCCGGAAGCAGGCGGGAGGAGGTGGAAGCGTGCTGACTATGTACCTTGCCCTGGTGGAGGAGCCCTGGGAAAAGGAGTGGCTCCGGATGGTTTATGAGCGGTATTACCGCCGGATGCTGGGGCAGGCCCGCCGGTATCTGGCAGCGGAGGAGCGAGCGGAGGACGCGGTCCACAACGCCTTTCTCCACCTCATTGGGCATTTGGAGCGGCTGCGGGACCTGCCGGAGGAGCGACTGGGGGGCTACCTGTCTGTGGCGGTGCGCAACGAGTGCCTCACGCTGCTGCGGCGGCAAAAGCCCACGGTGCCCCTGGAGGACTGGGAGGCCTTCGCGGCGCAGGCGGAGAGCGGCGAAGCGGAGGATATCGTTGCCGTTATCCGCGCCATGCCGGAGACCTACCGGGCCGCCCTGGAGATGAAGTTCCTCCAGGAGCGCACGGACCGGGAGATCGCCCGGGCGCTGCAGCTCAGCGAGGGGGCCGTCCGGGTCCGCATCAGCCGGGGCCGGGCGCTGCTGCAGAAAAAGCTGCGGGAGGAGGGATATGTGCCATGACGGATCGGGAGCTGGATGCCCTGTTGCGCCGCGCCCTGCTGGACGCGGGAGCGGAGGATTGGGCCAAGGAGACGGAGCAGCCGGAGACGCAGTCCCGGCGCCAGCGGCGGAGGATGCGGGCGCTGATGGCTGATCCCCGGGGCTATGCCCGGCGGGCGTCCCGCTCCCTGGGGCGGCGGGTGCTGCGGGCGGCGGCCTGCCTGGCGCTGGTGTGCGCGGTGGCCCTGGGCGGGGTGTTGACCCTCTCGCCCGCAGTCCGGGCGGAGGTGGCCCAGTGGGTCCGGACGTGGACCGGGCGCATGGTGAGCTATCACTTCGGCGGCACGCCGGCTCAGGAGGAGCTGCCTTGGTATGAGATCGGGGACCCCTTGGAGGGGTATGTGAAGCGGGAGCGGGAATGGAACGGGGATCAAACGCATACCAGTGTCTATTACTATAACCGTGCTGGAGAGAGGATTTGGTTTAGTTACGACAGGATGCGGGAGGATTTTGCGCTTGGTATGCGCACAGAGGGAGTAGAGATGGAGATCCAGCAGGTCACAGTCAATGGCTGTCCTGGCGACTTGTATCTGATAAAGGATGGGAGCAAGTCCAATGTGGTTATTTGGATGGATCAGGATGCCGGAATCGTATTTTTGATTGACGCCTGGGCCAGTAAAGAAGAACTTTTGCACATGGCTGAGAGTGTTGATTTGGTACAAACGCCAAAATGAGGAAATAATGCAAGAATCCTGTAACAAAATCGCCTTTCAAAATGTTGGGTATGATAGAATAAAAGTGAAAAACACCGCTGCATCACCATGCTGCCGCCAAGCGGGGAAAGGAAAGGAGGAAGGGACGATGAAAGAACGGCGTTGCCTGCTGGTTTTGGTGCTGATGGTATGTGCTGCACTGCTCCTCACCTCCTGCGCTTCGGAGCAGCCGGAGACCTGGGCTCTGGAAGCGGAGACGGCCAGCGCTCTGAAAGAGGAATTTTCCGGGGAGTTTGCCTATCTGGAGGAGGCGTGGGGACAGCCTATCGATCAGATCGATCAGGCCTCCTTTTCCCAGTTCGCCGACGCGGTCAACCGGGCGATTCTGGACCCTGAGCTGACGGAGGAGGGCTACCGTTTTGGGGAGCTGATGGACGCCATCGCTCTTGCATCAAGCGGCAGCGCAGATGCGGCGGTGTATCGCTCCTACGGGCCGGTGACAGGGGAGTTTTTGGGCAGCGCCGCGGTGGGGACCACTATCGTGGAGATCCCCGAAAAGAGCTTCACCGTGGAGGAGGACTGCCTTCCTGGCATCACCCTGACGGGAGACCGGAGCTGGTCCATCTGGGCCAGTCTGGACGGGCCGGAAAAGGGCGCACTGCTGGATAACGGGATGAGAGCCACCCACTGCTATGGATGCGGCATCCTGTTTGCCACGGTCCTGCGGGAGACCACCGACTCGGGGGAGATCTACTATCTTGCCAATCCAAACGCCTCGTCCTTTGCCAGCTGCGCGGCGGTCACCGCCCGGGGAACGTTGTTTGTGGACGCGGGTGCGCCGGCGTATGGGGGAAGTAGCTACTGGACGGGAAGAAATCACTTTGAGCAGACGCTCCGGTCTGCCCCGGAGCTCTATTTGAAGGGACTGTAGAGGAAAAAGGGAAACATTCCGAGCCGCTGCCAAAGAAGTGCTCCTGCGGGTAGACTGAGAGCGAGAATGCTTTGAGTGAGGACATCCTGAAGTGGGACACCGGGACGGAGTCCGCCGTACGGTAAAAAGCAAAAAACAAGGAGGCAGCCTTTCCCGGGAAAGGCTGCCTCCTTTTAGTTCACATAATTTCATGAAAGGGCGCTGCTCAGGACTGCCCCGCCTTGGCCCGGGGACGGAGCGGACGGCCCTCGGACAAAAACAGTCCCGCCAGGGTCAGGGCCATGCCGCCGGCGGCCAGAGGGGTCACCGGCTCATGGAGGATCAGCGCCGAGGTCACCACGGTGATGACGGGGCTCATGTAGATATAGACGCTGGTCCGCACCGGGCCCAGCAGCTTCACCGCCGTGTTCCAGGTGACGAAGCACAGGGCCGAGGCACCCAGCCCCAGGAAAATCAGGTTCAGCAGATACACCGGCTGGGCCAGGGCGGAAAGCTCCCACTGAACGTCAAAGAGAAACATGGCGGGGATCATGAAGGCGATGCCGTAGCAGAACACCCGCCGGGTGGTGATGAGGGTGGAGTAGCCATAGCCGCTGATCTTCTTGGTGAGGATGGAGTAGCAGGCCCACACCAGCGCCGCCAGCAGCGCCAGCAGGTCGCCCATGGGATTGAGAGACAGGGCGGAGCCGTTGAAGCTGATGAGGGCGATGCCCGCCATGGCCAGCACAAAGCCGCCGAAGAAGCTGGGGCGCAGCTTCTCCGTGCCTTGGAACACCACATGGGACAAAATGGCGGTGAAGAAGGGGGCCACGGAGAGGATGACGCCCACGTTGGAGGCCAGGGTATAGGTCAGGGCGATATTCTCCAGCAGATAGTACAGGCACACGCCGCACAGGCCCGCGGCGGCAAAGGTCAGCTCCTGCCGGGGCGTGGTGCCTCTGAGCCGGTGGGGGCATACGATGACCAGGGCGATGAGGCCCAGGACGAAGCGGATGAACAAAATCTCCACCGGCTCAAAGGCCACCAGCAGCACCTTGGTGGAGATGAAGGTGGTGCCCCAGATCAAAATGGTCACCAGCGCGGACAGGTGTCCCGCGGCCTGCGGATTCTTCATGGTCTCTCTCCTTCGTATCTTGATAGGTTTCGACCTGCTCTTTTGCAAAGAGGGCCAGATAAAGCAGGGCGGCATGGCCTTATGGGCCACGCCGCCCTGACAGACGTTTCGTTTACTGTTCTTCCAGGAGCTTCTCGCCAGCCCGATAGATGTCGCCGGCGCCCACCGTCAAAATCAGGTCACCGGGCTGAGCTTGCTTGCGCAGCTCCTCCGTCACCTGGTCCAAGGTGGAGCAGTAGATGGAGCCGGGGATTTGTTTACATAAGTCGGCAGAACTGATGCCGATGGTGTTCTTTTCCCGGGCGGGGAAGATCTCCGCCACGATGGCCACATCCGGAATCTTCAGCTCCTCCACAAACTGGTCAAACAGCGCCTTGGTCCGGGAGTAGGTGTGGGGTTGGAAAGCGCAGAGGATGCGCTTATAGCCCATGCCCTTGGCGGTGGTCAGCAGGGCGTGGAGCTCGCCGGGGTGATGGGCATAGTCGTCATAGACCTCGGCGCCGTGGAAGCTGCCCTTGTGCTCGAAGCGGCGGCCGGCGCCGGTGAAAGAGCTCAGTCCCTTTTCCACCGCCGCGCCGGGCAGGCCCAGCACATAGGCCGAGGCCGCTGCCGCCAGGGCGTCCAATACGTTGTGCTGGCCAAAGACGTGGAGGTCCACATGGGCATAGTGCTTGCCGCGGATCACCACGTCAAAGGAGGGCGCTTCATCGGAGAAAGTCAGATGCTCCGCCGTGCAGTCTGCGCCGGGCTGGAGGCCGAAGGTGAACACGGGGTGATGGATGCCCTTGACCGAGTCCATGGCACCTTTGTCGTCGGCATTGACCACCACATAACCCTTCTCCGGCACCAGCTCGGCAAACTCGTGGAAAGAGTGCTCCACGTCGTTCAGGTCCTTGAAAAAGTCCAGGTGGTCAGCCTCCACGTTGAGGATCACGGCCACAGTGGGGAAGAAGCTGAGGAAGGAGTTGCAGTATTCACAGGACTCCATGATGATGGTGTCGCCATGGCCCACCCGGTAGCCGGAGTGGAGCAGAGGCAGTGTGCCGCCGATCATCACTGTGGGATCCTCCTGGGCAGCCAGGAAAATGTGGGTGCACATGGAGGTGGTGGTGGTCTTTCCGTGGGTGCCGGCAATGCAAAGGGCATTGCGGTAGCCCTGCATGATGGCGCCCCAGGCCTCAGCCCGCTCAAAGACCGGGATGCCCCGGGCGATGGCGCCGGCGATCTCCGGGTTTTCATCGTGGACGGCGGCGGTACGGATCACCAGGTCGCAGCCCCCCAGATTGTCCGCGCTGTGCCCGATGGCGACATGAATGCCCATGGAGCGCAGGTGAGCAACCGTTTCACTTTCCTTCATGTCCGAGCCCTGGACCTGCAGGCCCATGCCCTTGAGCACCTCTGCCAGGGGACACATGGAGACGCCGCCGATGCCCACTAGATGGGCGCGTTTTCCAGGGACCAGATAGGGGCGAATATTGTCAGAGTGATTGAACATAGGTCAAGTTCCTTCCTCAGCGGCGCAGGGCGCCGGTGATTGCAAATTTGCCGGTTTCATAGTATAATGACCCCGCAAAGCACTGGAGGCTGCGGGCGAGTATCGGTTCGTAATTGGCTTCAAAACATTATAATACGCCGCCGGGCCGAGTGCAACTACCTAATTCTATCCGTATGACACAAAAAACAACCAAGGCAGGTGAAAAGATTGGTGCCCATCCCCTCTTATGTGGCCCGTGTGCTGACGGAGCTGGAAGCCAGGGGCTTTCAGGCCTTCTGCGTGGGAGGCTGCGTCCGGGACTGCCTGCTGGGCAGAGTGCCGGAGGACTGGGACGTGACCACCTCCGCCCTGCCGGAGCAGACCATGGCCCTGTTTGGCCAGCAGGCGGTGCCCACAGGGCTGCGCCACGGCACAGTCACCGTGGTATCCGGCGGCAAGGGCGTGGAGGTCACCACTTTCCGGGTGGACGGCACCTATGGGGACAACCGCCATCCCGATTCCGTCACCTTCACCCGTTCCCTGCCTGAGGATCTGGCCCGGCGGGATTTCACCGTCAACGCCATGGCCATGGACCTGCGGGGCTGTATCCAGGACCCCTGGGGCGGCCAGGCCGATCTGGAGCGCAGGTGCCTTCGGTGCGTGGGGGAGCCGGAGCGGCGATTCCGGGAGGATGCCCTGCGGGTAATGCGGGGCCTGCGGTTTTCCGCCGTGCTGGGCTTTGACCTGGAGGAGGAGACGGCGGCGGCCCTGATGCGCTGCCGGGAATTGCTGCGGCACATTGCGGCGGAGCGGCTCCGGGAGGAACTGGTGAAGCTGCTGTGCGGGCCCCAGGCGGCCCAGGTGCTGCGCCGGTGGCCCCAGGTGGTGGAGGTGATCCTGCCGGAAATCGGGCCTTTGGTGGGCTTTGACCAGCACAACCGTCATCACTGCTACGACGTGTGGGAGCACACCCTTCACGTGCTGGACGCGGTGGAGCCGGTGCCGGTGCTGCGGTGCGCGGCGCTGTTCCACGACATGGGAAAGCCGGAGTGCTTTGCCCTGGATGAGGCGGGGGGCGGCCACTTCATGGGCCACCCGGTGGTGTCCCGCCGCATTGCCGAGGCTATCATGACCCGGCTGCGCTTTGACAACGCCACCCGGGACCAGATCGCACTGCTGGTGGAGTGGCATGACCACCGCATCCAGACCCAGCGGGGGTTGCGCCGGGCCCTGAGTCAGCTGGGAGCAGAGAATCTGCATCTGCTGCTGGCGCTGCAGCGGGCGGACAATCTGGGCCAGGCGCCGGCCTACCAGCCCCGCCGCCAGGCAGAGCTGAAGGAGCTGGAGAAGATGCTGGAGCAGCTGTTGGCGGAGGACGCCTGCTTTTCCCTCAGGCAGCTGGCGGTGAATGGCCGGGACCTGCTGGCTCTGGGCTACCAGGGCACAGAGGTGGGACGGATGCTGCGGTGGCTGCTGGAGCAGGTAGTGGACGGCGATTTGGACAACGACCGGGCGGCCTTACTGGACGCGGCCCGGAGAAACAGTGGAAAGTGAGCCAATATGGAAGAGACAGAAAAGAAAGAGAAAAAGAAGCCCTTCCGCCTGAAGCGGAAGCTGATGGGAGTGCTGGCCCTTGTGGTGCTGCTGGCGGTGGCCTTCGGTGCCGGAGCGGTGCTCAGCCGCCGCAGCGCAGAGCCGGTCATCACCTCCGATCTGATCGGACAGCAGCTGGAGGCTGTGTCGGAGCTGGCCACGGTGGAGTATCACTACACCAACATGGGCAAGTTTGAAAACCAGGTGGATTTTTACGGCTGGAAGGTGCCCCTGACCAAGAAGAGCTTTATCATCTCCTATGACGGCACCATCAAGGCCGGCGTAGACCTGGAAGAGGTACAGGTGGAGGTGTCCGGCAAGACCATCACCGTGACGCTGCCGGAGGCCCAGGTGCTGTCCCACGAGATCGACGAGGACAGCATTCAGGTCTTCGACGAGACCAAAAACGTTTTCAATCCCCTGCAGATCAGTGACTATACCGGCTTTACCGCCGACCAGAAGAAGGAAGTGGAGCAAAAGGCTCTGGACAAGGGACTTTTGCAGGAGGCCAGGGAAAAGGCCAGTGACGCGGTGGAACAGCTCTTGGAGTTGCTGCCGGGGATGGAGGAATACACGCTGCAAGTGGAGTGAGCCTGCGGCGCAGGAAAATCAGAAAGGAAGCCTTTCATTTGGAACCCATTTTTTATGCCTACACTTGGGATATCCTGGAGCACCCCAAGTTTCGGGCGCTGCGGACCCTGCCCCACCATGGAGCGGACAACTCGGTGTATGACCACTCAGTGGCCACAGCGGAGCTGGCCTTTCGCATGGCCCGGGGGCTGGGATTTTCCGGGGAGGATGTGCGCCGGGTAACCCGGGCGGCACTGCTCCACGACTTTTTCGGTTATAACTGGCATGGCCGGGCCTATCGGCGCTATGTCCGCCGCTTTCACGGGCTGCGGCGCATCAGCCGGATGCACGCCTTCATCCACGGGCCCATTGCCGCCCAGCGTGCGGCCTTCTGGTTCGACCTGGATCAGGGCCAGCAGGAGGCCATTGCTCTGCACATGTTCCCTCTGTGTTTTCCCTTCCCCCGGCACAAGGAGGCCTGGGTGGTGACGGCGGCGGACAAGGCGGTGGCCACCCGGGAGGTGCTGGCGCTGGCGGAGCGGCGCTGCGGCTGGTGGCTGCGGCGTCTAGCGGAGGCGGTGTAAAGCCCTCTGGTATGAGAAAAAGAACAACCCCGGTCTACGGTAAAAACCGTGGACCGGGGTTCTTTTTTGGAAAAAGCACTTACGTGATCTCCAGCAGCTGGGGCAGGGAAGTGATCTCATAGTCGATGCGCAGGCCCTTCGGCTGGGGCGCGCCGGTGCGGTTGAACCAGCAGCAGGGGAGGCCTGCGTTGTTGGCGCCCTGGATGTCGGAGCTCAGAGAGTCTCCCACCACCAGGCACTCCTCCGGCCTGACGCCGGGCAGATGAGAGAGGACGTAGTCAAAGTAGGCCCGGGAGGGCTTGGCGGCTCCGGCCTCCTCGGAGATGAAGGCGCCCTGGATGTAGGGGGTGATAGCGCTTTGGGACAATCGGGCCCGCTGGACGGAGGCCACCGCGTTGGTGATGATGTAGAGTCGGTGGTCCTGAGCCAGGGTCCGGCACACCTCCAGGGCGTGGGGCAGCAGCACGGCGCTGCGGCCCAGGGCCTCCAGATAGACCCGGTTGCACTCCGCCGGATCACCGGGCAGGCCCAGGCGGCTTAAGTACCGGCGGAACCGCTCCACCACCAGAAATTCCTTGGTGACCTGGCCACGGTCCAGCTGGGCCCAGAGGGACTGGCTGATGGAGTCGTAAAGGGCCTGATGCTCCTCCGACCAAGGCAGGGAGCAGGTGCGGCAGAGGGTGGAAAAGGCGGCGGCGCTGGCCTGGGCAAAGTCAAAGAGGGTGTCGTCGGCGTCCAGCAGCAAAACGGGATAGCCCATAGGCATCTCCTTTCTTTTGAAAAAGCGGATGGAGCCTCCGGCCCTTTGCCGGAGGAGAACACATCTTCCCTGGATTACATAGCATGAAAGCGGAGGGGGAGATGGCATGAAGAAAACCTTTGCCGTTCTCGGCGGAGACCGGCGGCAGATCGAACTGGCACGTTTGCTGGCCCGGGATGGGCAGCAGGTCTTTACCTGCGCCCTGGGCCTCCCTACAGATCGGCCCCTGGAAACAGCGAGGGAGGCGGATGTGGCGGTACTGCCCATGCCGCTTTCCAAAGAACCGGGGCTTCTAAACGGCACCCAAGTGGAGCTGGAGCAGCTCTGGGAGCTGCTGCGGCCAGAGCAGCTGCTCTGCGCCGGGCAGGTGGAAGAAGGGGTCCTTGCCGCCGCCCAAGGCCGGGGCCTGACTCTGGTGGATTACCTGAAGCGGGAGGAGCTGGCGGTGGCCAATGCGGTGCCCACCGCCTTACCGGTAGGACACAAAAATGCGGCCTCAGGGCTGCCCGCCCAGCAGGCGGGAGATATTGGCGGCGGTGAGCTTGACCTCTCGGGTCATGGACATGAGCTCGTCCTCCATACGGAAGGTGGGGCCGGCAATGCTGACGGCGGCCTGGATGGTGTGGCCCATGCCGAAGATGGGCGCTCCCACGCAGATGAGCCCCGGCTCGATCTCACCGTCGTCGATGGCGTAGCCGGTCTGCCGGGCCCGGGCCAGCTCACGGCGCAGCTGCTCCGGAGAGGAGATGGTCCGCTCCGTCAGCTGCTCCATCTCCGGCAGGGCCTTGCAGTACTCCTCCACGAATTCTTCGCTGTGGTAGGCCAGCATGATCTTGCCGCCGCTGGTGGCGTGGGCTGGGGCCCGTGTGCCCACCTTGGTGTTGCACACCACGGAGCGGAAGGTCTCCACCTTGTCCAGGTAAAAGATCTCCTTGTCCAGCATGACGCTGAGGTTGATGGTCTCCTTGACGGTGGCGGAGAGCTTTTCCAGCTCCGGTCGGGCCACGCTGCGCAGGTCCGAGTGGCTCAGCACTGTACTGGACAAAAGCAGCAGCCTGGGGCCCACCTGGTAGCTCTTACGCACCGGGTCCTGGATGAGATACCCACGCTCGGTCAGCGTGGCGATCTGGCGGTAAACGGTGGTGGTGGGCATGTGGAGCTCCTCCACCAGACGTTTAAGCGTCCATTCTGTGGTGTTGTCCATGAAACATTCCAAGATCTCCAGCGCTCGAACAATGCTGGACACCTGTTCCTTTGCCATATGTGATACCTCTTTTCTGGGGTGATTTCTTCTAGGGGCACTTGACAAAACGGTGTCTTCAATATATCATGAACGAGGAAAAAAGGGAATATCCAATCGGCAATTACTCCGTGCCCGCCAGGCGGCCGTTTTTTTGAAGCCAAATTCGAAAAACGATTCCGCATAGCGGAAAAATGGCGGAGAGAAAGTGACCGGGAGACGGCGAAATGAGAAGGGGCCGCCTCCCAAAGAAAAATGGTTGAATCGAAATGGGAGATGATGACTATGCCGAAAAAAATCGAAGTCATGGACGGCAACCAGGCGGCGGCTTACGCCTCCTATGCCTTTACGGAGGTAGCGGGGATCTTCCCCATCACGCCCTCCTCGCCCATGGCGGAGTATGTGGATGACTGGTCGGCCAAGGGGAAGAAGAACCTCTTCGGCCAGACGGTGGATGTGGTGGAGATGCAGTCCGAGGGCGGCGCCGCAGGTACGGTCCACGGCTCTTTGGAGGCCGGTGCTCTGACCACCACCTATACGGCCTCTCAGGGCCTGCTGCTGATGATCCCCAATATGTATAAGATCGCCGGCGAGCTGCTGCCCGGCGTGTTCCACGTCAGCGCCCGAACCGTGTCCTCCCACGCATTGTCCATCTTCGGCGACCACTCCGACGTGATGGCCTGCCGTCAGACCGGCTTTGCCTTGCTGGCCTCCGCCGGTCCCCAGGAGGTCATGGACCTGGCGGCGGTGGCCCACCTGTCCGCCATCAAGGGCCGGGTGCCCTTCCTGCACTTCTTCGACGGCTTCCGCACCTCCCACGAGATCCAGAAGATCGAGGCGCTGGACTATGACGACCTGCGTCCCCTGGTGGATATGGAGGCCCTGAACCGCTTCCGCCGCAACGCCCTCAACCCCGACCACCCGGTGGTCCGTGGCACCACCGTCAACCCCGACATCTTCTTCCAGGCCCGGGAGGCCCAAAACGAGTACTACACCCGTCTGCCGGAGATCGTCGAGGAGTACATGGACAAGATCAGCCAGCTCACCGGACGGAACTACCGCCTCTTTGAGTACTACGGCGCCCCCGACGCCACCGATCTGGTGGTGGCCATGGGCTCCGTGGCGGACACCATCAAGGAGACGGTGGACGTGCTGACGGCCCAGGGCCGGAAGGTGGGCATGGTAAACGTACACTTGTACCGCCCCTTCTCCATGCGCCACTTCCTGGACGCTGTGCCCGAAACCGTCCGGCGCATCGCCGTGCTGGACCGGACCAAGGAGCCGGGCAGCCTGGGCGAGCCCCTCTATGAGGATGTGGTGAACCTCTATTACAAGGCGGGCCGTCCCATGGAGATCGTCGGCGGCCGCTACGGCCTGGCCTCCAAGGACACCACCCCCGCCCAGATCCTGGCAGTGTACGAGAACCTGGCCGCGCCGGAGCCCAAGAACAACTTCACCATCGGCATCGAGGACGACGTGACCTTCCTGTCATTGCCCAAGCTGCCGGAGCTGGACACCGCCTCCGATTGCACCTGCTGCAAGCTGTGGGGCCTGGGCTCCGACGGCACGGTGGGCGCCAACAAGAACACCATCAAGATCATCGGCAAGCACACCGATCTCTATACCCAGGCCTATTTCGTCTACGACTCCAAGAAGTCCGGCGGCCTGACCCAGTCCCACCTGCGCTTCGGCAAGAACCCCATCCGCTCGGCCTATCTGGTCAACAAGGCCGACTTCGTGGCCTGCCACAACCAGGCCTATGTCCGCACCTATGACATGGTCAAGGACCTCAAGCCCGGCGGGATCTTCCTGCTCAACTGCCAGTGGAGCCCGGAGGAGCTGGACCAGCAGCTGCCCGCTAAAATGCGCCGGGCCCTGGCGGAGAAGGATGCCAAGCTCTATCTCATCGACGCGGTGGACATCGCCGGCGGCCTGGGCCTGGGCGGCAGAGTCAACGCGGTGCTCCAGTCGGCTTTCTTCAAGCTCACCGACATCATCCCCTTCGACCAGGCTGTGACCTATATGAAGGACGCCATCCAGACCACCTATGGCCGCAAGGGTCAGGACGTGGTGGAGAAGAACTGCGCCGCCATCGACGCCGGCGCTGCCGGACTCCGGGCGGTGGAGATCCCCGAGGCCTGGAAGACGGCCCAGGAGACGGAGGAGCCTGCGAAGGCCTCTGTGCCCGACTTCATCCGCAACGTGGTGGAGCCCATCAACCGTCAGGAGGGCGACTCCCTGCCGGTGTCCATGTACCGTGACATTCCCGACGGCACCTGGCCCGTGGGTACCAGCGCCTATGAAAAGCGGGGCGTAGCCGTCCGGGTGCCCCAGTGGAACGCGGACAAGTGCATCCAGTGCAACCAGTGCTCCTTCGTCTGCCCCCACGCCGCCATCCGCCCTGTGCTGCTGGATGAGAAAGAGAAGGCAGCCGCGCCGGCGGGCTTCGGCACGGTGAGCGCCAAGGGCAAGGGCCTGGAGAAGTATGCCTACCGGATGCAGGTCTCTCCCTATGACTGCACCGGCTGCGGCAGCTGCGCCATCATCTGCCCGGTGGGCGGCGCGGCTCTGACCATGGAGCCTCTGGCCACCCAGCTGGGCGAGCACGAGAACTGGACCTACGCCACGGAGCAGGTGGCGGTGAAGAAGGACGCCGTGGACCCCTCCACCGTCAAGGGCAGCCAGTTTGCCCAGCCTCTGTTCCAGTTCTCCGGCGCCTGCGCCGGCTGCGGCGAGACCCCCTACATCAAGCTGGCCACCCAGCTCTTCGGCGACCGGATGTACATCGCCAACGCCTCCGGCTGCTCCACCGCTTACAGCGGTTCCACCCCCTCCACTCCCTACACCGTGAACAAGGAAGGCCACGGTCCCACCTGGGCCATGTCCCTCTTTGAGGACTGCGCCGAGTACGGCTACGGCATGCTCCTGGGCGCGGAGAAGGTCCGCTCCCGTTTGGCCGACTACGCCAAGCGCCTGGAGGGCACGTCGGTGGACAGTGAAGCCAAGGCCTACCTGGAGAAGAAGGAGAGTGAGGAGTCTGAGGCGGTGTCCCAGGCCTTCCTGAAGGCCGTGGAGGACTTTGCCCCGGCCAATGAGGAGCAGGCTCAGATGAAGCAGTTCATCCAGGAGAACAGCGACTTCCTGCGCCGCCGGTCCTACTGGGCCTTCGGCGGTGACGGCTGGGCCTACGACATCGGCTACGGCGGACTGGACCACGTGCTGGCCTCCGGCAAGAACATCAATATGCTGGTGCTGGACACCGAGGTGTACTCCAACACCGGCGGCCAGTCCTCCAAGGCCACCTGCGCGGCGGCTGTGGCCAAGTTCGCCTCCTCCGGCAAGAAGACCAAGAAGAAGGACCTGGGCATGATGGCCATGAGCTATGGCTATGTGTACGTGGCCCAGGTGGCCATGGGCTACGACAAGGCTCAGGTGCTCAAGGCCATGCGGGAGGCGGAGGCCTATGACGGCCCCTCCCTCATCATCGCCTACTGCCCCTGCATCGAGCACGGTCCCAAGTGCGGCATGGGCGAGAGCCAGCTGGAGATGAAGCGCGCGGTGGAGTGCGGCTACTGGCACCTGTACCGCTACAACCCGGAGCTGAAGAAGCAGGGCAAGAACCCCTTCATCTTGGACTCCAAGGAGCCCACTGGCGATCTGCGGGCCTTCATGCGGGGCGAGGTGCGCTACGCCTCCCTGGAGACCTCCTTCCCCCAGCAGGCGGCGGAGCTCTTCGACAAGGCCGTGGCCGACGCCAAGGAGCGGCTGGAAAACTACAAGCGGTTGGCCCGGGGCTGAGTTCCCGGTGCGATGGCGGAGGGATCGGTCCCGCCTTTTGAGGCGGGGCCGGCCTCCGGCGGATAGATTTTAAGGAGATGAGACGATGTCTTTTGTTTCTGAGAAAAGTAAGAAGACGCCCCGGTCTGTGATCCGTGAAATGTTCGCCATGCAGACCGGCCTGACGGATGTGGTCAGCTTCGCCCTGGGCGAGCCGGACTTCACCTCTCCCAAGCATATCATCGACGCCACGGTGGCCTCCTTCCAGCGGGGCGAGACCCACTATACCCCCAACGCCGGCATTCCCGCCCTGCGGGAGGCGGTGGCCCGGTCCTACCAGGAGCGGGGCCTGGACTACAAGCCTGAGGAGATCCTCATCGGCTCTGGCGCTATCAGCGTGCTGTGCTTGGCCTGCACCGCCATTCTGGACATCGGAGACGAGGTGCTGCTGCCCGATCCCGGCTGGGCCAACTACAACGGCCTCATCACCCAGGTGGGCGCGGTGCCCGTGCCTGTCCGGGTCAAGGAGGCCAACGGCTTCATGTACGACGTGGAGGACCTCCGGGCCGCCATCACCCCCAAGACCAAGATGATCCTTATCAACTCTCCCTCCAACCCCACCGGCGGCGTGGCCAGCGCGGAGAACCTGCGCCAGATCGCCGACCTGGTGAAGGAGAAGGACCTCTACGTCCTCACCGATGAGATCTACCACGAGCTGCTCTGGTCCGATGAGCCCTATACCAGCATCGCCAGCTTCCCCGGCATGAAGGAGCGGACCCTCATCGTGGACGGCTTTTCCAAGAAGTACGCCATGACCGGCTTCCGCCTGGGTTACGGCGCAGGCCCCGAGGAGGTCATCGCCACTATGACGAAGCTCCTGGAGAACGTGCTCTCCTCCGTCAACGAGGGCATCCAGTGGGGCGGCGTTGCCGCCCTCACCGGCGATCAGTCCCCGGTGGAGGAGATGAAGGAGCAGTATCGCCGCCGCCGGCAGATCATCGTAGAGGGCCTCAACGCCATCGACCGCATCAGCTGCCTGGCTCCCATGGGCGCCTTCTACGCCTTCCCCAACATCTCCCAGACCGGCCTGAGCTCCCGGGACTTTGCCATCCGCCTGCTGAAGGAAAAGCACACCGTAGTGGTGCCCGGCACGGGCTTTGGTGAGGGCGGCGAGGGCTTTGTCCGCATCTCCTATGCCACCAGCGAGGAGAACATCCGGGAGGGCCTCAAGCGCATCGCGGAATTTGTGGCCAGCCTGCCCTAAGGCCTGGTCCCAAGGGAAAACAACTATCGTCCCTGCGGCGGGACGCAGAAAAGGAGAAGAGCAATGGCACTGATGACAGCCAAGGAATATATCGAGAGTCTGCGCAAGCTCAAGACCCGGGTCTATATGTTCGGGGAGAAGATCGACAACTGGGTGGACCACCCCATGATCCGCCCCTCCATCAACTGCGTGGCCATGACCTATGCCCTGGCCCAGAATCCCCAGTATGAGGACCTGATGACCGCCACGTCCAATCTGACGGGCCGGAAGATCAACCGCTTCACCCACCTGCACCAGTCCACCGAGGACCTGGTGAAGAAGGTGAAGATGCAGCGCCTGCTGGGCCAGAAGACCGCCTCCTGCTTCCAGCGCTGCGTGGGCATGGACGCCTTCAACGCGGTCTATTCCACCACCTATGAGATCGACGAAAAGTACGGCACCCACTACCACGAGAACTTCAAGAAGTTCCTCATCATGGTCCAGGACGAGGACCTGACGGTGGATGGCGCCATGACCGACCCCAAGGGCGACCGGTCCAAGGCCCCCCACCAGCAGTCCGACCCGGATATGTACGTCCATGTGGTGGAGCGCCGGGACGACGGCATCGTGGTCTGCGGTGCCAAGTGCCACCAGACCGGCTCCGTCAACTCCCACTGGCACATCTTCATGCCCACCATCTCCATGGGTGAGGCGGACAAGGACTGGGCGGTCTCCTTTGCTTGCCCCAGCGATGCCGAGGGCCTGTATATGATCTACGGCCGCCAGTCCTGTGACACCCGCAAGCTGGAGGAGAACGCCTCCATCGACGTGGGCAACGCCAAGTTCGGCGGCCAGGAGGCATTGGTGGTGCTGGACCATGTGTTCATCCCCAACGAGTACATCTTCCTGGACGGCGAGTATGAGTTCGCCGGCATGATGGTGGAGCGCTTCGCCGGCTACCACCGGCAGAGCTACGGCGGCTGCAAGGTAGGCGTGGGCGACGTGGTCATCGGCGCGGCGGCCCTGGCGGCGGAGTACAATGGCGTGGAGAAGGCCAGCGCCGTCAAGGATAAGCTCATCGAGATGACCCACCTGAACGAGACGCTGTACTCCTGCGGCATCGCCTGCTCCTGCGAGGGCTGCCCCACCAAGGCGGGCAACTACCAGATCGATCTGCTGCTGGCCAACGTGTGCAAGCAGAACGTGACCCGCTTCCCCTATGAGATCGTGCGCCTGGCGGAGGATATCGCCGGCGGACTGATGGTGACCATGCCCTCGGAGAAGGACTTTACCTCCGACACGGTGGTGGGCCGCAACGGCGAGACCATCGGCGACATCTGCCAGAAGTACTTTAAGACCCGGGACGACGTGTCCACCGAGGACCGCCAGCGGGTGCTGCGGTTCCTGGAGAACATCTGCCTGGGCGCCGCTGCCGTGGGCTATCGGACCGAGTCTCTCCACGGCGCCGGCTCTCCCCAGGCCCAGCGCATCATGATCGCTCGGCAGGGGGACATCCCCGGCAAGAAGAAGCTGGCCAAGTCCATCGCCGGCATTCAGGAAAAAGAGAAATAATTCCCTCGTAAAGTGCGGGGCGTCCGTTTCCGGGGCGCCCCGCTTTTTTGCTGCCGTTTTGGCGCGGCATTTCCCGGCGCCAACCGCGGCCCTGACTTTCCGGAAAATGCGGCGAGAGATATTGACATATGTCAAAAACCGGACTATACTCAGAAAAGTAAATGGCATATGTCAAAAATAAAAAGGAGGTGACGGTGTGCCCAGACCGAGAAAATGCCGGCGAGTCTGCGGGTTGCCCAAGGCCAGCGCCTTCGTGCCTCAGGGCTGCGGCGGGGAACAGAGAACGGTGGTGATGACGGTGGACGAGTATGAGACCATCCGCCTCATCGACTATCAGGACCTGTCCCAGGAGCAGTGCAGCGCCTACATGGGGGTGGCCCGGACCACCGTCCAGCAGATCTACAACAGCGCCCGGAAGAAGCTGAGCACCGCTCTGGTGGAGGGACTGCCCTTCCGCATTGAGGGCGGGGACTATCAGCTCTGCGACGGCCGGGCAGGGTGCTGCGGCTGGGGCTGTCCCCGGCGGCGCCATCAGGAATGTCCAAAGCGGAGCGAAAAGGAGGAACCTATATGATAATCGCGATCCCGGTGGATGAGACGAAGGAGGCATTGTGCGTCTCCTTTGGGCGGGCGCCCTATGTGCTCTTTTACGACACGGAACAGGAGCAGGGCCAGGTGCAGGAGAACCCGGCGGCCCAGTCCGAGGGCGGCGCCGGTATCCAGGCGGCCCAGTTCGTGGTGGACGGCGGCGCCCAGGCCCTGGTGACCGTCCGGTGCGGAGAGAATGCGGCCCAGGTATTGCAGGCGGCGGAGATCGCCATCTACAAGGCCCAGGGCAGCGCCAAGGAGGCCTTGGAGGATCTGAAGGAGGGGAAGCTGCCGCGGATGACCACCTTCCACGCCGGCTTCCACGGCATCCGATGACCGTCGCTATCCTCAGCGGGAAGGGCGGCACCGGCAAGACCTTCCTGTCTGTGAATCTGGCAGCCGCCGCGGAGCAGGCGGTTTACATCGACTGCGATGTGGAGGAGCCCAACGGCCGCCTCTTTCTCCGGCCCCAGGCGGTGGAGCAGCAGGCGGTCACCACGCCGTTGCCTGCCTTTGATGGGGCGCGGTGCGACGGCTGCCGCCGGTGCGTGGACTTCTGCCGCTTTCATGCCTTGGTGTATATCAAGGGCAAGCCCATGGTGTTCCCCGACGTGTGCCATGCCTGCGGCGGCTGCGCTCTGGTCTGCCCCCGGGGGGCTGTCCGGGAGGAGGCCCGGACCGTGGGCGCGGTGGAGACCGGCGTCCGGGACGGCATCCAGGTGGTCACCGGCATCCTCAACACCGGCGAGGCCTCGGCGGTCCCTGTCATCCGCGCCGCTTTGGCAGCGGGACTGAGACAGGAGGACACCACCATCATCGACTGTCCTCCGGGCAGCAGCTGCTCGGTGATGGAGAGCGTAGAGAAGGCGGATTACTGCGTCCTGGTGACGGAGCCCACCGCCTTTGGCCTGCACAATCTGCGGATGGTCCAGGAACTGGTGACGCTGCTGGGCAAGCCCTGGGGCGTGGTCCTCAACAAGGCCGAGGGGGATTATCCGCCCTTGGAGCAGTTCCTGAAAGAGACGGGCGGGACCATCCTGGCAAGCATCCCCTTTTCCCCGGAGCTGGCGGCGCTGGGCGCCGGTGGAGAGCTGGCCTGTCGCCAGAGCCCGGAGTTCAAGGCCCTGCTTCAGGGCCTTCTGACCCGGCTGAGAGAGGAGTGTGGGGCATGAAGAAGCTGCTGATCCTCAGCGGAAAGGGCGGCACCGGCAAGACCACCACTTCCGCCGCCTTCATCCAGTTTGCTCAGGCTCGGGCCTTTGCCGACTGTGACGTGGACGCCCCCAATCTGCACCTGGTGCAGGCGGTGGAGGGAGAGCCGGAGGCCTTTGACTATCTGGGCTCGGAAAAGGCGTCCATCGACCCGGAATTGTGCACAGGCTGCGGTGCCTGCGCCGACGCCTGCCGCTTCGGCGCTATCCGGAAGGATGGGGACCGTTGCCGGGTGGAACCCTACGCCTGTGAGGGGTGCGGGGTGTGCGCCTATATGTGCCCGCAAAAGGCGGTGGAGCTGCATGAGGATGTGGCGGGTCAGGTGCTTCTCTATCAGGGGAAGCAGACCTTTTCCACCGCCCGATTGCGGACGGGACGGGGCAACTCCGGCAAGTTGGTGTCCGAGGTGAAGCTGGCTCTGTTCAAGCACGCGCCCCAGGCGGACCTGGCCATCCTGGACGGCTCGCCGGGCATCGGCTGCCCGGTCATCTCCTCCATCAGCGGAGCGGACCTGGTGCTGGTGGTGACGGAGCCCTCCCTCTCGGGCCTCAGCGATCTGGAGCGGGTGCTGCGCACCGCTGCTGGTTTTCAGGCAAAAACTGCGGTGTGCGTCAACAAAGCGGACCTGAGCCCGGCTCACGCCGACGAGATCGAGGCATTCTGCCGGGAGCACCAGGTGCCCTTCCTGGGCCGTGTGCCCTATGACCGCCGGGCATCGGAGGCCATCAACGCCGGCAAGAGCCTGGCGGAGGTGGGCGGTCCGGCCTGTGAGGCCCTGCGGAAGATCTTTGACGGCGCCATGGCGCTGCTGGCGGAGCCCCAAAGAGACCCGCTGGGCGCATAGATTTTGCAATCACATATTTTTATCATAAAAGGAGCGTATGAACATGAAAATTGCTGTTGCCTGTATGGGGACCCAGGTGGGCGGCCACTTCGGCCACTGTGAGAACTTCCGCATCTATGACACGGCAGAGGGCAAGATCTGCGCCGAGGAGAGCATCCCCAATCCCGGCCACCGGCCCGGCTTCCTGCCCAACTTCCTGGGCGACATGGGCGTGGAGGTCATCATTGCCGGCGGCATGGGCGGCGGCGCCGTGGAGATCTTCAACGAGCGCAAGATCGAAGTCATCGTGGGCGTCCAGGGCGATGCCCGGGAGGCGGTGGAGCAGTACCTGAAGGGCCAGCTCCAGTCCACCGGCTCCATCTGCCATGAGCATCAGCACGCCGGAGAGTGCGGCGAGCATTGATGGCGGCTGGGCCAAACCACAGAAAAAACGGAGGACGGTTATCCGTCCTCCGTTCTTTTTTGCCTGCGGGAGCGCTTTGGGGAAGCGGCAGGGGGCAAAGAAATCTCCACAGGGGAGGGCAGCTCGAAAAAGGTCGCCGCCGCCCGGTCGGGATAGAGGGTGACCTGCTCCACTGCCGCTTCCAGCACCGCTGTTCCCTCCCGGAGCTCTCGTTCCAGCCAGGGGCGGAGCCGGGCCTGGAAGTCCTCCGTTGGATGGCTGCGTTCCTGGGCTTGAGCTTCCAGACGGGCGATGATCCCGTCACACTGGGCCAACATCCGGCGAAAGGATTCCTCCTCCAGAGCACCGTCCAGAAAGGCTGTCACCGTCCGCTGACGGCGGGCGCGCTGGCGGCAGAGGGACAGGTCCAGGGAACGATCCTCCTCCGCTGCAGCCTGCCCGGCCTCCGCCAGCACTGCCGAGCAGATGGTGCCCCGGTCTAGGGGAAGGACGTCCAGGGCCTGGCGGACGCAGTGGGTGAGGACCTGAGCGCGGATACCGGGCAGGCCACAGCGGCCCTCCAGCCTTCCCCGGCAGACGAAGCGCTGATACTCCGTGCCGTCCTGGCGGCGGGTCCGCTTGAGGGTCAAAGGGCTGCCGCACAGGCCGCAGCGGAGCTTGCCGGAGTACCAGTACCGCACGGAGAACCGGCGGTGGTCCTTTCCCAGCTCTGCCCGGCGGCGGAGCTCCGCCTGGACGGCCTCAAACTCCCGGCGGCTGACGATGGCCTCGTGGTGGTCGGGGAGGAGGAACTGCTCCTCCTGACCGGTGTTGCGCAGCTTCCGATGGGTCAGATAGTCGGCGGTCCAGTACTTTTTTTGCAGCAGGTCCCCGCAGTATTTCTCGTTGTGGAGAATCCGCAGCACCATGGCGGCGGACCAATTTCCCTCCGGGCGCAGGGGCGGGGCGACGCCCGCCTGGGTCAGCTCCCGGGCAATGGTGTGGGCCCCTTTGCCCTCCTGAAGGCACTTGTGATAGATGAGCCGCACCACTTGGGCCTGGGAGGGGAGGACGGTGAGGGCGCCGTGGCGGAGGGTGTAGCCATAGAGGGTGTCATTGCCGAAGACCACCCCCTTCTTCATAGCCTGGAGCTGGCCCCAGCGGGTGCGCTGGGAGATCTTGCGGCTCTCCTCCTGGGCCACGCTGGCCATGATGGACAGCCGGAACTCCCCGTCGCCTTCCCGGGTGTCGATGCCGTCGCTGAGAAAGAGGACGCCCACGTTCCGGCTTCGCAGCTCCCGGGTGATCTGCAGCGTGTCCACAGTGTTGCGGGCAAAGCGGGAGACCTCCTTGGTGAGAATAAGGTCCACCTCCCCGGCCTGGGCCAGGGTCAGCAGAGCCCTCAGCTGCCGGCGGTGACTTAGGGAAGTGCCGGACAGCCCTTCGTCGGCGAAGATGCCCACCAGGGACCACTGGGGATGGGTGCGGACGAAGTCCAGGAAAAAGGTCCGCTGGGCCTCCAGGGAGTGGAGCTGGTCCTCCTTGTCGGTGGATACCCGGCAGTAGGCTGCCACCCGCAGTGCTTTGGAATCCGGCGGGGAAGAGGATGGGGACATAGCAAAGCCTCCTTTCCGCTCTCCCAAAGGGAGGCGTCTCGGGAAAAGTCTATGCCAGCGTTCTTCGAGGCAGTACCCCGGCGGTGTCTTTTCGGTAAGGCGGTGCCCACAGCGGAGGGGGCCCTGCAGGTGGCTATGGAGCGTCTGCCGGTGACACTGCGGGGGGCGGAGTGCCTGGTCCTGGGCTATGGCAGGATCGGCAAGCTGCTGGCTCACCGGCTTCAGGGGCTGGGGGCCCGTGTTACGGTGGCCGCCCGGAAGTACGGAGATCTTGCCTGGGCGGAGGCCTTTGGCTGGCGAGCCCTGCCCATAAGTGGGCTTTCCGGTGCTTTGGGCGGAATGCAGGCGATCTTCAATACGGTTCCCTCTCCCATCCTGGACCGCGACCTGCTGGCGGAAGTGGCGCCGTCATGTCTTTGCGTGGAGCTGGCCTCCCGGCCGGGAATCGACCTGGCAGCGGCGGAGAAGCTGGGCCTGACGGCGGTCTGGGCCCGGGGGCTGCCGGGGAAGACGGCGCCGGTCACCGCAGCGGCCGCGATCCGGGATACGCTGTATCATATTTTGGAGGAACGAGGTGAACCCGTTTGAGAAAAGAACGCGTTGGGTTTGCGCTCTGCGGCTCATTTTGTACACATGAAGCGGTGCTTCGGGCGTTAAAGACCATGACGGAGACCTATGAGACGGTGATCCCCATCGTCTCTCAGACCGCCGCCTCCACCGACACCCGCTTCGGCACCGCCTCGCAGCTGATGGAGCAGCTTCGGCAGCTGACGGGACGGGAGCCCATCACCACCATCGAGGGGGCGGAGCCCATCGGCCCCAAGGCCCTTTTGGATGTGCTGGTCATCGCCCCGGCCACAGGCAACACCATTGCCAAGCTGGCCTGCGGCATCACGGACACGGCGGTGACCATGGCGGCCAAGGCGCACCTGCGCAACGGCCGGCCGGTGGTCCTGGCCCTGGCCAGCAATGACGCTCTGGCTGCCGGTGCCCAGAACATTGGGGTGCTTCTGGCCAGGAAGCACTACTATTTCGTCCCCTTTGGACAGGACAACGCGGAGAAAAAGCCCTGCTCGCTGGTGGCGGACTTCTCCCAGATCCCCGCTGCGGTGGATGCGGCGCTGGAGGGGCGTCAGCTGCAGCCGCTGCTACTGCGGGGCTAGGCATGGCAGCTAGGTCCGCCGGACGAATCTTCGCCCGGCGGACCTGTGGCGTCGGAGGACAAACGGGGATGGCAAAGAGCACGGGGAAGGGTGTTGGAAAGGGAGAGGAGATATGCTATAATAACAAAAAAGCGGCGGGACCAGGCTGCTTTCGTCGGCAGAGCGCTTTTTTTGCGCGGAAAGGCCCGGGGAGAGCCGGCCGGACGTTGCTTTTTGATGAAGAGAAATCCAACCTACATAGAATGAAAGGGACCAGTATGAACAGAAGCTATGCGATCATCACAGAATCCTCCAGCGATCTGACCCCGGCTCTGGCCCAGGAGGCGGGAGTGGATGTGCTGCCGCTGACCTTCACCTTGCGTGACAAGGTCTATCCCCACTATCCCGACGCCCGGGAGTTCCCTATCGGGGAGTTTTACCGGCTGCTGCGCAGCGGCGAGATGCCCACCACGGCGGCGGCCAATGTGGCTGAGCTGACGGAGAGCATGGAAAAGCACCTCAAGGAGGGGCGGGATGTGCTGTTTTTGAACTTCTCCTCCGCTCTCTCCAGCACCTGCGCCTCCTGTGCCGTGGCGGCGGAGGAGCTGCGGGAGAAGTACCCGGAGCGGACCATTGTGACCTTTGACACCAAATGCGCCTCTATGGGACAGGCCCTGCTGGTGTTTTTGGTGGCCCAGAAGGCCAATGCCGGCGCCACCATCCAGGAGGCGGCGGAGTATGCCCAGGAGATCCGCCCCCATCTGGCCCACTGGTTTACCGTGGATGATCTGAACCACCTCAAGCGGGGCGGCCGGGTCAGCGCCGCGGCGGCGGTGATGGGCACCATGCTCAACATCAAGCCGGTGCTCCATGTGGACGACGAGGGCCGTCTGATCCCTGTGTCCAAGGTCCGGGGCCGGAAGGCCTCTTTGGCGGCGTTGCTGCAGAAGATGGAGGAGACCGGGGTGGACCTGGAGCAGCAGACCGTGTTTCTCTCCCACGGCGACTGTGAGGAGGAGGCCCTGGCCCTGCGGGACCAGATCCAGGAGCGCTTCCATCCGGCCCGCATCGAGGTGGGACCTATCGGCCCTATCATCGGCACCCATTCGGGGCCCGGCACCATGGCACTGTTTTTCCTGGCCACCCAGCGATAAGAGACCATATATCCGAAAAAGTGCGGGGGATTTCCCCCGCACTTTTTTGCGCAGAAGCCAGGGAAGAAAAAGAATTTGCCAGATGTCTTGACAAAGGGGGCGCAGTCCGTTATTATGTCTTGTAATTTCCTGGAATTTCAGGAAAAATCGGGAAACAAAAAGGAGATCGAGAAATGAAAAAAATCATGGCAATGCTGCTCACATTGGTGATGGCGATGGGGCTTCTGGCCGGTTGCGGTGCCAATGGCACCACGTCCAGTGCAAACCCTGACACTCCCTCTGCCGAGAGTACGGAGAACTTCAGCGACGAGATGAAGATCCCCTACACGGTGGACCTGTCCCCTGAGGACGGCGCGGACAGCGTGGAGCGCGCAGGCGATCACCCCGATTCCCCCTACTTCGCCCATCCGGATGTTTACAATATGGAGTCCACGGACACCTTAACGGTGCTCCACAACTTTAAGACCCAGCAGCAGACCAGCGAGTGGTCCTGCGGCGTGTCCTGCGCGCTGATGGTGCTGGAGTGGTATGGCCAGCTGGGCGACTGGAACGAGGAGAATCTGGCGGCTCTGCGCCACTCTCTGGACGGCACCGAGATGGAGGGCTATCCCGGCACCACGCTCAAGCAGGCTATGGACATCTTTGAGGGCGTGGGCGGCTTTGATATGATCACTACATATGACTATCCTGATGGTATCTGGGTGGATGACATCCAGGGCTGGCTGGCCGAGGGCAAGCCTGTCATGATCGCCTGGAACGACTGGGGCGGACACTGGCAGATCATCATCGGCTATGACACCATGGGCACCGAGACCACTCAGGACGACGTGTTCCTGGTGGCGGACCCCTATGACACCACCGACCACAACCAGGACGGCTACGGTGTTTACAGCGCCGAACGCCTGCTGTACAACTTCACCATGTATGATTCCTTCACCGAGGAAGAGGGCGGCAACGATATGCTCTTTATCGTGCCCTCTCCTGCCCAGTAAAGACCCAACGCCCGGAGGCCAGGTGCCTCCGGGCGTTTTTCTGCACGGCAGCGACTGGAAAATTCTCCAAAAGACGTGAACAAATTTTGAACTTTTCTGAGAGATCGTTGCAATATGACAACTTGTCAGGTATGATAACTGACAAGTTGTCATATTTTTTTTCGGCGGCCCTTGACCTTCCCCCTGGAGGAAGGTGTAAATTCACGGTACTTTGGTGAGGAATTTTGGAGGGCTGCCTCGTATGAGAAAGGAGGAGAGAAATGCCCAGCGCAACATTTTTGAATCTGCCCCAGGAGAAGCAGGAGAAGCTGCTGGAGGCGGCCACCCGGGAGTTTTCCCGGCGGTCCTTCAACGACGCCTCTATCAATCAGATCATCAAAGACGCGGGAATCCCCCGGGGCAGCTTTTATATGTACTTCGCGGATAAGGCGGACTTGTTCCGCTATCTGATGAGCGGATATGTGGATCAGATCCTGAGCCTTCTGGAGGAGCTTTTGATCCGGGAGCAGGGCGACATCTTCGAGGCGCTGCTGGACCTGTTCGACTATGTGCAGCGGCGGAGGAACCAGGACCACCTGGGTGAGACCGGTGCCATGCTGGCCATTCTGGGCCGCAACGCTGGAGTGCAGCGCAGCACCATTCTGGAGATGATTGGCCCGGGGGAGATCATGGATCGGTTGGGCCGGCTGGTGAATGTGGACCAGCTGCATCTGGAACGGGAGCAGGACCTGCGGGACATCCTGGCGGTGCTGCTGGCGGTCAGCGGACCCCTGATCTACAATGGGGCACTCCCTTGCGACACAGATGGAACTGTCGCCA
The DNA here is from genome assembly GCA_902478785.1 of uncultured Oscillospiraceae bacterium. Lineage (GTDB taxonomy): Bacteria > Bacillota > Clostridia > Oscillospirales > Oscillospiraceae > Oscillibacter. The sequence goes on from CABSMJ010000020.1 coordinate 36,733, forward strand.
GAGCCCACTTTGAGAACGTATTGCGAATCCTCAGGCGAGGAATGGAACGCCAAACCAAAAGCTGAAAAGGAGAACTGACATGGAAGACGAAAAAAAGCAAGGCGCGGCCTCTGGCGCACCGGCGGTTCTGGACCGGCCGGAGGCGCCGGTGACGGTGGACCTGGACCAGGTGGAGCAGGCGCCTAAAAAGAAGAAAGAGCGCCGCTCTCTGGACCCCAAGAAGAAAAAGAAGTGGATCAAGCGGGGGATCATTCTGGTGGTGATCCTGGCGATCGTTGGATTCCTCCTTTCCCGCTGCGCCGGTGCGGGAAAGCAGATACTGTCCAGTACATATATCCCCGAGGCTGCCGCCTACCAGAGTCTGACTGTGGCGGTCACCGGCAGCGGCACCATCCAGCCGGCCAACTCCTACAAGGTGACGGCACTGGTCACCGGTGAGATCCTGTCGGACAGCTTTGAAGAGGGCCAGACGGTGGAGAAGGGGGATGTGCTCTATCAGATCGACGCCTCCGATGTCCAGAGCACCGTGGACCAGGCCCGAATCCAGCTGGAGCAGGCCAAGCTGAGCTATCAGGACACGGTGGATCTGCTGACCACCGGCAGCGGAACGGTGGAGAACCTGTATGTGAAGGTGGGAGACTCTGTGGCGGCAGGTGCCACGATCGCTGACGTGGTGGACCGCTCCACCGTCAGCCTGAAGGTGCCCTTCCTGAAGCAGGACGCCCAGTCCATGTACGCGGGCCAGAGCTGCACCGTCACTGTCAGCGGCTATCCTGACGTCCTCACCGGACGGGTGACGGAGGTCTCCGCCGCAGACACCGTGGATGCCGGCGGCGCATTTGTCCGCAACGTGCGGGTGGAGGTGGCCAATCCCGGCGGCATCACCGACCAGATGCAGGGCAGCGTCAGCGTGGGCGGCAAGTACTCCACCGCCATGGGCCAGTTCTCCTATGCCTCCTCCTCTCAGGTCACCGCCAAGGCCGGCGGCACCGTCACCTCTCTGGTCAAGGAGGGGACAAAGGTCTCCGCCAATCAGAGCATCGGTACCCTGGGCTCCACGTCCACCGCGGCCAGTGCCGGGCTGAGCCTGGAGCAGGCAGAGCTGAACTATCAAAACGCCCTGGATCGGCTGGAGGACTACACCATCACCGCGCCCATCTCCGGCACAGTAGTGGAGAAGGTCAACAAGGCCGGCGACAAGCTGGACGGCACCGCCGCGGCCAATGCCAAGGGCTATATGGCGGAGATCTACGATCTGAGCTATCTGGAATTTGAGATGAACATCCACGAGCTGGACATCAACAAGGTGGAGGTGGGCCAGAAGGTGGAGGTCACCGCCGACTCTCTGGAAGACCAGACCTTTACCGGCACCGTCACCAAGGTCAACATCAACGGCACTGCCAACAATGGCATCACCACCTACCTGGTGACCATCCGGCTGGACGGCACCGGCGAGGAGCTGCTGGCGGCGGGGCTGTGGACCGGCATGAACGTCTCCGCCAAGATTGTGGTGGAGCAGGTGGACAATGCACTGTGCATCCCGGTGGACGCGGTGAGCCGGGGCGAAAACGGCACGGATGTGGTGCAGGTGGCCCTGCCCGGCGCTTTGAATGAGGACGGCACCGCTGTGGCCGACATGAGCAAGGTGGAGGAGCGCACGGTCCAGGTGGGCCGCAACGACGAGGAGTATATCGAGATCCTGGACGGTTTGGAGGAGGGCGACATTGTCCTGATCCAAAACCAGGCGTCCAGTATCATGGATATGATGATGGGGTGATGACGGAAGATGGAACACCTCATTGAATTAAAGGACGTCTATAAGATCTACCAGATGGGCGATGAGACGGTCCATGCGTTGGATGGTATCAGCCTTACCATTGATAGGGGGGAGTTTGTGGCCATCGTGGGCCAGTCCGGCTCCGGCAAGTCCACTGCCATGAACATCATCGGCTGTCTGGATGTGCCCACCTCCGGCACCTACCACCTGGGCGGCATCGATGTGTCCACCATGGACGACGACCAGCAGGCGGAGATTCGCAACAAGATGCTGGGCTTTATCTTTCAGCAGTACAACCTGATCCCCAAGCTGACAGTGCTGGAGAATGTGGAGTTGCCGCTGCTGTATGCCGGCGTGGGCGCTGAGGAGCGCCATGAGCGGGCCCGGAAAGCCCTGGCCCGGGTGGAGCTGGCCGGCAAGGAGAAGAATTTGCCCTCCCAGCTCTCCGGCGGCCAGCAGCAGCGGGTGTCCATCGCCCGGGCCTTGGCGGGGGACCCGTCGGTGATTCTGGCCGACGAGCCCACCGGCGCATTGGACTCCCGCACTGGCCGGGAGGTGCTCAAGTTCCTCCAGAAGCTCAACCAGGAGGGGGACACGGTGGTCCTCATCACCCACGATAACTCCATCGCCGTCAAGGCAAAGCGCATCGTCCGTCTCCAGGACGGCCGGATCATCTATGACGGCGACGCCCACGATCCCCAGGCTGTGGTCCAGCCCGATGAGGACGACGGGGAGGATGAGGAGGCGAAGCGGGGATGAACTTTACCCAATCCTTCAAGCTGGCCATCAAATCCCTGATGACCAGTAAAATGCGGGCCCTGCTGACCATGCTGGGCATCATCATCGGCGTAGGCGCGGTCATCGTCATCATCTCTTTGGGCAACGGCATGCAGACCATGATGAATGAGCAGTTCGAGCAGCTGGGTGCCAATCTGATCCAGGCCCAGATCTGGGACGACGGCTCCAGCTCCCGCACGGTGGACCCGGACGATATGTATGCCCTGGTGGACAAATATCCCCAGTATCTCTCCGGTGTCAGCCCTTATGTGTCCAACCGGGGGCTGGTGCGGCAGGGGAACGAAGAATTTGACCGCACCACCATCTACGGCGTCAGTGAGTTTTTCTATGACGCGGACCGGAACCAGACTATGAGCGGCGAGCAGCTTGCCCAGGGCCGGTTCCTGAGCTACATCGACGTGGACCGCTATCAAAACGTCTGCGTTATCGGCAGCTACCTGGCCCAGGAGGCTTTCGGCGGCGACGCTTTGGGCAAGACGCTGACCATTCAGGGCACGCCCTTTTCCGTCATCGGCGTGCTGCAGGAAAAGGCGGACTCCACCGAGGGCAGCGGCGACGACGTGATCTTCGTTCCCTATGGCAATGCTATGCGGTTGAACGGGTCTGGTTATGTAAACATGTATCTCTTCAACAGCACCTCCAAGGATACCGCCAACACCGCCAAGGGCATCATTGAAAATCGGCTCTATAAGACCTATCAGGACAGCGATTCCTACTATGTCATGAGCAGCGCCGAGATGATGGACGCCATGAACACCATGATGAATACCATGATGATCGTCCTGGTGGCCATAGCCGCCATCTCGCTGCTGGTGGGTGGCATTGGCATCATGAACATCATGCTGGTCTCCGTCACCGAGCGCACCCGGGAGATCGGCATCCGCAAGTCCCTGGGCGCCAAGCGGCGGGATATCCGCAGCCAGTTCATCATCGAGGCCGGCACCACCTCCGCCATCGGCGGCGTGTTGGGGATCCTCTTCGGCGTGGTGCTGGCCGGTGTGGCCGGTGCGCTGGTCAACAGTCTGATGGGCAGCATGAGCGGCGGCGCCTCCTTCAGCGCCACGCCCACCCTGGGCGCTGTGGCTGTCAGCTTTGGTGTCTCCGTGGGCATCGGCATCCTCTTTGGCTATCTGCCTGCCAATAAGGCGGCCAAGCTCAACCCCATCGATGCCCTGCGCTATGAATAAATCGGATAGAGAGTATGGAAAGAAAGGAAGGAATGTACCGGTGAAACGTATTGTATCCCTGTGTTTGGCGCTGTGTCTGTGCCTGGCACTGGTGCCGGCGGCCTCCGCTGCTGTCTCCGAACGGCAGACGGAACAGGCGGTGGCCCTGGCGGCTCTGGACATCATGTCCGGTGATGCCAATGGAAATCTGAATCTGGACGCCGCTGTAACTCGGGCCCAGTTTGCCAAGATGGCCGTTATGGCCAGTCCCTCGGGCCGTACCGTCAGCGGGGAGGCCCAGGTGTCCCCCTACTATGATGTGCCCTCCACCCATTGGGCGGCGGGCTATGTGGCAGCGGCCCGGGATCTGGGCCTGGTCCGTGGGTATCTGGACGGCTTGTTCCATCCCAACGCCACCATCCGGCTGGAGGAGGGTGTGACGGTGGTGCTGCGGCTGCTGGGCTACTCCGACAGCGACGTGGTGGGTGCCTATCCCGCGGGACAGCTGACGCTGTACAGCTCCCTGGGCCTGGATGAGGGCGTCACCGCCCGGCGAGGAGAGACATTGACCCGGGGGGATGTACAGAACCTCTTCTACAATCTGCTGACAGCCAAGACCAAGGAGGGCCAGGTCTATCTGACCACGCTGGGTTACAGCCTGACCGCCTCGGGGAAGGTGGACACCGTGGCCCTCATCAACGACGCCATGAGTGAACCGGTGGTGGCTGAGAGCGGCTGGCAGAATGACCTGCCCTTTACCTCCCAGAATGCCACCTATTATCGCAACGGCAAGCAGGTGGCCGCCACAGCCATCACGGCTGGGGATGTGATCTACTGGTCTGAGTCCCTGCGGACCGTGTGGGCCTACAATAATCCGGTCAGCGGCACCGTTACGGCGCTCAAGCCCAGCGCGGCCAATCCCACCAGCGTGACAGTGGGCGGCGTGGAGTATACCATCGGCACCTCTGCTGCAGCGCTGGCCCTCTCTGACCTGGGCGGTACCTCTCTGGGGGATAATGTCACCTTGCTGCTGGGCCGGGACAACACGGTGGTGGCGGTGACGGATGTGCTGGCTGGCGGTGACACGGTGCTCTACGGCGTGGTGACAGCCACGGGCCGGGGCAACTTTACCGACGCCATGGGCGGCACCTACACCAGCGATACCATTACGCTGAAAGCCACCAATGGCGGCACATATACCTATCCTGTTGCATCCCTTGGCGGTCGGAAGGCCGGCGATCTGGTGAAGGTCACTGTCACCGGCGACAAGATCACTGTCACCGGTACCGGCGGTGGCAGCGTCACCGGCAAGGTCAGCAGCGACGGCTCTCAGGTAGGCACCACGCCCTTTGCGGATGACGTACAGATTTTGGATGTCTATGGCAGCGATGGCGTTGTGGTCTATCCCGAGCGCCTGGCCGGCATGAACCTGAGCAGCTCCAACGTCAGCTTCTGCGGCAAGAACGCCCACGGGGAGATCGACCGGCTGATCCTCAAGGACGCCACCGGCGATATGCACCAGTACGGCATTATCACCAGCGTGGAGGACCTCTCCTCCGGCATGTCCGTCAATGTGATCTACCACTATATCCTCAATGGACAGCAGATGGTGCTCAATTCCGCTGGCATCAAGTATCCGGTCTCTTCCGGCGACCGGGTCCAGATCAAGACCCAGGATGGGCAGATTGCCGGAATGTATGCCCTCCAGTCCACTAAGCTGGACAGCATTACTGGCAACGAGGCCCACAGCGGCAGCAGCAGCTATCTGGTGGCGGACAATGCGGCGGTCTATATCCACCGCAACGGCAGCTACTATCTCAGCAGCCTGACGGCAGTGCGGGACGGCGGCTATCAGCTCACCGGTTATTACGACAAGGCGGTCTCTGCTGGAGGCCGTATCCGGATCATCATTGCCTCTTAAAAGAAAAGCACCAACGGAAAGGGCGGGGGATCTCCCCGCCCTTTCCGCCTGTTTGAGGGGATTTTGAAGAAAATGAAGAAAATCAGGAAAAAAGTGTTGACAAAAGGCGGAAGGTTTGGTATTCTAACAAAGCTGTCGGCGCGGCAAGAGCCGTGCCAAAGAGTGTCGAAAAAACACTTGACAGTGACCACAAGATGTGGTAAACTTCAAAAGTTGCCGCTAACGAGCGGAGCGCCGAGTCCTGAAACTTCTGGAAGAAAGTTCTTGACAAAGCGCCGCGAGTATGGTAACATATAAAAGTTGCCGCTGATAATCGAGAAGCGAAAGTTCAAAACTTCCTGAAAAAAGTTCTTGACAAAGCTTCTTGAATGTGGTAAACTTAAAAAGTTACTGACGATACAAAACGGATCGGGCGTCAAAAAACTTTGAAAAAAGTTCTTGACAAACGAAAAGAAGTAATGTATAATAAGTAACGTTCCGCCGATGAGGCGTGCACCTTGTAAATTAAACAACGTAACGAAAAGAAAGCACCAGACGGAAAGCTTTCTTGTGAGAAATCATGAGAGAGCAAACCAAAACGCTGCTGAGTACGCGGTTGTCAATTACGCGGAAAGGCGGCAAATATGAAGCTATGACAAATAGCTCTGTAAAAGATTAGCTCAAGCCGGAAGGCTTGTGTTGATACCATTTTATAGAGAGTTTGATCCTGGCTCAGGACGAACGCTGGCGGCGTGCTTAACACATGCAAGTCGAACGGAGCACCCTTGACTGAGGTTTCGGCCAAATGATAGGAATGCTTAGTGGCGGACTGGTGAGTAACGCGTGAGGAACCTGCCTTTCAGAGGGGGACAACAGTTGGAAACGACTGCTAATACCGCATGATGCATGACGGGGGCATCCCTGACATGCCAAAGATTTATCGCTGAAAGATGGCCTCGCGTCTGATTAGCTAGTTGGTGAGGTAACGGCCCACCAAGGCGACGATCAGTAGCCG
>CABSMJ010000021.1 GCA_902478785.1 uncultured Oscillospiraceae bacterium
CGGGAGTCGATGTCCAGATGGTTGGTGGGCTCGTCCAGGATCAGGAAGTTGATCTCCTCGTCCATGAGCATACACAGCCGCAGGCGGCTCTGCTCGCCGCCGGAGAGGACGGACACGGATTTGAACACGTCCTCCCCCTGGAACTGATAGGCCGCCAGCCGGTTCCGGGCGCTCTGGGCAGAGAGGTTCTTCTTGGCGTAGATGAGGGTGTCCACCAGATTCCGCTCAGGATGGTCAAAGTGGATGATCTGGGGCAGATAGGCGCTCTTCACCGACGGGCCCTGGCGGATGCGCCCCTCGTCCGGGTACTGCTCGCCCATGATGAGCTTGATGAGGGTGGACTTGCCGGTGCCGTTGTCTCCGATGAGGGCGATGCGCTCGCCTCCCTCCACCTTCAGATTCACGTGCTCAAAGAGCTGCTTGTCCCCAAAGGCCTTGCCCACGTCCCGCAGGGCCAGCACCTCGTCGCCGTGGAACTCCGCGGAGACGAAGCGGCTGTCCAGCTTCCGGGCCTTGGTGGGCCGGGAGGTTGTCTTCATGCGCTCGATGCGCTTTTCCATGGAGAAGGCCCGCTTGTGCAGGGCGTCGTTGCCCATGAAAGCCCACAGGTGCAGCTTGTCCGCCGCCTCCTGGAGCTGGTGGATCTTGGCCTGCTCCTTCTGGTACTGCTTCATCCGCTCCTGGAACCGCCGCTCTTTCTCCACAGCGTAAAAGCTGTAATTGCCGCTGTAAAACTCCGCTTTGCCGTCGGCGATCTCGATGACCCGGGTCACCGCCCGGTCCAGGAAATACCGGTCGTGGGAGATGGTCACCACGGTGCCCCGGAAGGAGCGGACGTACTCCTCCAGCCACTCGGTGGCGTGGAGGTCCAGGTGGTTGGTGGGCTCGTCCAGCAGCAAAATGTCCGTATCCTCCAGAATGAGCCGGCCCAGGTTCACCCGGGTCTTCTCCCCGCCGGAGAGGCGGTCAAAGGGCTCCTGGCGCATTTGCGGCGAGATGGACAAGCCGTTGGCCACCTTGTTGACGGCCACCTCGGTAGTGTAGCCACCGAAGGCCTCGAACCGGGCCGACAGCTCCCCGTAGCGCCGCAGCACCGCCGGGTCCGTCTCCCCCGCGGCCATCCGCTGCTCCAGGGCCTGCATCTCCTCCGCCGTTTTTTGGAGCCGGGAAAAGGCCGTCTGCAGCACGTCCTCCACTGTGTACCCGGCGGGGTACACGGGGATCTGGGAGATCAGGCCCACCCGGCGCCCGGGGGCGATGCGGACGGTGCCCTCGTCCCAGTCCAGCTCCCCGGTGAGGATCTTGAACAATGTGGTCTTGCCCGCGCCGTTGCGGCCCAGGAGGCCCACCCGCTCTCCCTCGTCGATCTGGAAGGTGAGGCCGTCCAGAATTTTCTTTTCCAAATCGAAGGACTTGACCAGTCCCTCTACCTGTATGTCAATCATGTTTACTCCATATCGCTTTGCTGTTTGATTTTTGTGACGATCTCCTCAAAGCGCATCACATGGGAGGCCTTCACCAGCATGGCCGTATCCGGCTCCAGCTGGGAGAGGATGGTCTCCATGGCCTCCTCCCGGGTGAGGAAGTGGGCCCCGGCGCCGCCGGACTCCTCTACGCCCTGGGCAATCTTGGCCGCCTTGCGGCCGATGGCCACCACATAGTCGATGCCAAGCATGACGGCCAGAGCGCCCATATTGTAGTGGGCCTGCTCTGTCAGCTCGCCCAGCTCGCCCATGTCGCCCAGCACCGCCACCTTGCGGCCGCACTCAGTCTTGGCCAGGATCTCCAAAGCGGCGGTGACAGACTGAGGGTTGGCGTTGTAGCAGTCGTCCAGCACCGTACGCCCTTCCGACAGCTTCAAAATACGCATCCGGGAGCCGGTGGGGGTATAGGCGGCCACGCCCCGGACGATCTCCTCATGGCTAAGACCCAGGCGCTCGCCGATGGCCACCGCCATGGAGGCGGAGTAGATCATGTGCTCGCCGGGCGCGGGGATGGTCAGGGCATAGCTGTCCTTGTCCGTGGTGACGCAGCAGGTGATGCCGCCCACGCCGTGGTCGCAGATGTCGCTGATGCGCACGCCGCAGCCCTCGCCCTTGCCGCAGCGGACGGTCTCAAAGGGCAACTCCAGGGTGCCAAGCAATGCGTCGTCCCCGTTGAGCACCGCCAGGCCGTCGGGCCGCAGGTGGTCGAAGATCTCGCACTTGGCCTGGAGGATGCCCTCCCGGCTGCCCAGATATTCGATGTGGGCGTCGCCGATGTTGGAGATGACGGCGATGTCCGGCCGCACCATCTCCCCCAGATAGCGAATCTCCCCGGCGTGATTCATGCCGGTTTCGATCACCGCCGCCTGGTGCTCTGCCGTCAGGCCCAGGAGCGTGAGCGGGGTGCCGATGTCGTTATTAAAGTTCTCCGGCGTCTTGAGCACCTTGTATCGGGCACCCAGGACGGAGGCGATCATCTCCTTGGTGGTGGTCTTGCCCACACTGCCGGTGATCTGGACGAAGGGGATGGAGAACTTTGCCCGGTACCAGGAGGCCAGAGCCTTCAGGGCCAGGCGGGTGTCCTCTACCAGCAGATAGGCCTTCCCAGGCAAGAGGCGCTCCGGCCGGACGGCGCACAGCGTTCCCGCCGCGCCGCCGGAGAGGGCCTTGTCTATGTAGTCGTGGCCGTCAAACCGCTCGCCCACCAGGGGGATAAAGAGGCTCCCCGCTTCCATCTTCCGGCTGTCGGTGCTCACGGAGGAGAAGGTGATCTCCCCTCCCTGGTCCAGGCGCTGGGCGCCCACTGCCTCCATCAGCTGCTGTATGGAAATGGATTCCATGCCGTCCCCTCCTTCTTACTTGCCCTGGCGTCTGGCCTCCAGGGAGGCCGTCAGAATCTGCTCGCACAGTGTGCCGTAGTCGATGCCCACTGCCGCGGCCTCCTGAGGCACCAGGCTGGTGGGCGTCATGCCCGGCAGGGTGTTGATCTCCAGGAAATAGACGTTTCCATCCTCGGCCAGGATGAAGTCCGCCCGGGAGTAGACGCTCAGCCCCAGGGCGCGGAACACCGTCAGCGCCGCCTTGCCCAGCTTCTCCTCCACCTCGGCGGGAATGGGGGCAGGGCAGATCTCCTCCGCCGCGCCGGGCTGGTACTTGTTGGCGTAGTCATAAAAGCCCTGCTTGGGCACGATCTCGATGGAGGGCAGGGCCCGGTCCTCCAGCACGGCGATCTGGACCTCCCGGCCGGCGATGTACTGCTCGATGACGCTGCGCCCGCCCAGAGCCAGGCCCTGCTCCAGCGCCTGGCGCAGCTCCTCCCGGGTGCGGGCGATGCACACGCCGATGGAGGAACCGCTGTCGATGGGCTTGACCACGCAGGGCAGCTCCGTGTCCTCCGTCAGGGCATCGATGTCGGCTGCGTCATAGGACACGGTCTTCCACTTGGGCGTCAGCACCCCCAGAGGAGCCACCAGCCGCTTGGTCAGGTCCTTATCCATGGCGATGCCGCTGCCCAGGTAGCCCGAGCCGGTGTAGGGGATGCCCAGCAGATCAAAGGCCGCCTGAACCCGTCCGTCCTCACCGCACTGGCCGTGGAGGGCCAGGAACACCACATCTGCCATGGCGCACAGCTCCAGCACGCCTTTGCCGAACATGCTGTTTCCGCCCTGGCGGCGGCTGGCCCAGACAGCCTTCAGGTCCGGCGCCTCCCGGGCCACCTTCTTCAGGTCCTCCGGCAGAGGGGCGGAGAACAGGTCCTCCAGACTTCCCTCATACCCCTCGGTGCCGAAAAACATATCCACAAAGGCCACCTGATGTCCCCGCTGGCGCAGGGCCTGGCAGATCATGCTGCCGCTGGACAAGGAAACATTGCGTTCGGGGCTCAGGCCTCCGGCCAAAACAACAATCTTCATGTGTATTTATCTCCTTAATCACCTTATTTTGCGCACCGTCTGTCCCCTCATTGAAAGGGGCCTCTGTTTTGTGCTCATAAGGAACCTATTTTATCAGTTTGTACTTTAGCACAAATGCCCGCCGAATACAACTGAAAAGAGACAAAGCGGAGAAAAGCTCCTGCCGTGGAGCTTTTCCCCGCCCTGTCAGCTTTTATCAGGACAGCCAGTCCAGCACACCGCTGTCCTCGCCCTCCAACAGCCAGGAGGCCGCCGCCAGCATCTGAGCAGCGTCGGCCCGGGTCACCGGTGCATCCACCGTCTCAGCACCGAAGCTGCCTGCGCTCAGGACGCTGACCGACTCCAGGTTGGCCACCGCCTGGGCCGCCCAGGTGGGCACGCTCTCCTCTCCGCTGTACCAGGTCTCCAGGTCCACATCCGCCACAGACAGTGTCCGGTCCAGCAGCACCGCCGCCTGGCCCACGGTGATGGGCTCATCGGCCGCCAGCGCCGCGCCGCTCTCCGAGCTGACGCCCTGGAGGAGTCCGTTTTTCACTGCCGTGGAGGCATAGCCCTTGGCCCAGGTGGGGATGGCAGCGTCATCAGCAAAGCCGGTCATGGACACTTCCCCGGCATCCACACCGGCGGTCTCCATGGCCATGGCCAGGAATTCACCCCGGGTGACGGTGCGCTCCGGCTCAAAGAAATAGGAATCTCCCACCTGGCTGCCTGTGAACACCCCCAGCTCCGCCAGGCGGATAGCGGCGGCGCAGGCTGGTGAGCCGGACAGGTCCGCATAGGTCACCGCGGTCTTGGGCTTGGCAACCGTGATGTCCACCAGGGCAGGGGCCGAGACCCGGCCCTCCTCATCCGTGGCAGTGTAGGTGAAGCTGTCCTTGCCGGTCCGTCCGGCGGCGGGGGTATAGGTGAAGGTGTCGCCGTCAATGACCACGGCGCCGTGCTTGGGCTGGGTGGCCACGGAGAAAGTCAGCGCCCCCTCCTGGCCCTCTCCGGCCAGAAACTGGGCGGTATAGGGCACATCCTGATAGGTGGAGATGGTCAGCTCCCGCACCGTGGGCGCCCCCTCCTCCACTGTGGTCTCCTGTTTCTCCTCCTTACTTCCAAAGAGGGAAAATGCAGGCGTCACTGCCGTCAGCACCAGCGAAAGGGCCAGCGCCAGGGCACAGATGAGTTCTTTTCGCTTCAAAACAAGTACCTCCTGTCAAAATTCGGATAGGAGTATTGTTTTCCACCGAAGGGAAAGTATGCGGTTCCCACGCTTGGGCAAGGGCAGGAAAAAACTGCCGTCTTTTCCCCAGAGCGCAGGTAAGAAAAAACCGCCGCCCCAAAGGGCGGCGGAGGAAAATCGGGCTCACCGGTCTCGCAGCCAGTCGGGCCGGGATCTCTTTTTGATGCCAGAAATGATGCCCATGGCGCAAAAGAGCATCACCATGGAGGACCCGCCGTAGCTGAAAAAGGGCAGCGTCAGGCCGATGACTGGCAGGACGAACAGGCACATGCCCACGTTCTCCACAGTCTGGAAGATCAGCATGGAGGCCAGTCCCACGCACACATAGGTGGACATAGGCGTCTTGGCCCGGCGGGCCACCAGCAAGCAGCGAGCAATGATGGCCCCCAACAGCACCAGCACCGCCAGGCATCCGATCATGCCCAGCTCCTCGCCGCAGGCGGAGAAGATGAAGTCTGTCCAGGCAAAGGGCAGAGAGCCGCTCTGGGTCTGGGTACCGTTGAGCAGCCCCTGGCCAGTGATCTGGCCGGAGCCCAGGGCCACAATGCTGCGGGTCTGCTGCCAGCCCACGCCTTGGGGATCGTAGCTGTGGTCCAGCAGGACCATGAACCGCTCCCGGATGTGGGAGGGCATGAAGTCGAAATGCCAGGCCGCCCAGAAAGCCGCCACCGCAGCGCCTCCGCCGATGATGAACCATCGCAGAGCCACACCGGCCACAAAGGTCACCGCCACGAAGATCAGCAAAAACATCAGCGTGTTGCCCATGTCGCTGGAGAGCACATAGTACAGTCCCGCAATCAGTCCCAAGTGGGCTGCCAGAAACCCCACCGCCCGGATGGACTTGAGGTCGTGGCGCTCCTCCCGCAGCCAGGCCAGCTGCTTGCTCAAGAGCACCGCGAAGGTGATCTTGACGATCTCCGCAGGGCCCACCGTTACAGGAAAACCGGGGAATTGGATCCAGGCCCGGTTGCCGTAGCTGTCCACACCGAAGGGCACCAGGCAGCACATCAGCAGTACGTTGAAGCCCAGGATCCATTTCCACTTCTTGGCGGCCTCTTCGATGTCCACCGTGGAAAAGAAGATATAGCACACTACGCCCAGCAGGATGGCCACGCCCTGGACTGCCACCAGCCGCAGATTGCTGCTGAGTCTGTGGCTGGCGCTGTAAATCAGCACCAGGCCATAGCCGCCGGCCAGGCAGCACAGTCCCAGCAGCACCAGGTCGGCCTGCTGGATGAAATCAACAATGGTCGCTTTGAGTCGAGCCCACATAGTCTTGCTCCTGTTTTTTGTCTCTTGCCAGGCGCCGGAACGTCTCCCGGGCACAAGCGCGATCTCCCGGGTCTCGGCCCGGGGCCGTCGGTATCATAAGTGATTAGTATAGCACACCGCCGCCGGTGTGTAAACCGGAGAAAGGCGCCTTTATCCTTCGGCGGCATCCCTGCCCCGCCGGGCAAGGTCCTGCAGGGTATCCCCTGCCAGGCGGTACACCGTCCAGTCCTTCATGGGCTCGGCCCCCAGGGACAGATAGAAGTCGATGCTGGGCTGGTTCCAATCCAGGCACCACCACTCCAGACGGCCGCAGCCCCGCTTGGCCGCCAGAAACGCCAGGTGCTCCAAAATCGCCCGGCCGTATCCTCTGCCCCGATACTGCGGCAGGACAAACAGGTCCTCCAGATAGAGTCCCGACCGGCCCAGGAAGGTGGAGAAGTTGTGGAAGAAGAGGGCAAAGCCCACCTCTTTCCCCTCCGCCATGGCGAATACCACCTCCGCCCGGCCCTTTTCAAAGATCCACTCCCGCAGCAGCGCCTCAGTGGCCACCACCTCTCCTGCCAAATGCTCATACTCCGCCAGCTCCCGGATAAAGACGAGGATCGTTCCCACATCCTTTTCCTCGGCAAAGCGGAAGGTCAGTTTCTGCTCCATGGTTTCGCCTCCCTTTTTCCCCTTATCCTATCACATCCCCGCCCTTTGTGGCAAGCGGAGGGGAAAAATGCGTTTTTCCTTTTACATGGCCGCCGCTTTGTGCTATACTGCTGGTGGTTTGAAGCAGGAGGAGAATCTATGGAATATATTTCCCACAGCGTATCGGAAACGGAGGCCATCGGCGAAGCCCTGGGCCGCACCCTCTCCCCGGGCACGGTGCTGGCCTACCAGGGGGACCTGGGGATGGGCAAGACCGCCTTCACCCGGGGCCTCGCCCGGGGATTGGGCTGCACCGGCCGGGTCACCAGCCCCACCTTTACCATCGTCAACGAGTACGACGGGCCCATCCCTCTGTTCCACTTTGATATGTACCGCCTGGAGGACGCCGATGCCCTGTTCGACATCGGTTGGGAGGACTATCTGGGCCGGGGCGGCGTGTGCGCCGTGGAGTGGAGCGAGCGGGTGAGCGAAGCCCTGCCGGAGGACACCCTCTGGGTCACCCTGGAACGGGTGGACGGCCAGGAGAACTGGCGGCGCATCACCGTGGAAGGAGGATCGAAATGAAGATCTTAGGACTGGAGACCTCGGCTCGGGCCTGCTCCGCCGCGGTGACGGAGGACGGCACGGTCCTGGCCTCCGCTTTTCAGTGCACCGGCCTGACCCACAGCCGGACCTTGATGCCCATGGTGGAGGACATGCTGCGCAACGCGGAGCTGTCCATGGCCCAGATCGACGCCGTAGCGGTGGCGGCGGGCCCCGGCTCCTTCACCGGCATCCGCATCGGCATCGCCGCCGCCAAGGGGCTGGCCTGGGCCAGGGAAATCCCCTGCGCCGGCGTGTCCACCCTGGAGGCCATGGCCCAGAGTCTGGCCCACACCGACGCCCTGGTGGTCTGTGCCATGGACGCCCGGCGCTCCCAGGTCTATAACGCCCTGTTCCGGGCCCACTTCGGCACGCTGACCCGTCTGACCCCCGACCGAGCCATCTCCCTGGAGGAGCTGGCGGAGGAGCTGCGGGGCATGGATGGGGACAAGATCGTCCTGGGCGACGGCGGCGCACTGTGCCGGGATGCCCTGGAAAAGAGCCAGGTCCCCTGCCGTCTGGCACCGCCCCATCTGCTGCAGCAAAACGCCGTAGGCGTGGCGCTGACCGCGGAGGCCATGGCCGCCGCCGGCAAGCTGGTCAGCGCCCAGGAGCTGCTGCCTGTCTATCTGCGCCCGCCCCAGGCCGAACGGCTCCGGGACCGCCAGCGCAAGGCCGAGGCCCAGGGTCGCTGAGCCCTTTTTGACAGCTTTTCATTTCATTCAAATACAAAGGAGACTGGGTAAATGAACGAGAAAGTACATGTGATGGACCATCCCCTGGTGGCACACAAGCTGACCATCCTGCGGGACAAGAACACCAGCGTCAAGGACTTCCGGGAACTGGTCAGTGAGATCGGCATGCTCATCACTTATGAGGCCACCCGTGACCTGCCTCTGACCACCAAGGAGGTGGAGACCCCCATCTGCAAGACCGTGGCCCCCACCCTCAAGGGCAAGAAGTTCGCCATCGTCCCCATCCTGCGGGCAGGCCTGGGCCTGGTGGACGGCGTGCTGCGGATGGTCCCCTCCGCCCGGGTGGGACACATCGGTATGTACCGGGACGAAGAGACCCTGCAGCCCCATGTCTACTTCTGCAAGATGCCCAAGGATGTGGCCGAGCGGGACATCATGATCGTGGATCCCATGCTGGCCACCGGCGGCAGCGCCGACGCCGCCATCGCCGAGATGAAGAAGCGGGGCTGCAAGAACATCAAGCTCATGGTGCTGCTGGCCGCGCCGGAGGGCATCGAACATATCCAGAAGGTCCACCCGGATGTGGAGATCTACTGCGGCGCCGTGGATGAAAAGCTCAACGAAAACGGCTATATCGTCCCGGGCCTGGGCGACGCCGGCGACCGGATCTTCGGCACCAAGTAAGCGCCCAACACACCTCTCTCTGCTGCAAAAGGTCCCGGCCGGACTTCCGTCTGCCGGGACCTTTTTTCATTCTTTCAAGGAGGCGCAGGCCATGTACTGGAACCGGCTCAGCGACCGGCTGAAGGAGACCTACGGCGGCAAGGTCTACAAGCTCTCATTGTCCTCAGGCTGCTCCTGCCCCAACCGGGACGGCACCCTGGGCAGCCGGGGCTGCATCTTCTGTGACGGCGCTGGCGCTTTTGCTGAGGCCGGGGACATCTCCGCCCAGCTCCAGGCCGCCAAACGGCGGGTGGCGGCCAAGGCCGGCGCCCATCCCCGCTACATCGCCTATTTCCAGTCCTTCACCAACACCTACGCCCCGGTGGAGTATCTTGAGCCGCTGTACAGGGCGGCCCTGGCGCCGGAGGAGGTGGTGGCACTGTCCATCGCCACCCGGCCGGACTGCCTGCCGGAGGACGTGGTGGCGCTGCTCCGGCGCTGTGCCGCCCGCAAGCCGGTGTGGGTGGAACTGGGGCTTCAGACCATCCACCCAGCCACCGCCCAACTGATCCGCCGGGGCTATCCCCTGCCGGTCTTTGACCGGGCGGTGGAACGGCTGAAGGCCGCCGGGCTCACCGTGGTGGTCCACCAGATCCTGGGCCTGCCCGGGGAGACACCAGAGCAGATGGTGGAGACCACCCGCTACATCGGCCGCAGCGGCGCCGACGGCATCAAGTTCCACCTGCTCCATGTGCTGCGGGGCACGGACCTGGAGCGGCTGTGGCAGGCCGGGCAATGCCCCGTTTTGTCCCTGGAGGAGTATATTGCCGTGCTGGAGCAGTGCGTCCGGGCCCTGCCCCGGCAGGTGGTCATCCACCGCCTCACCGGCGACGGCGCCAAGCGGGACCTGCTGGCCCCCCTGTGGAGCGGGGACAAGAAGCGGGTGATGAATGCCATCCACGCCGCCTTCCTCCGGGACGATGTGGAGCAGGGCAGCGACGCTCTGCTCACGCCGGAGCAGGAACTTCATTTGTAAGGAGGCACCGCCATGCATCCCATTCCATTTGACGATACGCAATCCACCAATGAGGCCTGGAAGCGCATTCTGGAGCCCCAGCTCCGCCAGGCCGCGTCCTTTGAGATCCACTGCTGGGCCGAGGAGACAAAAGAGATCGCCGCCGCACTTCACTTTGGACAGCGCAAGGAGACCGATTGGCAGTGGGGCACCGTCATCGCCGGAGCGGTGACGCCGGCATTCATCGACTTTCTCCTATCCCTGCCCAAGCCCACGGATACGGAGATCTACAACAAGATGACACCTTTTTTCTCCCTCTTCCTGGACACCGGCTTTTCCTCAGAGCACTATGGAACGGAGCTGTACCTGCCGGACTGACACGCAAAAAAGCCGCCCTCACAAATGAGGGCGGCTTTCATACAGGCGGGAACTTGCTCTTACTTTCTTTTGCTCAGCTCCAAGCGGATCATCCGGCTCAGGATCTCCTGTCCCTCCGGAGAGCGCAGAACATCCAGTACCGCCTGGTGCAGAGTATCCTGGAACTTCTGGCTCTGGACCAGGGCGCCGAACACCGCTCCCGGCTCCCCCGAGGGCTTGGCGGGCTTGGCCGGGCGCTCCACCCTGGGCATCGGCACAGGCTCCGGGTCCGGAATGCCTCCGGCCATCCAGTCCTCGGTCTCCGTCCGGTCTCCGCTCTCCCCCCGCAGATAGGCCAGCGTCACACCGAAATAGGTGGCCATCCGGCTCTGCTGGTCCTGGGTGGGCGTCTGCCGTCCACTTTCAAACTTGTCAACAGCCGTCCGGGGAAACCCCAGAGCGGCAGAAAGAGCCGGGGCGCTGAGCCCCCGCTCGCCGCGCAATTCCGCAATACGCTGCGCCATGGTGACCATGGAACATTCCTCCTTTTTCTCCCTGCGCGCCGGAACCAGAGCAGTCCTCCTGCCGCCTCTCTCCCGGAGAGGGGGCGAACGGCCTCTGCCGCGGCGCACCTGGCAGCCCGTCCGAGCGCCTTGTCCCGCCGGACCGTGTAGGGTTATCATAGCACGGAAAACCCACCGATGCAATGTGTTTTTCCAACTTTTCCCCGTGAATTCCGCCCTTTCCCCTTGCATCACAGTCAAAATCGATGTACAATATTTTCCAAATGGAAGCTGCGGACTGCTGGGCGGACCGCAGTGTGTGAGAAAGGAGGGAATCCCATGGCTGTCATTCGCAAGGCCGAAAAGAAGGCTGTGGCCCCGGAGGCCGCCAAGCCCGTCGAGAAGGCACCCCGCAAGAGAGTCCAGAAGGCCGCGCCGTCCCGGAAAGAGGACGTGGTTCTTCAGTTCGGCGGCCAGGAGTGGAATACTGCGGAGCTATTGGAGCAGGCTAAGACCGCCTATGTGGCGGAGGGCCACCGCATGTCGTCCATCAAGACCATCCGGCTGTATGTCAAGCCCGAGGAGCAAAAGGCCTATTACGTCATCAACGACAAGGCTACCGGCAGCATCGAGCTGTAAGCCTCTCCAGGCAACCGTAAAAAGAGAGAGAACTTTCGTTCTCTCTCTCTTTTTTATTGATCATTTCTCTCCTCTGTTCGTTATCTCCAGACAAGCTGTCAAAGATCGAGCCGTCCCCTCTGGTCGCTCTGTTTTTGCAGTCTTGTCTGGATTTTCTTATGCTTTTACCCCCTCTGGCAAGCGGTCTAATTTTTCAAATTTGTCCAACTAATAAAATACATCACTTTTTCTATTTTTACTTAAATGTCAATTTATATCCAAAAATTTTAGGCAAAACGGTGATTTTAATTTTTGTTCTTTACAAACTAGTTGGACAAGTTTATAGTTTTTGTAGGACAACTTAACTACGTCTGGTTGCGCCGTTCCGATCCAAGAGCAAGGAGAATAAAAGGAGGATGCACAATGGAAATCAAGATCACCCGTACCACTAGACCGGTTGCAAAGCCCTTGGCGCAGGAGGAGGCAGGTACTCTGGGGTTTGGAAATTACTTCTCCGACCACATGTTCCTGATGGACTACGAGGAGGGCAAGGGCTGGCACAACGCCCGCATTGAGCCCTTCCATCGCCTCGCCATTCATCCCGCCGCTACGGCGCTCCACTACGGCCAGGAGATCTTTGAGGGCATGAAGGCCTACCGCAGCAAAAACGACGAGATCCTTTTCTTCCGTCCCCGGAACAACGCCCAGCGCTGGAATGATTCCGCCCGACGCATGTGCATGCCCACCATGGACCCGGACCTCTACTGCCAGGCCCTCAACGCCCTGGTAGATCTGGAACGGGACTGGGTGCCTCACGCCCCGGGCACCTCGCTGGTGCTGCGGCCAGCCATGATCGCCACAGACCCGTATCTGGGCGTACATCCGTCCAAGCGCTATCTCTTCTTCATCCTCTGTTCCCCCTCCGGCGCCTATTTCAAAAACGGCCTGGCTCCGGTGAGCATCTATGTGGAGGAGGAATTCATCCGGGCGGCACCCGGCGGCACCGGCTTTGCCAAGTGCGGCGGCAACTATGCCGGCAGCATGCTGGCCGGCGAACGAGCCGCGGAAAAGGGCTATGACCAGGTGCTGTGGCTGGATGGCAAAGAGCACAAATACGTGGAGGAAGTGGGCTCCATGAACATGATGTTTGTCATCGACGGCACCATCGTCACCGCACCGCTGGACGGCACCATTCTGCCTGGCGTCACCCGGGATTCCATTCTGACGCTGGCAAAGGATGCCGGCTGGAAGACCGAGGAGCGGAAAATCTCCATCGACGAGGTCTACCAGGCAGCCCACGAGGGGCGGCTGGATGAGGCCTTCGGTACCGGCACCGCCGCCGTGGTCTCCCCGGTGGGCAAGCTGTGCTACAAGGGGGAGGAGATCGTCATTCACAACGGAGAGATCGGTCCCAAGGCCGCCTACCTGTATGACCGTCTGCTGAATATCCAGCTGGGCAACTACGAGGACAAGTTCGGCTGGGTCACTGCCTGCAAGTAAGTTCTTTTTCCTGCACATGTAAACTTTTTAATATTGAGATAAGGGGGCGTGAGAGAGTATGAAGGACAACAAATTCGCATCCAGCTTCGGCTTCATTATGTCAGCGGTGGGGTCAGCCGTGGGCGTAGGCAACCTTTGGGGCTTCCCCTATAAAATGGGCACCACCGGCGGCTTTGCCTTTTTGCTGTGTTATTTGCTGATCGTGGCCTGCTTGGGCTTTGTGGTCATGCAGGGGGAATTCGTCATCGGCAGACGCACCGGAAAGGGTGTTGTGGAATGTTACCGCAGCGCCGCCCGGGGCGCCGGCTGGATCGGCTGGGTGGGCTCGGCAGCCATTTTGCTGATTACCGGCTTCTGCGCCACTTTGACCGCCTACTGTATGAAATACTTCCTGGGCAATGTGGGAACGCTGCTCCACGCCAGCTGGGGCATCAACGGCGGCGATCCCACAGCATACTGGAACAACTTTCTGGCCAACGGCTGGCAGGCTGCCCTGCTGACGCTGCTGGCCGTGGCGCTGACCGTATTTATCATGTACAAGGGCACCTCCGGCATTGAGCGGTTTTGCAAATACGCCATGCCCGCCCTGGTCTGTATGCTGATCATCGTGATCGTCAAGTCCCTCTCCCTGCCCGGTTCCTCCGCAGGTCTGGAGTTCATCTTTAAGCCTGACTGGAGCGTTTTCAAGGGAACCGGTTGGATCTCTGTTTTCGGAAAAGCCACCGGCCAGGCGTTCTTCTCCCTGTCCCTGGGCATGGCCATCATGGTGACATACGGTGCATACCTGAAAAAGGAGGAAAACATCGAAAAGTCCGCCCTCATGGTCTGCATTTTTGACACGATGGTAGCCGTCATGGCAGGCATCGCCATCTTCCCGGCCGTGTTTGCATTCGGCCACGAGCCCGCCAGCGGCACCGCGCTGCTGTTCGTGACCATGCAGGCCGTGTTCAACGACATGGGCACGGTGGGTCCCCTGTTCGGCGCCATCTTGTATTTGCTGGTCACCATCGCGGAGCTGACCTCCCTGGTGTCCATGTTTGAAGCCCCTGTCGCCTTCATCACAGACATCCGTCTGGAAAAGGGCAAGAGCGCTCCCCGCACGCCGATCCTGCTGGGCGTTGCAGCCTTCAATCTGTTCACCGGCGTGATCGTGGCGTTCGACGCTCTGGGCCAGGGCGGTCTGGTACAGCCCCTGGGCTTTTGCTGGATGGACTTCTTCGACCTGCTCTCCGAGGGCACGCTGATCCCCCTGGGCTCCCTTGCCACCACCATTCTCATCGGCTGGAAGCTGGGCACAAAGTGGATGGCAGACGAGATCGAGCAGGCGGGCAATGTCTGGAAGAGCAAAAAATTCACCATGTTCTGCATGAAATGGATTGCTCCTGTGCTGCTGGCCTTTGCGCTGGCGGCCCAGATCAACACCTTCTTCGGCCTGGGCTGGTTCTAATGCAGACGATGCAAAGGCAAACATCTCCCGTACTATATATTTTTATTGATTGATTTTTAGAAAGGAAGGCTGTCCTATGGCTAAGAAGAAAATGACCATCCCCGATTTTCGGAAGTACAAGGAGGAAGGGCGTAAATTTGCCTACACCACGGCCTATGACTACACCATGGCCTCCATCGTCAACGAAAGCGACGTGGAGATCATCCTGGTGGGCGACTCCCTGGCCATGTGCATGCTGGGCCGCTCCACCACGGTGGGCGTCACCATGGAGGATATGATCCACCACATCAAACCGGTGGTCCTGGGCGCGCCGGAGACCTTTGTGGTGGGCGATATGCCCTTTGGCTCCTACAACCAGAGCCCCGAGCAGGCCATTGCCAACGCCAGTCGGATGCTGATGGAGACCAACTGCGACGCCATCAAGCTGGAGGGCGCCAATATGGCCCCCACCATCCGCCGTCTGGTGGAGGCGGGCATCCCCGTGATGGGCCACATCGGCCTGACCCCCCAGACTGCCAGCTCCGTGGGCGGCTTCAAGGTCCAAGGCGGTACCCCGGAGAGCGCAGCGGCCTTGCTGAAGGCCGCTAAGGAAATCGAAGCCGCCGGTGCCTTCTCCCTGGTTGTGGAGTGTGTGCCCAAGGTGGTGGGCAAGGCGCTGCGAGACGCCCTGGAGATCCCCGTGCTGGGCATCGGCGCAGGGCCGGATGTAGACTGCCAGGTGCTGGTGTCCTATGACCTGCTGGGCATGTACAACGGCTTCAAGCCCAAGTTCGTCAAGCACTTTGCCAATATTCGTCAGCTGATGGTGGACGGCCTGAACCAGTTCCACCAGGAGTCTGTGGACGGCACCTTCCCCGACGAGGAGACCAGCTTCAACAAGGCCGTGGATATCCCCAAGCTGTACTGAGCGGTCTGGGAGGAATGTGCACCTATGACTTTCAAAAGTGACATTGAGATCGCGCAGGAAGCAAGCGCACAGAAGATCACGCAGATTGCCAAAAACTGCGGTATAGAGGAGTCCTACCTGGAGCAGTACGGCAACTACAAAGCCAAGATCGACTATCGTCTGCTCAAGGACCTGGCCTCCAAACCCGACGGCAAACTGATCCTGGTCACCGCCATCACCCCCACGCCCGCCGGCGAGGGTAAAACCACCACCTCCGTGGGGCTGGCGGACGGCCTGCGGAAAATCGGCAAAAACGCCGTTGTGGCCCTGCGGGAGCCCTCTCTGGGCCCCGTGTTCGGCGTCAAAGGCGGCGCCGCCGGCGGCGGCTATGCCCAGGTGATCCCCATGGAGGACATCAACCTCCACTTTACCGGCGATTTCCACGCCATCGGCGCCGCCAACAACCTGCTGGCCGCCATGCTGGACAATCACATCCAGCAGGGCAATCAGTTGGGGATCGACGTCAAGCAGATCACCTGGAAGCGGGCTGTGGATATGAATGACCGCCAGCTGCGCCACATCGTGGACGGTCTGGGCGGCAAGGTTCAGGGCGTGCCCCGGGAGGACGGCTTTGAGATCACCGTGGCCAGCGAGATCATGGCTGTGCTGTGCCTGGCCTCCGACCTGCCGGATCTGAAGGCCCGGCTTGCCCGGATGATCGTGGCCTACACCTATAACGGAACACCTGTCACCGCCCATGACCTGAAGGCCGAGGGTGCCATGGCCGCTCTGCTCAAGGACGCCCTCAAGCCCAACCTGGTCCAGACCTTGGAGGACACTCCCGCCTTTATCCACGGCGGCCCCTTCGCCAACATCGCCCACGGCTGCAACTCCGTCACCGCCACCCGCATGGCTCTGAAGCTGGGCGACTATGTGGTGACGGAAGCCGGCTTCGCCGCAGATCTGGGCGCCGAGAAATTCATCGATATCAAATGCCGTATGGCAGGCCTGACCCCCTCTGCGGTCGTGGTAGTGGCCACCGTCCGGGCGCTGAAGTACCACGGCGGCGTGCCCAAGGCCGATCTGAACCATGAGAATTTGGAGGCCCTGGAAAAAGGTCTGCCCAATCTCCTCCAGCACGTGGAGAACATCACCGGTGTCTTTGGACTGCCCTGCGTGGTGGCGATCAACGCCTTTCCCACCGACACCAAGGCGGAGCTGGACCTGGTGGAGGCCAAGTGCAGTGCGCTGGGCGTCAACGTGGCCCTCAGCGAAGTGTGGGCCAAGGGCGGCGAAGGCGGTAAAGCTCTGGCGGAGGAGGTCGTCCGTCTGTGCCAGCAGCCCAACCGCTTCTCCTTCGCCTATCCCCTGGAGCTCTCCATTGAGGAAAAGCTGGACACCATCTGCAAACGTGTCTACCACGCCGACGGCGTGCAGCTGACCGCAAACGCCAAAAAGCAGGCCCAGCAGCTCACCGCTCTGGGGTTTGATCAATTGCCCATCTGTATGGCCAAGACCCAATATTCCTTCTCTGATGATCCCACGCTTCTGGGCGCACCCAAGGGCTTCACCGTCACGGTGCGGAACCTGAAGGTCTCCGCCGGAGCCGGCTTCATCGTGGCCCTCACCGGCGACATCATGACCATGCCGGGCCTGCCGAAAGTCCCCGCCGCTGAAAAGATCGACGTGGATGAAAACGGCAGGATCTCCGGGCTGTTCTAATTCTCAATCAAGTCTTACCACGGGGTGTCTGCGGAGCGAACTCTTTCTGCAGGCACCCCGCACCTCAGACAGGAGGAACTGCATGAAAAACTTGGTGGAAGAAAGCTGCACAGAGTTTGCGGCGCTGCTGGCCTCCAAGACATCCGTCCCAGGCGGAGGCGGAGCCGCCGCGCTGACAGGCGCTCTGGGCATCGCCCTGTGCTCCATGGTGGGCAATTTCACCGTGGGCAAGAAAAAATACGCCTCTGTGGAGGCCGACATTCAGGTGATTTTGCAGCGGGCAGACCTTTTGCGGCAGCAGCTGCTGGAACTGGTGGACGCGGACGCCCAGGCCTTCGCACCGCTGTCTCAGGCCTATGCTATTCCCAGGGACGATCCCACCCGGGCCCAGGTGCTGGAGACAGCCACCGCAAACGCCTGCCAAGCGCCTCTGGAGATGGTCCGCCGCTGCGGCGAGGCCATGGACCTTCTGGCGGAAATGCTGGAAAAGGGCAGCGCCATGCTGCTCTCTGATGTAGGCTGCGGCGCCCTGCTGTGCAGGGCAGCCATGGAGAGCGCTGCTATGAACGTCTTTGTCAACACCACTTCCCTGCGGGACCGCGCCCTGGCCCGCTCCATGGAGGCGGAGGTGGACGAGCTGCTGGAGCGCTATGTCCCCCAGGCGGAAAGCATTGCGGAGACAGTGAAGCGCAGACTTCGGAAGGAGGTGCCGTAATGGCCCAGATCTGGAAAGGCGCACCGGTGGCCGTGGCGCTGAGTCAGCAGCTGACAGCGCGGACAGCGCGTCTAAAGGCCGCCGGTGTCGTTCCCACTTTAGCGATCCTGCGGGTGGGCCAACGACCGGACGACATCTCCTATGAGACCGGCGCCATAAAGCGCTGCCAGCAGATCGGCGTCCAGGTCCGGCAATTCCTTTTGCCCGCCCAATGCCAGCGGGAGAAACTGCTGGACACCATCGAGCAGATCAACACAGACGCTACCATCCACAGCTGTCTCATGTTTCGTCCGCTGCCTGATAGAGACGCTGAGTCTGCGGCCTGCGCGCTGCTCTCGCCGGAAAAGGATGTGGACTGCATGACCTCCGGCTCCCTTGCCAGCGTATTCACCGGCGCGGGAGCGGGCTATCCGCCCTGCACCGCACAGGCCTGCATGGAGCTGCTGGACCACTATCAGGTGCCGCTTTCCGGCAAGCGAGTGAGTGTCATTGGCCGCAGTCTGGTCATCGGCCGTCCGGTCTCCATGATGCTCCAGCGCCGGGACGCCACCGTGACCATGTGCCACACCAAAACAAAAGACCTGCCGGCGGTCTGCCGGGATGCGGACATCCTCCTCGCAGCCGCAGGCAGGGCCGGGATCGTGGACGAGCGGTTTGTCCGCCCCGGGCAGATCGTGGTGGACGTGGGCATCAATGTGGGCCCAGACGGCAAGCTGTGCGGAGATGTGCGGTTTGACGCGGTTGCCCCCATTGTGGAGGCCATCACTCCTGTTCCCGGCGGTGTGGGCTCTGTCACCACCGCAGTGCTGGTTAAGCACGTGGTGGAGGCCGCGGAAAAGACGCTATGAGGTATCTCAAGAGCTTTGTATCCGCCCTGCTGGGCGGCGCTTGCATCGGGCTTGGCGGCATCGCCTTTTTGACCCTGGAGAACAAGGTGCTGGGGGCGCTTTTCTTCACGGTGGGCCTGTTCACCATCTGCACCTTCCACCTCAACCTGTTCACAGGCAAGGTGTGTTATGTGTTCCAGCGCGACAGGGCCTACGCCCGGGAGCTCCCTCTCATCTGGCTGGGCAATCTGGCCGGGACCGGACTGGTGGCCGCCGTGGTGCGTCTGAGCCGTCTGGCCCCTTTGTCAGAAAAGGCCGCGGCCATCTGCCAGGTGAAGCTGTCAGACACCCTGGTGAGTCTTTTTTTGCTGTCCTTGCTCTGCAACATCTTCATCTACATCGCTGTGGAGGGCTTTCAGAAAAATCCCCACGAGCTGGGAAAGTACCTATCCTTGTTCTTCGGGGTGATGGGATTCGTCCTGTGCGGCTTTGAGCACTGCGTGGCCAATATGTTCTATTTCTCCGTGTCCGGCGCCTGGAGCGGAGAAGCCCTGGTCCGCCTGCTGGTCATGACTCTGGGCAACAGCGCAGGCGGCGTTCTCTTTCCCCTGGTCCGCCAGTGGCTGAAAAACGAAAACACTTGAAAATCGATCGGTCAGAGTAGGGACAGCGCGTCAAGTGCCGGCCGGATGGGAGGTTGCCGCCGGACGAAAGGAGTAAGATCCTGCGTTGCTGTGCTCGCATCCGCTGCCGCAAACGGGAGAATACACACCTCTCCATGTGGCACCGAACCCCAAAGGAGGAATTTCATGAAGCGTTTTGCAACAAAAACCATGGTCATAGTGGGGCTGCTGGTGGCTGTGGAAGTCATTCTCTCCCGTTTCTGCTCCATCAGCACCTGGAACCTGAAGATCAGCTTCAGCTTTGTGCCCGTTGTGCTGGCCGCCGTTTTGCTGGGGCCCTTGGCCGCCGGTGTGGTGGGCGCCTTGGGGGACTTCATCGGCGCAGTGCTGTTCCCCATTGGCCCCTATTTTCCCGGCTTCACGCTGACCGCCTTTCTTACCGGCCTTGTCTTTGGCTGGTTCCTGCACAAGCGGCAAACCGTCTGGCGCATCCTGGGGGCAGTGGCCGTCAATCTCTTTATCCTGAGTCTTTTGGTGCAGACAGTATGGATCTCCATTTTGTATGACACTCCGTATGTGCCGCTGCTGCTGACGAGAATCGTCCAATGCGGTATCATGGCCCCCATCCAGTTCCTCTCCATTGGCTTTTTTGTCAAGGTCCGCTGCCGCTATTGGAAAAGGAGCATGGCATGACACTGTCGGAGGCCATGGAATTCATCCAGTCCGCCGGGTGGCTGGGCTGCAGGCCCGGGCTGGAACGCATCACCGATCTGATGGAGCGCCTGGGCAATCCCCAAAAAGAGCTGCGCTATGTCCACATCACAGGGACCAACGGCAAGGGCTCCACAGCCGCCATGCTCAGCTCCATTCTCCAGCAGGCCGGCTATCGGGTGGGGCTGTTTACCTCCCCGCATCTGCGGCTTTACAACGAGCGTATCCAAATCAACGGCCGGATGATCTCAGATCAGGATCTGTGCGCCGCAGCAGAGGCTGTGAAGGCCGCCTCGGACTGCATGGCCCACAGCCCCACGGAATTTGAGCGGTTTACCGCCATGGCCCTTCTGTACTTCCAGCGAAAAAACTGCGACATCGTGGTGATGGAGGTGGGACTAGGCGGCAGTCTGGACTCCACCAATGTGATCCCCGCCCCAGAGGTAGCTGTCATCACTCAAATCGGTCTGGAGCACACCGAGTACCTGGGAAGCACTCTGGAGGAGATCGCTGCCACCAAGGCCGGCATTATCAAGCCGGGCTGCGACACCGTGCTGTGCACCCAAAGTCAGGCCGTGGAAGCCGTTGTGGGCGCCAGATGCACAGCATGCGGCAGCCCTCTGCATCTCACAGCTCCCGCCCTCTTGCAGCATTGCGTATACACCCTTCAGGGACAGCAGTTTGATTACCGGCAGCGGAAAAATCTGCATCTAGGCCTCCTGGGGACCTACCAGAGCAGCAACGCCGCTGTGGTCCTGGACACGGTGGACGCTCTACGCGGTCGGGGCTGGGACATCCCGGAGCCGGCCATCCGGCAAGGCTTGTCCGCCGCGGTCTGGCCGGGACGGTTCGAGAAGATGCAGGATGCCCCGCTGGTTTTTCTGGACGGCGCGCACAACCCCAACGGCGTCGAGGCGCTGGTCCGCTGCCTGCGCACCTATCTGCCGGGGCGGAAAGTGACCTTTGTCATGGGCGTTATGGCCGACAAGGACTACGGAGCCATGTTGGAGCGCATTGGGCCCCTGGCACAGCGGTTTATCACGGTAACTCCCGACTGCATCCGCGCCATGCCATCAGAGCAGCTGCGCTCGGAGATCCTGGCCCGGTTTTCTCTGCCGGTCCAGAGTGCAACAAGCGTGGAAAGCGGCATCTCCCTGGCCCTGGAAACATGCCGGGAAACCGATGCCATCTGCATTTTCGGCTCTTTGTATCAGGCAGGCGCCGCCCGGGAATTTTTCAAAAGCCGAGGCAAACCGCCGGTATAAGACACTCTTTTTCGCTCTCTCCCTCAAGCGGGCAGAGGAACAGCTCTCTCGTTGTTCCTCTGCCCGCTTTTTGCCTGGATTCCCAGGGTCTGCCCCCAAGATAGGCATTGAAGTGCCGGAAAAAATCTGTCATAATGGAACAGAATTTGAAAAACGCGCAGATGCGCAACAGGATGCGAGTGATTTTTTCAACATGAGACGTGTTTGTATCGGTGTGACCGCCCACGTGGACGCCGGCAAGACCACCTTGTCCGAGGCGTTGCTGTACCGGGGCGGGCAACTGCGGCGCCTGGGCCGGGTGGACCATCAGGACGCCTTTTTGGACACCGACGCCATGGAGCGGGAGCGGGGCATCACCATCTTCTCCAAGCAGGCGGTACTGCCCCTGGAGGAGGTGGAGATCACGCTGCTGGACACCCCCGGCCACGTGGACTTCTCCAGCGAGATGGAGCGGACGCTCCAGGTGCTGGACTGCGCCATTTTGGTCATCAGCGGCACCGACGGCATCCAGAGCCACACCCGGACGCTGTGGCGGCTGCTGGAGCGCTACGAGGTCCCCACCTTTCTCTTCATCAACAAGATGGACCTCTCCGGCAGCGACCGTGCCGCTTTGCTCAGCGAGCTGCGGCGCAGGCTCAGCGACGGCTGCGTGGACTTTGGCGCCGCGCCGGAAGAGCTGTGGGAGGAGGCAGCCATGTGCAGCGAGGATGCCATGGCCCTCTACCTGGACAGCGGCACACTGTCTGACGAGACCCTCCGGGACCTGATCGCCTCCCGCCGCCTCTTCCCCTGCTTCTTCGGCTCCGCCCTCAAGCTCCAGGGTGTGGACGAGCTTCTGGATGGCCTGGTCCGCTTTGCGCCCCGGCCCGTGTGGCCGGAGACCTTCGGCGCCCGGGTCTACAAGATCGCCCGGGACGCCCAGGGCGGGCGCCTGACCTATCTGAAGGTCACCGGCGGCACGCTGCGGGTCAAGGCCCCGCTGACCAACCGGCGGGAGGGCGTGACGGAGGAAAAGGTCTGGGAAGAGAAGGTGGACCAGATCCGCATCTATTCCGGCGCCAAGTTCCAGACGGTGGAGGAGGCCCCTGCCGGCACCGTCTGCGCGGTAACAGGTCTGAGCCAGACCTTCCCCGGCCAGGGGCTGGGCAGTGAACAGGGGGCCACCGTTCCCCTGCTGGAACCGGTGCTGACCTACCAGGTGCTGCTGCCTCAGGGCTGCGACCCCCACACCGCCCTGGGCAAGCTGCGGCTTTTGGAGGAGGAGGACCCCCAGCTCCACGTGGTGTGGAACGAACAGCTGCGGGAGATCCACATCCAGCTCATGGGCCAGGTGCAGCTGGAGATCCTCAGCCGGATGCTGCTGGAGCGCTTCGGCCTGGCCGTGTCCTTCGGCCCCGGCAGCATCGTCTACCGGGAGACCATCGCCGGTCCGGTGGAGGGCGTGGGCCACTTTGAGCCTCTGCGCCACTACGCGGAGGTCCATCTGCTGCTGGAACCGGGAGAGCCGGGCAGCGGCCTCGTTTTCGCCTCCGCCTGCCCCGAGGACCAGCTGGACCGCAACTGGCAGCGGCTGGTGCTGACCCATCTGGAGGAGCGGGAGCACCCCGGCGTTCTCACCGGCTCCCCCATCACCGACATGAAGATCACCCTGGTGGCGGGCCGGGCCCACGTCAAGCATACCGAGGGCGGTGACTTCCGCCAGGCCACCTACCGGGCGGTGCGCCAGGGCCTTATGCAGGCCCAGTCCATCCTGCTGGAGCCCTGGTACGACTTCCGGCTGGAGCTGCCCACTTCCTGCGTGGGCCGGGCCCTCAGCGACCTCCAGCGGATGAACGGCCAGACCGACCCTCCGGAGAGCCAGGGCGAGGAGACCGTCCTCACCGGCTCCGTGCCCGTCTCCGCCCTGGGGGATTACAGCGCCGAGGTTGCCGCCTACACCCGGGGACAGGGCCGGCTTCACTGCTCCTTCCGGGGCTATGCCCCCTGCCACGACCAGGAGGCAGTGGTGGAAGCTCTGGGCTATGATCCGGAGCGGGACACCGACAATCCGGCGGACTCCGTCTTTTGCTCCCACGGCGCCGGTGTAGTGGTGAAGTGGGACCAGGTCCGGGAGCACATGCACGTGGACAGCGGCCTGCGCCTGGACGCCCCGGACCAGGAGGAGGAACGTCCGGCAGAACGGAGCTCCGTCACCGCCTATTCTGGCTCCATTGAGCAGAACAAGGAGCTCCAGGCCATCTTTGAGCGGACCTACGGTCCGGTGAAGCGGCGGGAATTCGTCCCCCGGCCGGAGCCGAGAGCCGAGAGTGGGGAAAAGCGGACCATCCAGGCCCGACAGGAGGGGCCGGAGTATCTGCTGGTGGACGGCTACAATATCATCTTCGCCTGGGATGAGCTCAAGGCAGTGGCCCGGGACAACCTGGACGCCGCCCGAAAGCTGCTGTGCGACCTGCTGAGCAACTACCAGGGCTTCCGCAAATGCGAGGTCATCGCGGTGTTCGACGCCTACAAGGTCAAGGGCGGCCAGGGCTCCGTGGAGAAGTATCACAACATCCACGTAGTCTACACCAAGGAAGCGGAGACAGCGGACGCCTACATCGAGCGCACCACCTACGAGATTGGCCGGAAGCACCGGGTGAAGGTGGCCACCTCCGATGGTCCTGAGCAGCTGATCATCCTGGGACACGGCGCCTTGCGGCTGTCGGCCACCGCCTTCCACGACGAGGTGGAGCGGGTTCAGGGCCAGATCGCCGAGACCATCCGCCGCAACAACCAGGGGCCGGGAAACCGCTCCATGGGAGCCGCTTTGGAAAAGGCCCTGGGGAAAAGCGAATCCTGATTTTTCTGCGCACAGAAAAGCGGCGCCGTCCTCAAGGACGGCGCCGCTTTTTCATGGGACACTTAGACGCTTCTCCTCAGGTCCCCGCAGGACTGTTATAGAAATAGTGGAACGGGTCCCGCCGCCAGAAGGCCCGGTGGGACACCGGGTCCAATACCAGGTCCACATTGGCTCCAGGGCACAGACGCAGCTCCAGCCGCATCCCGCCCCGGTTTCCCTCCAGCGTCAGATCATAGTTCCCAGGCTGGAGGAATCCAAAGACGGCTCCACCGCACAAAAGCCGGTGGGCAGAGCAGTCCCCTCTCTCCAGCGAGTGCAAAGTCAGGCAATCCCAGGGGCCAAAGGAACAGATCCACACCCGAAGTCCGCACAGACAAAACCTGGGGAAAAAGCAAAGGTCACACGCCGCCTCCTCCCCCTCCTTCAGGCAGAAGGGACAGGTGTGCTCCAGAGCGGTGCTTACTGCTCCAGCTTTGCCTTGACCAGATACTGGCCGCCGCTGACACCGCCGAACAGATACTTTCCCTCTGCATTGGTCTTGGTGACGGCCACCAGCTTTTCAGTGGTGGCACCGGTCTGGGTGTCCTTGGTCACCTGGTAGAGGCCCACAAAGCAGCCGGCCACTGCGCTGCCCAGAGCGTTGCGGACCACGCCGCTGACGGTACCGCTATAAGTGCGCGCATCCGTCGCCATGGTCACCGTCACATTGGACAGCGAACCTCCGGTGACGGTGACGGTCATGGCACCGGTGGTCACATACCCCTCTGCGGAAGCCATCAGGCGATAAATGCCATCGGCCAGGTCATAGAAGACAAACTCGCCGTCATCCGCCGAATAAGTGGACGCCAAAACCACACCCTGGGCATCCATCAGTGTGAGCTTGGCACCGGCCAGAGGCACCGGACCGGTGGCGCCGGTGGCAGACACCACACCGGCCACAGCGCCCAAAGACAGCGTGGCATCCACCGCGCACACCAGAGGCACCTCCACAGTGATGCCGTCGGTGAGGATCACGCCCGCAGATGGGCTCATAAGATAGCCGTCCGCCACAGCGGCGATGCTGTAAGTGCCGGCGGGGATATTGTTCAGGGTATAGGCACCACTGGCGTCTGTCATGGTGTGCTGGTAAGGCACGCCCAGGCTGTCAAAGAGCTTGACAGTGGCGTTGGGCAGGGGGGCAGTCCCGTCTGTCACGGTGCCGTACACAGTGGCAGTGGACACGGAAGCGGGGGGCAGACTCAGGTTGATGTCCGCCTCCTGCATTCCCTGGACTTCAAAGCTGGGGCTGTAACTGAGGCTGAGAATATCCTGCTTGATATCGGCCATGAAAGAGGACCTCCTGAAGTTATGACTTGGATTGGGTCAGAGTACATGTGGGACAGCCGATAAGAAAGCCCACGCTGCCGGAGACAAAATCCCGCAGCTGCGCCACAGTGGCAGTGGCCGAATCCGAAGTGACCAGAGGCACTCCCCACCAGGTGGAAAACCGCACCAGCAACAACACCGCCAGGCAAAAAAGGCCGATGGCCGTGGCCATGAGAATTTGCAGGCAGCCGGTGTCCCGGCCTGGAACTCCCTTTCCCGGTTCCAAAGGCTCCGCCCCGTTTCTCTCTATTTCCCCATCGGGAGACTCTGCAGAAACGCCGATAGGGGCCTTTGGCCCCTGCGGCGGGGACAACGCGTCACTTTGCGCCTCAAACAGGCACTCCGGTGGGCTGTCGGACCGCTCTGCGGTCTCCTGCTCCGAGCCCCGGTTGAAGTTTCCGCTGAGCAGATAGCCGAAAATGGCCGCTGCGGAGGTGCGCACGATCACATCGATGCTGCTCGCCTCCGGCGCCAGGCCCTCCGGCAGAAACAGACCGCAGGCCAGCTGCACCAGCAGCACAGCCATAAACAGCAAAAGGCACCGGTCCACCAGGTGGACTTCCGCCCAAGCCGCCCTCATCCGCTGGAAGCGCCGATGATTTGGCTGCAAGGATTTCACCTCATCTCCGGGCACAGGACTTTCTGCCGCGTATCGACGGCCTCCCCCAGCGCCGGCAAAACCGGGACACGGGGCAAAAGGCCGAAGCGGCGCTGTGCCACGCTCCACAGTATGCGCCATCCCGCCCGGGGGTGTCTCCCCCGGACGGGATGGCAGGCCTATACTTGTTTCATGCAGCCTTGGAACAGGCGGCAGGCGATCTCATTTGGCGTAGCCAAGAATCCGGTTGGTCTCCTCCCGGGCCAGGGCTGCCACCCCATCAAAGTCCACATGGGGATGGTACACCGCCTCCAGGGCATCGTGGCTGGCCTTGGCCTCCCGCAGGGCCGCCAGGGCCTCCTCTCGCAGGGTTTCGGTCATCCGCCGGGCAAAGCGCACCCGGGCCCGGTCCCCGGAGGAGGTCATGGCGTCCAGCCGCAGACGGCGGTTGGGCTTCCCGGGATAGGCGCAGTCATCCCCGGAGGTGACAAAGGCCAGGCCCAGACCGGGAATCAGCAGGTGGCGGATCTGGGTGAGGTCCTCCGGGTTGGGACAGACGATGGTATTCCATCCCGCCGCTGTGGCGGCGTCGTGGAGCCGGGCCAGAGCGCCGCTGCCCAACTCCCAGCGGTCCGCCAGCTCATAGACCCGAGGGCACAGGGCGTCCACCGAGTCAAAGCGCCAGATATAGCCCTTATGAGTCATGGAGCCCAGGAAGCGGCGGGTGGTGATGCCCTCCTCGCCCCCCTTTTTCCGCAGCTCCCGGGCGATGATCCCGCTGACCCGTCGGTCCAGGCGGGTCCGGTCCACCCCCTGAGCCATCCGGGAAAAAGCGGAGCGCTCCACCTGCCGGGCCGCCTTGAGGCAGTGGAAGGCCCTTTGATAGGCTTCCTTATAGGCCTCGGTGTGGGTTACCACCTCCAGGCGGCGCTTTTTCAAAGCGTCCACATCATAAAACCGCCCCAGGTTCACATACCGGTCCACCGCCGCCGGGTACCGGGGCTCCACCACATGGGGCGAGGTGCCGTCCACCACAGCGGCGGCACACTCCGGAAGCAGCACGGCGTCCAGGGAATCCGGGTCGCCGGAGCACCAGATATATTCCACCTGCTGTCCGGCCTCCTCCGCCGCCCGGCCCACTTGCTTCATAAAAGTGGACTTGCCCACTCCCGGGCCGCCCTTGAGCACCAGCAGATCCCGGGTCTTTTCCAGGTCCACCAGGTCGGAGTATAAGCTCTGAAATCCCTCACCGCTGTTGGCGCCGAGAAAGAAATGCGTTGTCATGTCAAATGCCCTCCCTGTTTCGGTCCGCCTTCGGAATACAAAGTTCCCGGGGCGTTTCCCTTTTCTTTACAGGCTATGCGCCCCAGGGGCCGTCTGACAGCGGTTTTGCCGAAAACGCCTTCTCTTTCCCGACTTCTGCGCAAAAAAAGTCCCGGCCACAGAGGCCGGGACCTTTTACTTGCTTATGTGCAGAGAATTTTACTGCTTGACCGCACCCAAGCGGGAAGCTCTTCTCTTGCCAAACCACAGGATCACGCCCACATAGAGCACCGCGAACACGGCACCCACCACATAGGCACCGGTCCAGGGGATCCGGAAGCCGATCTGCGCGTTGCAGATGTAAGTCATAGTCACGAAGGCATAGAAGCAGGCAGGGATCAGGGGAATCCACACATACTTCTCCTTGTGATGCTCAAACATCCACACAGAGATGGCTGCAAAGGCGAACAGAGACAGGGTCTGGTTAGACCAGGCAAAGTAACGCCACAGGGTGTTGAAGCCGGAGGTGTTCACCTTGGCAAACACCAGGATCACAGCCACCAGAGCAAAGATGATGGCGGACAGGCCCAGACGCTTACCGTTAGAGCTCTGGTCGATGTGCAGGGTATCGGCAATGGTCAGACGCAGCGCACGCAGAGCCGTATCGCCAGAGGTGATAGGCAGGACGATGACGCCCACCAGGGCGATGATGCCGCCCACACTGCCCAGAGTATCCCGGGCAATGACGCCAATGGTATCCGTGGCCAGGTTGGGATCCGCCTGCTGCAGGCCCAGGTTGTATACGCCCATGGCGGCAGCAGCCCAAACCATGGCGATAAAGCCCTCCAGCACCATCATATTGTAGAAAGTGCCGCGGCCTTCCTTCTCGCTCTTCATGGTACGGGTGATAATGGCAGTCTGCGTAGAGTGGAAACCGGAGAGAATGCCGCAGGCCACAGTGATGAAGAAGATGGGAATGAAGTGACCATCAGCAAAGTAATCGCCAAAAGCATAGCCGCCAGCCACGTTCCAGTCATCCCAGATATTGACCAGGGGATAGCCATGGACAAACAGGCCGATGAACACACCCACAGCGGAGAACAGCAAAATGGCACCGAAGATGGGGTAGATGCGGCCGATGATCTTATCGATGGGGAACACGGTGGCGATGAGGTAATAGGCAAAGATGACGCCATAGACCACCCAGGTGGAAACAGAGGTGGCAGCACCGTCAAAGCCCAGCACCTGCTTGGCAGCGATGTCGCCGGGGGTGTAGATGAACACAGCGCCCACCAGCAGCAGCAGCAAGCAGCAGAACACCTCATAGATCCAGAACACACCCTTGGTGGTGTACTTACGGATCATGTCGGGCATCTGGGTGCCGCCGTCACGCAGGCAAATCATACCGGAAAAATAGTCGTGCATGGCACCGCCGATGATATTGCCGATGGGGATGGTCAAAAAGGCAATGGGCCCGAAGAGGATACCCTGAATCGGCCCGATGATGGGGCCGGTGCCAGCAATATTCAACAGGTTGATCAGGCTGTTTTTCCAGCCCTTCATGGGGACGTAGTCAACGCCGTCCTGCTTGGTATAAGCCGGAGTCTGACGGTCATCGGGTCCGAAAACCTTCTCGCAGAAGCGGCCGTACACCGCCGCGCCCACAAAGAGGATGACCAGACCAAGCAAAAATGTCAGCATAGTGTGAACACTCTCTTTTCTCCAAAGAAATTTGTTCTAGAACAGTACATAACATAGCACAGTCCGCCTCAAAAGGCCCGTTAAAGAAAAGTTCACAGTCGTTAAGATTCCGCAAATAGATTTCCGTATGTTTCTTATTACGACTCTTTAATCGATTAAATGTATCTTTATAATATACATTTAATCGATTTCGCGTCAATTTTTGATTTTTTTATATAGACCATTTTTACATGATTTTCACCAAAAAATTGTGGGGTTTTTCTAAAAAATCCCTCTCATTTTCCATCCGTTTTAGCCGTTTTTGCGGGTATGCCTAGTGTTTTTCTCGGAATTTTTCCCTCATTTTGGCGGTTTTCTTTACGGCCGCTTTTCAGAAAAACTCCATTTCTTTCCGGTCTCCAAGCGCTTTTCCCCCCCCGCGGAGAGGCCATTTTCCCTCTCTTGCGGCAGGTCTTGACCTGTGCTATATTGGAAAAAGATTGAACCTGTATTCCGTTAAGGAGGAACCATATTATGGACCCTATGGGCGTCATTCACGGCAGATTTCAAATGCTTCACAAGGGGCACATGGAGTATCTACTGGCCGGTCTAGAGCGGTGTCACTACCTGCTCATCGGCATATCCAATCCTGACGCAGCTACCACCCGCTTTACCAGCGCCAATCCCCACCGCTCTCTTCCCCTGTCCAACCCGCTGACCTACTTTGAGCGCTTCCAGATGATTCAGGGCGCGCTGCTGGAGGCAGGGGTAGCCCGGGAGCATTTTGATGTAGTCCCCTTTCCTATCAACTGCCCCCAGCTGCTGTTCAACTATGTGCCCCGGGAGGCCAAGTACTACATGACCATCTACGACGACTGGAGCCTGGAAAAGAAGGCGACCCTGGAATCCTTAGGCTGCGATGTGGAGGTCATGTGGCAGCGAAGCAATGCGGAGAAGTTCACCAGCGGCACCGAGGTCCGCCGCAGAATTCTGGAGGGACTGCCCTGGCAGGAGCTGGTGCCGCCCTTCACCTACCGGTATGTGACAGAGCACCACATCGACCAGCGTCTTTGCGTCATGGCCGCCCAGGCCAAGGCGCAAGATCAGCAGTAAAGCGCAAATCTCCGACTCTCCTCTGAAAAATGGGCCCGCAACAAATCGTTGCGGGCCCATTTTGGGCATTTGAGGCAGGGATTGCTTTTCACATCTCAAAAATTCTGCTATCTTGACAGTAGTAAACAACAGCATCGTTTGCTCGACACTTTACCCCCTTCCAGAAAAAGGAGGTCGACCGGCGGAGCAGCCCCCTCAGCTCATCACCGCCTTTTCAAATCGCGAAGGCTTCTCACCAGCAGGGTGAGCGTTCCGCACACGGCAACCACGGATACCACATAGGCCGTCTGCCGTCCGGCCATAAAATTAAAGATCAGAATCGTGACCGCGATGATTACAAGGATAATCTCCAAAGCGATCCGCATCGTCTCACCTCCCTTATCTCTTGTCCGACTTTTTTCGATTTAGTATACCATATTAAAATGACATTTTCCATCGTCTCTTTTCCCACACAGGATAGCGACGATGCAATCCAACGCCCGCTCCATCGTTCTTTGTGCCGGGGGCGGAGAATCAATCAAAAGGAGGAGTCCTCATGTGTGAAAACAACCATTCCTTCGGAGAGCACCTGGCCACCTTGCGTCAGGCCGCCGGCCTCTCCCAGCAAGCTCTGGCCGATCGGCTGTGCGTCACCCGCCAGGCCGTCTCCAACTGGGAGCGAGACCAGACGCTGCCTGACCTGGTGATGCTGCGGGCCATCGCCCAGGCCCTGGGCACGGACCTGAACACCCTGGGCTCCACCGCACCGGCGGCAAAAAAGCCCCGGCAGATCCGTCGGAGCTTGTGGGCAGCGGCGGCGCTGGCCCTGGTCTGCGCCCTGTCACTGGGGGCCTATGTGCTCCGGCAGCCCGGGGAGGAGCCTGCTCCCTCCGTGACGCAGTATGTCTCCTCTCTGTCGCCTCACCGGGTCCAGTTCACCACCGCAGACGGCATCACCATCACCACCGCCTCCGACGGCCGTCAGGAGCTGCCCGAGCTGCTGGATGCGTTTTCCGATGCTGAGCCCGGTCCGGTGAAGCGTACGGCGGAGCTGGGAGACACCCTTGCCTACCTGGCCGGGCAGTATATGCTGTCTCTGGCGCCGGAATACCAGGGCGGTCAGCTGCTTTCCTCCTGGGACGAAACGCTTTTCTGGCTCTACAAGATCGGCATCAGCCGGGGCAATATCATGACCCGGGAGCAGGTGGAGGCGGCCCTTTCAGACCTTCTTGGCTATACCAAAGCGGCGGCTCACCAGTCCACATCCCACTTCACTCTGACAGAAGAGGGTTATGTGCCCCAGGATGTGGCCAGCGCCCGGCCTCTGCCCTTCTCTGTAAAGGCCCTGGAAAAGGGGGAGGGACAGGATTGGGAGGCCCTGCTGGAGCAGGAGGACGGGACCGCCGTCACCCTGACTCTGACCTTGGAGGAAGATACCGTCCGCTTTTCCTCCATCTCCCACACCAACAGAAGCCTCTGAGGCTCTGCGCTCTGCTTTTGCAGCAAAATGACACCGGCTCGGACAAACGGTCCGGGCCGGTGCTTGTTTTTTCCAATTTCTCAGCGCCCTCTGGCCGTGCGGATGCCCACCAGGTCGTAGGTCCGCAGGAAGGGCTCGATCCGGGCCCCGGTGCGGAGGTGATGGAGCAGGATCTCCCCGCAGGCCATGCTGTCGCTGCCCGCCCGGTGGTGGTCCAGCTCCAGCCCCAGATAGTCGCACAGGGTGTTGAGCCGGTGGTTGGGCAGCTGGGGCAGCAGCTGGCGGCTCATCTGGCAGGTGCAGAGGTAGGAGACCGTGCCGTGCCAGAAGATGCCGTAGTCCCGCAGGCACTTGGCCAGCACCCCCATGTCAAAGGGCGCATTGTGGGCCACCAGCAGTCCGCTGTCCATGACCGGTGCCAGCTCCTGCCACAGCTCCGGGAAGGTGGGCTTGTCCGCCACCAGCTCCGGAGTGATGCCGGTGAGAGAGATGTTGAAGGGATCAAAGGGACACTCTGGGTCCACCAACGTATCATACTGTTCCGCCATCTGCCCGTTCTCCACCACAGTGACGCCGATGGCGCTGATGCGGTCGTTGCGGCAATTGGGTGTCTCCACGTCAAAGGCGATGTAGCGCTCCCACAAATCCCTCTCCTCCTCTCTCAGATGCTCGGGCTTCCCCGACTCTATCTGGCTGCCCTCCTCCACAGGGGCAGCCAGCACTTTCAGCACGGTTTCTTTCTCTCTTTTGTGCCGCACCCTCCGGGCCGGCGCACTTTCCCAGCAACGATTGTACCACACCTCTGTCCGACGGACAAGTTCACCCTCAGGGCGTATTTCCCGCAAAAAGAAGCCAGGGGCACCTGGAATCAGGCACCCCTGTTTTTTCAGGTCCTGCAGGTCGTCATTTCAGCTGATTGCCGTCCCGGAAGGCGTTGCCCACCTTCTCCCCCAGCTTGCGGTAGGCGCTGTGGATAGGGTCAAAGGTGATAGGATGGAGCTTATCCGGGTCGATCTTGCCGTCGCCGTCCAGCACCTTCTCGTCGGCGCTGACGTTGACGATCTTTCCCACCAGGCGGCAGGCGGCCGGGTCGTAGCTGACCAGACTGCACTCCAATGTCATGGGCAGTTCATCGATAACAGGGGCGTCCACGAATTCCGACTTGGTGGTGTGCCAGCCCGTCTTCTCCAGCTTGTTTGCCACATTGTTGCCGGAGACAATGCCCACATAGTCACAGGCAACCATCTGCTCCACGGTGGCCATACTGACGGTAAAAGCCTTGCGGGCCAGGATATTGGCGGTGGTCTTGTGCTCCTCGCTGATGCAGACGGAGATCTCGTCGGCCTCGCTGATGCCGCCCCAGGCCGCGTTCATGGCGTCGGCAGTGCCGTCCGGACCGTAGGTGGCCAGGATGAGCACCGGCTGGGGATAGGTCCAGGGCTTGGCTCCAAAGTTCTTGCGCATGGGAAAATACCTCCTTTTGATTCGGCAGACCCTGTGCCGGTTCCGCCGCTTTCCAATAGACCGGATCTCGCCAGGGCTCCTCCTTTGCGGCGGTGGAGACCCAGCTCCGGGAGATCTTCTGCCTCTATGATACTCCTTCTCCCAAGCGACGCGCAAGCGTAAAAGAAAGGCAGCGGAGTAGCTCCTATATACTCTCCCGCAGCTTTTCCACAGCGGCGGCAAAGGCGGGGCGCTCCCGAAGCCCATGGTACTTCTCCCCCTGCTCGATCTCCCTCAGGAGCATCCGCCGCATCTCCCTGGTCACATCCTGCCCAGGCTCCCCGCCGACCGGCGTGATCCCCGGGGCAAAGAGATCCTCATCCACCGGAGAAAAGGGCCCGGTGAGAACCTCCACATACCGGACAAAGCACGCCTCCGCCCGGTCCGCCTGTCCCATGCCCAAATAGGCTTCAAAGTACAGCCCCTCACTCATATCCGGAAAGCCAAAGGCTCGGGCCATAGACTGATAGGCGCGGCAGATCTTCAATACCCTCTCCTCATTCAGGGAGAATCTGGGGTCCAAGAGCATCGTCAGGCAGGGCATCACGCTGCTGACCAACCGGTACAGCTGCCGCTGGGCTGTTTTCAAAGCCTCCTCCGGCTGCTCCTTCTTCAGATAGCACTGGACCCAGACAGGGGTGGGGTCGGCTGTATGCTCCGGCAGCTCCCGCAGCAGCGCCTCAGCCTGGTCCGTCTCCCCCTCTCTAGCCACCAGGCCTGCCAGCTGCACGGTGGCGCTCTGCCAGTATGCGGCGCTCCCAGAGGTCCGGACCTGCTGCAACAGTGACCGCTTGCGTCGGCACCACCGCTGTTCTGCCTCCTGATCCGGCTGGGCAAGGCTCAGCATCCACAGCACATCGTACACCGCCGCAGCCTGAAACCGGAGGGTGTCAGAGCTGGGATACTGGTGCAGCAGCTCCTCCAGCGCCTTCTCACCGGAAAGCACGCCCTCCTGTCGGGCTTTTTCCACCACAGTGCGGATTCTCTCGGCCGTTTCTTGGTCAGACAGTGTCTGGTGGAATTGCAGCAGCTCGTCCACACTGGTCTCCAGCGCCCGGGCCAGCGGGCATAAAAGAGTGATATCCGGGTAGGAGCTGTTTCGCTCCCACTTGCTCACCGCCGGAGCAGACACCCCCAGGGCAGCCGCCAGCTGCTCCTGCGTCAGGCCCTTGGCTCTGCGCAGGGCGGCGATGTTGGCGCCGATCTTCATGTGTTGGATTTCCTCCATTTTGCTCCCCCTTCCTTTCCTCGCCTCCATTGTATCCCCTTTTCCCATCCGGCGGCAAGAGAGGCGCAGGCAACCTCAGGGCAGGATTTTATAACCAGCGGTTCAGGCCAAAGGCTCCGGGCGGAGGCTCCGGCAGAGCGGACGCGCAACTTTTTTACAGCGTGCGTCCAAATGAGGCATCTTTTGGGGCAGAGTCGGACACAATGTTCCTTTGAAAATGGCCGGCGCCGTGGTATTATAAGGGCAGCTGCCAATCTCACAGGGAATCTGACACTGGTAGCCTCTGCGAAAACGGCACGGGAAAAGCGCTTTGCATTGTAGAAGGAGAACCAACATGATCGTCTATTTTACCGGAACCGGAAACAGCCGCTACTGCGCCCAGTTTCTGGCACAGCAGCTGCAGGAGGAATGTCGGGATGTCTCCTCCTTTCTCCGAAACGGCGTGGCAGGCGAATGGACTTCAGAGCAGCCCTGGATTTTCGTGGCGCCCACATACAGCTGGCAGCTGCCCCGGGTATTTGTGGAGTGGATTCGGAACAGCCGGTTTTCCGACAGCCGGGAGGCCTACTTTGTCATGACCTGCGGCGGAGACATCGGCAGCGCCCCAGAGCAAAATCGGGCCTTGTGCGCGGAAAAGGGGCTGCACTGTCGGGGGACCTTGCCGGTGGTGATGCCGGACAACTACATTGTCATGTTCACCGCCCCATCGCCGGAGGAGTCTGAAAAGATCATCGCCGCTGCCCGGCCCACGCTGGAGCAATATGCGGCCTGCATTCGGGAGGGGCGGGACTTCCCCCCGCTGCATCCGGGCACCATGGACCGCCTCAAGTCCGGCCTTGTGAACACCCTATTTTATCGCTTCCAGATCAAGACTAAGCCCTTCACCGTCTCCAACGCCTGCATCTCCTGCGGCAAGTGTGAGGCGGTGTGTCCCCTGGGCAACATCCATCTGGAAAACGGCAGACCCGTCTGGGGCAGCCGCTGCACCCACTGCATGGCCTGCCTCTCCTCTTGTCCCACGGAGGCCATCGACTACGGCAGGTCCACCCGGGGCAAGCGCCGGTATCAGTGCCCGGCATATCAGCGCCCGGATGACGGCCAGTTCTGAAAGGCCCCAGCGTTCTTTTTAATACAGAATAGGAACAGGCCCGGACCTTGAAAAGGTCCGGGCCTGTTTGATCGAACACCGGTCGGGCTCTTCCGCCTTGGAACGGGCAGCGCCACTCTCCAGGTCCCGCCTTGCCTCATTTAACACGGGGATAAATAAAAAAGAGTTCTGAAACCATACGATTTCAGAACTCTTTGGTGGAGATAAGCGGGATCGAACCGCTGACCTCTTGAATGCCATTCAAGCGCTCTCCCAGCTGAGCTATACCCCCATATTTTGTGGTCATCTCTTGACCGCTTGATTATTATAGCAGCTTGTCTCTGCTCTGTCAACCATAAAATAAAATTTTTTGTCGACTTCTCTCATTGGCACACCCAGCGGGGGCCACCAGGTATGTCCCGCAATCTTCAGAGGGGTGTATGATCGCCTCAAGTGGGTTCTTAAACCCGCCGGTTACATGCCCTCCAAACAGCAGCCCTTCCTTCAACCTTACAGCCGGAGGATTATCTGACGTGATTTTGCAAGATGTCGTTTTTTAATTGCTGTGCCGCAGCGCTCAGCGGGTGCTGCCGATCATATACCATGCAGATTTGCCGTTCCGGTATTTGCTCCCGCAGTCTAATTTGGACAATCCTATGTTGACGAAGCGCCTCCTGTGCCATGGATTCCGGGAGAAAAGCAAGGCCGAGATCAGATTTTACCAATGACAAAATCTGATCCGTAGTGGCTGCTTCCGTGTCTGGAGTCAGCTCCAGTCCATGAGATAAAAACAGATCGTGATAAAACTGCCAGGTCATTGTCTCCCGGCCAAGACAAATGAGCGGATAATTCTGCAATTCAGCAAGGGTAAGTTCCTGACTGCCCAGTGCGGCAAAGGTTCTTCCCCCCACAAGAATGTCTTGGAACGATTGTACGTGTATTTCTTTGAGCGGATCATCCGCATTCGTAGGTGTCGAGACAATCGCAAAGTCTATTTCGCCGTTTTTAATGGAACGGATTGCCTGCGGAGTAGAGTGATTATAGATTTTCAATCGAATCCCAGGATGTTCCATGTGAAAGGTCCTCAATTTATCCAGCAGGTAGATATTCAATGCCGTTTCACTGGCCCCAATGGAGATACTGCCATTTTCTAACCCCATACTGGCCGTCAGTTCCGTCTCTGCCGCCTGCAACTGCGACATTGCGACAGCAACATGCTCGAATAGCTGTGCTCCCTCCGGTGTAAGTTTTACACCGCGGTTGGTTCGAATAAAAAGTGTGCAATGGATTTCCTGTTCCAGGCAATTCATGGCACGCGTGACATTTGGCTGCCCAATGCCCAATACATTTGCCGCTTTTGTAAAATTTTTGTATTTTGCGGCATAATAAAATATTTTATAGTATTCAAAATTAACGTTCATACTCTATGTCCATGATATATCATTTTATGATATTTGCTATATCAATAATGCTTTTTACAAATTTCTGTATGACTAGTATAATAAATCATAATTCTAAAAACAAGTGGCTGAGCGCTTATCAGGAAGAAGATCAAAAAACTTTTTCCATGGTTCCCGTGTTTGACATACAGTGCAGAGATTGCCGTCTTTGACTGGCGGTTTCCATACAGCGGTCTTGTATCTGCGTCATATTTCTGTCCCGACTTGTACACTCTTTCTGTGCCGATCAATACGCAGGTGTGCGATTTTCTTGTATCACTCCATTTCTTTGATTATCACAACCGTGGCAACAATGACCGCCTGGATATTGGCCATGTTGCTTGACCTGACGCCATTACCGTTCCAGCCATTAAAGTTTGCTTTGTGGCAGTGGATTTCACTTCGACTGCTTGCCAGTTTTTGTGGTGTATTTGGTTTTTCTATTATGTTTAACAGCCCTGTTCAGATAGCTGTCGCCGCAGGTATCGTAGGTGCTGTCACAAATACGCTTCGTCTTGAGCTTGTGGATCTTTTGCCGTTTGCCTCAGCCGTTGCAGCCTTTATTGGTGCGTTTTTATCTGGTATGTTTGCATCAGCCGCTTCGTGGCTTGCATCGGCATTGCTGATTATTTGGGCGCTTCCCCTTGGACTCATATTTGCCAGAATCATAACAGACAAGACATTTAGATATTGCACCTGATAAGCTTTCGACGTAGCGAAACATTTTAAGTCAATTATATTTCAGAAAAAGGGAGTAATTGTGGTATGCTGACAGATTATCATATGTATGAGAAAAATAATCCTTTCATGGCCTACAACCACATCGAACTTTGTCAAGTTAGTTCTAAGCTCAGTATAGTCAAAGTGTGTTTGGTGCCTGAATCAAAAAACCTCTATGGCCATGTTCATGGCGGCTTGCTTTATGCCATGGCTGATTGTGTGGCTGGAGTTACCGCAAGAGCGGATGGGGACGAATTTGTGACTCAGAGCGCGCACATCAATTTTCTGCGCAATGTGCAGGATGGGACCATCTATGCAAAAGCAGAAACCGTAAAACGCGGTAGACATATGGCCGTTTTTCATGTCACTATCACAGACCAGAATGGGAATTTGCTCTGTGATGGTGTG
This sequence comes from uncultured Oscillospiraceae bacterium, assembly GCA_902478785.1. Lineage (GTDB taxonomy): Bacteria > Bacillota > Clostridia > Oscillospirales > Oscillospiraceae > Oscillibacter. Next base: position 37,881 of record CABSMJ010000021.1, read on the forward strand.
GTAGATATGTTTTGCAACAAGAAAAAGGCATAGTGTTATCATATTGATGCCAGATGGAAGAGGGAATGACACGATGGTTCCTGAGCATAAAAAACGCAGAAAAAAAGCAGATAAATATCACTTTCACGGACAAATGTCCGAATCCTTTCTGACGGCCGTTTTCCTGTCGCTGTCTGGTGGCTTGCAGGATGCATATACCTATGTTTATCGAGACAAGGTTTTTGCGAACGCACAGACGGGAAACATCGTTTTGCTCAGTCAAAGCATCTATGAAAGGAACTGGCCGGTAGCACTACATTATTTTGTTCCACTGCTTTCTTTTGTACTGGGTGTTGCGGTTGCCGAATGGATTCGGCAATCCTTTCAAAATTGGCGGAGCGTCCACTGGCGTCAGATTGTTCTGGTGAGTGAAATCTTATTGCTGTTTTCCGTAGGATACCTGCCGAAAGATCTCAATATGCTGGCAAATGCGTTTGTATCCTTTTCCTGCGCTATGCAGGTGCAGGCCTTCCGTAAAATGACGGGATACGCGTTTTCCAGCACCATGTGCATCGGAAATATGCGCAGCGGTATGGAGGCGCTTTCTACGTACATTCGGACGCGCGACAAGAAAATGCTGAAAAAAACGCTGCGCTATTGGGAAATTATTTTCCTGTTTGGATTTGGTGCAGGGCTTGGCGGACATTTTGTGCCCGTATTTGGTGGGAAAACCATTTGGCTTTCCTGCGCTTTTTTACTTGTTGGATTTTTCCTGATGTTTATCAAAGAGGAGATTGTGGAACACACAGAGATTGATAAGATAAAATAAATCACGTAAATTAAAAAGAAATGGCTTGCGGATCTCTTAGAACAAAGTTGCAACGCACTATTTTGAGTGGATGGGGATCTATCCGCACCGCAACTGGGGCAGAGCGTTTGAAAGCGTGACCATTTTGGTAGCATCGCAGACAATGAGGACAGATACCGCAAGGTTCTGGGCGCCCCAGAGGGTATGAAAGAAGAAAGGCTGGACGATCAGGAGGACGGCGTTTCCGGCCACAAGGTGCAGGTGGAAACCGGGACAAACTGTAAAATCAGCAAGGAATACGCCAAGCAGAGTAAGTTTGATATTCTTCCGGTGCTTCCGTTTGACCACATCGGGCGGATCGCAGACAAACCACCCTTTGTGGAATGTTTGTAAAGAGCGGCGTCCGGGCCTGAATCACCCAGGAAGCAGTTTGACAACCACGCCGATAAGCGCACCAAGTAATCCGGCTTTGCCAAGCGGATGGGGAAAACGAAAAGCCCCAATCTCTGAGGGAGCAATCTTCTGGGCGGATCTATACGACACGGTCCGCCCGGAGACAAAGAACATGATTGTCAACTGCCTAAGCAGTTGGGTGGCGGTATATCAGGGCTATAAGCGGTACATTGATTTCAACATTGACTTTACGCAGTTCAGCCCGGGAATAGACATTGCAGAAATCACCGCATAAAACAAAGGACTCGTTTCTGAAAAGAAACGAGTCCTTTGTTTCACTCTCTGGTGATGGTGGAAATAAGCGGGATCGAACCGCTGACCTCTTGAATGCCATTCAAGCGCTCTCCTGAGCCCATCGGTTACATACCCCCGTAACTGGGTCTGTGAGATGCGCTTCAATACGCGATACCACCAAAACAAGCCATAGTTTTTAGTTTCTTCTGAATGTTTTCTGAATGTTATATTTCAACACGGCAATCTGGCCTCGCCTTTCGGAAGGCCGTCAGGCTACGCTTTTGAATTGGACAACCTCGTATATTCAGTTCCCGCAACATCGGCATATCAATCAATGGGGTCAGGTCGGTGATCGGATTGCCCTCCAGATATAATCTAGACAACCAATTCAATTTGCTCAATGGCGTTAAATTTGTGATTGTATTATGTTCCAAAAGCAGCTCATATAATTTAGGGATATATGCCAAAGGTGATAGATCTGTAATCTGATTATGATTGAGGGACAATGCACCCAACCGGGGTAATCCTACCAAGGGAGTCAAATCTGAAATACGGTTATTGCACAAGTCCAGCCGCTCTAACCGTGTTAGGCCAACCAAGGGCGGTAGAGCGACAATTTGACATTCGCTAA
>CABSMJ010000022.1 GCA_902478785.1 uncultured Oscillospiraceae bacterium
ACCGGGGACACTGCGGGTATGAACCGCATGCTCTAGCCAACTGAGCTATGCCGCCGTCTCTTTTTCATCCCCGACAGGGCACGAATTACTATACCAAGAAACTCTCTATTTGTCAAGGCTTTTCCCGAAAAAAATCAAAATTAGGAAAAATATTTTTTTCGGCACCCAACACACCCGGATTTTCCCCGCCTTTTCCGCTGGGAACAGAGGGGACCGGCGACCACTTCCGGTCCCCTCCTTCCCGGTCGGGGACTTACTCCGGCAGCTGGGTCTCGGGAAGCTGCACCTCCGGCATCAGCTCCCGGCTGACCACGTTCAGCATCTCCTCCAGCTTGGCGCAGTCCTCCGGCGAGAACCGCCGGGTGATGCGGTCCATGACCTCCACCATATAGGAGGTGGAGATGTTATAGTAGTCGATATACTTCTGAGTGACCTCCAGGTGATACTCCCGCTTGTCTTCTCGGGACTGCACCTTGCGGATGTAGCCCTTCTTGATGAGGCTGTTGACCTTATAGGCCGCGTTAGGCGGGGAGATGCGCATAAAGGAGGCAAACTCATTGATGGAGGGACGGCCCAGCGCCTGGATGGTTTCCATGCAGAAAGTCTCCACGGTGGTGAGACTGGCCTCCCGATCCTGGAAGCGGCGAAAGATCTCCTGATAAAAATGCAGCTTGAATTTGGTATACACGTTGAAAAATGCGTGCTTCAGCATGGCTGTTCGCTCTCTTTCCGCCATTAGTTTGTCCACTGGGATTTTATTATATCAGACCGGCGGAAAAACAGCAACCGTCATCCGCCGATGGCGAAGGTCAGCTCCGCCGTGCAGGCCACTTCTCCGTCCACCGTGGCCGTGGCCTGACCGATGCCCACCGGGCCCCGGCGCTTGACCAGGGTGCAGGTCATCTCCAGTCTGTCGCCGGGGGTGACCTTCTTTTTGAACCGGGCATTCTTCACGCCGCCGAAATAAGCGGTCTTGCCCCGCATCTCCGGCAGGGACAGCACCGCCACGGCCCCCACCTGGGCCATGGCCTCCAGGATCAGCACGCCGGGCATGACGTGCTCCTGGGGAAAGTGGCCGCAGAAATAGGGCTCCCCTACGCTGACGCATTTGATGCCCTTGGCCCACTGGCCCGGCTCGCCGTCCACGATCCGGTCCACCAGGGCAAAGGGATAGCGGTGGGGCAGGATCTGGGCGATCTCGTTGGAATTATACTGCATGCCCATCTTTTACGCCTCCCACTTCTTCAGCAGGATGCTGCCGTTGTGGCCGCCGAAGCCCAGGGAGTTGGACAGAGCGCAGCGCAGGGCCTTCTCCCGGCCCTCGTTGGGCACCACGTCCAGGTCGCACTCCGGGTCGGGCACCTGATAGTTGATGGTGGCGGGCACAAAGCCGTCGTGAAGGGACAGGGCGGTGAAGATGGCCTCCACGGCGCCGGCAGCGCCCAGCATATGGCCGGTCATGGACTTGGTGGAGCTGATGGCCAAGGCATGGGCGTGGTCGCCGAACACCGCCTTCACAGCGGCGGTCTCTCCGGCGTCGTTGAGGTGGGTGGAGGTGCCGTGGGCGTTGATATAGTCCACCTCCTCCGGGGCGATGCCGGCGTCGGAGAGGGCCATGGCCATGGCCTTGGCGCCGCCGGAGCCGTCGGGCCGGGGAGCGGTCATGTGATAGGCGTCGCAGGTGGCGCCGTAGCCCACGAACTCGGCGTAGATCTTGGCGCCCCGGCTGAGGGCGTGCTGGAGCTCCTCCAGCACCAGGATGCCGGCGCCCTCGCCCAGGACGAAGCCGCTGCGCTCGCCGTCAAAGGGGATGGAGGCCCGAGCGGGGTCCGTGGCCTGGCTCAGGGCCTTCATGGAGGTGAAGCCGCCGATGGCCAGGGGGGTCACAGCGGCCTCAGTGCCGCCGCAGAGCATCACGTCGGCATAGCCGTCCCGGATGTAGTGGAAGGCGTCGCCCACGGCGTTGGTGCCGCCGGCACAAGCGGTCACCGGGCAGGAGCACATGCCCCGGAAGCCGGAGTCAATAGCGATCTGGCCCGCGGCCATGTTGCAGATGGCGGTGGGGATGTAGAAGGGGGAAACCCGGTCCCAGCCCTTCTGGGCGCCCTTGTCGTGCTCGGCCTCAGTGATGGAGAGGCCGCCGATGCCGCTGGAGACGATGACGCCGCAGCGGTCCAGATCCTCCTGCTCCTTGTCCAGGCCGCTGTCCTGGAGGGCCTCCCGGGCGGAGGCCAGGGCGAACTGGGTGAAGCGGGCCATGTGCTTGGCCTCCTGGCGGGTGAAGTGGGCCTCGGGGTCAAAGCCCTTGACCTCCGCCGCCAGGGAGACCTTCTGACCGGTGGGGTCAAACTGGGTGATGGGGCCGATGCCGCACACGCCGCTGCGCACGGCCTGCCAGCTGTCGGCAGCAGTAAGGCCCACGGGGGTCACGGCCCCCAGGCCGGTGATGACGACTCTGCGTCGTTCCATAGTGTACCTCCGAATTTGAATGCAAGCCGCTCCGCCCTGGGGCAAAGCGGGAAGCAAAAGTCATTTTTCTCCGGTGGATCTGCCCAGGGCAGATCCGAAATTTTTAATTACTTTCACCGCGACCTGTGATTCTGCGGGAATTCACTTCCCGCGGAATTCCTCTGCCCGCCGCAGCGATGCGCCCGCCGTGCGGGCGTGAGGGGAAAGCAGCGAAACGCCGCCTGTGGCGGAAGAAGTGAGCTGCTTTCGAGGCAGCGGCGCGATTGGCGGCCCGGCAGGGCCGGGAATCGCAATGCCGCAACGGTGCCAACCTGCTCCCCCTCGGGGTTTTACATGGCCATACCGCCGTCCACGGCCAGCACTTGGCCGGTGACATAGGCGGCCTCGTCGCTGGCCAGGAAGGCCACCGCCTTGGCCACGTCCTCCGGCGCGCCCATGCGGCCCATGGGGATGGAGGCAAGCGTAGCCTCCCGGGCGGCCTGGGGCATGGCGGCGGTCATATCCGTATCGATGAAGCCAGGGGCCACGGCGTTGACGGTGACGCCCCGGGAGGCCAGCTCCTTGGCCAGGGACTTGGTCATGCCGATGACGCCGGCCTTGCTGGCGGCGTAGTTCACCTGGCCGGCGTTGCCCCGGAGCCCCACCACGGAGCTCAGGTTCACGATGCGGCCGTAGCGCTGCTTCATCATCAGACGGGACACCGCCTTCATGCACAGGAAGGTGCCCTTCAGATTGGCGTTGATCACCGCGTCGAAGTCCTCCTCCTTCATCATCATCAGGAGGCCGTCCCGGGTGATGCCGGCGTTGTTGACCAGAATGTCGATCCGGCCGAAGGCCTGCACCGCCGCGTCCATCAGGGCCTTGACCTCATCGGCCTGGGCCACGTCGCACCGGACGGCCAGGGCCTTGGCCCCCAGGGCCTCACAGGCGGCTACGGTCTCACTGGCCGCGGCCTCGTTTCCGGCGTAGCACAGCACCACGTTGGCGCCGCCCCTGGCCAGCTCCAGGCAGATGGCCCGGCCCAGTCCCCGGCTGCCGCCGGTGACCACAGCGGTCTTTCCCGCAAAGTCCATCTCGTTACTCCTTTCCCAGTTCCGCCAGACGCTGCGGCAGGGCCGCCACGTCCGCCGCCGTCTCCACGGCGATGACCGGCAGCTCCGGCGCGGTCTTTTTCACAAAGCCGCTGAGGACCTTCCCCGGGCCGATCTCCACCAGGGCGTCCAGGCCCATGGCGGCGAGCTTGCGGATGGTGTCCTCCATATAGACGCTGCTCTGGACCTGGCGCACCAGGAGCTCGGGGATGGTCTGGGTGTCGTCCTTCACATCCCCCAGGCAGTTGAACAGCACCGGGATCTCCATAGGCCGGAAGTCCACGGTCTCAAAGCGCTTGGCCAGGGCCTCCCCGGCGGGGGCCATGAGAGGCGTATGGAAGGGGCCGCTGACCTTCAGCGGCATGCAGCGCCGGGCGCCCTTTTCCTTGGCCAGGGCGGCGGCCTTCTCCACGGCGGCCTTGTCGCCGCCGATGACCAGCTGGCCCGGGCAATTATAGTTGGCAATGACCACGCAGCCCGCGTCGGAGGCCTCCTGGCAGGCCGCCTGGAGGGATTCCCGGTCCAGATTCAAGACCGCCATCATGGCGCTCTCCCGGCCGGCAGCCGCTGCTTCCATGGCCTTGCCCCGGAAGGCCACCAGCTCAATGGCGGTCTCGGCGTCAAAGACGCCGGCGGCGTGGAGGGCGGAGTACTCGCCTAAGGAAAGGCCGGCGGCCACGGCGGGGCGGATGCCCTGCTCCGCCAGCACGGCGGTGAGGCCGGCGGCAAAGGCCACCATGCAGGGCTGGGTATAGCGGGTCTGGTTCAGGACCCCGGCGGCGTCGGTGAAGGAGACCTCCTTCAGGTCAAAGTCCACCTTGGCACTGTCGTAGACCGCCCGGAAGGCGGGGTAGGCCTCATAGAGGTCGGCGCCCATGCCGGGGTGCTGGGCACCCTGGCCGGCGTACAAAAAGCCCAGCTTCACTGCTCGTCCCTCCATTCTTTTCCGGCGGCGGCCAGAGCAGCCCGTCCGCCGTCATAGAGGCCCTGGAGGATCTCCGCCACAGGACGGATCTCGTGGAGCATGCCGGCCACCTGGCCGCTCATGACGCTGCCCATTTCCGTGTCGCCCTCCAGCACGGCCCGGCGCAGGCCGCCCAGAGTCACCTGTTCCAGTTCCTCCAACGTGGCGCCCCGCTTTTCCAGGGCCAGATACTCCCGGGCCATCTTGTTCTTGAGCACCCGGACCGGGCCGCCGATGGAGCGGCCGGTGACCACGGTGTCGGAGTCCTTGGCCTTCAAAATGGCCTGCTTGTAGTTGTCATGGATGGGGCACTCATTGCTTGCCAGGAGGCACGTTCCCACCTGGATGCCGCAGGCGCCCAAAGAGAAGGCGGCAGCCACCTGACGGCCGTCGGCGATGCCGCCGGCAGCCACCACGGGCACATCCACCGCATCGATGACCTGGGGCACCAGGGCCATGGTGGTCATCTCGCCCACATGGCCGCCGGACTCGGTGCCCTCGGCGATGAAGGCGTCCACATGGTACCGGCTCAGGCGCTTGGCCAGGGCCACCGCCGCCACCACAGGCAGCACCTTGATGCCCGCCTCTTTCCAGGCGGGGATGTACTTGCCGGGGTTGCCGGCGCCGGTGGTGACCACCTTGACGCCCTCCTCCAGGATGATCTGGGCGATGTCGTCGGCGTAGGGGCTCATGAGCATGAGATTGACGCCGAAGGGCTTGTCCGTCAGCTCCTTGGCCCGGCGGATCTCCTTGCGGAGCCTCTCGCCGTCCCAGCCGCCGGTGGCGATCATACCCAGGGCCCCGGCGTTGGAGCAGGCAGCGGCGAACTCGCCGGTGGCGATGTTGGCCATGCCGCCCTGAATGATGGGGAGACGGGTCCCCAGGATCTCATTGAGTTTTTTCATATCTGACCTCTCTTACGCAAATTCCACCAGCGCGCCGCCCCAGGTGAGGCCGCCGCCGAAGCCCACGATCAGCACCCGGGAGCCCGGTCCCACCTTGCCCTGCTCGTGGAGCTCGCTGAGGACCAGGGGGATGCTGGCGGCGGAGGTGTTGCCGTATTCGCCGATGTTCTTGTAGTACTTCTCCGGGGGGATGTGATACTTGCGCACCGCCAGGTCGATGATCCGGGCGTTGGCCTGGTGGAAGACGAAAAAGTCCACATCTTCCATGGTCTTGCCCGTGCGCTTGAGGACCTGATCGATGCACCAGGGCACCGCCTCCACGGCAAACTTGAAGACCTTGGTGCCCTCCATATACACCAGGCTGGGCACGCCCTTTTCCACACCGGGCACCCGGAGCATCTCATCGGTGCCGTGGCAGCCCAGCAGGGCGGAGATGGAGTCCCACTCCTCCCGGGCCTCCACCACCGCGGCGCCGGCGCCGTCGCCGAAGAGGATGCAGGTGCCACGATCCTCCCAGTTGGTGATGCGGCTGAGGTTCTCCGCGCCGATGACCAGGCCGTACTTCCGCTCTGAGGCGCCCAGCAGGCACTCCACGGTGTGGAGGGCATAGAGGAAGCCGGTGCAGGCGGCGTTGAGGTCGAAGCACACGGTGTCGTGGGGCAGGCCCAGCTCCCGCTGGAGGCAGCAGGCCGCCGAAGGCACCAGGGTATCCGGCGTCAACGTGGCCACCACGCAGACGGCGATGTCCTCCGCCGTGATGCCGGCGTTTTCCATGGCCCGGCGGGCGGCCAGGACCGTCATGTCGGTGATGGTCTCACCTTCGGCCAGGTGGTGGCGGGTGTGAATGCCGGTGCGGGTGGTGATCCACTCGTCGTTGGTCTCCACGATCTTGGCCATATCGGCGTTGGTGACCAGCTTGGAGGGGACGCCCCGGCCAGTACCAATGATCTTGATTCCCTTCATGGGTTCTCCTTTCGGGACTCGCTGGTCCCCATCCTTCTGAATTTTTCATAGCGCGCCGCCGCCAGGGCCGGGCCCCGGAGCCGATCCAGCTCCGTCAGGTGCTGGCGCAGGCAGCGGTCCAGTTCCCGGCAGGCGATGGCCGGGGCCAGATGGGCCCCGCCCTCCGGCTCCGGGATGATCTCGTCGATGACGCCCAGGGCCTTGAGCTCCGGGGCGGTCATTTTCATCAGCTCACAGGCCTCCTCATGCCGGGCGGCGTCCTTCCACAAAATGGAGGCAAAGCCCTCGGGGGAGAGGATGGCGTAGACGGCGTTTTCCTGCATCAGCACCCGGTCGGCCACCGCCAGCGCCAGGGCGCCGCCGCTGTTGCCCTCACCGGTGATGACGGCCACGATGGGCACCGTCAGGCGGCTCATCTCAAAGAGGTTCCGGGCGATGGCCTCCCCCTGGCCGTGGGCCTCCGCCTCCAGGCCCGGATAGGCCCCGGAGGTGTCGATGAAGGTGATGATAGGCCGGCGGAACTTCTCCGCCTGGCGCATGAGCCGCAGGGCCTTGCGGTAGCCCTCGGGATTGGGCATCCCGAAGTTGCACTGGAGGTTTTCCTCCAGCGTCTTTCCCTTGCGGGTGCCGATAACGGTGACGGGGCGGCCGTGGAACAACGCCACGCCCCCCAGAATGGCGGCGTCCTCGCCGCACAGCCGGTCCCCCTTGCACTCGAAAAAGTCGGTGAAGAGGGCGGAGATATAGTCGCTGACATTGGGCCGGCCAGGGTGGCGGGCGATGGTTACGCGCTCCGCGGCAGTCAGTTGTTTCCTCATGAGCGGCCTCCCTTCTCATGGAGCCGGAGCAAGCGGGAGAGAGTCTCCCGCATTTTTCCCCGGGGCACCACGGCATCCACAAAGCCGTGCTCCTCCAGATACTCCGCCCGCTGGAACCCCTCAGGCAGGGTCTGGCCGATGGTCTGCTGGATCACCCGGGGGCCGGCAAAGCCGATGAGGGCCCCGGGCTCCGCCAGGATGATGTCCCCCAGGGAGGCAAAGCTGGCGGTGACGCCGCCGGTGGTGGGGTCCGTCAGCACGGAGATGTACAAAAGCCCCTTCTGGGCATACCGGGCCAGGGCGGCGCTGGTCTTGGCCATCTGCATCAACGAGAGGATGCCCTCCTGCATCCGCGCGCCGCCGCTGGCGGCGAAGAGGATGAGAGGCAGGCGGTTTTTTCCGGCGTACTCAATGGCCAGTGTCAGCTTCTCCCCCACGGCGGCGCTCATGGAGCCCATGAGGAAGCGGCTGTCCAGCACGCCCACCACGCACTTGCGGCCGTCGATGGTACCCAGGGCGGTGACCACGGCCTCGCTGAGGCCGGTCTTGCGCTGGGCCGCGCTGAGCTTTTCCCGGTAGCCAGGAAAGGACAGGGGATCCGCAGCGCTGACCTTGGTGAAGAGCTCCCGGAAGGAGCCCGGGTCCAGCACGGAGCTCAGGCGGTAGTAGGCCCCCATGGGGAAGTGATAGCCGCACTTGGGGCACACGGACAGTCCCTGGGCCACCAGCCGCCGCTCGCTCTCCTGGCCGCACTTGGGGCACTGGACCAGCTTGTCGCCGGGCACATAGTTGTCCCGCATGGCCTTCATGGCCAGCAGCCGGGCCCGGCGGCGGGCAAAGATGGATTCGCTCACGCCTGCGCCTCACTTTCCGAAAGCCGGCGGCTGAACTCCAGCAGCGACGGCAGATTCTCATCCAGGAAGGCGGTGGTGCACCCGCCCCGGACAAAGGTGGGATGGTACAATATCTGATAGCTCAGCTCCGCATTGGTGGCGAAGCCCTCCAGGGCAAACTCCTCCAGGCACCGGCGCATCCGGCGGATGGCCTCCAGCCGGGTGGGGGCGTGGACCAGGAGCTTGGCCGCCAGGGAGTCATAGTAGGGGGAGAGGGTGCAGCCGTTATACAGGGCCGAATCCACCCGCACCCCAGGGCCGCCGGGAAAGTGGAGGAAGTCCACTTTCCCCGGGCAGGGCCGGAAGTCCTGCTGGGGGTCCTCGGCGTTGATGCGGCACTCGATGGCGTGGCCGGTGAGGGCCACCTGGTCCTGGGTCAGGGACAAAGGCAGGCCGGAGGCGATCCGCAGCTGCTCCCGCACCAGGTCCACGCCGGTGATGAGCTCGGTGACGCCGTGCTCCACCTGGATGCGGGTGTTCATCTCCATGAAGTAGAAATGCTCCCCGTCGCCGTCCAGCAGGAATTCCACGGTGCCGGCGCCCTCATAGCCCACGGCCCGGGCCGCCCGGACGGCGGCCTGGCCCATCTGCTCCCGCAGCTCCGGCGTCAGGCACCGGGCAGGGGCCTCCTCGATGAGCTTCTGGTTCCGGCGCTGGACAGAGCAGTCCCGGTCCCCCAGGTGGATCACGTTCCCCCGGCGGTCCGCCAGGATCTGGAACTCGATGTGCCGGGGCCGCAGCACCAGCTTTTCCAGGTACATCTCCCCGTCGCCAAAGCAGGCCTGGGCCTCCGCCTGGGCCGCCTCAAAGGCGCCGGGCAGGTCCTCGGGTCCATTGCAGCGGCGGATGCCCCGTCCGCCGCCGCCGGCGCTGGCCTTGAGCAGCACCGGGTAGCCCACGGCTTCCGCCGCGGCCAGGGCTTCCTCCACGGTGGCCACGGGGCCGTCGGACCCGGGGGTCACCGGTACGCCGGCCGCCCGCATGATGTCCCGGGCGGCGGACTTGGAGCCGGCCTTGCGGATGGTGTCCCCGGAGGGACCGATGAAGGTCAGCCCCTCCCGGACGCAGGCATCGGCAAAGTCGGCATTTTCAGACAAAAAGCCATAGCCGGGGTGGACGGCGTCGCAGCCGGCGGCCTTGGCCACCGTCAGCAGCGCCTCCTGGTTGAGGTAGCTGTCGGCGGCCCGGGCAGGGCCGATGCACACCGCCTGGGTGGCCAGCTGGACGTGGAGGGCCTCCTCGTCCGCCTGGGAATAGACGGCCACGGTCTCCATGTCCATCTCCCGGCAGGCTCGCAGCACCCGCAGGGCGATCTCGCCCCGGTTGGCGATCAATACACGCTTGAGCATGGCTTACACCGCCCGATAACGGAACAGGGCGTCCCCAAAGGCCACCAGGTCGCCATTGGCGCAGCAGACCTCCTCGATGACGCAGTCACAGGGGGCGGGGACCTCGCTCATCATCTTCATGGCCTCCATGAGGCACACAGTCTGGCCCTTGCTGACGCGGTCCCCCACGGAGACGAAGGGGGGCTGGTCAGGGGCGGGGGCGGCGTAGTAGGTGCCCACAAGAGGGGCGGTGATGGCGGGCTGGGCCGCCGGCTCTTCCGCCGCCGCAGAAGCGGCGGGAGCGGGGGCGGCAGCGGCAGCAGGGGCCGCAGGAGCCAGGGCGCCCTGGCCTCGTGTCAGCTCTATGGTAAAGTCCTCCTTGGACAGCTTCAGCGTCTGGACGGTGGAGCGGTCAAAGCAGGCGATCAGATCAAAAATCTCTTGGTTCGTCATGTCAGTTCCTTTCCAAACAGCCGTTTTTCCGGCACAAAGGGACGGCGGGGAAGGAGAGCTTTCCTCTCCATCCCCGCCTGGGACATCAGGCCTTGTGGGCCTCCAGGTAAGCCAGAATGTCGCCCACGGTCTTGAGGCCAGCTACATCGGCGTCGTCGATGCTGATGCCGGAGGCCTCCTCCAGCGCCATCACCAGCTCCACAGAGGCCAGGGAATCGGCGCCCAGGTCCTCGGCCAGAGTGGCCTCGGGGGTCACCTTCTCAGCGTCGCAGCCCAGGGTCTCCACAATGATGTCGCGTACTTTCTCGAATTCCATCGGTATTCTCCTTACATACTGTTTGAATAGTGCAATTATTTTAATTAAAATTATTTAAGTAAAATAATTTAAGCATATTGTAGGCAACCAAAGCCTGTTTGTCAAGGGGAATTTTGCGTTTTTGGAAAATTTCGGATATTTTTCAAAGGGAAACGCCAGCGGACCAGAGTCCGGGCAGTTGACTTTTTTTGTCGGCTATGGTATAGTGATTTCTGCATCGGGGACGCTTCGTTTTGTACATTATCGCTAACAAGTGTATGCTTGTTGGCGATTTTTCTTTTTCCCCAAGTTTACAGGCAAGGAGCTGCATTTTATGTCGGATTTTCCCTCGGCGGAGCGCCAAAATCCCTTTGTCCAGGGGCCGATCCTTCCGGCCCTGATTCGGTTTGCCCTGCCGCTGATGCTCTCGCTGCTGCTCCAGGCTCTCTACGGCGGCGTGGATCTGGCGGTGGTGGGACGTTTTTCCCCCACAGCCAGCGCCGCGGCGGTGGCCACCGGCAGTCAGGTGATGCAGTGCGCCACGGTACTCATCACCGGGCTGACCATGGGGGTGACAGTGTGTCTGGGCAAGGCCATCGGCGCCCGGGACCGGGACGGAGCCGCCGCAGTGGTGGCGGGACAGATTCGGCTCTTTGCCCTGGCGGCGGTGGTTTTGACCGTGGTGATGATTCTCTTTGCTCCTCAGGCCGCCCGCTGGATGCATGTGCCCCAGGAGGCTCTGGAGGAGACCGTGCGGTATCTGCGCATCTGCTCCAGCGGCATGGTCTTTATCACCGCCTACAACGGCATCAGCGGCATTTTCCGGGGCATGGGCAACTCCCGCTCACCCTTCCTCTTCGTCCTCATCGCCTGCGTGGTGAATGTGGTTTTGGACCTCTTGTTCGTGGCCGTGTTTCATATGGCCGCCTCCGGCGCCGCCCTGGCCACGGTCATCGCCCAGGCCGTCAGCGTGGCCTTCTCCGCGGCCTACCTGCGGCGGCATCCTCTGCCCTTTGCCCTCACCCGGGACTGCTTTGCCCAAAAGGGCACGGTAAGCCACATCCTGAAGGTGGGCGCCCCCATCGCCCTCCAGGATTTTCTGGTGAACCTGTCCTTCCTCATCATCACCAGCATCGTCAACACCCTGGGACTGGCGGCCTCGGCGGGAATCGGGGTGTCGGAAAAGCTCTTCAGCTTTCTCGCCATCGTGCCCATGGCCTTCATGTCCGCTCTGTCCGCCTTCGTGGCCCAGAACATGGGCGCCGGGCAGCCCCAGCGGGCCCGGCAGGCCCTGCGGAATGCCCAGGGCATCTCCTTTGCCTTCGGCGTAGCCACCTTTTTGCTGACCTTCCTAGCCGGGGATGTGCTGGCCTCCTGGTTTGACCAGGACCCGGCAGTCATCGCCGCCACCCAGCAATATCTGAAAAGCAGCGGCTTTGAGTACCTCATCACCCCGCTCACCTTCTGCTTCCTGGGCTATTTCAACGGCCGGGAACACACGGGATTTGTCATGTTCCAAGGGCTGTTTTCCGCCTTTTTGGTGCGGGTCCCCGCCTCCTATCTCCTCAGCCGCCTGCCCGGGGCCGGGATGTTCACCATCGGCCTGGCCGTGCCCGTATCCGCCCTGTGCAGCATCCTCTTTTGCCTGCTCTTTTTCCTCTATTTGCAGCGGAAAGAGCCCCCGGTCTGTGGCCCTGGGGCGGGCTGATGTCCGCCCCGGGAACACGTCCCGACAGAAAAAAGGCGAAAATTTTTCTTGACAAACGGAGCAAAGTCGTGTAAATTCATTACCAACACATGCGAATCAGACCAAATGCGATGACAGGGAAAAAGTCGCTAGGCGCATTTCAGAGAGCCGCCGGTTGCTGCGAGGCGGTATGCAAACAGACGATATACTGGCCCTTGAGCAGTCCGCTGAACGTCCCCACGGGACCGTAGGCGCGAACGGGTTTCCTCACCGTTACCAGCGAGGCCGTATTCGTCCCGAAAGGGGCCGATAGGGAGAGTGGATATAATCTATTTATATCAATTAGAGTGGTACCGCGGAAGCTGCGCTTTCGTCTCTTTTTCAGGAGACGGAAGCGCTTTTTGTTTTCTCCGGCACCGCCAAAAATCTAAAGGAGGCACCCAGACATGAAACGGATCAAGATTTTCGACACCACCCTGCGTGACGGCGAGCAGTCCCCCGGCTGCAGCATGAACCTATCTGAAAAGCTGGATATGGCCCGTCAGCTGGACGCGCTGGGCGTGGACGTGATCGAGGCCGGCTTCGCCATTGCCTCTCCGGAGGACTTCCGCAGCGTGGAAGCCATCTCCCAGACCGTCACCAACTGCACCGTGGCAAGTCTTGCCCGCTGCACCAAGGGCGACATCGACGCCGCCTGGAACGCGGTCAAGGGTGCCCGTCACCCCCGCATCCATGTGTTTTTGGCCACCAGCGACATCCACATGGAGTACAAACTGAAAATGACCCGGGAGCAGGTGGTGGCCTCCATCGACGAGATGGTGCGCTACGCCAAGAGCTTCTGCGAGGACATCGAGTTCTCCGCCGAGGACGCCTCCCGCTCCGACTGGGCGTTTTTGAGCCAGTGCTACTCCACCGCCGTGGCCGCCGGCGCCACCGTCCTCAACGTCCCCGACACGGTGGGCTACTCCACTCCCGACGAGATGGGACAGCTGATCCGCTATCTGCGGGAGCACATCGAAGGCGTGGAGAACGTGGACATCTCCGTCCACTGCCACGACGACCTGGGTATGGCCGTGGCCAACTCCCTGGCCTGCATCCAGGCCGGCGCCACCCAGGTGGAGTGCACCGTCAACGGCATCGGCGAGCGGGCCGGCAACGCCAGCCTGGAGGAGATCGTCATGGCCCTGCACACCCGGCGGGACCACTTCGACGCGGAGACCGGCGTCAACACCAAGCAGATCTACAAGTCCTGCAAGCTGCTCTCCAGCATCACCGGCGTGCCCATCTCCCCCAGCAAGGCCATTGTGGGCGCCAACGCCTTTGCCCACGAGTCCGGCATCCACCAGCACGGCGTCATCGCCAACGCCCAGACCTATGAGATCATGCGCTCCACCGATGTGGGCATCCCCCAGAACACCATGGTCCTGGGCAAGCACTCCGGCAAGCACGCCCTGCGGGAGCGGCTGGAGTCCATGGGCTACACCGTCACCGAGAGCCAGCTGGAGGAGATCTTCACCCGCTTCAAGTCCCTGGCAGACAAGAAAAAGAACATCACCAACTCCGATCTGGAGGCCCTGGTGCTCAACCGCCGGCGCAGCGAGGAGGGCGGCTGGAAGTTGCTGAGCCACGTGGTAAACGTGGGCGTAGGCCTGCCCAACACCTCCTGTGTCAAGCTGGGCCACGACGGCCAGGTGGAGCAGGAGGTGGCTATCGGCTCCGGTCCTCTGGACGCGTCCTTCAAGGCCATCAACCGCATCACCGGCATGGACGTGAACCTGGAGAGCTTCAGCCTCAACGCCGTCACTGACGGCGAGGACGCCATCGGCGAGGCCGTGGTGAAGATCTCCAGCAACGGAGAGGCCTACACCGGCACCGGCATCTCCACCGACATCATCGAATCTTCCATCCGCGCTTATATCAACGGAATCAATAAGGCTGCCGCGGCAGCCTGGCAGAAGGAGGCACACGCATCATGAGCATGACCATGACACAGAAAATTCTGGCAGCCCACGCCGGGCTGCCGGAGGTTCGGGCAGGACAGATGATCCAGGCCAAACTGGACATGGTACTGGGAAACGACATCACTTCCCCCGTCGCCATCAACGAGTTTGAAAAGGCCGGCTTCGACCAGGTCTTTGACCCCGCCCGTGTGGTGATGATCATGGACCATTTCACCCCCAACAAGGACATCAAGGCCGCCACCCAGTGCAAGCAGTGCCGGACCTTTGCCCGGCGCTTCGGCCTCACGCACTATTATGATGTGGGCCAGATGGGCGTGGAGCACGCCCTGGTACCGGAAAAGGGCCTCATCGCCCCCGGCGAGGCCTGCATCGGCGCCGACTCCCACACCTGCACCTACGGCGCCCTGGGCGCCTTCTCCACCGGCGTAGGCTCCACGGACCTGGGCGCCGCCATGGCCGCCGGACAGACCTGGTTCAAGGTCCCCGCGGCCATCCAGGTGGTCCTCACGGGCAAGCCCGGCCCCTACATCAGCGGCAAGGACGTGATCCTCCACCTGATCGGCAAGATCGGCGTGGACGGCGCGCTGTACCGCTCTTTGGAGTTCTGCGGCCCGGGGCTCCAATATCTGACCATTTTCGACCGGCTGACCATGTCCAACATGGCCATTGAGGCCGGCGCCAAGAACGGCATCTTCGCCGTAGACGACATCACTCGGGCCTATGTTGCCCAGCGGGTGGACCGTCCCTGGACCGCCTATGAGGCGGACCCGGACGCCCCCTATGAGCAGGTCATCGAGCTGGACCTCAGTAAGATCGACTGCACCGTGGCCTATCCCCACCTGCCGGAGAACGCCCACCTGGCCGCCGAGAGCGGCGACATCGCCATCGACCAGGTGGTCATCGGCTCCTGCACCAACGGCCAGCTGGCAGACATGGCCGCCGCTGCGGCCATCCTCAAGGGCCGCAAGGTGGCCGACGGGGTCCGGGCCATCGTCATCCCCGCCACCCAAGCCGTCTACCGCCAGTGCATCGACCAGGGCTACACCCAGATTTTCCTGGACGCCGGCTGCATCGTCTCCACCCCCACCTGCGGCCCCTGCCTGGGCGGCCACATGGGGTGCCTGGCCGCCGGAGAGCGCTGCGTCTCCACCACCAACCGCAACTTCGTCGGCCGCATGGGCCATGTGGACAGCGAGGTCTACCTCGCCTCCCCCGCCGTAGCCGCCGCCAGCGCCGTCACCGGCCGCATCACCCATCCCAAGGAGGTTATGGAAGCATGAGAGCACAGGGAAAAGTCCACAAATACGGCGATCACATCGACACCGACGTCATCATCCCTGCCCGGTATCTGGCCACCCAGGACGAAAAGGAGCTGGCCAGCCACTGCATGGAGGACATCGACACCTCCTTCGTCACCAAGGTCCAGCCCGGTGACATCATGGTGGGCGGGTGGAACTTCGGCTGCGGCTCCTCCCGGGAGCACGCACCCATCGCCATCAAGGCCAGCGGCATCTCCTGCGTCATTGCCAAGACCTTTGCCCGCATCTTCTACCGCAACGCCATCAACATCGGCCTGGCCATTCTGGAGTGCGAAGCCGCCAGCGACGGCATCCAGGACGGGGACCAGGTGAGCATTGATTTTGACACCGGCGTCATCACCAACGAGACCCGGGGCGAGACCTACCAGGCCGAGCCCTTCCCCCCCTTCCTCAAGGACATGATCCAAAAGGGCGGCCTGATGGCCTCCCTGCGCAAATAAGGAGGAGGGACCATGGAAAAACACATTGCCCTCATCCGGGGCGACGGCATCGGCCCGGAGATCATGACCCAGGCAGTGGCGGTGCTGGACGCCGTGGCGGAGCGCTTCGGTCACCACTTTATTTATCAGGATGCCCCCATGGGCGGCAGCGCCATCGATGCCTTCGGCGTCCCCCTGCCCGAGTCCTCCCTGGAGACCTGCCTGGCCGCCGACAGCGTCCTGCTCTCCGCCATCGGCGGCCCCAAGTGGGACACCATCGACCCGGCCCTGCGGCCGGAGAAGGGCCTCCTGGCCCTGCGCGCAGGCATGGGGCTCTACGCCAATCTGCGCCCCGCCTCCCTGATCCCCCAGCTGCGTGAGGCCAGCCCTCTCCGCAGCGACATCGTGGACAAGGGCATCGACTTCATGGTGGTCCGGGAGCTCATCGGCGGCGCCTACTTCGGCGAGCACCGGACCTGGAGCGAGGACGGTGAGATGGCCGCCTCGGACCTGATGGCCTACCGGGAGAGCGAAATCCGCCGCATCGTCCGGGTGGGTTTTGAGACGGCCATGAAGCGGCGCAAGCGCCTTTGCTCCGTGGACAAGGCCAACGTCCTGGACTCCTCCAAGCTCTGGCGGAAGATCGTAAACGAGATGGCCCCGGAGTACCCGGAGGTGGAGGTCCGGCACATGTACGTGGACAACTGCGCCATGCAGATCGTCCGGGACCCCAGCCAGTTCGACGTCATCGTCACCGAGAACCTCTTCGGCGACATCCTCTCCGACGAGGCCAGCCAGATCACCGGCTCCATCGGCATGATCCCCTCCTCCAGCCTGGGGGACGGCAGCCGGGGCCTCTACGAACCCATCCACGGCTCCGCCCCCGACATTGCCGGCCAGGACATCGCCAACCCCATCGGTATGATCCTGGCGGCGGCCATGATGCTGCGTTACAGCCTGGATCTACCCGCCGAGGCCGACGCCGTGGAACAGGCGGTCAGCGCCGTTTTGGAGCGCGGACTGCGCACCGGCGACATCTCCGAGCCCGGCTGCACCGCCGTTGGCTGCGCCGCCATGGGCCAGGCCATCGCCGCAGCAGTGGCGGAAAACCGTTAATTTCCCGTCGCTTTTTCCGATTTTTTCCTTCTTGTATCCCAGGAATTTTGTCAAACGCGCCAAAATTGTCGTCAGAGGCATTTTCCCCATTGTGCTTTCCGGGAAAGACGTCTATAATGGACCAAAACAAGGGACATTTGTCTATGTACCGTTGACAGTGGAGGAACCGGCTTTTATGTTGATGATTACTCTGATGATTACCATTTGCGTGATTTTGGTCCTGGTATCCATTATTATCCGGGAAGAAAATCATGTGTTTGGTCATGCTCAGAGCCATCTGAAAGCCTTTGCCAGTCCGGCAGCAGCCGCCTGACGTCCGCCATTCTCAGACTCGCTCAAAACGCCTGTGACCGACACATGGTCACAGGCGTTTTTTTCTCTCCCGCCGCCCCAAAGGCGGCAGAAGGGAAGCTTTCCCAGGCGCCGGTTTCCCGGCAAGGAACACCCAAGGAGGAATGCGTCTTGAAACTTCGCCCATCCCAAGTCATTTTGGAATGTCTGCTGGAGCAGGAAGTGGACACCGTCTTCGGCTATCCCGGCGGCACCATCCTGAACCTGTACGACGAGCTCTACCGCTACCAGGACAAGATCCATCACATTCTCACCGCCCATGAGCAGGGCGCCGCCCACGCGGCGGACGGCTACGCTCGGTCCACCGGAAAGGTGGGCGTGTGCTTCGCCACCTCCGGCCCCGGGGCCACCAATCTCACCACCGGCATCGCCACCGCCTATCTGGACTCCTCTCCCGTGGTGTTCATCACCTGCAACGTGGAGGAAGACCAGCTGGGCCGGGACGCCTTCCAGGAGGTGGACATCACCGGCATCGGGATGCCCATCACCAAGGCCACCTTCCTGGTGCGGGACCCCCGGAAGATCGCCGACGTCATGCGTCAGGCCTTCGCCGTGGCCTCCAACGGCCGCCCGGGCCCGGTCCTGATCGACTTTCTGAAAAACGTCACCAACCCCAATCAGGAGGTGGACTACGAGTTCATCCCCTGGCGGGAGCACCGGCGCTGCGCCAGCATCCAGGAGCTCAACGCCAGCCACGAGCTCAAGAGCCCCGAGCCGGACCGGCAGGATATCCAGACCCTGCTGGAGATGATCGCTCAGTCGGAGCGGCCGCTGCTGATCTGCGGCGGCGGCGTGGTCCGGGGCCGGGCCCACCGGGAGTTCCGGGAGTTCGCCCAGCGGCTGGACGCCCCGGTGGCCATCACCGTCATGGGCGGCGGCGGCTTCCCCGGCGCCAATCCCCTGACCACCGGCATGATCGGCATGCACGGCTCCCAAGCCTCCAATACCGCCGTGGCGGAGTGTGACCTGCTCATCGCCGTGGGCTGCCGGTTCTCCAACCGGGTGGCCCTGGACCCGTCCACCTTCGCCTCTCAGGCCAAGATCGTCCAGATCGACATCGACCGGGCGGAGATCGACAAGAACATCCTCACCGACCACCACATCATCGGCTCGGCCCGGCAGGTGCTGGCCATGCTCAATGAGCATCTGCCCCAGTACCACCACGAGGAGTGGAAATCCCACATCCTGCCCCTTCGGGCCCCCTCCACCGCCGAGGACAGCCCCCAACTCAACCCCCAGCAGATCCTGGATGAGCTCCAGCGGCAGGTCCCCGAGGACACAGTGTTCGCCACCGATGTGGGCCAGCACCAGATGTGGGCCATCAAGTATCTGCATTTCGCCTACCCCGGCCAGCTGCTCACCAGCGGCGGCTTCGGCGCCATGGGCTTCGGCCTGGGTGCCGCCATCGGCGCCCAGCTGGGCAACCCCCAAAAGCGGGTCATCCACGTCACCGGCGACGGCTGCTTCCGCATGAACTGCCACGAGCTGTGCACCGTACAGCACTATGATCTGCCCATCATCACCGTGGTGTTCAACAACGGCACCCTGGGTATGGTCCGCCAGTGGCAGAGCCTGCTCTACGGCAAGCGCTACTCCTCCACCACCCTGGACCGGGGCCCCGACTTTGTGAAGCTGGCAGAGGCTTACGGCCTGAGCGGCTATCGGGTCCGGACCCGGGCGGAGATGGCCCAGGCCCTGGCCCAGGCGCTCCAAAGCGGCCGGGGCGCCGTCATCGACTGCGTGCTGGACCCCGACGAGATGGTCCGGCCCATGGTGGCCGGCGGCTCTGCCATCACGGATTTTCTGCTGAAGGAGGGTGCGAATTGAAACGGGAATTCAACGCAGAGCGCAAGCTCTATACCATGTGCATGCTGGTGGAGGACACCCCCGGCGTGCTGAGTCTGGTGGCCCGGCTGTTCTCCCGCAAGGGCTACAACATCGAATCCATCGTCTCCGGCGCCACGGACCGCCCCGGCGTCACCCGCATCTCCATCGAGATCATCACCGATGAACTGACCATGGAGTTTCTTGCAGCCCAGTGCCGCAAGCTGCTGCCGGTGAAAACCGTCCGCATCCTGGACGAGAACACCTGCATCCGCCGGGAGATCGCCCTGATCAAGGTCCGGGCCGAGGATCACTCCACCCGGGACGAGATCATCCAGCTGGTGAACATCTTCCGGGCCAAGATCATCGACGTGGGGCGGGAGTCCCTGACCGTCTGGGTCTTCGGCAGCGAGAGCAAAAACACCGCCCTGATCCAGATGCTGACGGAGTTCGGCATTCTGGAGATCGCCAAAACAGGTACCATCGCCATCGAAAGAGGGCGCAGCACTATATACGACAACAACAAACTACAGGAGGAATACGACTATGGCAAGAATGTACTATGAGAAGGACTGCGACATCAGCAAGCTCAACGGCCGGAAGATCAGCATCATCGGTTACGGCTCCCAGGGTCATGCCCACGCCATGAACCTGAAGGATTCCGGCTGTGACGTATGCGTGGGCCTTCGTGAGGGCTCCAAGAACTGGGCCAACGCCGAGAAGGCGGGCCTCAAGGTCATGACCGTAGCCGAGGCCGCCAAGTGGGGCGACATCGTCATGATCCTCATCAACGACGAGGTCCAGGCCTCCGTCTACAAGAAGGACATCGCCCCCAATCTGGAGCCGGGCAATGCGCTGATGTTTGCCCACGGCTTCAACATCCACTTCAAGCAGATCGTTCCTCCCAAGGACGTGGACGTGCTGATGATCGCCCCCAAGGGCCCCGGCCACACCGTCCGTTCCACCTATGTCAACGGCAAGGGCGTGCCCTGCCTGCTGGCGGTGGAGCAGGACGCCACCGGTAAGGCCACGGACATCGGCCTGGCCTATGCCGCCGGCATCGGCGGCGCCCGGGGCGGCGTCATGGAGACCACCTTCCAGGATGAGACCGAGACTGACCTCTTCGGCGAGCAGGCCGTGCTGTGCGGCGGCGTGGTGGAGCTGATGAAGCTGGGCTTCGAGACATTGGTGGAAGCCGGCTATGCCCCCGAGAACGCCTACTTCGAGTGCATCCACGAGATGAAGCTGATCATCGACCTGATCAACAAGGGCGGCGTTGCCATGATGAACTACTCCATCTCCGATACCGCCGAGTACGGCGAGTATGTCTCCGGTCCCCGCATCCTGCCCTATGAGGAGACCAAGAAGAACATGAAGGCCGTCCTCACTGACATCCAGAACGGCTCCTTCGCCGGCAAGTGGATCGCCGAGAACCAGACCGGCCGCTGCTTCTTCAACGCCTCCCGGTCCATCCTGGCCAAGCACCCCATGGAGACCGTGGGCGCCGAGCTGCGCCGCAACATGCTCTGGGGCGACGACACCGACCCCGACACCGCCTCCAACTAATTTCCATACCGCCCGGGGACCCAGCGAAGCGGTCCGCGGGCGGAGAGGAGGAGCAAGGAAGCGTAAGGGCGGAGGGCTCCCCCGGCGCTCCGCCCGGGAGCGGACTTTGCTCCGACGAGGGGCGACGACACCGACCCCGATACCGCCTCTAACTAAGCGCAAAAAAAGCGGGGGGATTCCCTGTGGGAATCCCCCCTGAGCCTTTCAAAAAAGCTCCGCCGCGCTGCATGCAGGGCTTGTGCGTTTAGAATGCACAAGCCCCGCACTTACATGGCGAGATGTGTTTTCGTCCACGTACACGCCGCGGCCGAAAACAAATTGGATTCGTTTCGCACCTGCGGGTGCGAACTCTGCGAGGCTTTCCGCACAGTCCTAAAGGCCCCTGCCTCCTCAGCCTTTCAGTCCCGCGCCCGCCTGAAGCCCCAGACGGTACACCGCCCCCGTGGTCAGGAGAAAGAGGTTCACCAGGGCGTAGCCGAACAGCAGCCCCGTCACGAAGCGCCGGAGGTTGGTGCTCTCATAGGCGGTGCAGCGCTGAACGGCGCCGTCCAGCACCATGGGCACCATCAAAAGGAGAGACACCGCCGCCCCGGCATGGCCCAGGGCATAGGTCAGGGCCGCGAGCACCATCCCCGCCAGCTCCCCGGTACAGCGGGCGCAGATGGGGAACCGCTCCCCCCGGAAGTGGAAAGAGCGGTCCTCCCGGCAGTGGCAGCCGAACACGATGGGCAGCCACCGGTACACCCAGCGTTTCATCTATTTAATAGAACGCTGCGTTCAGCCCAATGGTGAAGGCGATGAGATACCACAGCACGCCGATGATCACCGACACCAGCGCGCCGATGCCGGCGGCCTTGGCGGTCCGGGGCTTTGTGTCGTTCCACACCAAAAACAGCACCAGGCCCACAATGGGGATACAGCAGCCAAGCAGTCCCCAGCCGATGCCGCCGTTGTCCTCCACCGGAGGCGGGGCGTCATTTTGAGGCGCGCCGCAGGAGGGACACGTGGTGGCGTAGTCACTGATGGGTGCGCCGCAGCGTCTGCAATATGCCATAGAGCTCACCGTTCCTCTCTTCGACAAACGTCGTGTTTTTTTCAGTATAGGGTATCCTGCCGGAAAAGGCAAGACGGCAAGATACTTTTCCCACCCCGGCTGCGGTATTCCGGCTTCCGGTCCGCCGCCTATCCTATTTTATTGAATCAGGAGGTCGATGTTATGCACAGCGACGTCATCAAAAAGGGCGTCCCCGCCGCCCCCAACCGCTCCCTGCTCTACGCCCTGGGTTTGGCCCAGGAGGAGATGGAGCGCCCCCTCATCGGCGTGGTCTGCTCCTACAACGAGATCGTCCCCGGCCACATGAACCTGGACAAGATCGCCGAGGCCGTCAAGGCCGGCGTCCGGGCCGCCGGCGGCACCCCCATTGAATTCCCCGCCATCGCCGTGTGTGATGGCATCGCCATGGGCCACACGGGCATGAAGTACTCCCTGGTGACCCGGGACCTGATCGCCGACTCCACCGAGGCCATGGCCCTGGCCCACCAGTTCGACGGCCTGGTGATGATTCCCAACTGCGACAAGAACGTGCCGGGCCTGCTCATGGCCGCCGCCCGGGTCAACGTGCCCACCCTCTTCGTCTCCGGCGGGCCCATGCTGGCGGGCACCATGAACGACGGCCGCCGCACCTGCCTGAGCCACATGTTCGAGGCCGTGGGCGCCTACTACGCCGGCAAGCTGGACGACGCGGGACTGGAGGAGTACGAGGAGAACGCCTGCCCCACCTGCGGGTCCTGCTCCGGCATGTACACCGCCAACTCCATGAACTGCCTCACCGAGGCCATCGGCATGGCCCTGCCCGGCAACG
This sequence comes from uncultured Oscillospiraceae bacterium, assembly GCA_902478785.1. Lineage (GTDB taxonomy): Bacteria > Bacillota > Clostridia > Oscillospirales > Oscillospiraceae > Oscillibacter. Next base: position 22,285 of record CABSMJ010000022.1, read on the forward strand.
GCACGATTCCCGCCGTGTACTCCGCCCGGCTGCGGCTGGCCAAGCACACGGGCATGCAGATCATGAAGCTGGTGGAGCAGAACATCCGCCCCCGGGACATCATGACCCCCGCCGCCTTCCACAACGCCGAGACCGTGGACATGGCCCTGGGCTGCTCCACCAACACCATGCTCCACCTGCCCGCCATCGCCCACGAGTGCGGCATCGAGCTGAGCTTTGACATGGCCAACGAGATCTCCGCCAAGACCCCCAACGTGTGCCACCTGGCTCCGGCGGGAGACACCTACATGGAGGACCTGGACCGGGCCGGCGGCGTGGCCGCCGTCATGGCCGAGCTGCTCCAGGGCAGTCTCCTGGACGGCTCCGTCCGCACCTGCACCGGCAAGACCCTGGCGGAGAACCTGGAGGGCGTGGTGAACCGGGACGAGACCATCATCCGGCCCCTGTCCAACCCCTACTCCCCCACCGGCGGCATCGCCGTGCTCCGGGGCAATCTGGCCCCCGACGGGTGCGTGGTGAAGCAGGCCGCCGTGGCCCCGGAGATGCTGGTCCACACCGGTCCCGCCCGGGTCTTTGACAGCGAGGACGAGGCCATCACCGCCATCTACGCCGGCAAGATCGTCGCCGGCGACGTGGTGGTCATCCGCTACGAGGGTCCCAAGGGAGGCCCCGGCATGCGGGAGATGCTCAACCCCACCAGCGCCATCGCCGGCATGGGCCGGGACAAGGACGTGGCCCTCATCACCGACGGCCGCTTCTCCGGCGCCACCCGGGGCGCCTCCATCGGCCATGTGTCCCCGGAGGCTGCCGCCGGCGGCCCCATCGCCCTGGTTCAGGAGGGGGACATCATCTCCATCGACATCCCCGCCCGCACCATCACCCTCCAGGTCAGCAACGAAGAGCTCGCCGCCCGGAAGGCCGCCTGGGTCTGCCCGGAGCCCCGGATCAAAACCGGGTATCTGGCCCGCTACGCCAAGCTGGTCACCTCCGCCGACCGGGGCGCCATCCTGGAATAAGCCCGCTTTGAGAAGGGAGAGACCTGCCTATGTATCGCGAAGTTTCTCACCTGCTGCTGTACGGTGAGCTGAAAGAGGACGAGATCCTGGTGCGCCTGGGAAACATCGTCCGGGACTGGGAAAAGGGCACTGACCGGGACGAGCTGGTCCGCCGGTGCTACCGGGAGGTCAAGCACCTTCTGGATCTGGCCACCGCCTGCGGCTTCGACGGGAACCTCTGGCACTGCTACCTCACCTGGCTTTTGATGACCAATGAGAACTCCTTCACCCGCACCTGTGAGCGGGTGGGCCCCAAGGAGGGCAGCGTCAACCACTTTGCCAAGGCGGACCTGGGCGTGTTCCGCCGGCTCTTTGACTACTCCTTCGACGCCCTGGAGGCGGACCTGGGCATCGACTGCTTCTCCACGTTGTGCCACTACCAGGCCATCCCCAAGCGGGAGCGGATGTACAACCGGGACATCAGCCTCCAGGTCCAGACCCTGTGCCATGCCCTGGAGGGAGCCAAGGACGAGGAGGAGATGTTCCGCCTAGTGACGGACTACTACCGCCAGTACGGCTACGGCGTCTTTGCCATGACCCGGGCCTTCCGCATCCGCCGCACCGGGGAGGACGTGGAGTTCCTGCCCATCAGCAACATTGACCGCGTGATGCTCTCGGACCTTCTGGGCTACGAGACCCAGAAGCAGGAGCTGCGCCGGAACACCGAGGCGTTTCTGGACGGCCTGCCCGCCAACAACGTGCTGCTCTACGGCGACGCGGGCACCGGCAAGTCCACCAGCGTCAAGTCTCTCATCAACGAGTACTATGACCGGGGACTGCGGATCATCGAGATCTACAAGCACCAGTTCCGGGACCTGTCCGCGGTGCTGGGGCAGATCAAGAACCGCAACTACCGCTTCATCATCTTCATCGACGATCTGTCCTTCGAGGAGAACGAGGTGGAGTACAAGTTCCTCAAGGCGGTCATCGAGGGCGGCGTGGAGACCCGGCCGGACAACGTGCTGATCTACGCCACCTCCAACCGCCGCCACCTGATCCGGGAGACCTGGAACGACCGCTCCGACATCGAGCACAAGGGGGACGTGCACCGCTCCGACACCATGGAGGAGAAGCTGTCCCTGGCCAGCCGCTTCGGCGTGTCCATCAACTTCAATGCCCCCACCCCCAAGGAATACCAGCAGATCGTGCTGGAACTGGCCAGACGGGCAGGGGTGGACATGGACGAAAGAGAAATGCTCATCCAGGCCAACGCCTGGGAGATCCGCCACGGCGGCTTCTCCGGCCGGACGGCCCAGCAGTTCGTCCACTACCTCAAGGCCATGGGCCGGGAGGGCTGAACTCGGTTTCAGATGCAAAACTGCCCCCGCCGAATCGGCGGGGGCAGTTCCTTTTTTAATTTATCGGGGCAGGGAGCCGAAGTGGACCCACTTGCCCACCACCGCCTCCGGGTCCACCCGGAAGACGCTGATGGTGCGCCAGGCCTTGCCCAGCCGCTCAGGCTCCGCCTTATAGGGGGTCCCCGCGGCCTGGCACAGCGCGGTCATGGACCGGAGGATCTCCTCCTTGTTCTCCTCTCCCTCTCCGTCCAGACGGCGGAGGTAGCCGTAGACCAGGACGCTCTGGTGCCGGCACAGGTACTCCTTCCCCACCTGGTCAGAGGGGGTGTAGAAGCTCAGGCACACCTGGGCGCCCTCCGTCAGGCCCCGGAGCTTTTCCCCCTTGACCTTGTTGGCATGGAAGTAAAACTTCCCGTCCAGAAAGGAAAAGTTCATGGGCCGCATCTGGGGCCAGCCCTCATCATCCACATAGGACACCGTGCCGTAGCAGATGCTCTGGAGATACTCCGCCAGCTCCTCCTCGGTCATCTTCCGTCCGCCCAGAACGCTCTGGCGCACCTCGGTATTGGGCATAGTTCCGCTCCTCCTTGTTCCGGCGGCGGTGCCGCCTGTTTTTTTCCTGTGGTCCATTGTATCGGACCCGCCCACACCTGTCAACCGTCCCGCCCTTGCAAAAGGGCCCCGGGTGGGGTATCATCCTTTATATATAATATATATAAGAAGATCGGGCAGCCCGCCCCTGAGCGGAGAAAGGAAGGATGACCATGGATCTTGCCAATATCCACACCCTGTGCGATCAGTTCGCCGCTGACTCCCCCTGGAACTATGTCTCCCCGGAGGAGGCCATCTCCCCGGAGCTCTCCGGGACGCGGCTTTTTGAGTCCCCTCTGGTGGGCTGCTCCGACCCCGAGGACCCTCTCTACCTCCGCCTGCAGCAGCCCCAGGCGGTGGGGCCGGCTTTTCGGCTGCCCACCCAGTGGCTCCCCGGGGCCAAAAGCGTTCTGAGCTTTTTCTTCCCCTTTACCGAAGCGGTGCGCAAAAGCAACCGGGGCGGGGCGGAGCCCTCGGCCCTGTGGCTCCACGGCCGCATTGAGGGCCAGCGGTTTTTGACCCGCTTTGCCGCCTTTTTGGTGGACGCCCTGGAAGCCCAGGGCATCCGGGCGGTGGCGCCGAGCCTGTCGGAGGACTTCCAGGTCAACGACGTCCGCGCCGGGGAACCCTTCGGTAGCAACTGGTCCGAGCGGCATGTGGCCTATATCAGCGGCTTGGGCACCTTCAGCCTCTCCAAGGGCATCATCACCGAAAAGGGCATGGCCGGGCGGCTCATCAGCCTGGTGACCGACGCACCCCTGCCGCCCACGCCCCGGGCCTACACGGAGCTCTATGAGTACTGCATCCTCTGCGGTGCCTGTGCCCGGCGCTGTCCCGTGGGGGCCATTGTCACAGAGCGGGGCATGGAGGCAGGGAAGGCTCACAGGCCCTGCTCGGACTACCAGGATGAGATGGCCCAGCGCTTCGCCCCCCGCTACGGCTGCGGCAAGTGTCAGGTGGGCATCCCCTGCGAGGACAAAAATCCCGCCGCCCTCCGCCGGGGACAGGGCAAGGCGTAAGAGGCGCAAAAAAGAGCCTGGGGAAGGTTCCCCAGGCTCTTTTTGTATGGGCTTACTTTTTCAGTTCGCCGGTGGCGGAGGCGGTGAGGTAGGCGTTGATGAAGCCGTCCAGCTCGCCGTCCATGACGCTGCCAATATTGCCGGTCTCGTAGTTGGTGCGGTGGTCCTTGACCATGGTGTAGGGCATGAAGACATAGGAGCGGATCTGGCTGCCCCACTCGATCTTCATCTGCACGCCCTTGATGTCCGAGAGCTTCTCGGCGTGCTGCTGGGCCTTGAGCTCCACCAGCTTGGCGCGGAGCATCCGCATGCAGTTCTCCCGGTTCTGGACCTGGCTGCGCTCCTGCTGACTGGACACCACCACGCCGGTGGGCTTGTGGATCAGACGCACGGCGGAGGAGGTCTTGTTGACGTGCTGGCCGCCGGCACCAGAGGAGCGGAAGACCTGCATCTCGATCTCCTCAGGCCGGATCTCCACAGACTCGTCGTCCTCGATGTCGGGCATGACCTCCACAGCGGCAAAGGAGGTCTGCCGCCGGCCGGAAGCGTCAAAGGGGGAGACCCGCACCAGGCGGTGGACGCCGTTTTCGCTCTTGAGATAGCCGTAGGCGTTGTCGCCCTCAATGGAGATGGTGGCGGACTTGATGCCCGCCTCCTCAGCGCCCTCATAGTCCAGGGTCTGATAGGTGAAGTTATGGCGCTCAGCCCAGCGGGTATACATGCGGTAGAGCATGGAGGCCCAGTCCTGAGCCTCGGTACCGCCGGCGCCGGCGTGGATGGTCAAAATGGCGTTGTTGGCGTCATACTCGCCGGACAGCAGCGTCGCCAGCCGGCGCTCCTCCACCTCTTTTTCCAATGTGGCGTAGGACTCCTCCAGCTCCGGCAGCAGCTCCGGGTCATCGGCCTCCTGGCCCATCTCGCACAGCACCGTGGCGTCCTCCCAATCCTGGCGGAGCTTGTCAAAGGCGTGGACTTTGTTCTCCAGCCGCTTGATCTGCTGGGACACCTTCTGGGAGGTGGCCAGGTCGTTCCAGAATCCCTCCTGCTCCGTCTGGGCCTGGAGGTCCTTGAGCTCGGCCCGGGCCCGGTCCATGTCCAGGGCAGCGGCCAGCTTATCCAGTTCGGGGCCCATGGCGGTCAGCTTCTGCTTATATTCGTCGTATTCGATCATAGCCATAGTGTGCTCTCCGTTATATAGATTTCATTCGCAATCATATATTATATCGGAGAAAAACCACTCTGTAAAGCAGAAAATGGCACTTTTCCCCGGTGACAGGGCCAAAAAAGGGAAAAGGCGCCCCTTCGGGCGCCTTTTTTTAGAAGAGAGGGTAGAAAATCTTGAGGCAATTGGGGATTACTCCTCGACGGAGAACTCCTCCTTGGAAGCGCCGCACAACGGGCAGACAAAGTCGGCAGGCAGATCCTCCCACTTGGTGCCGGGGGCAATGTTGTGCTCGGCGTCACCGGCGGCTTCATCATAGACCCAGCCGCACAGGTCGCAGACGTACTTCTTCATGGCAGTTGGCTCCTTTCCCGGCCGCCCCGCTCTCAGGAACGGCTCGTTTTGTTTCTGGCGTTAGTATATCAGGAATGTCCTGAAATACTTGATGCAAAAGCAACATTTTCAAATTTTTTAGTTGAGCAGATCCATGAGCCCGGCAAAGCCGTCCTCCCGGAAGGCGGTGCGCAGGGCCGTCAGTTCGCCCCCGATGACCCGGTCCAGCTCCCGCATGCCCAGCACCTCCACCGGTGCCTTGTCGTCGGTGAGGATGTGGTCGCCGCCGACATAGACTGTCAGCGAATCCTCCACCTTCTCCATCAGCTGCCGCAGGGCCTGGTTCTCCAGCCCCCGGACAGCGGCGGGGAAGCGGTCCAAGGCCCCGGTGCCGTTGCAGGCGAAGAGCTCGCAGTTGGTGGTGCCGGGCACGGGGACGGTGTAGACCTCCGGGAACACGGAGGCGATGGTGTCGCAGAGGTAGGCGTTGATGTTGTCCTCATCGTCGGAGTAGAGGTTCATGTTCACCACCATGACCCCGTCGGGCCGCAGGTGCTCCCGCACCAGGGTGAAGAACTCCACCGAGGACATCTGGAAGGGGATGGTGATGTCCTGATAGGCGTCCACCATGATGAGGTCGTAGGTCCCCTCCACTCCGTCCAGATAGGCCCGGCCGTCGTAGGTGGTGACCTCCACCTCCTCGGGCAGGTCGAAGCGGGTCCGGGCCAGGTCCACGATCTTCTGATCGATCTCCACCCCCTCAAAGGTGAGGCCCGGGAAGTACTTGAGGCTCTGGGTGGCGTAGGTGCCGGTACCCAGGCCCAGGATCAGCACCCGGGCCGCGTCGTCCTCCCCGATCCCCGCCAGCAGCGGCGCCGCCAGGGCGTAGTCGTAGTACATCCCCGTCAGGCCGCCGGCCTTCATCTGGATGGACTGGACGCCGAACATGACGTTGGTGGAGAGGATCACGGAGTCCTCGGTCTCCTTGACCTGGAGGTAGTTGTAGATGGACTCGTCCTCGGTCACGTCCCCGGTCTCCCAGAAGGCGAAGGCGGAGGAGTGGCCGAAGGCGCAGCAGAGCAAAAAGGCCACCACCGCCGCGGCGCACTGGGCCGGGCGGACACGGGCGCTGAGGAAATACACCAGGCACAGCGCCAGCATGATGCCGGCGAAGAGCAAAAAGGTCGCTGCGGTGCCCACGGCGGGGATGGTGACAAAGGTGGGCAGGAAGGTGCCCAGAATGCTGCCGATGGTGTTGAGGGCCTCCATGGCGCCCACGGTCTTGCCGCTATGGTCCAGGCTGTCCACCGCGTAGCGCACCAGGGAGGGGGTCACCGTGCCCAGAAGCAGCAGCGGGAACACGAACAGCACCAGGCACGAGGCAAAGGCCGCCCAGACCAAGAAATTCTTGGTGACGAACAGGGCCAAGCCCACGGTGATGCCGGCGATGACATACTTGCCCACCAGGGGGATGCAGGCGATCCACACCGCCGCCACCAGCAGCCGCCGGTAGAGCCGGTCCGGGTTGGGGTCCTTGTCCGCCGCCCGGCCGCCCCAGAGGTTGCCCAGGGCCATGGCGATCATGATGGTGCCGATGATGATGGTCCAGACGATCTGGCTGGAGCTGAAATAGGGGGCCAGCAGCCGGCTGGCGCCCAGCTCCACCGCCATCAGCGACACGCCGGAGAAAAACTCCGTTACATATAAAAACCACTTGTGTCTGAGAATCTTTCTCTCTTGCACTGCTCTTCCCTCACTTTTCATCTGCTGCGTTCAGCTCCTGCCGCCACTGCGCCAGCTCCGCCGCGTCCCGGTCATCCAGGGCGTGGAGGCCTCCCAGTCCCTCCATGTGGTGGGTCAGCTCATGGGAGAGGGTGGTGCGGAGCTCCGCCTCCCAGGTCTCCCGGTCCCAGTCCTCCTGCTGTGCCAGGGCGGCAAAGGAGCCGTAGTAGAGGTTGATATACCGGCCCAGGCAGTCGTCACAGTACTCCCCCAGGATATACATCTCCCCCGGCGGGAAGTCCGGGTCCGGCACCGCCTCCTCCAGGAGGCACACCCCGCCGTTGAGCTCCCGGAACAGCGCCTCCGGGAACCCCTCGGCCATCTCGTCCAAACAATCGTTGACCTCGTCGATGGTCAGCACCACGGTCCTCACTCCTTGCCCGCCTGCCGCATGGACAGGCTGATGCGCTTTTTCTTCTCGTCCACGTCCAGGACCACCACTTTCACCACGTCCCCTACGGACACCACCTCCGAGGGGTGGCGGATATACCGGTCGGCCACCTGGGAGATGTGGACCAGGCCGTCCTGGTGGACGCCAATGTCCACAAAGACACCGAAGTCGATGACGTTGCGGACGGTGCCCGTCAGGGTCATGCCGGGCTTTAAGTCCTTCATCTCCAGCACGTCGGTGCGGAGGATGGGCTTGGGCAGCTCGTCCCGGATGTCCCGGCCCGGCTTCATCAGCTCCGCCGTCACGTCGCGGAGGGTGGGCAGGCCCACGCCGCACTGCGCCGCAGCCGCCTCCTCACCGTAGGCCTTCACCTGGGCGGGCAGGTCCCCCAGCTTCCCCGACGCCACGTCGGAAAGGGTGTGGCCCGTCAGGGTCAGCAATTCCTGGGCCGCGGCGTAGGACTCCGGGTGGACGGCGGTGTTGTCCAGGACGCTCTTGCTCTCCGGCACCCGCAGGAAGCCCGCGCACTGCTCAAAGGCCTTGGGGCCAAGCTTTGGCACCTTCAAAATCTGCTTGCGGGAGGTGAAGGGGCCGTTGTCCTCCCGGTACTTGACGATATTCTTCGCCGTAGTGGCGGTGAGGCCCGCCACGTGCTGCAGCAGGGAGGGGGAGGCGGTGTTCACGTCCACGCCCACGGCGTTGACGCAGTCCTCCACCACGCCGCCCAACGCCTCATCCAGCCGCTTGGGCGGGCAGTCGTGCTGATACTGGCCCACGCCGATGGCCTTGGGGTCGATCTTCACCAGCTCCGCCAGAGGGTCCTGGAGCCGCCGGGCGATGGACACGGCGGAGCGCAGGTTCACGTCATACTCCGGGAACTCCTCCGCCGCCAGGGGCGAGGCGGAGTAGACCGAGGCACCGGCCTCGGAGACGATCATATAGCTCACCGAGGCCCCCTGCTCCTTCACCCGGCGGATCAGCTCCACGGCCATCTGCTCGGTCTCCCGGCTGGCGGTGCCGTTGCCGATGGCGATGTGCTCCACGCCGTGCTTTTTGATGAGGCGGGCGAGGACGGCGATGGCCTCCTCCTTCTGCCGCTGGCCGTGGGTGGGGTAGACCACCGAGGTGTCCAGCACCTTGCCCGTGCCGTCTACCACCGCCACCTTGCAGCCCATGCGGTAGCCCGGGTCCAGGCCCATGGTCACCTTGCCCTTGACGGGAGGCTGCATCAAAAGGGGCTTGAGGTTCAGGGCGAACTGGCCGATGGCCCCCTCCTGGGCCCGCTCCGTCAGCTCGCTGCGGGCTTCCCGCTCCAAAGAGGGGAAGAGGAGCCGGTCATAGGCGTCCTCCGCCGCGGCCTTGAGGAAGGCCATGGCGGCGCTGCCGGGGATCACCACACTGCGCCGGACGGTCTGGAGGGCCGTCTCCCGGTCCACCTCCACGTCCACCTTCAAAATGCCCTCCTTCTCGCCCCGGTTGATGGCCAGGATCTGGTGGCCCTGGAGCCGGGAGAGGGGCTGGGAGAAGTCATAGTAGAGGCGGTAGACGCTGTCCTCCTCGGTGAGGGAGTGGGAGCACAGCTTCCCCTCTCTGCCCAGGAGCCGGCGCAGCTTTCCCCGGAGGGCAGCGTCGTCGCTGACCATCTCCGCCACGATGTCCGAGGCGCCGCTGAGGGCATCCTCCGCCGTCTCCACGCCCTTGTCCGGGTCCACATAGCGCGCCGCCTCGGTGAGGGGATCCGGCGCGTCAGGGGCCAGCAGCGCCTCCGCCAGGGGGGCAAGGCCCTTTTCCCGGGCGATGGTGGCCCGGGTACGGCGCTTTTGCTTGTAGGGGCGGTACAAGTCCTCCACCTCCGCCAACGTGGCGGCGGTGTCGATGGAGGCGGAGAGCTCCTCCGTCAGCTTGCCCTGCTCGTCAATGGCGGCCTTCACGGCCTCCTTGCGCTGGGCAAGGCCCCGCAGATAGCCCAAACGCTCCTCCAGGGTCCGCAGGGCCGTATCGTCCATGGCGCCGTGGAGCTCCTTGCGGTAGCGGGCGATAAAGGGGATGGTGTTACCCTCGTCCAGAAGGCGCACCACGTTCTCCACGTGCTGGGGGTTTTTGTCCAGTTCCTTTGCGATCTGCTCAATAATGGGGTCCATGGTTCATCCTTTCCGGCGGCCGGGGAAAATAGGCGCCGCCTGGCCAGTGCGGCGCCGGACCCCCAGGGAGCCCGGCGCCGGAATCTTACTTGTGATAGAGGTTCTTGGTCTCGTACCGGGGCTCGCAGCTGACGTGGATGCCCAGGCGGCGCAGCAGCTTCTCGTCCTCCTCGCTGAGGATGACGCTGAAGTGGGCCTCGGCGCCCTTGAGCTTGCCCAGCTGCTGCTGGGCAAGGTCTGCCAGGGGGTTGGTCAGGGCGCTGACGCACAGGGCCACCAGCACCTCGTCGGTGTGGAGCCGGGGATTTCGGTGGCCCAGGTGGGTGGTCTTGAGCTGGCAGATGGGCTCCAGGACCTGGGCGGAGATCAGCTCCAGCTGGTCGTCGATGCCGCCGATGGCCTTCAGGGCGTTGAGCAGCAGGGCCGACGCCGCTCCCAGGGTGGAGGAGGTCTTGCCGGTGAGCAGCCGCCCATCGGGCAGCACCATGGCGCCGGCGGGGGCGCCGGTGATCTCCGCCTTCTGGAGGGAGGCGGCCACGGCAGGGCACAGCTCCGGGGTGATGTCCGCCTGCTTCATCAAAAGCTCCAGCTTCCGTACCGGCTCGTCGCCGCCCTGGCCCTTGAGCCGTTCCACGCAGGCGGTGTAGTACCGCCGCAAGATCTCCAGTCGAGAGGCCTGGCAGCATACCTCATCGTCCACGATGCACAGTCCCGCCATGTTCACGCCCATGTCCGTGGGGGAGCGGTAGGGAGAGGTGCCCTGGATCTTTTCAAAGATGGCGTTGAGCACCGGGAAGATCTCCACATCCCGGTTGTAGTTGACGGTGGTCTTGCCGTAGGCCTCCAGGTGGAAGGGGTCGATCATATTCACGTCGCTCAGGTCCGCGGTGGCCGCCTCGTAGGCCAGGTTCACCGGGTGACGCAGCGGCAGGTTCCAGATGGGGAAGGTCTCAAACTTGGCGTAGCCCGCCTGGATGCCCCGCTGGTGGTCGTGGTAGAGCTGGCTCAGGCAGGTGGCCATTTTGCCGCTGCCGGGGCCGGGAGCGGTGACCACCACCAGGGAGTGGCTGGTCTCGATATAGTCGTTGCGGCCCAGGCCGTCGTCGCTGACGATGTGGGCCACGTCGGAGGGATAGCCGGCGATGGGGTAGTGGCGGTAGCACCGCACGCCCAGGGCCGTCAGGCGGCGGCGGAAGGCCTCCGCGGCGCTCTGGCCCTCCCAGCGGGTGATGACCACGCTGCCCACATACAGCCCCAGGCCCCGGAAGCTGTCGATGAGGCGCAGCACGTCGTCATCGTAGGAGATGCCCAGGTCCCCCCGGACCTTGTTCTTTTCGATATCCTCGGCGGCGATGGCGATGACAATCTCCACGTCCTCCTTCATCTGCTGGAGCATCCGGATCTTGCTGTCCGGCTCGAACCCCGGCAGCACCCGGGAGGCATGATAGTCGTCAAAGAGCTTGCCGCCGAACTCCAGATACAGCTTGCCGCCGAATTGAGCGATGCGCTCCCGAATGTGCTCCGACTGCATTTTGAGATACTTTTGGTTATCAAATCCCAGCTTTTCCATCTCTCCATGACCCTTTCGTGTATTTGTAGCCGGAGGCCCCCGAGACGCCCACCGGCCCTGCTGCCGGCTCCCTCCGGGGTCGGGCAGCAAAATTTTTCCGTTTACCAGCATACCACAAATCTTTCCCCTTGAAAAGGGGAAAGCGGGGGCGGATCTTCCGCCTCCGCGTTGACTTTGCCGGTGGTTTCGGGTATGCTCAAAGGGTATCCTCTGTCCAGAAACGGTATGCAAACAAAGGAGCTGATTGTTATGTCCAGCCGTACCGGCTGTCTTATCTGCGGCGCGCCGCTGCACTATTTCCAGCAGGAGCGGGAGCTGGAATGTGCCCTGTGCCACCGGAAGTTCCCCGCCAATGCCTCCTGTGAGGCGGGCCACTTCGTCTGCGACGAGTGCCACACCCGCCGGGGGCTGGAGGTCATCCGGGAGGCCTGCGGGAAAAGCGCCTCTCGTGACCCTATCACCCTGATGCAGGAGATCATGGAAAATCCTTTCCTCTATATGCACGGCCCGGAGCACCATGTGCTGGTGGGGGCGGCGCTGCTGACCGCCTACCACAACTGCGGCGGAGACATCGACCTGCCCCAGGCCCTCTCCGCCATGGAGGAGCGGGGCAAGCAGATCCCCGGCGGGGTCTGCGGCTTTTGCGGCTGCTGCGGCGCGGCGGTGTCCACGGGCATCTTCGTCAGCATCGCCACCGGCGCCACCCCGCTGGCGGCGGAGAGCTGGGGCCTGGCCAACTCCATGACCGGCAAGGCCCTGGAGCGCATCGGCGCCCTGGGCGGTCCCCGCTGCTGCAAGCGGGACTCCTTCACCGCCGTCCTGGCCGCCGTGGAGTTTGCCCGGGAGCACCTGGGGGTGACTATGGAGGTGCCGGAGGAAGTGGTGTGCACCTTCTCCCGGGAAAACGCCCAGTGCTTGGGCCGCCGGTGCCCCTACAACCGGGCCAATCATAAGCAACAGAGATAGCAAGTATTCGTTTTTTCTCCTTTACTTATCTTTCCCCGGTGCGTATAATTATTAAGGTTTGGGGTCGACGCAGACGCGGACCCCTGACGAGGAACCAATCACCAAAGATCTATTTTGCTGGGAGGCTGCCGCTATGGCAAATTGTGCAATCGTAGGCATCAACTGGGGCGACGAGGGAAAGGGCCGCATGGTGGATCTGCTGACGCAGAGCTACGACGTGGTGGTCCGCTATCAGGGCGGCGGCAACGCCGGCCACACCGTGGTCAACGAAAAGGGAAAGTTCGCCCTGCACCTGCTGCCCTCCGGCATTTTCCGCGACGGCGTGGTGAACATCCTGGGCAACGGCGTGGCTGTGGACTGCGAGAGCCTGTGGAATGAGATGCAGGACGTGATGGCCCAGGGCGTGGCCATCACCCCCGACAACCTGAAGATCAGCGACCGGGCCTCGCTGCTGCTGCCCTGGCACCGGGAGCTGGATGCCCTGGAGGAGGCCCGGCTCAAGGACAAGAAGTACGGCTCCACCAAGCAGGGCATTGCCCCCTTCTACTCCGACAAGTTCCAGAAAAAGACTGTCCAGGCCGGTGAGCTGCTCTATCCCGAGCATCTCAAGGCCCATCTCCAGGACATTCTGGAGTGGAAGAACCTGATCCTCACCAAGGTCTACGGCGCCAAGGGCTACACCATGGACGAGCTGATGGCCTGGGTGGAGGAATTCGGCGGCAAGCTCCGCCCCTTCATCTGCGACACCTCCCGCTTCCTGCATGAGGCCCAGAGCCAGGACAAGGCCATCCTCTTCGAGGCCCAGCTGGGCGCCCTGCGGGACCTGGACTACGGCATCTATCCCTACACCACCTCCTCCAATGCGGTGGCATCCTACGCCCCGGTGGGCTCCGGACTGCCCACGGCCCGGCTTGACAAGGTGGTGGGTGTGGTGAAGGCCTACTCCTCCTGCGTGGGCGAGGGCCCCTTCACCTGCGAGTGGTTCGGCGAGGAGGCCGAAAAGCTCCGGGAGGCCGGCGGCGAGTACGGCGCCAAGACCGGACGGCCCCGCCGGGTGGGCCCCATCGACATCGTGGCCACCCGCTACGGCGTGCGGTGCCAGGGCGCCACGGACATCGCCCTGACCAAGCTGGACGTGCTGAGCTATCTGGACGAGATCCCCATCTGCGCCCGGTATGAGCTCCAGGGCCAGCTCACCGACGAGTTCCCCTTCCCCGCCGTGCTGCCGGAGGCCAAGCCCGTGATGACCTCCATGCCCGGCTGGAAGTGCGACATCTCCGGCGTGCGCAAGTGGGAGGACCTGCCCCAGGCCGCCCGGGACTATGTGGAGTATGTGGAGAAGGCCATCGGCTGCCACATCACCTATGTGTCCGTGGGCCCCGAGCGGGACGCCATCATCCTGCGCTGAGGGCTGCGCCCCTCCCTTCGCCTCCGGCGACAAAAGCGCCCCCCTTCGGAGGCACCCCCACGGGTGCCTCCTTACTTTCAAAGAGATAGATTAAAAGGAAAGGTGGACCTTTACCATGGCCAAAGACCGTTATGAATCCCCCCTGGCGTCCCGCTACGCCTCCCCCTACATGCTGCACCTGTTCTCCCCGGATATGCGCATCCAGACCTGGCGGCGGCTGTGGGTGGCCCTGGCCCGGGCGGAGCATGAGCTGGGCCTGCCCATCACCGCCGAGCAGGTGGCCGAGCTGGAGGCCCACATCGAGGACATCGACTACGAGTGCGCCGCCGCCCGGGAGAAGGAGGTCCGCCACGACGTGATGGCCCACGTCTACACCTACGGCAAGGCGGCCCCCTCCGCCGCCGGCATCATCCACCTGGGTGCCACCTCCTGCTATGTCACCGACAACGCCGACCTGATCCTCTACCGGGACGGCCTGAAGTACCTGCGGGGGGAGCTCCTCTCCGCCATGGCCAACCTTGCCCACTTCGCCGACACCTACAAGGCCCTGCCCACCCTGGGCTACACCCACTACCAGCCCGCCCAGCCCGTCACCGTGGGCAAGCGGGCGGCCCTGTGGCTCCAGGACTTCTTGTCCGACCTGGAGGAGCTGGACTTCGTCATCGACTCCATCCCCTTCCTGGGCTGCCGGGGCACCACCGGCACCGAGGCCAGCTTCATGGATCTCTTCGAGGGCGACGGCGCCAAGATCGACGAGATGAACCGCCGCATCGCCGGGGAGTTCGGCTTTGAAAAGTGCTTCACCGTCTGCGGCCAGACCTATCCCCGGAAGCTGGACAGCCGCATCCTCAATGTCCTCTCCTCCATCGCCCAGAGCGCCTACCGCATGGGCAACGACATCCGCCTCCTCCAGCACGACCGGCAGGTGGAAGAGCCCTTTGAGAAGAACCAGATCGGCTCCTCCGCCATGGCCTACAAGCGCAACCCCATGCGTTGCGAGCGCATCTGCTCTCTGAGCCGCTACCTGATGGCCGACGCCGTGAACGCCCCCATGACCGCCTCCACCCAGTGGATGGAGCGGACGCTGGACGACTCCGCCAACCGCCGCATCTCCCTGCCGGAGGGCTTCCTGTGCGCCGACGCGGTGCTGCGTCTGGTGCAGAACGTCACCGACGGCCTCCACGTCAACGAGAAGATCGTGGAGCGCACCATCCGGGAGTATCTGCCCTTCCTGGCCACCGAGAACATCATGATGGAGGCGGTGAAGCGGGGCGGCGACCGCCAGGTGCTCCACGAGCGCATCCGCCAGCACTCCATGGCCGCCACCGCCCGGATGAAGGAGGGCGAGAGCTGCGACCTGCTGGATCGTCTGGCCGCCGACCCGGCCTTCGGCATGACCCGGGAGGAGCTGGACGGCGTCATGGACCCCAAGCTCTACATCGGCCGCTGCCCGGAGCAGGTGGACTGCCTCCTCCGGCGCGTCGCCCCTCTGCTCAAGGACGCCCCCCACACCGAGGCCGAGATCAACGTGTAACTCCTCCCCCTCCCCGCATACGAAACGCGCGCACCGCCTTGCAGGCGGTGCGCGCTTTTTATTGCACTAAGTACTCCTCCAGGCACGCTCCCCGCCGGTCAAGAGGAGCCGTTTAATTCCTTTTTACGGACTTAATCCGGAAATATGCCAAAAATCGCTTGCGTTTTTTCTGTATATGATGTACAATTTCTACAAGAAAAGATCATAAGCTTCGCTCTATTGCGAGCAAGCTTTTTGAGGAGATGGTTCCGATGGAGAGCATATCATATTCATGATGAGATGAAAAGAGATGATGCAAGCCAAAGGAAAAGCTTTACTCGAATAGAGAAACACAAAACTGCCGATTGCCGAGAAAATCATATTTTGAGGTGAACGCAATGAAAAAGAAAATTTTTTGTTTGCTCCTTGCAGTTTCTATGAGCTTGAATTTGTGTATTTTTGCATCCGCCCATGATATTGTCGCTGAACAATCCGAAGCTGCTCTTGAAGAAACCATTCAATCTGAAATCGAAAGCGAAAAAGAACGGATCTTTTCAAGTGTTTATCAGCAGTTGGAGGCACAGGATGCGCTGGATTCCATGGAAATTTATGAAAGCATCCTTACCCCTAAAATCGAGGCCAGCGTGCGGGCTGAATATGGGCTTCTTTCTGCGAGAGATGTCAGTACTTATGTCTACAGTTTCCCAAACGGAGGCACTATCGGCTACAACGATGTATTGAATACAACCGTTCTTGATACCTTCATGACCCCCAGCCAGTTTGACGATTATGTATGGAAGAAGGTTGCGAGTGACATAATCACAGGACAAGCGGAATCTTGTCTATCAGACTTGTTTTCTGCCATGGGCATTACTTTCGGTCCTTGGGGAGCAATCTATCAATTTTTGAGCGGTCTTAGCGCGGTAGTTACTGCCTCGGCAATTAACGATGTCCGCAATAACGGCGGCTGGGGAGAACAGATCGCCGTAAGTGCCTCCGGCGGAGCGGAAACCAGCTGTGTCCTTATCACATGGAGCTCTCATCCTAACGCTATTATCCCTGGCACCGCTACGAATATCAAACCGGAGGCATTTTAACTTTCATAAAGGAGGCGCTTTCTCATGACGGCGCGAGCCAAACGAATCTTAGCCTGTGTGGCGCTCATCGACCTTGCCTTTCTTGCCTACCTGCTCTACACGGTGTGGACAGAGTACGATACCTTTTTGCTTACCAAAACCGCCCTTCACACCATGACGGAGCTGGACCGGGAGATGTATGACACCCTGGGCACAGGCCTTGAGGAAGCGCCCTACTATCCCATGATGGCGGTGGGCCTCCTGGCCAAGATCGCCAGCCTGGGCGGCAGCTACTATATCCTGTTCGGCGATCAGCGGCGGCCTGTTCTGCCCATCAGCCGCCGGGCGGCGGTGATTCTCGTTGTAGGCGCCGTCCTGGTAAATGTCTGCTATACCTTTTTGATCCGTGCCCTGTTCGCCCAGACCTACTGCCGGGCCTGGATGCTGCTGGCGGACGACCTGCTGCTGCCTCTGATCTTTGCCGCCCTGGCCCTGTACGGGCTGTACCGGCTGCACAGGGAAAAGACCTGAATCCTCAAAAAACGCGCCCCGGATGGTAGCTACTCATAAAACAGCATCAACAATCAACTGAAACAGGGTAGCTGCC
>CABSMJ010000023.1 GCA_902478785.1 uncultured Oscillospiraceae bacterium
CTCGTCGGCAGCGTCAGATGTGTATAAGAGACAGCCCCGCCTGCTGCTTTGTTCAATGGTTGGGATGCTTACTGGGGGATCTCCTCCATAGTATAGGCTTCGATAATGTCGCCTTCCTTGATGTCGTTGAACTTCTCCACGGTCAGACCGCACTCATAGCCGCTGACCACTTCCTTGACGGCGTCCTTAAACCGCTGCAGGGAGGCCAGAGCGCCCTCGTGGATGACGATGCCGTCCCGGACCACCCGCACGGAGCAGGCCCGGACGATCTTGCCGTCCTGGACATAGCAGCCGGCCACGGTGCCCACACCGGAGACCTTGTAGGTCTGGCGGATCTCGGCGTGGCCCAGCACCACTTCCCGGAACTTGGGGGCCAGCATGCCCTTCATGGCGGCCTCGATCTCATCGATGCAGTCATAGATGACGCGGTACATCCGCATGTCCACGTTGGAGCGGGCGGCGTTGTCCCGGGCTGCGGCGTCGGGACGGACGTTAAAGCCCACGATGATGGCGTTGGAGGTGGCGGCCAGCATGACGTCGGACTCGTTGATGGCGCCCACGCCGCCGTGGATGACCTTCACGTTGACCTCGTCGTTGGAGAGCTTCTCCAAAGAAGCCTTCACCGCCTCCACAGAGCCCTGGACGTCGGCCTTGACGATCAGAGCCAGCTCCTTGCGCTCGCCGGCCTGAATCTGGTCGAACAGGTTCTCCAGAGATACCTTTTGCACCGGCGCGGAGGCCTTGGCCTTCTCCTCGGCCTTGCGCTGCTCCACCAGCTCACGGGCCATCCGCTCGTCCGCCACGGCGTGGAAGGTGCTGCCGGCAGAGGGGGCCTCGCTGAGGCCGGCGATCTCCACAGGCACGGAGGGACCGGCGGAGTCCACACGCTTGCCCTTGCTGTCGGTCATGGTGCGGACACGGCCCACAGCGGTGCCGGCGATGATGATGTCGCCCTGGTGCAGCGTGCCGTTCTGGACCAGCAGCGTGGCCACAGGGCCGCGGCCCTTGTCCAGACGGGCCTCGATGACGGTGCCCTGGCCAGCCCGGTTGGGGTTGGCCTTCAGCTCGGCCATCTCGGCGGTGAGGGTGACCATCTCCAGCAGATTGTCGATGCCGATGTTCTTCTTGGCGGAGATGGGGCAGCAGATGGTGTCGCCGCCCCAGTCCTCGGGCACCAGACCGTACTCGGTGAGCTGCTGCTTGACCCGCTCGGGGTTGGCCTCGGGCTTGTCGATCTTGTTGATGGCCACGATGATGGGGATGTTGGCAGCCTTGGCGTGGTTGATGGACTCCACGGTCTGGGGCATG
This sequence comes from uncultured Oscillospiraceae bacterium, assembly GCA_902478785.1. Lineage (GTDB taxonomy): Bacteria > Bacillota > Clostridia > Oscillospirales > Oscillospiraceae > Oscillibacter. Next base: position 1,309 of record CABSMJ010000023.1, read on the forward strand.
ATGCCGTCCTCTGCCGCCACCACCAGGATGGCGATATCGGTGACCATGGCGCCCCGGGCGCGCATGGAGGTAAAGGCCTCATGGCCGGGGGTATCCAGGAAGGTAATGGGCTTGCCGTTGATCTGCACCTGATAGGCGCCGATGTGCTGGGTGATGCCGCCGGCTTCGCCGGAGGCCACCGAGGTGTTGCGGATGGTATCAAGCAAAGAGGTCTTGCCGTGGTCCACGTGGCCCATGACAACCACCACGGGAGCCCGGGGGATCAGATCCTCCGGCTTATCCTCGTGGTCGTCGATGAGGCGCTCTTCGATGGTGACGGTGACCTCGTGCTCCACCTTGCAGCCCAGCTCCATGGCCACCAGGGCGGCGGTGTCGTAGTCGATGATCTGGGGCAGGGAGGCCATGATGCCGTTCTTCATCAGCACCTTGACCACCTCAGCGCCGGTCTTCTTCATGCGGGAGGCCAGCTCGCCCACGGAGATCTCATCGGGGATGGAGACCTTCAGGGGAGCCTTCTTGGCGATCTCCAGCTGGAGACGGCGCATCTTCTCCTGCTCGTCCTGGCGGCGCTTGTTGCTCTGGAAGCCGTTGCGGCCCCGCTGGTTGTTGTTGCGGAACTTCTCTTTGCCGCCCCGCTGCTGCATCCGGGCAGCCCGCTCGGGAGCCAGCTCCTCCAGACGCTGGTCATACTTGGCCAGGTTCACGTCGCCGCCCTTGCGGGTGTCCACCACCTTCTTCTGGGGAATCCGGGTGGTGGGGTGCTGCAGCACGGGAGATGCAGGCTTGGCCGGGGCGTTGCCGCCGGCATTTTTCTGGCCCTGCTGCTGGGCGGGAGCGGTGCTCTTGCCGCCTGCGGCGCCCTGGGCCTGGGGCTTGGCAGTGTCGGTGTGGGCGGGCTTGGCGCCGCCATTGCCGGCGGGAGCGGGAGCGCTCTTGCTCTGAGGCTCCTTCTCCTTGGCCGGCTCCTTGTAGGTGTCCGCAAAGATGGACTGGATGCTGGACACGGGATGATGCTGGGTCAGATAATCAAAAATGAGGGACAGCTCCTGATCGCTCAGAACCTGCATGTGGTTCTTGGGCGTCGTGGCGTAACGGGTCAGGATCTCCGTGATCTCCTTGGTGGGAAGGCCGAAATCCTTTGCCACCTCATGCACTCTGTATTTTTCGCTCAAATATAGCCACCTCCGTTGATGCTTCGCGTGAGGCGGAGACGGGCTGCCTCCGCCGCATTTGCCTAACTGTGCGCGTCCCCGACGCGCCAGTCGGGGCGTTCTCCAAGGAAGTGCATTCCCCGAAAAACAGATGGGGGACATCCGCCGGGGGCGGTGTCCGATATGAGGCGTCCTCCCGTCCCGCGCTGGGCGGAGAGCACGCATCTATTTTCACTCCGCCCTTCGGGGGCGGGGGTTTGCCGTTAGGGCTGTTTCTTCCGCTCGCCGGTCCGGGGCGGGCGGCTGTGGCCGGATGAAACGCTCCGTTTGCCGCTCTGTCTGGGACCGGGACCCGGCTTTGCCGAATGACGGAAGGGTTTGGATTTGGAAAAGGGACGCTGAGGGGACCGAGGACCGCCGTCAGAAGAGGCCTTGCCCGTCTGGGGCCTGTGGGCGGAGGGCTTTTTTTCCATCCGCTGCTCCGGCGCCGCCTTGGCATCCTTATCGGTGGATGGAATGGAACGGCCCATCCGGCGCAGCTTCTTTTCGTGGCGCAGCTGTTCCTTTCGGCGCTCCTGGGCCCGCTTGGCCTTCACTTCCAGCTGCTGAGCGGTCTCGCCGTAGGTTTCCGGGTCCGCTTTGGCCAGCCGCCCGGCCAGGGCGGAGGCAAAGCCAATGTCGGTAATGGCTGCCAGGGCACAGCTGGTCCGGCCCACGGCCCGGCCCAGATCGTCCCGGGAGAAGGGCAGACGCAGCGTCAGACAGTTTCCTGCCTGGGCAAAGTGGGCGGCCCGGCGGACGGTGTTGTCCGCGGCGTCAGCGGCAATGAGCAGCAGCCGACAGTCCCGCGCCCGGCAGGCGCTGCCCACAGGCTCCTCGCCCACCTCCAGGCGGCCCGCCTTTTTGCAAAGGCCGATGAGCCGCAGCAGATCATTTTGTTCCATCCTGCGCTCCCAACTGACGCTCCAGGGCGTCGTATACCTCCGGCGGCACCGATGTCTCAAAGGCCCGCTCCAGGGCCTTAGACTTCCGGGCCTTGCGGACACATTCCGGGTCCGGACACAGATAGGCGCCCCGGCCGGGCTTGCGGCCCACGGTGTCCAGGGAGATCTCGCCCTCAGGGGAGCGGACCACCCGGATCAGCGCCTTCTTCTCCTTCATTTCCCGGCAGCCGATGCACTGGCGCCGGGGGATCTTTTTCACTCGCTGCATGACCGCCTCACCTCCTGCGGCTTATTCTCCGGCGGGAACTTCTTCGTCCTCGCCGTTCCAGCTCTCGGGCTTGATGTCGATCTTGTAGCCGGTGAGCCGGGCGGCCAGGCGGGCGTTCTGGCCCTCCTTGCCGATGGCCAGGGACAGCTGGTCGTCAGGCACCCGCACGCGGCAGGCCTTGCCCTCCTCGGCCACCTGGACATCCACCACCTCGGCGGGAGCCAGGGCGGCGGCGATGAACTCGGCGGGGTCCTCGCTGTACTTGATGATGTCGATCTTCTCGCCCCGCAGCTCCTCCACGATGCCGGCCACCCGCTGGCCCTTGGGGCCCACGCAGGCGCCGATGGGGTCCACGTTCTCATCGTTGGACCACACGGCCATCTTGGTGCGGCTGCCGGCCTCCCGGGCGATGGACTTGATCTCCACGGTGCCGTCGTAGATCTCGGGCACCTCCAGCTCGAACAGCCGCTTCACCAGACCCGGATGGGTCCGGGAGATGAGGATCTGGGGACCGCGGGTGCTGCGGCGGACCTCCACCACATACACCTTGATGTGCATCCCCTCCAGCAGCTCCTCACCCTTGACCTGCTCACCAGCGGTGAGCAGAGCCTCGGTGGATTCGCTGCCGGTGCCGATGCGCAAAGAGACGGCGCCGGTGCGGGGGTCCATACGGGTGACCACACCGGTGAGGATCTCATGCTGCTTGGAGTTGAACTCGTCATAGACCATGCCCCGCTCGGCCTCCCGCAGGCCCTGAATGATGACCTGCTTGCCGTTGCCGGCGGCGATGCGGCCGAACTCCACGTTGTCCACGGGGAAGTTGACCACGTCGCCGATCTCGTACTTGGCGGAGATGGCCTTGGCCTCCTCCAGAGGCACCTCGTTGAAGGGGTCCACATAGTCCTCTTCGTCCACCACGTTTTTCTGGACGTACATCTTCAGGGAATGGTGGGCCTCATCCACGTCTACGATGACGTTTTCCACCTGGTCGTGGTCCCGCTTGTAGGCGGTGATCAGCGCCTGGACGATCTTATCCAGCATAAAGGACTTGGGGATGCCCCGCTCCTTTTCCAGAAGATCCAGAGCCGCAAAGATCTCCACCGGGGAGAAGCCCGCGGGCTCCGCTTGTTTTTTGGCCTTCATATCTGATTCTCCTTATCGTTAATTATGCCTCAATTCAGGAAAAAGCCGCTTAAAATTCCACCCGCAGGCGGCACAGGGCCACCTGATTTTTCTCGAAGCGCAGCTCCTTGCCGCCCACCTCGATGGTGACGGCGCCGTCGTCGTAGCCCCGGAGGGTGCCGGCGAACTCCTTGCGGCCGTCCAAATTCTGGTACAGCCGGACGGTGACGGGGCTGCCCATAAAGCGGGCAAAGTCGGAGGGACGCTTCAGTGGGCGCTCACAGCCGGCGGAGGAGACCTCAAAGGTGTAGCTGCCCTCGATGGGGTCCGCCTCATCCAGCAGGTCGCTGACCTTCCGGGACACAGCCTCGCAGTCCAGGATGTCCACGCCGCCCTCCTTGTCCAGATACAGACGCAGATACCAGGTGCCGGCCTCCTTGACGTACTCCACGTCCCACAGCTCGCAGCCCTGCTCCGCCACGGCGGGAGCGGCCAGCTCCGCCACCAGGTCGGTGATTTTTTTCATGGAAGAAGTTTCCTTTCCAAGTGAATTTTAAGGGTTGAAAAATGCCCAATAAAAAGAGCGGACCCGAAGTCCACTCCACATACTCTACCATACTAACTGTTCCTATCATAGCACGAAGCACCGGGAAAAGCAAGACTTTCCGGGAAGTTTTCGGCGTAAAACTTCCCCTGGAAGGGCGAAAAAGGGAGAAAAGAATGCGCCCGGCGGGGGAGAAAAGAGAGAAAAGGCGCCCCCGCTTACGCGGAGACGCCTTTTGGACGGGAAAATGGGGCCGCATCGGCTCCGCTGCTCAGGCGAAATAGCCCGGCAGGGCGATGTCGGCAATGGCCTCGGTGGGAATGACGAACTCGCACACGCCCATGGCCATGGGTGCCACATCGCCTTCATTGAAGACGATGACAAGCTCCTGGTCACTGTTGACGTAGAACGTGGCGTCAGGGGAGAGCTGGGTGAAGTTCCAGCCCTCCACGTCACTATCCAGCCAATAGTAGACATTGCCATCCTCCGCCATCTGCTGGCGCATCTGGTCCTGAATGTTCTTGGTCAGTACATCCAGGTAGTCGCTGTCAGGCTGGAACAGATCGCCCAGGGTGAGGATCTTGCCGGTTGCTTTGTCCATATTATAGATCTTCACGCTCTCATTGCCGCTGGCCATGATCTCTGTCTGATCGAAGCGCAGGGCAAAGATGGAATCGTTGTTCGTGACCACGGAATAGGTCAGATCCAGGTGATACTGGTTGGTCTCAGCGTCCGGGGCATCGGGGTCCTGGTCGTAGGCCTCTACCAGTCCGGCGTCCTCCTTGTACTGCTCAATGATGGCGTTGGTGTAGTCCTGGATGGCGGCGTTGAGTTCGTCGCTGCCGCCCTCCACTTGGGGCACGTCCACGTGGGCAGAGGTGTTTCCCCGGTCGTCCTCATAGGTGACAAAGGTGAACACCCGGGTGATGGCACCCAGCACAGGCACCTTCTCCATGGCGTAAGCCACGGTGGAGCTGGAATTGACCAGCACCACCAAGGTCAGCAGGGCGGCAGCCGCCGTAAGGCCGGCGCTTTTCCAAAACGGCCGGCGCTTGCGGCTGCGGGCAGCGCCTGTGCGCTGGGCCTGCTTGGCCTGTTCCACAGAGGCCCGGACGCGGAACTCCAGTTCCTCAGGGACGGGAATGGAGTCATATTCCCGCTTGAGCTCGTCCAGACGGTTTTCGTTCACTGGGACTCCCTCCTTCTTCTTCTGTCAGGTGAATTTTCAGCTTTTTCAGACTGCGGTAGAGGATGGTTTTGACGGTGCTCAGGTTCTCGTCCATGATGTCGGCGATCTCCTGGAGCTTCCGGTCCTCAAAGAACCGCAGAATGACTACCGTCCGCTCCCGCTGGTCCAGGACATCCAGGGCCCGAAGGGTGTCCGTGTCCTGATACCGGTCCTCCTGTCCGGCCTCCGGCAGGGAGTCCGAGGAGGTTTCCCTGCTGCGTCGACGCAGCAGGTCCAACGCCGTATGGATGACGATACGGCACAGCCAGGATTTGATGACGGCGGGATTGCGCACCTCCGAAGAGGTGGAGATGGCTTTGCAGACGCTTTCCTGGACGACATCCATGGCGTCGTCCTGGTTTTTCACGTAGGTGAAGGCCAGACGGTATAGGGATTCGTAAGAGGCGAGAATTTGCGCCTCCACTTGTTGCTGCAGCTTTCCGGAATTCATGCTATGCCTCCTTTCGTCCGGCATTGAATAGACGTGCGGGCGGGGCAAAAAGTTTGAAGAAGAGAAAACTTTCGTATCCAGGGAACAGTTTAGCGGGCACGGAGCCGGCTGACAAGGGTAAAGAGCAAAAAGACCGCCAAATTGACCACCACCACCGACGCGCCCACAGGGGTGGAGAGGAGATAGGACCCGCTCAGACCCAGGCAGAAGCACACCACCGCCAGCACACCGGCGCACAGCACCACGCCCCGGAAGCTGCGGAACAGGCGCATAGCCGACAGGGCGGGGAAGATCACCAGGCTGGAGATGAGCATGGCGCCCATCATCCGCATGCCCAGCACGATGGTCAGAGCGGTGAGGATGGACAAAAGGGTGTTGTACACCTCCACCTTCAGCCCTGTGGCCCGGGAGAAGTTCTCGTCAAAGGTGATGGCAAAGAGCTTGTGGTAAAAGAGGCAGAACAGCGCCAGCACCGCGATGCTCAACCCCACGCTCAGTCCCACGTCGGCGTCGGACATGGCCAGGATGCTGCCGAACATATAGCTGTCCACGTCGGTGGTCATGCCGGTGGTCAGCGAGGTGACGATGACGCCGATGGCCAGGGCGGAGGCGGAGGTGACGGCGATGGCGGCGTCGGAGTTGATGCGGCTGCCGTCGGCAATGCGCAGCAGCAAAAAGGCCGCCAGGATCACCACCGGAATGGAAAAGGCCAGGGGAGCCCAGCCCAGTGCCACTGCCACCGCCAGGGCGCCGAAGGACACATGGCTCAGTCCGTCGCCGATCATGGAGTAGCGCTTGAGTACCAAAGAGACGCCCAGCAGGGCGGCGCACAGGGACACCAGAATCCCCACCAGGAAGGCTCGCACCAGGAAGGGATAGGTGAACATTTCAAGTAGCAGGCTCATTTTCCACCTCCAAACCGCCGTCCCTCCGGGGAGGCCAGGTATTCCGCCACGGTGCCCTGGAAGGTGCGCCGATGGCCGATGTGGAGGATGGTCTTGCCGTTTGCCAGGGCGGCGGGCATGTCGTGGGTCACCATCACCACGGCCATCCCCTCTTTTTCATTGAGATAGCGCAGGGTCTTGTACAGGTCCTGGGCCGCCGCCGGGTCAAGACCGGTGATGGGCTCGTCTAAAATCAGAAGCCGGGAGGCGGCACACAGGGCCCGGGCCAGGAGCACTCGCTGCTGCTGGCCGCCGGAGAGCTCCCGGTAGCAGCGCTTTTTCAGCTCCAGCACTCCCAGCTTACCCAGATTCATCATGGCCGCGGACTTCTGGGCCGGGGTGTAGAAGAAGTGGAACCCGGGGTTGTTGAGGAAGCCGGAGAGGACTACCTCCTGGACCGTGGCGGGGAAGTCCTTCTGGGCCCGGGTCTGCTGGGGAAGATACCCGATGGCGCCCCGCTTGAGCTCCGGCGCCCGGAGAATCTCCCCAGACAGGGGAGAGAGGAGCCCCAGGAGGCTCTTGAGGAGGGTGGACTTGCCCGAGCCGTTCTCGCCCACGATGCACAGGTAGTCCCCGGCCCGGATGCTCAGATCCAGATGCTCCAGGATGGCCCGGCCCTCATAGCCCAGGGACACATCCCGGCAGCCGATGAGCTCATTTTCCATCAATTCCGTTGTATGATTCATGCCAGTCCTTCTTTCAATGCCTCCACATTTTGCCACATCAGGCTCAGATAGGTGGCGCCCTGTTCAAAGTCCTCCCGGGAGAGGTTGTGACAGGAGTGGAATTGCAGGGATTTTGCCCCGGTGGATTCGCAGATGACGTTGGTGATGGCCTCGCTGGAGAGCTCCAGGTGGTACACCACCGGAATGTGCTCCTCGTTGATCTTGTCGATGAGGTAGGCCAGGGTCTTCACCGAGGGCTCCGTGTCGGAGGAGCACCCCTGGAAGGCCGCCCGGTAGCGCAGCCCATAGGTCTTGCAGAAGTATAGCAGAGGGAAGCGGTCCCCAAAGACCAGAATGTCCCGCTTGCCCTCCGCCACCACCTGCCGGAAGGCCTCATCCAGCTCTGTCAGGTCCTCATCATAGGCTGCCAGGTTGGCGGCATAGTAGTCCGCCCCCTCCGGGTCCGCCTTGGTCAGAGCGTCGCAGACGGCCTGGGCTAGGCGCTTGGCGTTTACCGGGGAGGTCCAGATGTGCTCGTCGTATTCGATCTCGTCGCTGTCCTCCTCGTGGCCCTCGTGGTCATGGTCGTGGCCGCCTTCGGCTTCCATGCCCTCCACCAGCTCCTCCTCCAGCACGTCCACATAGTCCATCATCCGGCAGACCACTTGATCAGGCGCATTGTATGCGTCCATGGTCTCGTCCACCCACACCTCGCCCTCGCCGCCGTTGTAGAGGAACACGTCGGCCTCGCTGATGCGGATCACGTCCAGCGGGGTGGGCTCAAAGCTGTGGCTCTCCCGTCCGGGGGAGAGCAGCAGCGTCACCTCCACCCGGTCGCCGCCGATCTGCCGGGCAAAGTCGTAGTAGGGGAACAGGGTGGATACCACCTGGACCTTGCTCTCATCCTGGTCGACCTGGGGACCGCAGCCACTGAGGGCGGAGAGCAGCACCAGCACTGCCAGCACCGCCCCGGTGAGGCGGAAGCCCCTCCGGCGGGCGCGGTCAGCTCTCTTCATGGGCAGCGTCCTCCTTGGCACAGGTCTCGCACAGACCGTACAGCAGCGTCTTGCGGGGATTGATGATAAAGTGGTGCTCCTCCTGGATGTGGCGGTAGAGGGGAGAGAGCTGGGCGCAGTCCAGATGGAGGATGCGGCCGCAGCGCTCGCACTTGAGCAAAAAGCAGTCGCCCACTGCGTGATCGCAGTACTGGTAGCAGGCCCCCTCCTCGGTGTTGATCTTGTGGACCCGGCCCTGGGCTTCCAGCTTGTCCAGCTGGCGGTAGATAGTGGCCACGCCCACAGCTACACCCTTGGCCCGCAGCTCCTCTGCCAGCTCCAGGGCCGTTACATGGCCGTCCCGGTGGGACTCGATACAGGAGAGCACTGCCTGTTGCTGCCTGGTATGGTACGGCATGCGATCGCCTCCTAATTGAAAATGAGAATCATTTTCATAGTATAGACGGATTGGTGAAAATGTCAAGAGGGGTTGCAAAAAGTCCGCCGGTAAGGTATGGTAGGGAGGAACAGTCGCGGGGCGACCCGATGAAACGAATGAAGGAGTGTGCTGTATGAAGGCGGCATTGGTTATTATGGCAGCGGGACTGGGGTCCCGTTACGGCGGCAGCAAGCAGGTGGACGGCATCGGTCCCAACGGGGAGATCCTGATGGAGTACTCCATCTACGACGCGCTGCGTGCCGGCTTCACCAAGGTGGTGTTCATCATCAAGCCGGATATGGAGCAGCTGGTGCGGGACCTGGTGGGGGACCGGCTGGAGCGGATGAAGGCAGCGGACGGAAGCCCGGTGGAGGTCCGCTATGCCTTCCAGGATTTCTCCTCGGTGCCGGCGTTCTATCACATCCCCCCGGAGCGCACCAAGCCCTTCGGTACGGTCCACGCGGTGCTGTGTGCCGCCGATGCGGTGCAGGAGCCCTTCTGCGTCATCAACGCTGACGACTACTATGGTGTGGATGCCTATCGCACCATCTATGAGGAGCTGGGCCGCCTGAAACCGGAGGGGGAGGCCACCATGGTGGGGTATCTCCTTAAGAACACCGCCAGCCTCAACGGCACCGTCTCCCGGGGCGTATGCCGGGTCAGCGAGGGCAAGCTGGTTTCCGTGCGGGAGGCCCTGAAGGTCCAGCTTTATGCCGACGGGTCTTTGAAGGACCTGGATCAGGATAAGGCTCTGGACCCGGAGACCGTGGTGTCCATGAACTTCTGGGGCTTCACCCCCAGCATCTTCCCGGCCCTGCGGACCTATTTTGAAAACTTCCTCCGCACCCAGGCCGGGGACAACCCCAAGGCCGAGTGCCTGCTGCCGGTGATGGTGGGCAGCGAGCTGGAGGCGGGCCGGCTGACAGTGTCCGTGCTCCACTCGGCGGACCGCTGGTTCGGCATGACCTACCATGAGGACCGCCAGGTGGTGGCCCAGGAGCTGCAAAAGCTCCACGACGCCGGGGTGTATCCCCCCTCCCTGCGGGCATAAAAGAGAAAAAAACAAGCGGCACAGCGAAAAGCTGTGCCGCTTGTTTGCGTTTTAAGGGGAGATGCTCAGCTGCCGAAGGCTTCGTCCAGAATGGACTGGGCCTCTTCCGGCTGGGAGCAGACGCACACCACCACATAGGTGCCGTGCTGCTCGGCGATGGCCTTTTCCAGCTTGGCGGACTCGTCAGGCATGTAGTCGGCATAGCTCTCCGCCCGGTCGGCAATGCGCTGCTGGGCAGTGGAGAGCAGCTCTGCGGCGCCGTCGGCATCCTCCGCCTGGAACAGCGCCACCTCGTCAGCGGTGGTGCCGCTGCTGCTCCACACCAGGGCCTGGGCCGTGGCGGTGTCGCCGTAGAGCATCTTGATGGTGTCGCTGTCCAGCTCGTAGAGGTCCTCACCGCACAGAGCGGTCAGCTCCTGGCCCAAAGAGGCCAGGTCCACGTCTGCCGTTTCCGTGCCGCTTTGGCCGCAGGCGCACAGACTCAGGGTCAGCAAAGCAGTCAGAAATACCGCTGTCAGGGTTCTTTTCATCGTTCTCTTCTCCTTATCCATATATGTGTTGTGAAATTCCCATCAGGGTGCCGTGTGGGTGGTGAGATAGGTCAGCCAGGTCTTGCATCCCTCGGGTTTGAGGTGGACTCCGTCAAAGGAGATATCCGCGGGCAGTTTGCCGTTTTCGTCCTCCACCGCTTCTGATACATCCAAATACCAGACTTCCTTTTCCTCGGCCAGTTCCATCAACAGCTCATTGTACTGATTGATCCGGTCATTGTTGACGTAGTATCCCTCATCATCCTTGGCTTGCGTCACCGGGAGGATGGACTCAATGTAGATGACCGCGTCGGGCTGGATCTGACGAATCTGATCAATGAGGGCGCCGTAGTGCTCCGCAAACAGGTCTGGATACACCCAGCCCAGCTCGTTCATACCCAGCATGAGGTAGACCTTGGTAAAACTCTTTTGGGCCAAAGCATCCATGATGGAGACCTTGGCGCCGGAGCTCAGCCGCTCGGTGGCTTTGGTGGACACAGTGTCCACCGTGGCGCCTACGGAGGTCAGATAGGAGGCATTGCCCAGTCCGGCATAGAGTTTGAAGCCCTCCATCCGGGAATCACCGATAAAGACCGCGTCGTCAAAATAGCTCAGGTCCACAGCTTCCGACTCTCCCACCAGACGGGACGAGACCTTTGTATCTTCTTCGCTGCCGGAAGGCTGCTGTCCAGTTTCGGTTTCCGAAGACTCTGTTTCATCAGCATCCTGGTCCGTGCTCTGGGGGACATCCTGGGGCTCTTCCACTGGACGGGATACAGGCTGTGTGGATTTTTTGTGGACCGTTGGCTCATTGGCCGGTACAAAAGGTGTCATCAATACGACTGTCAGAATGATCACCGCTGCCAATGCCCATTTCCAGGGCGAACGGCGCCGCCGTCTTCTCCTGCTGCTTCGTCTGGTTCTTTGTGCTCGATTTCCGTTCATAGCGCTCTGCTCCTCCTGCCGCTCCAAGTCCGCTGTATCGTTTTTCCGCCTTCCTGCCCCAAAGGGAGAAAGGCAGTTTTATGTCAATCGCTGCTGTCTTATTCTATCCTGAAACTAGACGTTTTTCGACAACAAAAAGTTGAAGGAATCGTTAAAAAACAGTAACAAAATTTTACCACCCTCATGCAGGCCCGTTGTATAGGTCCCTTGACTTTTTCATACCCGTCCCTTATGATAGGGAAAAGCGTGATACTTTTCAAAAAATAACGTAGGAGGGGATGTGCATGCGCGACGACTGCGGGCGGGAAATCGACTATCTGCGCCTGTCGGTGACGGACCGGTGCAACTACCGCTGCCGGTACTGCATGCCGCCCCAGGGAGTGCCCAAGAAGGCCCATGAGGATATCCTCACCCTCGAAGAGCTGGAGGAGATCGCCCAGGCGGCGGTAGGCTGCGGCGTGAAGAAGATCCGCCTCACCGGCGGAGAGCCTCTGGTGCGGCGAGGGCTCGTGGAGCTGTGCCGCCGCCTGCGGGCCATCCCGGGCCTGGAGGAGCTGTGTCTGACCACCAACGGCTCGCTGCTGCCTCAGCTGGCCGGGCCTTTGCGGGAGGCTGGGGTGGACCGGCTGAACATCAGCCTGGACACCCTGCGGCCGGACCGGTTCGCCCAAATGACCCGGCTGGGGACGCTCTCAGACGTGCTCGAGGGTATCCAGGCGGCGGAGGACGCCGGCTTTCACGGTTTGAAACTGGACACCGTCCTCATCGGGGGTTTCAACGACGACGAGATCGCCGACTTTGCGGCCCTGACCCGGGACCACCACTGGGAGGTGCGGTTCATCGAGCTCATGCCCATGGGGCCCTGCGCGGACTGGGACAGGAGCTGCTTTCTGCCCAACACCGCGGTGCTGGAGCGCATGCCGGAACTCCGGGCGGTGGATGCCCAGGGGGTGGCCCGGCGGTACCGGCTGCCCGGCGCGGTGGGCACCGTGGGACTTATCTCCCCGGTGAGCCACGACTTCTGCGCCCAGTGCCGCCGCATTCGGGTGACGGCGGACGGCAAGCTCAAGGGCTGCCTTCACAGCCGGGAGGAGATCCCTCTCCGGGGCCTCCACGGCGCAGAGCTGGAGGATGCCCTCCGGCAGGGCATCCTGCAAAAGCCCGCTGGGCACCATCTTTCGGAGCGCCGGAGCGATACGCCCCGGAACATGAACCAAATTGGAGGCTGAATCATGGGAGAACTGACCCATTTCAATGAACAGGGCCGGGCCAGGATGGTGGATGTGACGGACAAGGCCGTCACCCACCGCACCGCCGTGGCCGCCGGGGAGATCCACATGGCCCCGGAGACCCTGCAAAAGATCAAGGACGGCACCGTAAAAAAGGGGGACGTGCTGGCGGTGGCCCAGGTGGCGGGCATTCAGGCCGCCAAGCACACCTGGGAGCTGATCCCCATGTGCCACCCGCTGCCCCTCACGGGCATCGACATCACCTTCGCCCTGTCGGATGCTCCCTGTCTGGTGGCCATCCGGGCGGCGGTCACCTGCACCGGCGTCACCGGTGTGGAGATGGAGGCCCTGACCGCCGTGTCCGCGGCGGCATTGACCATCTACGACATGTGCAAGGCCATCCAGAGGGACATGCACATCGAGAACATCCGCCTGCTGGAAAAGTCCGGCGGCAAGAGCGGCAACTACATTGCGGAGGGATGAGGAGACTATGGCAAACGTTGTATCAGTGAATATCAGCCAGCGCAAGGGCGAGCAGAAGCACCCGGTGCCGGAGATCCACCTGAAGCTCCGCCACGGCATCGTAGGGGACGCCCACGCCGGCAACTGGCACCGGCAGATCAGCCTCCTGGCGGAGGAGAGCGTGGACACCATGCGGGAAAACTGCCCCATCCCCCTGGACGCGGGGGTGTTCGCGGAGAATATCAACACCCGTGGGCTGGACCTCAAGCACCTGCCTGTGGGCACCCACCTGCGGGTGGGCCCGGCGGAGCTGGAGGTGACCCAGATCGGCAAGGAGTGCCACAGTGACTGCGCCATCAAGAAGGCGGTGGGCAAGTGCGTCATGCCCACGGAGGGCATCTTTGCCGTGGTGGTGCAGGAGGGCACCGTCCGCCCTGGGGATAAGATCGAGATTTTGGAGGCTGGGAAATGAAGCTGATTCGCACCGAGGAGGCCGTGGGCCATGTGCTGTGCCACGACCTGACCCAGATCATCAAGGACCAGTATAAGGACGCCCGGTTCCGCAAGGGCCATGTGGTGACGGCTGAGGACATCCCCGTCCTGCTCTCCATGGGCAAGGAACACCTGTACGTCTGGGAGATGACGCCGGGGATGGTCCACGAGAACGACGCGGCGGAGCGGCTCTACGCCCTGTGTGCCAATGCCAATATGGAGCGCACGGAGGTCAAGGAGGGCAAGATCGAGCTCAAGGCCGCCTGCGACGGCCTCTTCCGGGTAAATTCCGAGAAGCTGATCGCCGTCAACACCACAGAGGACATCATGGTCGCCACCCGGAAGGGCGGCACCGCCGTCCGCAAGGGGGACAAGCTGGCGGGCATGCGGGTGATCCCCCTCATTATCGAGGAGGAAAAGCTCCGGGCCGCGGAGCAGGCCGCCGGGAACGAGCCGCTGCTGGAGCTGCGGCCCTGGGTCCGTAAAACCGCCGCCATCGTGGCCACCGGCAGCGAGGTGAAAAAGGGCCTCATCCAGGACACCTTCACCCCGGTGGTCAAGGACAAGCTGGCGACCTATGGCATGGAGACCATCTCCGTCAGCTACTCCGGCGACGGGGTGGAAAACGTGGCCGCCGCTGTGGCGGAGGCCCGGAGGACGGGGGCCGACGTGATCCTCTGCACCGGCGGCATGAGCGTGGACCCGGACGACAACACCCCCGGCGGGATTAAGGCAAGCGGGGCGAAGATCGTCACTTACGGCGCTCCTGTGCTGCCCGGCGCCATGTTTTTGCTGGGCTATTACGACGATGGTACCCCGGTGATGGGCCTGCCCGGCTGCGTCATGTACGCCGGGGCTACCATCTTCGACTTGGTGCTGCCTTTTGTGGCGGCGGATGTGCCCGTCACCCGGGCCCAGATCGTGGCCCTGGGGGAGGGCGGACTGTGCCTGGGGTGCCAGCCCTGCCACTGGCCCAACTGCCCCTTCGGGCGCTGAGAGAGGAAAAAGCACGGACGCGCACCCCGTCAAAAGTCCGCGCCCGTGTTTTTCAGGAGAGAGCCCGGTGATGGGACTCCTCGCACTTTCTATCATACGGGCCCTCTCCTTAAAATGCAATGAAAAGGAGAAGAAAAAGATGAAAAGATGGATTTCCCTGTTGCTGGCCCTGACGCTGGCCCTGTCTCTGACGGCCTGCGGCAGCACCTCCTCTCCCACCTCTGGCTCCTCCGGTGAGGAGAGCGGGAGCGGCGAGAATGTGGAGCTTGTCGTCTTTGCCGCCGCCTCCATGCAGGAGACCCTGGAGGAGATTGCGGAGCGCTACAAAGAGGTGGCTCCCCATGTGACGCTCATTTACAGCTTTGAGTCCTCCGGAACGCTGCTGGACAACATCGAGGCCGGGGCAGACTGCGACCTCTTCATCTCCGCCGCCCCCACTCAGATGAATGCCTTGGACGGCACCATGGCCGACGACGCCGAGAAGAATCCCGACGGCCAGGACCTGCTGCTGGAGGGCACCCGGGTGGACCTGCTGGAGAACAAGGTGGCCCTGGCGGTGCCCGAGGGCAACCCCAAGAACATAGAGAGCTTTGACCAGCTTGCGCAGCTGCTGAAAAGCGGCGACGTGTTCCTGGCCATGGGCAACAGCGATGTGCCCGTGGGCCAGTACACCCAGAAGATCTTTGCCTACTACGGCCTGGATGAGGATTCCCTCAATGCCACCGGTGTGCTGACCTATGGCACCAATGTCAAGGAGGTCACCAGCCAGGTCAGCGAGGGAGCGGTGGACTGCGGCATCATCTATGCCACTGATGCCTTTTCTGCCGCGTTGACCGTGGTGGACACCGCCACTCCCGAGATGTGCGGCCAGGTGATCTACCCGGCGGCCGTGCTGAAGAACTCCCAGCACCCCGACGAGGCCAAGGCGTTCCTGGAGTATCTCCAGGGCGACGAGGCCGGCGCGGTCTTTGAGAGCGTGGGCTTCACACCGCTGACTTAAGCGCGGCCATACATGGGAAAAGCAGGGGAGGGACACCGTCCCCTCCCCTGCCTCTTTTGCTTCCTCTGTCCGGTGGCGAAAGACATCTCACCTAAGGGAGGTTCTGCTGATGGACTGGTATCCTTTATTAAACTCTCTACGTATCGCCGCCATTGCCCCACTGAGCTGACGCACAGCGGGGACCCTTGGCCGCTGATGCGGACCGTGCCAAAGGCCCGGCGTGGAAATGGCGCGAAAAGACATCTCACCCAAGGGAGGTCCTGCCGATGGACTGGTACCCACTTTTTAATTCTCTGCGTATCGCCGCCATTTCCACGGTGGTGATCTTCTTTTCAGGCATTGCCGCTGCCTACTACATCGCCAAGCTTCCCCGGCTGGCCAAGGGGGCGCTGGACGTGGTGATGACGCTGCCTCTGGTGCTGCCGCCCACGGTGGTAGGCTATCTCCTGCTGCGCCTGCTGGGGCCCAACCGCCCTGTGGGGGCCTTCCTGCTGGAGCAGTTTGGCGTGAAGATGGTGATGACCTGGTGGTCCGCCGTCTTTGCCACAGTGGTGGTGGCCTTTCCTCTCATGTACCGTACTGCCCGGGGCGCCTTTGAGAGCTTCGACGAGACCCTGGCCGACGCTGCCCGGACCCTGGGCCGTTCCAATAGCTGGATCTTCTGGCGGGTGCGGATGCCCGTGTGCCGCCAGGGCATCCTGGCGGGCACGGTGCTGGCCTTCGCCCGAGCCCTGGGGGAGTATGGCGCTACGGCCATGATCGCCGGCTACACCCCCGGCCGCACCGCCACCATTTCCACCACCGTCTATCAGCTCTGGCGTACCAACAACGACGCTCTGGCTTTCCGCTGGGTGCTGGTGAATCTGGCCATCTCCACGGTGGTGCTGCTGGCGGTGAACCTGCTGGAGCGCCGCCAGCGGCAGAGGAAAAAGGGGGTGGTCTGATGGCTCTGACAGTGGAGATCCGCAAAAGGCTGGGGAGCTTTTCCCTGGAGGTATCCTTCCGGGCGGAGGACGGAGAGACATTGGCCCTGCTGGGAGCCTCGGGGTGCGGCAAGTCCGTGACTCTCAAGTGCATCGCAGGCATCCTGCGGCCGGACGAGGGGCACATTGAGCTGGACGGCCGGGTGCTCTATGACAGTGCCGCCCGGGTGGACCTGCCGCCTCAAAGGCGGCAGGTGGGCTACCTCTTTCAGCAGTATGCCCTCTTTCCCCACATGAGTGTGGAACAGAACATCGGCGCCGCCGTGCCCCGGAGGGATCGCCGGGCGGCTGTGGTGGCGGAAAAGGTCCGGGCCTTCCATCTGGAGGGGCTGGAGCGCAAGCGGCCATTTCAGCTCTCCAGCGGGCAGCAGCAGCGGGTGGCCCTGGCCCGCATCCTTGCCTCGGAGCCCGCGCTTTTGCTGCTGGACGAGCCTTTTTCTGCCCTGGACAGCTACCTCAAATATCAGCTGGAGCTGGAGCTGGCGGACACCCTGGCGGCCTTTCCCGGCCCGTCGGTGTGGGTCTCCCACGACCGGGGGGAGGTGTACCGCAACTGCCGCCGGGTCTGTGTGGTGGACCAGGGCCGCTCGGAGCCGGTGCGCACCATGGACGAGCTTTTCCGAAGCCCCGGCACCGAATCTGCCGCCCGGCTCTCCGGCTGCAAGAACTATGTCTCTGTCTGCCCGGGTGGGGCGGGAGTCTGTGTGCCGGACTGGGGCGTGGAGCTCCGGTGCGCAGGAAGGGTGTCGCCGGAGACGGACCTGATCGGCATCCGGGCCCACTATGTCCGCCCCGCCGGAGCGGGAGAGGTGAACGCCCTGCCCTGCGTGGTGGAGCGGGTCATCCAGGACGTATTCGAGACGGTGCTGCTGCTGCGGCCGGAGGGGGCCACGCCGGAGGCGCCGGTGTTGCGCCTGGCCATGGAGAAGGAGCCCCTGCCCCCCAGGGTGGGCAGCCGACTGACCGTCTCCATCCCGCCGGAGGACATTTTGCTGCTGCGAAAAGGAGGACGATAGCAATGTTTACCGCTGCTGTTTTAACGGTCAGCGACCGGAGCGCCCAAGGGCTGCGGAAGGACGAGAGCGGCCCGGAGGTGGCGAAGCTCCTGGAGGAGGTGGGCTACCAGGTCGTCTGGACCGGTGTGGTGTCCGATGAGCAAAAGGAGATCCAGGCGGCGCTTCGGCGCCTGGCGGACGAGGAAAAGGCGGCGCTGGTGGTCACCACCGGGGGTACCGGCTTTGCGCCCCGGGATGTGACGCCGGAGGCGACCCTGGCGGTATGTGAGCGGCTGACGCCGGGCATCCCGGAGGCCATGCGCTATGCCTCGCTGCAGGTGACGCCCCGGGCCATGCTCTCCCGGGCCCAGGCGGGCATCCGGGGCGGGACGCTGATCGTGAACCTCCCCGGCAGCCCCAAGGCCGCCCGGGAGAACCTGCAGGCCGTGCTGCCGGCCCTGGCCCACGGCCTGGAGATGCTCTCCGGCCGCCAGAGCGATTGCGCTGCTCTGGGAAACTGAATCCGTGCCTTACCATCCCATGCTGCGGGGCGTCGAAAGAGCACAAAAAAATGCCAGCCCGTTGGGGCTGGCATTTTTTAAGAAGCAATGGGAAAAATCAACGCTTGGAGAACTGGGGAGCGCGACGGGCGGCCTTCAAGCCGTACTTCTTGCGCTCCTTCATACGAGGATCGCGGGTCAGGAAACCGGCCTGCTTCAGGATGGGGCGATACTCAGCGTTGGCCAGCAGCAGGGCACGGGCAATGCCGTGACGCAGGGCGCCGGCCTGGCCGGAGACGCCGCCGCCGGTGACAGTGGCAACGATGTCCATCTTGCCCACGTTGTCAGTAGCGGCCAGGGGCTGACGGACCACCATCTTCAGGGTGTCCAGGCCGAAATAATCGTCGATGTCACGGCCATTGATGGTGATGGAGCCGGTGCCGTTGGGGAACAGATGCACGCGGGCCACAGAGGACTTTCTACGACCGGTGCCATACAGATAAGGCTTCTTGGACTGATACATGGTTCTTACTCCTCCTTATTCTACGGTCCAGGTCTCAGGCTTCTGGGCCTGCTGCTCGAACTTCTCGTCGGCATAGATGTGCAGGCGCTTGAGGGAATCCTTGGCAATGATGTTCTTGGGCAGCATGCCGCGGACAGCCACACGCATGGCCAGCTCGGGCTTCTCGGCCATCAGGGTGCGATACTTGGTCTCCTTCAGACCGCCAACCCAGCCGGAGTGGGTGCGGTAGATCTTCTGATCGGGCTTCTTGCCGGTCAGAACAGCCTTGCCCGCGTTGATGATGATGACGCAGTCACCGCAGTCAGCGTGGGGAGTAAAGGTGGGCTTGTGCTTGCCGCGCAGCAGGTCAGCGGCCGCAACAGCGGTCTTGCCCAGGGGCTTGCCGGCTGCGTCCAGAATGTACCACTTGCGCTCAATGTTGGCCTTGTTTGCCATAAAAGTGGACATGGTGTTTTCCTCCGTTTTATTTTCAAATCGCTGGTGTGCTTTACAAACCAAAGGCTCCGGGTTAAAATCGGAGCAAGACTATTTATACCACCTTCCCACCGCCAAGTCAACAGCAAATTGATTTAGCATGAGTAAATCTCTTGATATCTTTGATTTTCTCTTGTTATCTCTTGTTTTCTCGCGACTGATTTTTCTATTTGAGAGAAAAAAAGGGGGGCGCAGCTGTGCCGCGTCCCCTCTGGGCCTCATAGAATCCATTGCAGCAAAAGCAGCAGTCCCAGCCCCGGGAGCCCCAGGACGCCCACCACCAGGGCGTTCCACAGGTTCAGCCCCAGGGCGATGCCTGTATAGGCGGAGGTGCTCTGGAGTATGTAAAGGGCCAGAAGGCCCAGAAGTGTGTTGCCCAGCAGCCGCATGGCCAGCTTCAGAGGCGTTTTCATCACCCGAAGCAAAATGAGGGCCAAGGACAGCCCGGCCAGGAGTGCCAGGGATTTGGGCATCAGATCCATCTCCTTTCCCCTTTGATTCCGCCGGCGGCCTGCGCGCCGGAGCCGTGGGATTTGACCAGGCGGAGCAGATAGTTGTACCGGGCCTTCAGCGCCTTGATCTGGTAGATGCAGGACTCCACCAGCTCCGGGTCGTCGGCCATGTCGAACTGCCGGTAGGCCAGGGCCAGGTCCGCTCTGGCCTGCTCCAGGTCCGCCGTCAGTTCCCGGAGCCGCAGGTCCGGCGCCGGGCGTTTGCGGTGCAGTGATGTCCGCATACATGAGACCTCCTGTTCTCGGCAGCCTATGTCCCGCGGCATATGCTGTCTTATTCTTACGGGAAGTCTGGACATTTATTCCAATTTTTATACCAGAAGGAGGAACCCACATGGAGCGGGAGGCATATATGGAGCTGGCACTGGAGCTGGCCCGGGAGGCAGCTCAGGCGGGGGAGGTGCCTGTGGGGTGCGTCATCGTGCGAAAGGGCCAGGTGGTGGGCCGGGGCCGCAACCGCCGGGAGGAGCTGCAATCCACCGCCTCCCATGCGGAGATGGAGGCCATCGCCCAGGCCAACGCCGCCCTGGGCACCTGGCGGCTGGACGAGTGTGAGCTCTATGTGACGCTGGAACCCTGCCCCATGTGCGCCGGGGCCATCCTCAACGCCCGCATCCCCCGGGTGTACTACGGTGCCAGGGACCCGGCCTTTGGGGCCTGCGGCGGGGTGCTGAACCTGTTTATGGAGAACTTTCCCAACCGTCCGGCCCTGGTGGGCGGCGTGCTGGGGGAGGAGTGCCGCCAGGTGCTGGGGGCGTTTTTTGACGGCCTGCGCCGCAGAGATGGGGAGGGGAAAAAGAATTTTTAGAAAAACCGTAGGATTTAAGACTTTTGTAACAATTGATGCTGTTTTTCTTCATATCCCTCCTGTATCTTAATACTTGCAAGAGACAAAAACTTCTTTTCATCCAATCTTCCAAAAAATAGACCGAGGGACCGGCAGTGCGCCGGTCCCTCGGTCTGTTGTTTTATGTACGGGAGGGGAAGATCATCCCCGGGTCCACCGACAAGCGGATGGAGAGCAGGCTCAGCATCACCAGGGCGCTGCCCAGGAAAAAGGTGGTGCCGGACCAGCCGCTGCCCAGGATGCCGGCCCCGTCATAGAGCAGGGTGTCCGCGGCGGAGGCCAGGCACAGCACCACAGACAGCACGGCATACAGGGTGAAGCGCCGCAGCTGGCCGCAGCGGAAGGCGAAGGCCGACAGGCGGTAGTAGGCCAAGGTCAAAGCCGCCAGAGCCAGCAGGTCCACATAGTAGGATTGGAGCACAGGGTTCACTGAGCTGGTCCGGTAGGCCAGCACCAGCTCCACCACGGAACACACCGCCGGCGTCAGCAGCAGGGAGCCGGACAGGCTCCCCCCCTTTTGACACACCCGGATCACGGGAAGCAGGGAGAAGGCGCTGGCCAGGATCAAGAGCCCCTCCAGCAATGAGGTGATCCAGTCCCCCAGAAATAGGGCAAAGGACACCAGGTGCAGTGCGCCGGACACGCCCAACAGCAAAAGGCCTGCCATCAACACCGCCAGAGGGCCTTTGCCCACCTGGAGGCCGGCGGCAAACAGGGCGCCGGAGGGAACGGCGGGCAAAGAGCGGACCGACAGCACCGTCACCAGGGCCAGCACTGCCAGGGCCGCCAGCAGCAGTTGCCCGGCCAAGGCGCCGGGAATGGCCAGACCGGTGTCCGGCTCAAAGCCTGTGCGCAGCTGCCACAGCCGCAGAAAAAAACAGACCAACCCACCAGCCAGAGCCAGCAGGGAAAAACGCAGGGAAGGTTTCATAAATGCCCATCCTTTCGGACGAAAATTACAGTTTAGTATAGCACGGAGGAGGAAATTTGTCTACGGGCCGGGTTTGTGCTATGATAGGCACCAGCATTCCCTCTTTCGACAAAATCCGCGCTGGCGGTCCGTCATGTTGAGGCGCCGGCGCGCATATCCTGACCCAGGAGGGGACAACCCTGACGCCCTTTGATCCATCGGAACTTGGAGGAATTATGAAACACTCAGCCACTGTATCCATTGTACTTTGCTGTCTTTTATTTTTGCTGCCCCTATTGACCCTGGTCCCCCGCATCGGCGAGGGAGAGGAGGAGATCACCCAGATTGAAAAGCTGCCTCCCGGGCAGCAGGACGCTGCCACCACCCTCCGTGTCCTGGTGGGTGACACGGTGGAGGAGATGACCCTGGGGGACTATCTCCAGGGGGTGCTGCGGGCGGAGATGCCCGCCTCCTTTGAGGAGGAAGCTCTGAAGGCCCAGGCCGTGGCGGCCCGTACCTATACGCTCTACAAGATCGAGACCGGTGGCAACCATGGCACGGAGGCCGATATCTGCACCGACTCCACCTGCTGCCAGGCCTATCTGAGCGCGGAGAAGGCGGCATCCAACTGGGGAGACAAGGCGGAGCTCTACGAGACCAAGATCGACAACGCCGTGGCCAGCACCGACGGAGAGACCATTTTGTACAACGGAGCCCCCATCCTGGCGGTGTTCCACTCCTCTTCGGCGGGCATGACCCGCAGCTCCGGGGAGGTGTGGACCAGCGACCTGCCCTATCTCCAGAGCGTGGAGGCCATGGAGGACCCGGAGACCGTGCCCAACTATTACAGCACCGCCGAATTCACCGCCCAGGAGTTCAAGGAACGCTTTCTGGCCAAACATCCGGAGGCAGACCTGTCCGGGGATGTGTCCGGATGGATCGGCACCATCACCCGCTCCGAGGCCAACAATGTAGATACCATCACCGTGGGCGGCGTCAGCGTTCGGGGCACAGAGCTGCGCAGCATCCTCTCCCTGCGCTCAGCCTCCTTTGACGTGGAGGTAAAGAACGGGAAGCTGATCTTCTACGTCACAGGGTTCGGTCACGGGGTGGGATTGAGCCAGTACGGCGCCAACGAAATGGCCCAGGAGGGCAAGACCTATCTGGACATCCTCAACCACTATTATACCGGCGTCACCATCACCACCTATGTGCCCAAGCTGGCACGCTGAAAAAGAGCGGGAGCTTTCCCCTGGCGCACCTTTACAAAGTTGAAGAAACTGTGTTAAAATACTCCAAAATGGGGAAGAAATTTCTCTGGGAGGAACCGAAATCCGCAGAAAAAAGGAGGCGGGCCCTGTGAAAAAAAGACTGATGGCGCTGGTGTGCGCTCTGGTTCTGGCGCTGACTATGATGCCTGTCTCCGCCGCGGAGGACGTGATCTACATCGTAGCCATCAACGACACCGTGCCGGAGATTCAAAAGTCCACCATGCCCTTCTGGTCCGGTGGATATCTGTATGTCTCCTGCACCGCGTTTCAGGACTTTGGCATCGACTACAATTCCAGCGCCGCCAAGCAGACGCTGCTGCTCTACCGCAGCCGGGGCGGCGGCGCGCTGATCTTCGACCTGAAAAACGGCATGTGCCGGGACAGCCAGGGCAACATCTATATTGAATCGGCTGTAACGCGCAACGGGCACATGTTTGTGCCTGTGGGCCGGGTGGCGGAGTACTTCGGGCTGATTTATACCTATAATAAGATTCAGTACGGCTATCTGGTGCGCCTGCGGGACAACAGCTCTGTTCTCTCGGACCAGGTGTTTCTGGATGCAGCCTCCGAGCGGCTGGCCTACCGCTACAACCAGTATCAGCAAAGCCTCCTGCCCCAGAGCTCCGGCCAGAGTACGGACACGGGCAGCGGAACGGAGACGGAGGAGCCCTTGGAAGAGGGGGCGGGCCAGAACCTCTACCTGAGTTTGCTGATCCAGGATACGGACCGGGCGTCCAGCCTGCTGGATGCCCTGGGAAGTTCTGGCTATATGACCTTCTATTTCCCGGTGGAGCTGCTGGAGAGTGCCGGGGATTTGACCCGACGCATATCGGTGACGGGACAAGCCATCGGCCTGGCAGTGGATGGGAGACAGGGCGCGGAGAGTGCTCTGGAGGAGCTGCGCCGAGGCAATGAGCTCCTCAGCCGGGCCACCGGTAGCAAGACCCGTTTGGTGTGGCTTGAAAACAGCACGGAGCAGACGGTTCAGGCTCTGGAGCAGGCGGGATACTGCCCCCTGGTGCCCCTGGTGAATTTTGCTCGGCGGGGCGTCACCAGCTCCAGCGCTGCCTCGGACCTTCTCAGCAGTGCGGCGGCTCAGCACAGAGCCAACGTGACGGTTTGGCTGGGCAGCGATGTGAACCAGACGGGACTGCGGGCGCTGCTGTCGGCAGCCAGAGCGGAGGAGGACCAGCTCCTGCCCATGACAGAGGCTCTCAGCTGACGCTTTTTACAGAAAATTCAACAACAATCGTCAGACTCGACGTATAATGGAGAAAAAAGCCGGGCGAAGGCGGCGGGAGCGTCCCACCAGGGGCGCTTTCCGCCTTTGGTACCGGGCAAGGGGAGGAAATGCCATGGCACGGAATATATTGGTTGTGGAAGATGACGGCAATATTTCGGATCTGATCCGTATGTATCTGGTGAAGGAGGGCTTTGATGTCCGCATCGCCTCTGACGGCGGCAAGGCGTTGGAGGAGTTTGCCAAGGAGGAGCCGGATCTCATTTTGCTGGACATCATGCTTCCGGTGATGGACGGCTGGGCGGTCTGTGCCAAGATTCGGGAGACCTCCAAGGTCCCCATCATCATGCTCACGGCCAAAAGCGAGGTCTTTGACCGGATCCAGGGCCTGGAGATGGGCGCTGACGACTATATCGTCAAGCCCTTTGAGATGAAGGAGCTGCTGGCCCGGATCAACGCGGTGCTGCGCCGGACGGAGATCCCCAACGACACCAGCAAGAAGCTGACCTTCGACAAGCTGGTCATCAACCTGGATTCCTATGAGCTGATCGTGGACGGGAAAAAGGTGGACACGCCTCCCAAGGAGCTGGAGCTGCTGTATCATCTGGCGTCTACGCCCAACCGGGTCTACACCCGCAATCAGCTGCTGGACGAGGTGTGGGGCTTCGACTACTTCGGCGACAGCCGCACGGTGGATGTCCACATCAAGCGTCTGCGGGAGAAGATCGAGAACGTCTCCGACCAGTGGGCATTGAAGACGGTCTGGGGCGTGGGGTACAAGTTTGAGCTCAAGGGCGGCAAGCAATCATGAGCAAGCGCAAGACAAAATACGACAGCATCTACTGGCGGCAGTTCATGCTGACGGCAGGCATGGTCCTCTTGACCCTGGCGCTGCTGGGCGTGTCCTTCTTTGCCCTGAGTTATAATTACGCCAAGGGGGAGAAGAGCGAGGAGCTCCAGGCCAAGGCTGAGATGGTGGCCAAGCTGGCGGTGACCTATCTGGAGGCCGACGGTACGGCCTATCCTGCGGACCTTCAGCAGCTGGCCTCCTTTGCTGCCTCGGTGTCCGATGTGGATTTCCTGGTGTGCAACACCAACGGCAACGTCCTTCTGACCACAGACGAGAGTCTGGAGGGCCAGGTGGTGACGCTGCCGGAGAATCTGACCTCTGCGGTGCTGGAAAAGGGCCTCTACGAGGGCTCCAGCCGGGGGGGCGATCTCTACAAGGAAAAGCGCTTCATGCTGGGCGTGCCGGCGGTGTCCCCTGCCAGTGAGCAGGTGGTGGGCCTGGTATTTGCCGTCACGGAGATCTCCGCCGTGAACAACATGTGGCGGGCACTGGCGGGCCTGTTCTTCATGACCTCCATCGTGGTGCTGATGTTGGCCTTTGTGGCCAGCTCTGTGGTGTCCATGCAGCAGACCAAACCCATTCAGGATATGCTGCGGGCCACTCGCCAGTATGCCCAGGGCAACTTTGACATCCGCATGGAGGAGAGCAGCCGCAACGACGAGATTGCCGAACTGGCCCGGTCCTTCAATGCCATGGCGGACTCTTTGCAGCAGACAGAGCGACAGAGGCGGGAGTTCATCGCCAATATCTCCCATGAGCTGAAAACTCCCATGACCACCATCGCCGGCTATACCGACGGCATCCTGGACGGGACCATCCCGCCGGAGAACGAGAAGCAGTACCTGCAGATCATCTCCGACGAGAGCCGGCGGCTCAGCCGCCTGGTGCGGCGGATGCTGGACGTAAGCCAGCTCCAGGCTATGGACCCCCTGAAGATGGGCAACCACTTCGACATATGCGAGAGCATGCGCCGGGTGCTGATCTCCCTGGAAAAGAAGATCACCGACCGGAACCTGGATGTGGATGCGGACATTCCCGAGGAGCCCATTTTGGTGATGGGAGACAACGACCTCATCACCCAGGTCATCTACAACCTGTTGGAGAATGCCACCAAGTTTGCCACCCCCGGCTCCACGCTGTACCTGGGTGTGACACCCATCGACGGCAAGGCCCGGGTCACGGTGCGCAACCAGGGCGAAACCATCTCTGCCCAGGAGCTGCCGCTGCTGTTCGAGCGATTCCACAAGAGTGACAAGTCCCGCAGCGAGGACAAGACCGGTGTGGGTTTGGGGCTCTATATCGTCAAGACCATTTTGGAGCAGCACAAGGAGAAGATCAACGTCACCAGCGAAAACGGCGTGACCACTTTCAGCTTCTCCCTGACCATCAAAAAACCGTCTGCGGAATGAGATGCAATGGCACGCAGACTCTCCCTAGGAGCGCGTGATTCGGAAAGGAAGTCTATGGACGAAGAGAGAATGGATACACCACAGGAGCGGCTGCGGCAGCTGGGCTGTCCGGACCCCCGTGAGGTGGTGGAGATTTACCGGGCCGATGGGCCCAGTGAAGTGGTGGAGACCTTTGTCAGCGCCCAGCCCCTGCCGGGGGGCAAGCAGGCGCCCAGACGGCATCCCGAAAAGCGGCGGGTGGTGGCCCGTCCCAAAAAGCGCCGGCACCGTCTGGCGGGATTGTGGATTGCCCTGGGATGTCTGTTTTGCCTGTTATTGGGCGTGGCGGTGACGCTGATCGTCCAGGACCTGGCTCGTCCCGACCAGGAGGAGAACAACTACCAGGCGTCCTATGAGACCGGCAGCGGTGAGATCCATATCGACACCTATCCCACCGGGGATGATGTGACACTGGAGATCCACACGAACCACGGCAAAGAGCTGACGCCCCAGGAGATCTATGCCAAGGTCAACCCTTCAGTGGTCACGGTCATGGCCCAGCTGGACGGCGGTGTGTCCGTGGGCACCGGTGTCATCTTCACTGAGGACGGCTATGTGCTCACCAACTTCCACGTGGTGGAGGACGGCACCAGCTGCACGGTGGGGCTGTATACCGGCAAGACCTATGACGCCAAATATGTGGCCGGCGACCAGGAAAACGACATCGCCGTGCTGAAGGTGGAGCCCCAGAGCCCCCTGCCGGCAGCGGAGTTCGGCGACTCCGACGCCTTGGCCGTGGGCGATCCGGTCTACGCCATCGGCAACCCCCTGCGGCTAGAGCTGCGGGGCACCTTTACCGATGGCATCGTCTCTGCCATCAATCGCAATGTCACCGTTAACGGCAAGACCATGAACCTGATCCAGACCAATGCCGCCCTGAACAACGGCAACTCCGGCGGTCCCCTCATCAACGTCTACGGCCAGGTGGTGGGCATCAACACCATCAAGATGAGCTCCACCTACTCCAACGTGGAGGGCCTGGGCTTCGCGCTGCCCATCAGCTCCATTGCCCACATGGTCAATGACCTGATCGCCTGCGGTGAGATCCAGCCCGAGGCCATGCTGGGCATCCAGGTGCAGCAGCTCTCCGACCCCCTGCCTGACGGGAATTGGGGCGTCCGGGTCTACTCTGTGGAGCCGGACACCGGCGCGGAGAAGGCGGGTCTCCGGGCCGGCGACGTGATCGTGGCGGCAGACGGTGAGGCTGTCACCAGCAGCGCCGACCTCCAGCGCATTCGGCGCCAGTTCTCCGTGGGTGAGTCCATTCCTCTGCGGATTTGGCGGAACGGGACCTATCTGGAGATCGATGTGACCTTGACCGTGATGCAGTGATCGAGACGGGCCGCCCTTTCGGCGGCCCGTTTTCTTTTTCATTCCGAGAGGAGGCGAAAGCGTGGGCGCATTTTTGAGGAGATACCGCTGGCTGCACCTGTGGCTGGGGGCAGACCTGACCCTGCTGGGGCTCTTTTGGCTGGTCCGGCAGCAAAGGGCTTGGGCCAACGCCCTGGTGGACCACGTCTTTGGCCCTCTGGAGCGGACGCTGGGTGCCCTGTGGGACCGCCTTCCCTTTTCCGGCATGGAGCTTCTGGTGGGACTGGCGGCAGCCGGGGCTTTGGCGGCGGTGGTGCTCTTTGTCCTGCGCCTTGTGCGGAGCCGGGGCAGACGGCGGCAGGTCCTCTATCGGGGCGCCCTGGCCCTGGTGTGCACCGCTGTGGGTGTGTATGTGGGCTTTTGCTGGCTGTGGGGCATCTACTACTATGCCGACAGCTTTCAGGACCGGTCGGGGGTGCGGGCCCGGGCCGTGTCGGTGCAGGAGCTGGCCGGGGTGACGGACTACTTCATCGACCGGTTGGAGGAGACGGCGGACGCTGTGCCCCGGGATGAGGATGGAGTCTTCTCCCAGGACTGGGAGACCATTCTGGCCTCCTCCGGGATGGTCTATGACCAGGTGGTGGAGCAGTTTCCGTTCCTGGATTTTCCTGCCCGGCAGCCCAAGGCGGTGCACTTTTCCCGTTTGATGAGCCGGATGAACTTCACCGGGGTCTACTGCCCCTTTACCGGGGAGGCCAACGTAAATGTGGACAGCCCCGCCTGTTTGCTTCCCTCCACCGTGGCCCATGAGCTGGCCCACCAGCGGGGCGTGGCCTCGGAGCAGGAGTGTAACTTCCTGGCCATCCTGGCCTCCACCACCTGCGGCGACCCGGTGTACGCCTACTCCGGGTGGCTGCTGGGATATATCCATCTGAATAACGCCCTTTACCGGGCGGATACGGAGCTGTGGCAGGAGGCGTGGAACCGCCTGCCGGAGACGGTGCGGGCGGACCTGGCGGCCAACAGCGCCTATTGGGCTCCCTATCAGAAACAGGTCACCTCCCAGGCGGCCCAGCAGGTCTATGACAGCTTTCTCAAGAGCTATGGGGAGGAGCAGGGCATCCAAAGCTACGGCACGGTGGTGGACCTGTTGGTGGTGTGGTACGGTCCCCAGGCCGGGACCTGATGGAGCATGAGACAAGAAAAAACAGGGATGGAGCATTATGCTCCATCCCTGTTTTCATTTATATGGATCAGAAGAGACCGGAGATCTTGCCGTTTTCGTCCACGTCGATGCGCTCGGCCGCCGGGACCTTGGGCAGACCCGGCATGGTCATGATGTCGCCGGTCAGAGCCACGATGAAGCCGGCGCCGGCAGAGACCTTCACGTTCCGTACGGTGACGGTGAACCCTCTGGGGGCGCCCAGCAGGGACGCGTCGTCGGAGAAGGAGTACTGGGTCTTGGCCATGCACACCGGCAGGGCGCCGAAGCCCAGAGATTCCAGCTGAGCAAGCTGCTTCTTGGCATTGGCGGTGAAGGCCACGCCGTCGGCCCGGTAAATCTTCTGAGCGATGGCCTGGATCTTCTCATCAATGGACAGGCCGTCGTCATAGGCGAAGGTGAAGTCATTGGGCTGCTCGCACAGCCGGATGACCTCCCGGGCCAGGGCCTCGCCGCCTTCGCCGCCCTTGGCCCACACCTCGCTGAGGGCCACGTTGACGCCCAGAGCGCGGCACTTGTCCTCCACCAGCTTCAGCTCCGCCTCCGTATCCGTGGGGAAGCGGTTGATGGCCACCACGCAGGGCAGGTGATAGACGGTGGTGATGTTCTCCACATGCTGGAGAAGGTTGGGCAGGCCCTGCTCCAGGGCGCTGAGATTCTCGGTGCCCAACTCCGCCTTGGGGCAGCCGCCGTGGTGCTTGAGGGCCCGGACCGTGGCCACCACCACAACGGCGGAGGGCTTCAGGCCCGCCAGACGGCACTTGATGTCCAGGAACTTCTCCGCGCCCAGATCGGCGCCGAAGCCGGCCTCGGTGATGGCATAGTCGCCCAGCTTCATGGCCATGCGGGTGGCCATGACGGAGTTGCAGCCGTGGGCGATGTTGGCGAAGGGACCGCCGTGGATGAAGGCGGGGGTGCCCTCCAGGGTCTGGACCAGGTTGGGCTTCAGGGCGTCCTTGAGCAGGGCAGCCATGGCGCCCTGGGCCTTCAAATCGGCGGCGGTGACGGGCTTGTCATCGTAGGTATAGCCCACGATGATGCGGCCCAGCCGCTCCTTGAGGTCGGTGATGGAGCGGGACAGGCACAGCACGGCCATGACCTCGCTGGCCACGGTGATGTCGAAGCCGTCCTCCCGGGGCACGCCCTGCATCCTTCCGCCCAGGCCGTCCACGATGTTGCGCAGCTGGCGGTCGTTCATATCCACGCAGCGCTTCCAGGTGATCTTCTTCACGTCGATGCCCAGAGCGTTGCCCTGCTGAATGTGGTTGTCCAGCATGGCGGCCAGCAGGTTGTTGGCGGCGCCGATGGCGTGGAAATCGCCGGTGAAGTGGAGGTTGATGTCCTCCATGGGCACCACCTGGGCATAGCCGCCGCCGGCGGCGCCGCCCTTGATGCCGAACACAGGGCCCAGGGAGGGCTCCCGCAGGGCCACCAGGGCGTTCTTATCCAGACGGCGCATTCCGTCGGCCAGGCCCACGGTGGTGGTGGTCTTTCCCTCACCGGCAGGGGTGGGATTGATGGCGGTGACCAGCACCAGCTTGCCGTCGGGCCGGGGATTCTCCTTCAGCAGGCTGTAATCCACCTTGGCCTTGTAACGGCCGTACTGCTCCAGATATTTCTCGTCCACGCCGGCCACAGCGGCGATCTCCCCGATGGGGCGCATCTGACAGCGCTGGGCGATCTCAATATCAGACAGGTATTCCATCCAGAACGCCTCCTTAGTTGTTTCCGGAAGTGGAGCGCAGAGTCACGTCGTGGTAGCCGCCCTCCACGATGCTGGTGGCGGAAACCAGGGTCATCTTGGCATTGCGCTGCAGGTCGGGGATGTTGGTCACGCCGCAGTTGCACATGGTGGACTTGACCTTGTACAGGCTCTTCTCCACGTTGTCGTGGAGGGGACCGGCGTAGGTGACATAGGAGTCCACGCCCTCCTCAAAGGCCAGCTTGCTCTTGCCGCCCAGGTCATAGCGCTGCCAGTTCCGGGCACGGTTGGAGCCCTCGCCCCAGTACTCCTTGACGTAGACGCCGTTGACCATCAGCTTGTTGGTGGGGGACTCGTCGAAGCGGGCGAAGTAGCGGCCCAGCATCAGGAAGTCCGCGCCCATGGCCAGAGCCAGGGTCATGTGGTAGTCGTGGACGATGCCGCCGTCAGAGCAGATGGGCACGTACACGCCGGTCTCCCGGAAGTACTCGTCCCGGGCAGCGGCCACCTCGATCAGAGCGGTGGCCTGACCGCGGCCGATGCCCTTGGTCTCACGGGTGATGCAGATGGAGCCACCGCCGATGCCCACCTTGACAAAGTCGGCTCCGGCCTCGGCCAGGAAGCGGAAGCCGTCCCGGTCCACCACGTTGCCGGCGCCCACCTTCACGGTGTTGCCGTACTTTTCCCGGATGAAGTCCAGGGTCTTCTTCTGCCAGCAGGAGTAGCCCTCGGAGGAGTCGATGCACAGCACGTCTGCGCCGGCCTCCACCAGAGCGGGGACCCGCTCGGCGTAGTCCTTGGAGTTGATGCCCGCGCCCACCAGATAGCGCTTGTCCGCATCCTGGAGGCCCAGGGGGTTCTCCTTGTGCTCAGCGTAGTCCTTGCGGAAGACGAAGTACATCAGATGGCCCTCATCGTCCACAATGGGCAGGGAGTTAAGCTTGTGCTCCCAGATGATGTCGTTGGCCTCCTTCAGCGTGGTAGAGGCGGGAGCGGTGATGAGCTTTTCCCGGGGGGTCATGAAGTCCCGCACCAGGGTGTCGGTGCTCATGCGGCTCACCCGGTAGTCCCGGCTGGAGACGATGCCCAGCAGGCGGCCGTGGGGCGTGGCATCCTCGGTGATAGCCACGGTGGAGAAGCCCTTCTCCTCCTTCAGGCGCAGCACGTCAGCCAGCGTGTTGTCCGGGGTCAGGTTGGAGGCGCTGACCACGAAGCCGGCCTTGTGGCTCTTGACCCGGGCCACCATGGCGGCCTCGTCCTCGATGGACTGGGAGCCGTAGATGAAGCTCAATCCGCCCTCCTTGGCCAGGGCGATGGCCAGGGTGTCGTTGGACACGGACTGCATGATGGCGGAGACCATGGGGATGTTCAGGCTGATGGGGCACTCCTCCTGACCCTTGCGGTACTTCACCAGAGGGGTGCGGAGAGAGACATTGTCCGGGGTGCACTCCTCGCTGGTGTAGCCGGGGATCAGAAGGTATTCACTGAAGGTGTGAGAGGGTTCGGGATAGTAGTAAGCCATAGGGGATGATTCCTCCTTCTTTATTTGAAATAGCGAACGGCGGATGTGAACAGCTGCATGTCATAGCGGCCGGGGACATTGCGGTAGAGGTTGTCCCCCACCCGTTCGCTGTGACCCATCTTGCCAAAGACCCGGCCATCGGGGGAGGTGATGCCCTCAATGGCGCAGATGGAGCCGTTGGGGTTGTCCTCCGTGGCCATGGAGGGTCGTCCCTCCAGATCCACATACTGGGTGGCGATCTGTCCCCGCTCCGCCAGGGTCTTCACCAGCTCCGGGGAGGCCAGGAAGCGGCCTTCGCCGTGAGAGATAGGCACGGTGTACACGTCGCCCACCTGCGTGCCGGCCAGCCAGGGGGAGAGATTGGAACAGATCCGGGTCCGCACCAGCTTGGACTGATGGCGTCCAATGGTATTATACGTCAAAGTGGGGCACTTGTCATCCGTTTCTATAATCTTTCCGTAGGGAACCAGACCCAGCTTAATGAGCGCCTGGAATCCGTTGCAGATGCCCAGCATCAATCCGTCCCGCCGCTCCAGCAGAGCCGTCACCTGCTCCTTCACCGCCGGGTTGCGGAAGAAGGCGGTGATAAACTTGGCGGAGCCGTCGGGCTCGTCGCCGCCGGAGAAGCCGCCGGGGATCACCACCATCTGGGCGCTCTCCAAAGCCTTGGCGAAGCGCTCCACACTGCGGGCTACGTCCGGGGCGGTCAGGTTGCGCAGCACCACGATCTCCGCGTCGGCACCGGCGTGGAGCAGGGCCCGGGCGGTGTCATACTCGCAGTTGGTGCCCGGGAACACGGGGATCAGCGCCTTGGGACGGGCCACCTTCACCACGGGAGCCGTGCGCACGGCGCAGGTGTGGGAGAAGGTCTCCGGCTGCGTTTCCTCCGTGGGGACGGTGGTGGGATAGACCCCCTCCAGCACGCCCTCGTTCAGGCCCAGGAGTTCTTCAATGGAGGCGCTGTCGCTGCCGATGGTGACGGTAGGTTCGGCGGTGGTGACGCCAATCCGTTTGGCACAGGGAAGGTCCACATCCTGGGTCAGCTCGGCCACGATCATGCCGCAGAAGGGGCGATACCAGGTCATCACGGCCTCAGGATCGGCAGAAAAGCCGATGCGATTGCCGAAGGACATCTTCATCACGGCCTCCGCCGGACTGTGCTCCACGGCCCAGGCCGCCTTTACCTTGCCCTCCAGGGCCAGCTGGTGGAAAGCGGTCCAGGCTTCCTTTTTGTGTTCCGGACTGCCGCCGCCGAAGGCGTACACCGGATGTCCCGCCTCCTTGAATTCGGGGGAGAGCACCTCCCCGGCCTTCACAGGGGCGATGGCGAAGGAGATGAGGGTGGGAGGCACGTCCTTGTCCAGGAAGGAGCCGGACATGGAGTCCTTGCCGCCGATGGCGGCGGCGCCCAGCTCCAGCTGGGCATCCAGGGCGCCCAGCAGGGCGGCAAAGGGCTTGCCCCAGCGCTCAGGGTCGGTGCGGAGCTTTTCAAAAAACTCCTGGAAGGTGAGATAGGCCTTGCGGTAGTCGGCGCCGGCGGCCACGATCTTGGCCATGGAGACGATGACGCTCTCCTGGGCGCCGGTGTAGGGGTCGGCGCTCATCCGCTCCGGGTCGAAGCCCCAGGCCATGACGCTGGCCTGGTCGGTGGTCTGGCCGGGCTCCACGGGGAACAGGGCGGCCATGGCCTGGGCGGGGGTGCGCTGGTATTTGCCGCCGAAGGGCATCAGCACGCTGCCGGCGCCGATGGAGCCGTCAAAGCGCTCGGTGAGGCCGCGGCGGGAGGCGGAGGCAAGGCTCTTGGCCACCTCCCGGAGGCTGCCGGAGTCGGTGGGGTTGGTCAGGGAGCGCTGCAGGGCGGGAACGGAGACGGCGGCGTGCTTCACCGCGCCGTTGGTGTTGAGGAAGGCACGGCTCAGATTCGCAATGGTGTGGCCCTTCCAGGTCATCACCATCCGGGCCTCCTCGGTGACCACGGCCACGGGATAGGCCTCCAGGTTTTCATCTTCCGCGGCGGCGATGAACTTCTCCGCATCCTCGGGGGCCACCACCACGGCCATGCGCTCCTGGCTCTCGGAGATAGCCAACTCCGTGCCGTCCAGGCCGTCGTACTTCTTGCGCACCGCGTCCAGGTCGATCTGCAGGCCGTCAGCCAGCTCGCCGATGGCGACGGACACGCCGCCGGCGCCAAAGTCGTTGCAGCGCTTGATGAGGCGGGTCACCTCACCGTTGCGGAACAGCCGCTGGATCTTCCGCTCCTCCGGGGCGTTGCCCTTCTGGACCTCGCTGGCCATGGTGGTGAGAGACTGCCTGTTGTGGCTCTTGGAGGAGCCGGTGGCGCCGCCGATGCCGTCCCGGCCGGTGCGGCCGCCCAGGAGGATCACCACATCCCCGGGGGCAGGCACCTCCCGGCGCACGTGGTCCGCAGGGGCAGCACCCACCACGGCGCCGCACTCCAGGCGCTTGGCGATATAGCCGGGGTGATAGACCTCCGCCACATGGCCAGTGGCCAGACCGATCTGGTTGCCGTAGGAGGAGTAGCCCGCCGCTGCGGTCTGGGCCAGCTTTCTCTGGGGCAGCTTGCCGGGCAGCGTCTCGCTCAGGGCGGCCCGGGGGTCGCCGCCGCCGGTGACGCGCATGGCCTGGTGGACATACACCCGGCCGCTGAGGGGATCGCGGATGCAGCCGCCGATGCAGGTGGCGGCGCCGCCGAAGGGCTCGATCTCCGTGGGGTGGTTGTGGGT
>CABSMJ010000024.1 GCA_902478785.1 uncultured Oscillospiraceae bacterium
GTGGTCACCGCCGGCGGCTGCACCGCCAAGCTGGGCATGAACGGCAAGGACCATGTGAAGAAGGGTCTGCCCATCCTGGAGGATATGGTGGGCGGCTTCGCCGTGGTGGTCACCCAGAACGACGGTGTCAACCCCGAGATCAACCTGGAGATCCTGGGCCGCCACACCGTGGGCACCGGTTCCGCCCCTCAGGCGGTTATCGGCTCCCTGGTCACCGATCCTCTGGAGCGCGCCGGATTGAAGGTCACCGACATCGACAAGTTCTCCCCCGAGATGCAGAACCCCGATATCACCAAGCCTGCCGGCGCCGGCGACGTGCCCCAGGCCAACTATAAGATGATCGCTGCTCTGGCTGTCAAGCGCGGCGACATCGCCAAGGCGGATCTGGTCAAGTTCACCACCGAGCACGGCCTCACCGGCTGGGCTCCCACCCAGGGCCACATCCCCTCCGGCGTGCCTTACATCGGCTTTGCCCGGGAGGATCTGCTTGCCGGCAAGATCAACCGCGTGATGATTATCGGCAAGGGCTCTTTGTTCCTGGGTCGCATGACCAACCTCTTCGACGGTGTGTCTTTCGTCATCCAGAAGAACTCGGGTGAGACCCAGGCTGCCGGCGTCAGCGAGGACGAGGTCAAGGGCATGATCGCCAAGGCCATGAAGGAATTCGCCGCCACGCTGCTGGCCCAGGCGGAATAAGCGAGGTGGAACCATGAGTAATCTGGAGAAAACCATTGCCAAGGCGTTTCTGGAGATGGCCGAGGGGCTGGAGAACGGCTCCTACGGCACCCGCCCCCGGATCGCCCTGACCGGCATGGGCAGCGAGCACGGCGAGGAAAACGCCATGGCTGCCGCCCAGATGGCCGCCAAGCGGGGCGTGGATGTGTACTACATCGGCACCCTGGAGGCCGAAGGTGTCACCACCGTGAAGGTGGCCAACGAGGACGAGGGCCACAAGAAGATGGAAGAGATGGTGGAAAAGGGCGAGGTGGACGGTGCTGTCACCATGCACTTCCCGTTCCCCATCGGCGTTTCCACCGTGGGCCGGGCCGTGACCCCTGCCAAGGGCAAGGAGATGTTCATTGCCAACACCACCGGCACCTCCAGCTCTGACCGCATCGAGGGCATGATCAAGAACGCAGTCTACGGCATCATCACCGCTAAGGCCAGCGGTGTCAAGAACCCCACCGTGGGTATTTTGAACGTGGACGGCGCCCGCCAGACCGAGATGGCCCTCAACCAACTTAAGGAAGGCGGCTATGACTTCCAGTGGGCCACCTCCGCCCGGGCCGACGGCGGCGCGGTGCTCCGGGGCAACGATGTGCTCCAGGGTACCCCTGATGTGCTGGTCACCGACTCCCTCACCGGCAACGTGCTCATCAAGATGCTCTCCGCCTACACCACCGGAGGTAGCTTTGAGGGCACCGGCTATGGCTACGGCCCCGGCATCGGCAAGGGCTACGATAAGCTGATCCTCATCATCTCCCGTGCTTCCGGCGCTCCTCTGATCGCCAACGCTTTGGAATTTGCCGCCCAGCTGGTGCGGGGCAAGGTGTTCCAGGTGGCGGCCCAGGAGTTTGAGAAGGCCGAAAAGGCCGGCCTGACCAAAATCCTGGAGGCCCGGAAGGCCGCTGCCAAGCCCGCCGCTGCGGAGGAGGAGATCAAGGCCCCCGCCGCGGAGCCCGTCACCGCCAGCATCCCCGGCATCGAGGTCATGGACCTGGAGGATGCCGTAAAGGTGCTGTGGAAGGCCGGCATCTATGCCGAGTCCGGCATGGGCTGCACCGGTCCTCTGGTAATGATGAGCGAAGCCAACCACGCCAAGGCTCTGGAGCTGCTTAAGGCTGCGGGCTATGTGGGCTAAAAGCGAGGTGCGCAGATGAAAGTCATCGACGTCATTGAAAAGTGCGAAAAGGATCTGACCACCGAGGAGCTCATTGACCTGGTGGCCAACCACAACCGCCAGGTGGACCTGATCCTGGCGGAGAAGAAGACCGACGAGGACGGCTACCTGACCTGGGACGCAGAGAACTGGACCAGCGTGGACGGCAAGCGGTTCATCCGCAGCTACTCCCTGGAGGGCCGCGTCCTGTCCGACTTCAGCGGCTACAATAAGTATGACATGAAGGGTTACTTCCAGCCGGAGACGGCCAAGGAAGTCCGCCTGAACTGAGAGAAAGGACGGCGCCAAATATGGCGCCGTCCTTTTTTGCGTGGATGTGTGGAAAGGAGAAAAGCGTCTGCGAAAGCCGTGGCTTTCGCAGACGCTTTGTGGATTCATAGGGGACTTTCCTTAATCCCGCTCGCTGTGGTGGGAGAGGACACTGCCGTCCACAGCGCTGATCTTGTACTCATACTCCATGCCGCCGCACTTGAAGTCCACCTCATAGTAGGGGGTCTTGGCGTCTTTTTCGTAGTCAACGTCCACATCCCACATGTCGGATACAGACACGCCGGCGTGCTTGGCCGCAGCGCTCTTGGCAGCGTTGGTGTCGATGCTGGGAGAGGCGGTGGTGCTGGAGGTGGAAGAGGAGGTGTGGTGATCGTCGTCACGGTCCTGCTCGTACTTCAGGATGGTTCCGGTATAGGCGTTGATCTCGTACTCGTACTCCGTGCTGTTGTACCAGAATTCCACATTGTATTCCAGCGTGCCGTCGTCCCAATCCTCCTTGACCTGCATGCCCAGGACAGAGGACTCAGATACGCCGGCGTGCTTGAGGGCGATGCTCTTGGCAGAGGCAGCGCCGATGGGAGTCTTGCTGGTGCTGCCGGAGGAGGGCTTGGAGGTGGTGGCAGTGCTGCCGGAAGTGGTGCCAGAGGTGTTGCTGGAAGTGGTACCGGAGGTGGCAGGACGGTAGTCATCATCCCGATCGGTCTTGTATTTGACTACTGTGCCGTTTGTGGCATCGATGTCGTATTCATACTCCGTGGTGCCGGACTTGAACTCCACGTCATAGACCATACGGCCGTCCTCATAGTCGAATTCGGTCTCCAGCTCCCGTACAGAGGAGGCAGTGACACCGGCGTGGGCATAGGCGGCGGCCTGGGCGGCTTCGGTGCCGATATAGGCGCCGTCGCTGGCGCTGCCGGTGGAGGAGACGGAGGTGAGGGTGGTAGTGGGGTTGGAAGCCAGCAGGTTCAGCTCGTTCACCGTCAGGCCCACCAGCTCCTCAAAGGTCAGATGGGTGCTCTGGTCCACCAGGGACTGGATCAGCACGGCCTTGCCCAGGGAGATGCCATACTGGTCCGCCTTGGCCTGGAGGGCACTGTCAGCGGAGACGGTCTGGGAGAGCACCGCGGCGTTGACCGAGGCGGCGGAGAGGATGTCGTTGATCTCCTGGGACAGGGTCTGCTGCAGAGCAGTGCCCCGGGCAGAGTCGCTGTCCTCCACGGTCACCAGAATGGAGTTGGCCAGCTCATCCACATAGCCGTGCTTGAGCAGGGAACCCACCAGGGCGTTGACCGCCACGTTCACATCGGCGCCCTTGAGATCCATGCCATCCAGAATGGCTACGGCGTCCTGATTCAGGGCGGTGACGGAAACTACTCGCGCCTCGTTGTTAAGCTTCATTTCAATACTGGGGTTCACATCCAAAGAGACGATAGAAGCAACAGATGCGGTATTTTGCCGGGAGTAGAGGCCAAAGGCACCGGCCAGCACCAGCACCAGACAGGCGGCGGCCAGCCAAGGAGCATAACGCCGCTTCCGCTTGGGGGCGGGGGCGGGGATCATTTCCATAGATTCACGGTTCATAGTCGTTCCTTTCTGCGCATGGCAACGGGAGAGGACGGCATCCAGATCGTCCGGCGCGGCATGGTCCAGCGCATCGGACAGGCGATTCAACAGTTCCTGATCGGTCATCTGGGATCGCCTCCTTCCAACTTTCTTCTCAACTTCTTCAGTGCGCGGTGGTATTTTGACAGGACGGTGGACAGGGGCAGAGACAGGCTTTCCGCAATTTCCCGGTGCTTGAGCCCGGTGACAGCGTGGAGCAGAACGATCCGCTGCTCCTCATCTTCCAGAACGGACATGGCGGCGGAGAGGACCGTTCGATCCTCGGTCGTCAGGGCGTCGTCGGGACCGGGCAGTGCCCAGTCCTCCTCTGGCAAGCTTTCCGTCCGGTCCTTCTCCCGCAGCTTCATCAGCGAGAGGTTCCGGGCGATGGTCAGCAGCCAGGCCATAGGTTTGCCCTGAGGGCGATAGCTGGGGGCGTTTTCCCAGGCCCGGACGAAGGTGTCCTGGGTCACGTCCTCGGCGTCATGGCGGTTTTTCAGGTAGCTCAGGGCCAGGCCAAACACCGCCGTCCGGGTACGGTGGTAGAGCTGGGCCAGCGCTTCCTGGTCGCCGCGGGTCATGTCCAGCAGCAGGCTTTCCAGCCCGGTCTGATCCATGGGAGTGCGGCAGTCCACGCTCAGCGTGATGAGAGAAATCATGTTGTTTCCGCTCCTGTCATAGGGGTAATGCACGAAGAGGTCGTTTTATTGCGCAGAAAGAAAAAATTTTTTACCCCGTGAAAAATGCAATCTGTTGGGAAAGGGATTCGACCCCAGGTCGGCTCCGGCTCAGGGCGAACATCCATATTATACCATGAAGCCCGGAAAAGAACAAGGGAGGGCGGATCGTTCCCTGTTTGGGACGAAAAAAAGAGGCCGGACGCTTAGCGCACGGCCTCCTATGGCGTCAGGTGAGAGGGAGGGGGAAGGTCCAGTCGTAGTCCTCCACAGATTCTAAAAGGTCCGCCTGTCCCACATATTGGAGGATCACCACCTCGTCGTCCCACACACCGGCAAAGAGCTGGGTGCCGCCGGGCAGACGGCAGGCCCAGGCCTGGTCGAAGCCTGCCGCGGTCTGCAGCTGGGCCTCCTCCGCCTGCTCCCGCTCCAGCCAGGCACGGACGTAGGGCTCCGCCAGGAAGGCCCACCGGGTCTTGGCATAGAAGCGGTAGAGACTGCTGCTTTCCGTACACTCGTAGCTGCTGGAGGTGGCGAGATAGGTGGGGCTGACCCAGGTGGGCAGGTCGGAGCCGGGCAGGACCTGAGAACTTAAACCCTGGCTGGTTTCCAGCTCCTCCAGGGAGAGGAAGGGGGCCTGGCCCCACTCCAGCTCCGGCCGGCGGAGAAGCCAGGACAGGGAGCTGGCCGCAAAGAGAATGCCCAGCGCCATCAGCGTGCAGGCGGTGAAGGCGGCCATATTGAGGATGGGCCGCCGGGGGCCCGTGGGCATGACCCCGGCCTCCAGGCTCTTCCGGGTTCGGCGCAGCTGCCTCAGCCGCAGGGCCAATCCGATATCCTGCAGCAGGGAATAGCAGTTGAGATAGAGCCAGGTGCTCTCGCCCCGCTCCAAAAATACGGCCAGCCCATAGGGGACGGTGAGCACCGGCCACAGAAACCAGACCCACAAAAGGACCGTCGCTGCCAG
Source organism: uncultured Oscillospiraceae bacterium (assembly GCA_902478785.1). Taxonomy (GTDB): domain Bacteria; phylum Bacillota; class Clostridia; order Oscillospirales; family Oscillospiraceae; genus Oscillibacter. The sequence goes on from CABSMJ010000024.1 coordinate 5,417, forward strand.
GAAAAAGAGCAGCCACCGCCTGGTGTGCTTCTCCTGGGATCGGAAGGCCCAGCCCAGGGCCACCGGGTCCGTGTGGAGCTCCGGCGGGTGGGAAAGGGTGCTGGACCAGACCCGAAACTCCCGGCCGATGGTGCAGACCTCCTGCCAGCCGCTCTGGCGGTAGAGGTCATCCTGCTCCTGCGTCCGGGGCAGGGCGGGGCAAATGGGCTCCAGCCGGTAGTGGACCTGCCGTGGCTCTCCCACCCGGTCAAAGACCACCGGGGTGTCCCACCGGCGCAGCACCAGTCCCTTCTGGGCCTGGGCCTCCAGCCAGCGCTCCGTGGCCCGCAGGTCATAGGGGCTGTGCCAGCAGAATTTCCGCCGGGTGTCCTTTTTCATCTTAAAGTTCCTCCTTCCAGCGCACCGCTGCTTCCGTCAGCTCCGGCAGCCAATCCTCCAGAGCGCCGGTGCCGTCATATTCCGCCCGGAGAAACAGTGCCTCCCCCTGGGCCAGCAGATATTGCCGCCCCAGCAGGTCCCTGGCCAGAGCCAGTCGGGTCCAGCCGCCTTCGCCCTCCTCTCTGACCTCCAGGTCCTGCTCCAGCATATTGTCCTCCAGCTCTCCCAGCTGGCTGCGCCACACGGCGCCGGTGAAAATGCCGGGGGAGAGATACCGGCAGGTGAGGGTGCCGCCCTCCGGCGTCTCCAGGGAGAGGCGGCCTTCCGTGAGGAACAGCTCCTCCAGGAGATAGCCCGGCTGCTCCGCCTCTCCCGCCTGGCTCAGGGCCGGGGCGGGAAGGCTGGCCACCCTCTGCCAGGGGGAGGGACGGGAGGCGGCATGGGTCAAAGAGGCGCCCAGCAGCAGGCAAAAGAGCAGGATGCTGGTGAGCCAAAAGGCCTTTTTCCGCCGCCAGGATTTGTTTTGGGGCAGCGGGACCCCGGCGTTCAGACGGCGCTGCAGCCGCCGCAGCCGCAGCCACTCCGCCGCGGTGCCGCCCAGCAAAAGGGCTACCCACACCACCTGGAGCAGCACCCACAAAAGCTGGGATACGGCGTCCAGCTCCAGAAAGTCCACCAGGGTAAAGCGGCTGTTTTTCTTACGTAAAAAGAAGTACAAGCCCCAGAGCACCACAAGAAACACCAGGTCCACGCCCCGGTTGTGGGCCAGCCTGCCGATGGCCCACCCAAGGGCCGCCGGGTCCGTGTGGGGCTCCTCCGGCTGAGGAAGATCGGAGACAAAGACGTGGAAACCGGGGGAGAGAAAGCGCACGTAGGTCCAGCCGCCCCGGGCAAAGTCCTCCAACAGCTCCTCCTCCGGCGTGTCGCCCCGGAGGGCGGGCTCCAGGTGGTAGCGCAGGGCTGCCGGGGCCCGGCGCTCCAGCTTCATGCCCCATCGGGAGGGGACCAGGCGCCAGCCCCGGGCGGCCTGGTCCGTGAGCCAGGTCTCCAGAGCCGCCGGGTCGCTGGGACTGGGGTACCAAAGGCAGTAGCGGGCGCTCATGTCCCCACCTCCTCACAGGCCGCCTGGGCGGCGGGAACCAGATCCTCCAAAAGGTCCAGCTCCCCCTCCTGGTTGTAATTCAAAAGGAGCACTGAGGTTTCCCACTGGCCTGCGAACACCAGTCGGTCCCGGGAGGGGAACACCGCTGCCTGGGCAAAGCCCTCCGCCTCCACCGCCTGCGCGTCCTCCGGCACCAGATCGTCATAGAGAATTTCGGCCACCTGGGGCGTGCGCAGGTGGTAGTACTCCTGGCTCAGCTCGTTGCGCCACTGGGTCTTTTTGATCTGGCGGTAGTACACCAGCTGCACCTGCTGGGGGGCCTGGGGGGACCAGCCGCCCCGGACCTCCGTGAACAGGGAGACGTGCTCGCCCAGGCGCTCCGACTCCAGGGCTCCAAGGTCAAAGACCGGTGCTGCCTTTTCCCACTTTTCCAGGGACACATAGTCCCGCTGGGAGGTGTGCTCCATGGCATAGATGCCGATGATCCACACCAGCAGCAAAGCCAGCAGAGCGGAGCGCACCGGCGGCAGCCACCGGGGCAGCTTCCTCTGCCGCAGCAGGGGACCGGTGGGCTCCAGACCGCTTTGCAGCAGCTTTGTCAGCCGCCGGATGGCCACGATGTCCCGCCAGAAAGAGTAGAAGAGTTCCACCATCACAGGCAGGATCAGAAGATAGAGCACCCAGTCAAAGGGGGTCAGCTGATAGAGGATCTGCTGCCTGGGAGAGGCGGAGAGCAGCCCGCCGGCGGCCAGGAGCAGCCCGCTGATCTCCAGCACCGCCAGCAGGACTAGCAATACCAGCCGGAGGGCGGCGGCCCGGTTCAGGGGCCGGTAGTTCCAGCTCTCCGCCACCGGGTCCGTGTGGAGCTCCACCGGGTGGGGCACCGTGCTGCGGAACACCCGGAAGCGGCTGACCCAGTCGCAGACGTAGGTCCAGCCCATCTCCTCATAGAGGGCCTTTTGCTGCTCGTCCGGCTCTCCCACAGGGCCGTTCCAGGGCTCCAGCCGGTAGCGCACCCGCCGGGGCTCCCCCTGGATCATGCGGGCGCCCAGCACATAGACCTCCAAAAACCAGCCCTTCAGGGCCTGGGCCTCCAGCCAGGCCTCCACCGCGGGGATGTCATAGCAGCTTCCGGAATACTTGGGCTTTCTCATACCATCGCCTCCTCGCTCTCACCGTCGATCACGCAGCTGCGCAGCCGCTCCAGCTCCTCATGGTACAGTGCCCGGCCCTTTTCCGTGATGCGGTAGGTCCGCTTGCGGCCCTCCACCGCCGTCTCTTCGATCAGCTGTTCCTCCTGGAACTTGGCCAGAATGGTGTAGAGGGTGCCGGGGCCCAGAGTCAGCCGGTCCCGGGTCTTGTGCCGGATGAACTCCACCACCTCCGTGCCGCAGCGCTCCGCGCGCAAAAAGGCCATCAGCACATAGAACATGGTCTCCGTCAGACCTTCAAAGGCCCGTCTGCCCATGGCCATCCCTCCTTCCTGATATCGAAACACGATATCGTCTATTGATATCGTAATATCGCCTTTCGATATTGTCAAGGGGCGGAGGAAAGATCAGAGGAAGTGACAAAAACAGGGCCTCAGATCCGGCACAATTCCAAAAGAAAGACGTAGACGGCTGGATAAAAAAGGAAGCGGGCAATTTTGACAAACAGTAGGAAAAATATGGGGAAGAAGTTGCGCTTAAAGTAGTGCAAAACATTGCAATAAAAGGGGTTGGCGGATTGGTCAAAACTGCTGATAAAATGTAAATAAATTCTAAAAAATGGAAAAGAAAGAGTGGAGGATGGCCAGTGGTAGCGGCGGGGCAAAGCAGAAACACCACATCTTGTGACGTTTGCCAAAAAGAGGGAGTTTGTGAAAAGTCACAGGCTGAATTTTGTTGAAATCTGACAAAATTTGCCGTATAATGAAAAACTGAGACAACATAAAATGGGATGGAGGGAATACCTTGCTGGCAGTAGGCATTTGCGGCTTTGGGCTGTTCTTCCTCAGCGACGCCAACGACCTCCATTGGGGCAGGCGGGAGCTGCGCTGGTGCTTCCCTCTGGGGGCGGTGCTGCTGACGGCGGCCACGGCGGCGGAGTGCCTCATCGGACAGCCGCCCACCGGTGGCTGGACCCGAGCCGCGGCAGCCATTGGGACCCTCCTCTTTTTGCTCCTGGAGGTCTATGCGCTGTTCTTTGCGCTGCCGCCCAAGGCCTCCTACGGCGCCCCGGGCCAGAGTCGGTCCACCCGTGTGGCGGGGCTCTACGCCCTGTGCCGCCATCCGGGGGTGCTGTTTTTTATCCCGCTGTATGCTGGGCTGTGGCTGACCTTCGGCCTTTCCCCGGTGAGCGGAGCGGTGTATGCCTTGCTGGATGTGCTGCTGGTGGTCTACGAGGACCGATGGGTGTTTCCGGCGGTGCTGGAGGGGTATGCCGACTATCAGCGACAGGTCCCCTTCTTGCTTCCCCATGCCCGGAGCGTCAGAAACTGCCTGGCCGGGCGCAGGCGGGAGAGCGAAAAAGAGTGAGCCGGTCCCTAAGGGGGACTGTGAAAAGGCGTCCCGCCAGGCGGGGCGAAAAAGGCAGGTGAGCATCTGTTGAAGATCCAGGACCGGGTAAAGCGGGAGAGCCGGGAGACTCTGTGGCAGGAGTACTGCGGCTTTCTGGACATGTCCATGGACGAATACATGTACACCCAGCGCCGGCTGATGGAGGAGCAGATCCACCTGTGGTGCAGCAGCGGCCTGGGCCGCCAGCTGCTGAAGGGTGCCCAGCCGCAGACCCTGGAGGAGCTGCGGCAGGTGCTGCCCCTGACCACCTATGAGGACTATGCGGATGTGCTGCTGGCCCACCGGGCGGATATGCTCTGCGCCGAGCCTGCCATCTGGATCCAGACCACCTGGGAGGGTGGCCTGCGGCCCATTAAGACCGCCCCCTACACCCGGTCCATGCTGGACGCCTACCGCCACAATCTGGTGGCCTCGCTGATGATGGCCACCGCCACGGAGAAGGGCAACTACAACTTCCAGAAGGGAGACCGGGTGCTCTACGGCGGCGCACCGCTGCCCTATGCCACAGGTCTGCTGCCCTCTCTGGCGGAGGAGGAGATCCACTTCACCTGGCTGCCGGACAACGACGCCGCCTCGGGCATGAGCTTCAGCCAACGGATCAAGAAGGGCTTTGCCATGGCCATGGACGGTGGCTTGGACTTCTTCTTCGGCATCGGCAGCGTGGCCAACTACATCACCGAGAGCTTCGGCAAGCTCAGCGGCGGAGGCGGGGGCAAGCGGGATTTCAAGGTCTCGCCTCTGTATGCCGCTCGCTATCTCAAGGCAAAATACATCAGCCGCCGGGACGGCAAGCCCATGCGCCCCGGGGACATCTTCCACCTCAAGGCCCTCTTCTATGCCGGCACCGACGCCCGGTGCTACCGGGAGCGGCTGGCCGCTGCCTGGGGCGTCATCCCCATCGAGCTGGCCGCCGGCACGGAGACCACCTGCCTGGGAGCGGAGACCTGGGAGCACAACGGCATGGTGTTCTTCCCCAACGCCTGCTTCTATGAGTTCATCCCTCAGCGGGAGATGCAGCTGGCCCGGGCGGACAAGAGCTACCAGCCCCGCACCTGTCTGATGGACGAGGTCCGGGCGGGAGAGAACTACGAGCTGGTCATCAGCGTTCTCCACGGCGGGGCCTTCATGCGCTACCGCATCGGGGACGTGTACCACTGCGTCAGCGCCGGCGGCGGTCGGCTGCCCCGCTTCGCCTTTGTGGACCGGGTGCCCGACGTCATTGACATCGCCGGCTTCACCCGCATTACGGAAAAGTCGGTGCGGGAGGTCATCCGCCTGTCCAAGCTGGGCATCGCCGACTGGGTGATGAAAAAGGAGTTTGACCCCACCGGCAATCCCTTCCTGCACATGTATCTGGAGGTAGACCCGGAGGCCCAGATGCGGGACGTGGTGGTCAAGCAGGTGCTGACGGAGCATCTGTCCGTCTACTTCAAGTACTTTGACAGTGACTACGGCGACCTGAAGAAACTTTTGAACATGGAGCCGCTGCAGATCACCATTCTCAAGACCGGCACCATTGCCGGGTATGAGCGCAAAAGCGGCCGTCAGCTCTACCGCATCAATCCCGACACGCTGGACATCAACGGGCTGCTGGACTTTGAGCGGGAGCCCATCCGGACGGAGAGGGAGGGATGGCAGTGAGCAACATTCCCTTCCTGTATGTGAACGTGACGGCGCTGTGCTGTTTTGCCCTGCTGTTCGTCACCTTCCTAGCGGCCAAAAAGACGCCGGAGATCCGGGCCTTTTTGCTGCTGCTGGGGGACGGTACGCTGTGGCTGGCCGGAGCCGTGCTCATGCGGCTGCGCATCTGGCCGGGGCTGACCTTCTGGTACTATGTGTCCCTGCTGGCCCTGTTCTCCTTTGCGTGGCTATTTTATATGTTTCTGCTGCGGTTCACCCGCACCAGTGAGCCCTTTACCCTGGGGCTCTGGACGCTCATCAATGTGGTGCTGCTGGTGGTCACCGCCACCGGCTTCATCCTGGCTCCGCCTACACCTCAGCAGACGGCGGAGGGCACCGTGTTTCTCTATTCCATCAACTGGCACATCGTCTTCCCCTGCCTGTTCTATGTGGCCTTTACCACCTATCTGGTGCGCCTGACCACCCGGATCATCCGGGAACAGGGCATTCACTCTCCCGGCCTGCTGCTGGTGATTTTGGGCGGATCAGTCATGGGCATCGGCAATGTAGTCCAGGTGGCCATCCCCGGCAATACCTTCCCCTACGACGCCCTGGCCGGTGTTTTTTTGGCGGGGACCCTCTTTTACGCCCTGTACCGCAAGCGGATGTTCCGCATGACCCTGGTGGTATCCCGAAGCCTGTTGATGCTGGTGATGAGTGCCATCTGCGTCCTGGGCGGCATGTATATTGTCACCCCGCTTCATAGTTTCTTGGTGGGGATGCTGGGGCTGAGCGACAACGGAGCCATCATGACTGTCTCCGTACTGTTTGCCTTGGTGCTGTTCATGACCTATCTTCTGACCCGGCGGCTCACCGACTCCCTCTTTACCCGGGAGGAACGGCAGAACCGTCTGGTAAAGCAGTTCAGCAATGCCGTCAACCAATCCCTCAACTCTGTGGAGATCATGGAGAAGCTCTCCACCTGCCTCACCCAGGAGATCGCGGCGGAACAGGTGTATGTGTGCCTGCTGGAGGGGAACCTGTACCGGGGGCGGTACTGTTCCAGTCCCCTCACGCCCCTGTCCTTTTCCATCGCCAAGGATAGCCCTCAGATCACCTATCTGCGGGAGCAGGAGTCCTATCTCATCGTCAACGAGTTCCGCTCCAGTCCTTTGTATCTGTCCGTGTGGGAGGCGGAGAAGGAGCTTTTCGAGCGACTGAAGATCGACTGTGTGGCCGCGCTGAAGGACGGCAAAAACGTCATCGGTCTGGTGCTCATCTCCGCCAAGGAGCGGGAGAGGAAATTTACCTACGGCGAGATCAGCTTCCTGACCACCGTGGTGTCCATTGCCTCCATCGCTCTGAAAAATGCCAGCCTCTACGAGAAGATGTTCCGGGAGGCCCGCATCGACAGCCTCACCGGCGTATACAACTATAAGAGCTTTGTGGAGATGCTGGGGGAGCAGTTCACCGCCTGCCGGGAGGACTGCATCTCGCTGATGTATGTGGATATGGACGACTTCCGGCTCTATAACCAGCTCTATGGCGTGGCCGCCGGCGACCGGGCCCTCCAGGAGACCGCAGGCGCCATCAGCCGGGCCGTGGGGGAGGCAGGACTGGTGTTCCGCACCAGCGGCAAGGTCTTTGCCGTGCTGCTGCCCCACAAGGACACCCGGGAGGCAGAGGTCATGGCCGCGGAGATCCGCAGCCGCCTGGCCGCCGTGGGCTGCTCCGAGGACGGCCGGCGCAAGCCCTTGACCGCCAGCGTGGGCATCTGCACTGCCCCCTACGCCGCCTCCACCGGCAAGGAGCTGATGGACAACGCGGACCTGGCGGTGTATAACGCCAAGAAAAAGGGCAAGGACACCGTGCTGGTGTTTCGGGGCGGAGGCCTGCCCAAGGAGCTCTCTGAGCGGACCCATGCCATCGTGGACCAGATCCAGCGCAGCGGCGACAGCGACTACCGCAACGCCATGTCCATGATCTCCGCTCTCACCGCCGCCATCGATGCCAAGGACCACTACACCTTCAACCACAGCAAGAACGTGGCCGAGTACGCCGCCACACTGGCGGTGGGCGCGGGCCTCAACGAGGGCCAGGTGCGCATGATCTATATCGCCGGACTGCTCCACGACATCGGCAAAATCAGCGTTCCCGAGGATATTCTCAACAAGCAGGGCAAGCTGACACAGGAGGAGTACGGCGTTATGCAGGGCCATGTGAACAACTCCATCGAGATGATCCGCCACCTGCCCCAGATGGACTATGTGATCCCCGCAGCCATCGGCCACCATGAGCGGTGGGACGGCAAGGGCTATCCCCGGGGCATCGCTCAGGAGGAGATCCCGGTGGGGGCCCGGTGCCTGGCCATCGCCGACGTGTTCGACGCCATGACCACAGACCGGCCCTATCGCCGGGGATTGCCGGTGGAGTATGCCCTCCAGCAGATCGAGGGCGGCGCGGGCACCCAGTTTGACCCCACCCTGGCGCCGCTGTTCGTGCAGCTGGTGCGCAGTCTGGCTCTGCCGGTGCGGAGCCAGAGGGCCCAGGAGCGCTGAAAAAAGAGAAAAGACGTCTGCCATATGGCAGACGTCTTTTTTTGCGTCAGGACCGGGGGAAGAGCTTTTTCCGCACCCGCAGGCGGTAAAACAAGGTCAGCACCTCCAGGGCCCGGTCTGTAAGGAAAAAGACCAGGTTGCCCATGGCCAGGGTGGCCGCCAGCATGGCCCGGGACAGTCCGGCGAAGGACTCCATCACCTCGCTCAGGGCAAAGACATGGAGCAGCAGCCAGTAGAGCAGCAAAATGGAGGCGTTGAACACCAAAAGCTTGCACAAAAGCCCCAGGATGCGGGGCCGCAGCCGCTCCAGGCGAGGCCGCAGCACCGGGTAGTAGCCCAGGAAGAGGTATAGAAGAGCTGCCTCCTTGTCCGGCACCAGCAAGATCCCCAGAGCCGCCACCACAACATAGGCGCCCAGGGCCAGCCGGGGGCCAAACTCCTCCCGCAGAGGCAGCAGGGCGCACATGGCCAGAATGGGACAGCAGAAGGTGGACAGGGGCACCAGACTGCCCAGGACCAGGATCACTACGGCCAGGGCGCACAGCACGCCGCAGAAGGCCAGCTGGCGGCTTCTTTCCCGCATAGAGAACTCCCTTTCCACCGTTTATTCCACGGTCTTGTACTTGAGCTTGTAGTAGCTCCACTCCCGCCACTTGTCCACTTGCTGGGACAGTTCCTGAGGCAGCTCCGTCAAAACGGTGCCGTCCAGGGCCTCATAGAGACCGTTTTGCACCACCGGCAGCTCCCGCCGCAGCTGGTTGAGGAAGGAGAACCAGGGGGACACGTCGCCCCGGCCCGTGAGCTCCAACACCGTGGCGCCCAGGAAGCAGGCGCTGATGCGGCCGCTTTCGGGCAGGTCCAGGCTCTCCCGGGCGGCGGACAGGTCCACCGCTTCCGCGCCGGCGTCATTGCACCAGATGAGGAAGGGGGTCTCATAGGCGCAGAAGGGGTCCTCTGCGCCGCTCTCATCGCCGATGGGCAACCCCAGCTCCCGGTATACCAGCCGGTCGTCCCCCAGGTAGGGCAGGTGGTCGCCGAAGAACACCAGCACCACCGGCTCGCTGCGCTGGTCAAAGTAGTCCGTCAGGGTTTTAAGCATGGCATCGGCGTCCCGGACGCCCTCGATATAGACCGAGAGCAGGGTGGAGGCCTCCTCCGAGAGGGTCGCGTTGGTCTCCACCGGCGGGAACACATAGCCCTCGCCGTACTTGTCGGCGGTGTAGGACATGTGGTTCTGGATGGTGACGGCGTAGTCCATCACCGGCGTGCCGGCGGCCATGGAGTCCTCGTAGCGGTCAATGAGGTTCCGGGCCACGGTCTCGTCGGTGACCCAGCGGCCCTTGGACTGGCTGTCCTGGAAGTCCGGGGCAAAGAGAATGTCCTGAGCCCCCAGCCACTGATAGACGTTCTCCCGGTTGTAGAACCAGGCGTCGCCGGGATGGAGGAAGGTGGTGTGATAGCCTGCATCGTCAAAGAGACGGAACACGCTGTCCAGATTCCGGTTGACGCACCGGAAGGCAGAGGCGGAGGTGGCGGCGGGGTTCAGGGCGTTGGTCTGCATCCCCGTCAGCACGTCGAACTCCGTGTTGGCGGTGCCGCCGGCAAAGCCGGGCACCACGATATGGCCGGAGAGGGCGTTTTCGCTCTCACACAGGGCGTTGAAGGTCTTGAGGGGGTCGTCCTCCTCCGAGTAGGTAAAGACGTCGTAGTTGGTCAGATCGGAGAAGGCCTCGTTCATGACGAAGATCACGTTGACCTCCGGCGCGTCCTCCGCCGGCTGGTCTCCGGTCTCCCAGCTCTCCGCCGTCTGGCGGTCAAAGCCCTCGGGCTTGGCCAGCTGGTAGGTGGAGAAGTGGTAGCAGAAGAAGTAGGGGAAACCCAAATCGTTGCACACGCCGGGAAGGTAGTAGGGGTTGGAGACGGTGAAGGAGTTGTAGAGGTCCGTGGAGCTGTACCCAAAGGTCACGGCGCAGGCCAGCACTGCCCAGGAGGCCGCGAAGCCCCCCAGCCGCACCAGCCAGGTGCGGGCGGAGGCGCCGCCTTCCCGCCGCCGGGTGGGCAGCAGATAGCCCAGCACCACGCACACCAGGGAAAAGACCACCACGCAGGCAATCAGCGTCCAGGGCAGGTGGAGGTCATAGCTGCCGGCGGCGTCGGCGGCCTCCTTCAAGAGGCCGAAGTCCCGGGGCACCAGGGGTTCGTCCCGAATCTGGATCTTCAGTCGGTTAGCAATGGACATGCCAGCGGTGACGAAACCCACCAGGGCCGCAGAGTAAAAGGCATTGCGGAACAAAAAGGCGAAGGCCAGCACCAGCAAAAAGATGGGCAGATAGTTGAGCACCAGCAGGTGGGGCTGGAGCTGCAGCATGTTCAAAAGCATGGCCTTGGTGCTAACCGGATGCATCCACAGCACCAGCAGCGTCACGGCGCCGGAGAGCACAAAGACGAAGAGAAGGGACAGCACCGGCCCCACAGGGCGGCGGAAGCGTTTGAGATCCATAGCGTATTCCTTTCCTGGAGACGTTGACCGCAGCAGGGCGGCTTGAGAAAACATGAGCCGGGAGACACCTTGTCCCCGGCACAGAGGATAGACAACATTATACCCATTTGGCAGAAAAAAGCAAGGCAGGGTGCCACTCTACGGACCGTAGGGTGCATTTTTCCCGGAAATGTGGTAGGATACGGGAGAGAAAAAAGGGGGGAGCGCCATGGACGCGGGAAAAACAGGAGAGCTGATCGCAGCGCGGCGGAAGGAGCTGGGGCTGAGCCAGGAGGAGCTGGCCCGGCGCATCCATGTGACCGACAAGGCCGTCAGCAAATGGGAGACGGGCCGGGGGATGCCGGGCATCCAATCACTGGAGCCCCTGGCGGAGGTGCTGGAGCTCTCTGTCAGTGAGCTTTTGGGCGGCCAGCGTCTGACGGCGGAGGAGCTGCCCCAGGCGGCGGGAGGACAGATCGTGGAGAGTATGAAAAAGGCCCGGGCACGGATTTTCCAGGGCGCACTGGCGGCGCTGCTTCTGGCGGCCCTGGCAGTGGGGGCGTATGTGGGGTATCACTACCTGACCTCCGCCGCCGAGACGGACCTTGTCGCCCTGGAGAAAAAAGCGGCGGAGTACCTGGGAGGGCCCGGGGAGATCGTCCGGTCGGAATTTGGCTATGAGGCGCTGTCCATCGTGGAGACGGAGCGCCGGGGCGACTATCTGGCGGCGCTGTGCACCGACGGGCAGGGCCGCTGGGCCCTGTGCGTCTACGACCAGGACCCGGTGTTTCCCGACCGCTGGCGGGGAGGGGGAGGGAAGCCCTCCCTGGAGGCCGGGACTCTGGGCAGCTGGAATTTCGGAAATTCCCGGGAGGCGGTCATCATCTTCTGCGGCGGGGATCTGCCGGAGGATGCGGCCTACTATACCTTCCGGAACAGCGGCATCACCTACACCTGTCCCATTGAGGACCGGCAGGTGCTGGACGTGTTCCTCCTGCCGGACACCTCGGACATCAGCTCCTATCCGGAGGAACTGCTGGATCAGAATTTGGAGCCTCTGGACATCTCCCGGGAGGGAGACGTGGAGCTGGAAAGCTGAAAAAATGCCTCTCTGCCAAAAACAGAGAGGCATTTTTTTACTTATTTCTACAAATTGTAATCAGATTCGTCAGAATGTGACGACTTCCTCGGCAGGTTTTTCGCAGGGGGCGGCGGAAAGGACCTCCATCACCGGACCCTTGCCTTGATAGGCGGTGTGGTCCTCCACAGCCATGCGGGCGGTGACCTCCAGCCAGTCCCGGTTGTTGTACTGGTCCAGGCCCTCGCCCTTGGCGATGAGGCCCAGGAACTGGATGTCGTTTTCGCAGCAGACCATGGCGAAGCGGCCGGGGCAGTGGATGCCGGGGTACTTCTTGGAGTGGCACATCACCAGCTTCATGTGCACCAGCTTGCCCTCATAGCGCTCTGGATGGTCCATTACATCCACATACCACACGCCGAAGTCCTCGTCGGGGATGTCGATGACTTCCTGGTTCAGATCAAAGGGGCACTCGTCCCCGGTCAGGTAGTCCTCGCTGGAGCCGTCGTCGTTTTCCAGGTAGATGTCCGCCCGGCGGTTCACCATCCGCAGGTTCCGCTGCCGCAGGGCGGTGCGCAGCTCCTCGTCGCAGCGGTTGAACACCAGCAGGTCTGCGTTGGTGATCTTCTCCATCATCAGCTGGCCCATGTTCCGCACATACATCTCAAAGGTGCTGGCCTCCACAAAGGTCATGATCTGATAGAGGATCCAGTTGGCGGGCAGGATGTCCCGGTACAGGGGCTCCATCTGCCACATGCCGTTGTATTCAATGAGCACCTGCTTGGGCTTGTACTTCTTTTCGCACTCCTTCAAAAAGGCCCGGGTCAGGTCCTCGAAGTCCTCTACCTGGACCACGGTGACGTTGTCCAGGGCGTTCTTCTCATACTCGATTTCGCCCTCTTCGCAGGAGAGCAGCAGCGTCCGCTCCTCCCGGGCAAAGCCGTCCTCCAGAATGCCGTTGATGAAGCTGGTTTTGCCGGCGTCCAGGAAGCCGGCTACCAGATAAACAGGAATATCAGCCATTGTAAAGTATAAGTCCTTTCCAGAATTACAGGCCGAAGAGCTCCGCCAGTTTCTCCTCCTGGAGCTCCGAGCCGATGACGCACAGCCGGCCGGTGTAGTCCGGAGAGCCGGTGCGGATGTCGTGCTCCTCAGGCACGAAGTCGAACTCGATCCAGCTGCCGTCGCCGGCGGGGACGATGCCCTTGGCCCGGAGGATCTTGCCATAGTGCTCGGTGTCCAGCTCGGTCAGAATGTGCTCAATGTCCGCCTTGCTGAAGGCCTTGGGCGTCTCACGGCCCCAGGAGGTGAACACCTCGTCGGCATGGTGGTGATGGTGATGGCAGGAGCAGTGGGGATCGTCGCACTCGTGGTCGTGGTCGTGATGATGCTCGTGCTCGTGATGATGCTCGTGCTCGTGGTCATGGTCGTGCTCATCGTGATCATGGTGATGCTCATGCTCATGCTCATGGTCATGATCGTGATGATGCTCATGGTCATGGTCATCGTGGTCGTGATGGTGATGGGCGTGCTCAGCCTCCTCTGCCTCGTGCTCGGCCCGCATCTTGGCCAGCAGCTCGTCGGCCAGGGACACCTTTTCAATGGCGCTGAGCACGGTCTTGCCGTCCAGCTGGTCCCAGGGGGTGGTCAGGATGGCGGCGGTGGGGTTCTTCTCCCGCAGCATAGCCACGGCGCTCTCCAGCTTCTCGGGGCTCAGCTTCTGGGTCCGGGAGAGGATGATGGTGCCGGCGCTTTCGATCTGGTTGTTGTAGAACTCGCCGAAGTTCTTCATGTAAATCTTCACCTTGGTGGCGTCGGCCACGGTGACGAAGCTGTTGAGGGCCATGCCGGAGGTCTCCGCCACGGTATTTTCCACGGCCACGATGACGTCGCTGAGCTTGCCCACGCCGGAGGGCTCGATGAGGATGCGGTCGGGATGGAACTGCTGCTGGACGTCCTTGAGGGCCTGGTTGAAGTCGCCCACCAAAGAGCAGCAGATGCACCCGGAGGACATCTCGGAGATCTGGACGCCGGACTCCTTCAAAAAGCCGCCGTCGATGCTGATCTCGCCGAACTCGTTCTCAATGAGCACCAGCTGTTCCCCGGCAAAGGCCTCCTTGAGCAGCTTCTTGATGAGGGTAGTCTTGCCAGCCCCCAGGAAACCGGAGATGATATCAATTTTGGTCATACGTATCCTTCCTTTTTCATAAGGTATCTTAGCTCCATTATTGTAGTCACTTTGTGGAAAAAATGCAAGTGAAAGACGGCTTTTGAGGACGAATGCGAAAGCTCTCATCAGGTGCAACCGCACCCTGGAGAGGCCACTGGCGCCGCGCCGGCGAGGACGGCAGGAGGAAAAAAACGGCAGAGACATGCGAAATATGCATGGCAGACATGAAAGATTTTACACTATACACAAAAAAAGGAATTAAAAATGAGTAAAACAGAAAAAAGTATCCAAAAATAAAAAGCTGTATTGAACATTTTGACCAAAAAGATTATAATGACAGTAAATCAGGCGGCCCACCGTCTTAAGAGAGGGGTAGAGTTTATGGTCGATATCGTCACAAGTATCAACAGCACGATCAATGGCTTTGTCTGGGGCGTTCCCATGATGATCCTCATTGTAGGCACCGGTGTTTACCTCACGGTGTTTACCGGCTTCCTGCAGTTCAGGAAGTTTGGCTACACCATGAAAAATACCATCGGCAAGTGTTTTCAGAAGGTAGAGGCCAAGGCAGGTGCCGTGACGCCTGTCCAGGCTCTGACCACCGCTCTGGCGGCCACCGTCGGTACCGGTAACATCGCCGGCGTCTGTGGTGCCATTGCTCTGGGCGGCCCCGGTGCTGTGTTCTGGATGTGGGTTTCCGCCCTCTTCGGCATGTGCACCAAGTTCTCCGAGGTCACCCTAGCCATCAAGTACCGGGAGCGCAATAAGCACGGCGACTGGGTGGGCGGCCCCATGTATTACATCAAAAACGGTCTGGGTCCCAAGTGGAAGTGGCTGGGCTGCGTGTTTGCCGTGTTCGGCATGCTGGCTGCCTTCGGCATCGGCAACATGACCCAGGTCAACACCATCGCCACCACCATCGGTACCGCCATCACCGAGTTCGTTCCCCTGTCCGACAGCTCTCTCAAGACCGTCTATCTTGTCATCGGCGTTCTTGTTATGCTGCTGGTAGGCTGTGTGCTTTTGGGCGGCCTCAAGCGCATCGGTTCCGTGACGGAGAAACTGGTGCCCGTCATGGCTCTGATCTACATCGTGGGTTCCCTGGTCGTGATCTTCGCCCATGCGGGCAACATCGGCCCCACCTTCAAGAGCATCTTTGTGGGCGCCTTCAATCCTGAGGCCGTTATGGGCGGCGTGCTGGGCACCAGCATCGCCCAGGCCGTCAAGAGCGGCGTTGGCCGGGGCCTCTTCTCCAACGAGGCCGGCTTGGGCTCTGCGCCTATCGCCCATGCCGCCGCTGAGACCGACGACCCGGTCAAGCAGGGCCTGTTCGGTATCTTCGAGGTCTTTGCCGACACCATCGTCATCTGCTCCCTCACCGGTCTGACCGTTCTGTGCAGCGGCATCGCCATTCCCTATGGCGAGTCCGGCGTGGGCGCCGACCTGTCCATCAGCGCCTTCACCACCGTCTTTGGCGGTAAGGCTGCCGGTGTGGTCATCGCCATCGGCCTGACGCTGTTCGCCCTGTCCACCGTCCTCAGCTGGGGCCTGTACGGCACCCGCTGCTGCGAGTTCCTCTTCGGTCACAAGGTCATCAAGCCCTATCAGATCATCTTCTGCCTGTTCATGGTGGTGGGTGCCACGATGAAGCTGGATCTGGCCTGGTCCATCGCTGATACCCTCAACGGCCTCATGGCCATCCCCAACCTGATCGGTCTGCTGGCCCTGTCTCCGGTGGTCTTCAAGCTGACCCGGGATTACTTCCGGAAGCAGAGTACATTGGCCAAATAACGGCCATTTCTCTCTCCTGAAGTGGGAGCCTCCTGAACGGGGGCTCCCGCCTCCTGTTCGCTTCCATTCGGAAAGCAGCTGGAAAAAATAGGAGACGCCCCGCATCGCGGGGCGTCTCTTTTTTGCTTTGCCTGTGGCATTACACCTCTCTGGGCGGTGCAGGGGGCATCTCCCAGGCCTGGTGATCCGTGTGAAGCAGGTGGTGGGACTTGGGTCCCAGAGGCTTTTCCAGGAACTCCCGGTACAGGGCCAGCACGTCGGGGTTCTCGTGGGAGAAGCGGATGGGCGCCTTGGCGTCCAGCTCCCAGAGGAGGTCGCCCCGGGCCGAGGCCAGCTCCTGACCGTCGTGGATGGGCTGTCCGCCGCCGCCGGCGCAGCCGCCGGGACAGGCCATGACCTCCACAAAGTCGTACTGGACCGTACCTGCGTCCACGGCCTCCATCAGGCGGCGGGTGTTGCCCAAGCCACTGACCACTGCCACCCGGACCTCACCGGCGCCGGGGATGGTGAACACGGCCTCCTTCCAGGGCTGGTTGCCCCGCACGGCCCGGAAGGCGTCCGGGTCAGGGTTGGAGCCGGTGACCAGCCAGTAGGCGCTGCGCAATGCCGCGTCCATAACACCGCCGGTGGCGCCGAAGACCACCGCCGCACCGGTGCCGGTGCCCAGGGGACTGTCGAAGGGCTCCTCCCCCAGGTCCTGAGGCAGAATGTGGTCGCTGCGCAGCAGCCGGGTCATCTCCCGGGTGGTCAGCACCACGTCCACATCCGGGTCGCCGCAGGCGTCGGTCATGGTGGGCAGGGCGCACTCGCTCTTTTTGGAGATGCAGGGCATGATGGACACCACAAACAGCTTGTGGGGGTCCACACCGATGCGCTGGGCGAAGTAGCTCTTGGCCACCGCACCGAACATCTGCTGGGGGGACTTGGCGGTGGACAGGCAGTCAGTGTAGGCGGGGAACTGAGACTTCATGAACCGGACCCAGCCGGGGCAGCAGGAGGTGAACATGGGCCAGCGGTAGCGGTTGCGGTGGGTGAAGCGCTCTAAGAATTCGCTGCCCTCCTCCATGATGGTCAGGTCGGCGGTGAAGTTGGTGTCGAAGATGTAGTCAAAGCCAATGCGCCGCAGGCCGGCCACCATGCGCTCCGGCGTGGCAAAGGCCGGGTCCAGCCCGAAGGCCTCCGCCCAGGCCACCCGCACGGCGGGAGCCACCTGGACCACGGTGGTGATCTCCGGGTCCGCCAGGGCGTCCAGCACGGCGCCGGTGTCGTCCCGGGCGGTAAGGGCGCCGGTGGGGCAGTGGGTCACGCACTGGCCGCAGAAGGAGCAGTCAGAGTTCATCAGCGTCCGGTTGTAGGACACGTCCACGGTGGTGCGGGAGCCGGTGCCTGCCACGTCCCAGATGCCTAGACTCTGGACCTTGTCGCAGATCTGGACGCAGCGCATGCACTTGATGCACTTGCTCTCCTGGCGGATCAGGGGGGTGGAGAAGTCCGAGTAGCCCCGGGGCGTCTGCCGATGATAGGGCTGGTGGTGGATGTTCAGGTCGTTGGCCAGGGTCTGCAAGGAGCAGTTGCCGCTGCGGACGCAGGCGGTGCAGTTGCCGTCGTGCTGGCTGAGGATCAGCTTCAAGTTGGTCTTGCGGGCCCGGCGGACCCGGGGACTGTTGGTATGGACCACCATGCCCTCTGTCACTTGGTTGTCACAGGCGGGCACCAGCCGGTCGATGCCCTCCACTTCCACCACGCACACCCGGCAGGCGGCAATCTCGTTGATATCCTTGAGGAAGCACAGGTGGGGGACGGGGATGCCGGCCCGCTCGGCGGCCTCCATAATGGTGGTGCCCTCAGGCACCTGAATGGATTTGCGGTCAATCGTCACAGTTACCATTTTTCCACACGTCCTCCCTTAAAGACTCCATAGCCGAAGTGGTCGCACCGCAGGCAGCGGGAGGACTCCTGCATGGCTTCCTCCAGGGTCATGCCGCACTCGATGCACTGGAAGTCCCGCTTGCGCTCGGCGGCGTCCCGTTCGGTGGTGTTGACCCGGCCGTGGGGCACCATGTCGGAAAAGCGGGGCGGGGGCACCTGGACATCGGACTCGATGACATGGTGGAAGCCCAGGTACTCGTCGATGTTGGCGGCAGCCACCTTGCCTGCGGCAATGGCCCGGATGACAGTGGCGGGGCCGGTGACGCAGTCGCCGCCGGCGAACACGCCCTCCAGCTCTGTCAAACGGCTGCTGGACTCGGCCAGAATGGCGCCGCCCCGCTGGACCTTCACGCCGGGCTGCTGGAAGCCGTGGGACTCGATGCCCTGGCCGATGGCCACGATGATGAGGTCCGCGGCCAGACGCACCTGGGGCACGTCCGCCGTGTGGGGCGCCGGACGTCCGGCGCTGTCAAAGGGCCCGATGATCTGGGGCTGGGTCCACAGGGCCACGGCCCGGCCTTCCTCGTCGGCTTCGATGCGCACAGGGGCCTGGAGGGTCAGCAGCTCGGCACCCTCGGCCTCGGCGCCCTCCACCTCTTCGGGCAGGGCGGTCATGTCCTCCTTGCGGCGGCGGTAGACGCAGAACACCCGGTCCGCACCCAGGCGGATGGCGCTGCGGGTCACGTCCATGGCCACGTTGCCGCCGCCGATGACCACCACCCGCTTGCCGGTAAAGTCGGGCAGGTCCCCGTCGCCGATGCCTCGGAGCAGCTCCACGGCGGACATGACACCCTGGCTGTTCTCGCCCTCGATGCCGGTCTTCTTGTCCGTATGGGCGCCAATGGCCAGATACAGGCAGTCATAGCGGGACTTGAGCTCTTCAAAGGTGATGTCCGTGCCCACATCCACATCCGTGTGGACCTCGATGCCCAGGGACAGGATGGAAGCGATCTCCGCGTCCAGCTTGGTCCGGGGCAAACGGTAGTCAGGGATGCCGTAGCGCAGCATACCGCCCAGCTGGTGGCGCTTTTCGTAGACCGTCACCTTGTGGCCCATGAGGGACAGGTAGTAGGCCGCCGACAGTCCGCCGGGGCCGCCGCCCACCACCGCCACGGTCTTGCCGGTGGGCTGGGCGCAGGGGGGATTGGGTACATCGCCGGCGTTGTCCACGGCGAAGCGCTTGAGGGCTCGGACGTTGACAGCGTCGTCCACCATCCGGCGCCGGCACCGGGCCTCGCAGGGGTGCTCGCAGATGTAGGCGCAGGTGGTGGGGAAGGGGTTGTCCTTGCGGATGAGCTTCACCGCGTCGGCGTAGCGGCCTTGGCTGACCAGGGCGATGTAGCCGGGGATGTCCACGCCGGCGGGACACAGCGCCACGCAGGGCACCGGGTTCTTCAGACTGCCCAGGCAGCGGTGGCGGAGGATGTGCTCCTCATAGTCATCCCGGAAGCCCTGAACACCCATCAGCACCAGCCGGGCAGCCTGGATGCCGATGGCGCAGTCGGCAGTGTCTACGATGGTCTCGGCGGTGCGCTCGATGAGCTCCACCGTCTCCATCGTGGCCTCACCGTCCAGCACGTCCTGGAGCAGCTGAGACAGCTGGCCCAGACCGATACGGCAGGGAACGCATTTGCCGCAGGTCTGGGCGTGACAGAGGTTGAGGAAATTCCAGGCCATGTCGATGGGACAAAGGCCCGGAGGGCTGGAGGCAATACGGCGCTCCACATCCCGGTAGAGCTGGTCTACCACGGTCTGGGAGCGGCTGGGGGTTTGGATATCTAGTCTGCTCAATGCGCTCACTCCTTTTCATCCTGCCGCTCTGTCCGATGGACCGGTGGGCGGCGCAGTAGAGGGAAAAGACAGGGTAATGTCTCATTGGTTAAAGACCATTTTGTCGGCATTTGAGGGAAATGTCCATAGGTTAGCTTTTCCTCACTTCAAAAAACGGGGAAATAACCAAAAAGCAGTAGGAATTTTGACTATTTCGCACAGGGAGGACATTTGTCGGCGGCAGAAAATCAGCGGCGGACGAAAAAAAGCCCCCGCCGTACCAACGGCGGGGGGGAAAGAGAAAACAAGGAATTATTTGGGCATTGGGCAGCCAGGTGTTGTCAAAGCCGTAGGGCAGCAGTTCCTTCAAAGCAAAGGTCCTGGATTCCCCGGCCCGGTTCAAGCAGATGACCTCTATGTCTGGTGCAAACTCTTGGAGCACCTGGCGGCATACGCCGCAGGGCACGCAGAAGTCCTCGCTGCGGCCGGCTACGGCGATGCGCACGAAGTCCCGGTGGCCCTCACTGACGGCCTTGCCCACGGCCACCCGCTCCGCGCAGATGGTGGGGGAATAGCCGGCGTTTTCCACGTTGCAGCCGGTGAATACGGACCCGTCGCTGCACTCCAGTGCGGCGCCCACGGGGAAGTGGGAGTAGGGGCAGTAGGCCCGGTCCAGCATGGCCATGGCAGTGGCGCAGAGTTCCTCCTTTGTCATGTCCAGCCCTCCTTTCAAAAAGCGTCAGTTGGTGGTACTTTTGGGCGTCCAGCGGACCTCCCGCTGGGGCCGCACGTCCAGGTCGATGATGTCCCGGGCGTCATAGAACTGGCTGTACCAGCCAAGCACCTTGTCGGTGCCTCGAAGAGTGGTGCCGTCGGGGTGGAGCCGGTCGCAGATGACGGCGGAGATGTCCTTCTTGATATAGCTGAAGCTGTTGATGCCCACGGAGCAGAAGATGCGGAAGCCCTGGCTCTGGAGATAGCGGAAGATGGGGCCGGTCTGATGCCAATCGTCTCCGTCGGGCCGCTCGCCGTGGGGGTAGAAGAGCACATTGGTGGGGCCCACCAGGCTGCCCACCTCGTCGGCCCAGCGCTGGGTGTCAGCCTGGATGGTCTCCAGGCTCTTGCTGCCGCCCAGGCGGATGTGGCCCCAGGTGTGGCTGCCGAAGGTCCATCCGGTGCGCTTGAGCTCGGCGATGATGGGCTTGACGGCCTCCCGCTCCTTCTGCCGGTTGGCCTCCTGCTCCTCCGTCCAGCTCTTGGTGTCCGTCTGGGTCCGGTAACCCAGGATGCCCTCATAGCCGGTGAGGCTCAGGCAGCCCTTGGCGCCGAAGGGGGAGAAGTCCGGGTGCTCCTCCACGAATTTGTCTAGAATAGGGATGGCGTCCAGGTCCCGGGACACCACGTCGTTGCCCTGGGGATCCTTGCCGTAGGAGGCAATCTTGCCGTCGTCCCCGATGATGAGCTTCCAGGCAAAGCCGTTGGTAAGCATATATTCATAGTAGTTGGTGTCGTCGAAGGAGAGAATCAGAGGCTTTTTCCCCTCCGGCAGGTACAGCGTATTGCGCACCATTTTGGCGTTGCCGTTTTCGTCGGTGGTCTCGCTCCACACGTCGGCGATGTCCACCAGGATATAGCCCCGGTCATAGACGCTCTGGAGAATCTTCTTGTATTCGTCTGCTGTAACCATGTAGTCGTCGATGCCGTTGGCCTCGGCGTCTCCGTCAAAGGCTAGCTCCGGGTAGGCCACCACCGGGTGGAAGAACAGGTGCTCCACGATGCCGTCGTAGGGCACATAAGTTACGCCGTCCACCGATCCGCCCTCCGGCTCCACCGTGGGATCAGAGATGGTGTAGGGCTCCGGCTGAGGGGATTGTCCCTCCTGGGAGGAAGTATCCGGGTCGGCGGAGGAGCCGCTGGCAGAAGTCCCGCCGCAGGCAGACAGGGCCAGAACCAGAAACAGTGCCATTAGGGGCAGCAACAACTTTCGCATGACAAAAGATCCTTTCTTGTCGTTTCTTGTCGTGTGGCTCATTATACCAAAGGCAGAGGGAAAATACACAACAAAACGGTGACAAGTTGGAAAAGAAAAAATGCCGCGCCGCCCAACTGGGAGCGACGCGGCAAAAGAGAGGGGACTTATGTCAGGACAGCTCCGCTTGGCCGGTGTAGAGCTGATAGTAGCGCCCGTGCTGCTTAAGCAGCTCGTCGTGGTCGCCCCGCTCGATGATCCGTCCCTGCTCCAGGACCATGATGGCTTTGGCGTTGCGGACGGTGGAGAGGCGGTGGGCGATGACGAACACCGTGCGGCCGGCCATCAGGTGGTCCATGCCCTGCTCGATGAGCTTTTCGGTGTGGGTGTCGATGGAGGAGGTGGCCTCATCCAGAATCAGCACCGGCGGGTTGGAGATGGCTGCCCGGGCGATGTTCAGCAGCTGCCGCTCGCCCTGGCTCAGGTTGCCGCCGTCGTCGGTGAGCATGGTGTCGTAGCCCTGAGGCAGATGGCGGATAAAGGCGTCTGCGTTGGCCAGCTTGGCCGCGGCCACCACTTCCTCGTCGGTGGCGTCCAGACGGCCGTAGCGGATGTTGTCCGCCACGGTGCCGGTGAAGAGATGGGTATCCTGGAGCACCACGCCCAGGGAGGCCCGCAGGGAGTCCTTGGAGATCTCCCGCACATCGATGCCGTCGTAGGTGATGGTGCCGGACTGGATCTCATAGAAGCGGTTGATCAGGCTGGTGATGGTGGTCTTACCGGCGCCGGTGGAGCCTACAAAGGCGATCTTCTGACCGGGCTTGGCAAAGAGGGAGATGTCGTGGAGGATGGTCTTGCGCTCGTCGTAGCCGAACACCACATGGTCAAAGCGCACATCGCCCCGGACGGGGACCAGGGTGCCGTCGGGCTTTTTCCAGGCCCAGGCACCGGTGTCCACCTCTGTCTCCGCCAGGGAGCCGTCCTTCTGCAGCCGAGTGCGGACCAGCTTGACCTTGCCCGCGTCGATCTCCGGCTGGGACTCCATCACATCGAACACCCGCTCGGCGCCGGCCACAGCGGCCAGGATGGTGTTCACCTGCTGGGAGATCTGGGTGATGGGCTGGCTGACCTGCCGGGTGTACTGCAAAAAGGCACCCAGGTCGCCCAGCTGGAAGCTGCCGCCGCCGATGGCTAGCATGGCGCCCACGCAGCAGGTGATGGCGTAGTTGATATAGCTCAGATTGCCCATGGCAGGCATCATGGCACCGGCATAGGCCTGGGCCCGGGTGGCTGCCTGGCGGTAGTCCTCGTTGAGCTGATAGAAGCCCTCCTTGGCCGCCGTCTCATGGTTGAAGACCTTGATGACCTTCTGGCCCTCGATCATCTCCTCAATGTAGCCGTTGACGGCGCCGATGGCGGCCTGCTGGCCGGCAAAGTAGCGACGGGACCGGCTGCCGATGACCTTGACTACCAACAGCATGATCACCAGCATGCCGAAGGTGATGAGAGTCAGCAGGGGACTGAGCACCAGCATCATGATGATGGTGCCGGTAAAGTTCAGCGAGCAGGAGATCAGACTGCCGAAGCTGTTGTTGAGAGCTTCGGAGATGGTCTCAATATCGTTGGTATAGCGGCTCATGAGCTCGCCGTGGGTGTGGGTGTCAAAGTACTTCAGGGGCAGCTGCTGCATCCGGTCGAAGAGGTCGGAGCGGATGCGGGCCACGGTGTTCTGAGACACGTGGACCATGATGCGGGCGTAGCCAAAGGAGCACACAGCGCCCACCACGTACACGCAGCCCATAAAAAGGAGCATTTTAGCCAGGCCGGCAAAGTCGCCGGGGAGGATATAGTCGTTGATGAGGGGTTTAATGAGGTAGGACCCGCCCACGGTGCAGGCGGAGCTGATGACCAGCAGCACGGCCACCAGGCACAAGGCGGCCTTGTAGCGGCCCAGGTATCGCATCAGCTTACCCAGAGTGCCCCGCAGGTTTTTGGGCTTTTGATAGCCGTGGCGGCCGGGACCGCCGCCAGGACCCATGGGACGTCCATTTTGCTTAGCCACCGATGCTCACTCCTTCCTGCTGAGACTGATAGACTTCGCGGTACATATCACAGTGTTCCATCAATTCCTGATGATTGCCCTGGGCGATGATCCGGCCCCGGTCTATGACCAGGATCAGATCTGCCTCGCAGATGGAGGTCACCCGCTGGGCGATGATGATCTTGGTGGTGTCTTTGAGTTCATTGGCAAAGGCCTGCCGAATCTTGGCGTCGGTGGCGGTGTCCACGGCGGAGGTGGAGTCGTCCAGGATCAGCACCTTGGGCTGCTTCAAAATGGCCCGGGCGATGCAAAGACGCTGCTTCTGTCCGCCGGAGACGTTGACGCCGCCCTGGCCCAGATCGGTGTCCAGACCGTCGGGCATCCGCTCCAAAAATTCATCGGCGCAGGCGGCCCGGCAGGCCTCCCACAGCTGCTCGTCTGTGGCGTTGGGATTGCCCCAGAGGAGGTTCTCCCGGATGGTGCCAGAGAACAGAGTGTTCTTTTGCAGCACCACACTCACCGCGTCACGCAGATGCTCCATGGTGTAGTCCTTCACCGGACGGCCGCCCACTGAAACGGTGCCCTCGGTGGCCTCGTACAGCCGGGGGATCAGGGACACCAGCGTGGTCTTGGCGCTGCCGGTGCCGCCCAGGATGCCCACCGTCTGGCCCGAGGCGATGTGGAGACAGATGTCGTCCAGAATCCACTCGGGACTGGAGAGGTCATACTTAAAGGAGACGTGGTCGAAGTCGATGGCGCCGTTTTTCACCTCCGCGGGGACCATGTGGCCCTCCGCGTCAGCCTCACGCTTGGCCTCGTCATCGGTGATGGCGGGGCGCTCATCCAGCACCTCCACAATCCGGCGGGCGCAGGCCACGGAACGGCTCATCATCATGAAGATCATGGAGACCATCATCAGGGACATCATGATCTGGGTGATATAGGTGAAATAGGTCAGCAGCTTGCCGGCCTCCAATGTGCCGGCATAGACCATCTGGCCGCCGAACCACATAACGGCAATGATGGTGCCGTAGACAATGAGCATCATCACAGGCATGTTGATAACCACCATGCCAAAGGCCTTTTGAGAGGTGTTCTTCAAATCCAGATTGCGCTTGGCGAACTTCTTCCGCTCATGGTCCTCCCGAACGAAGGACTTTACCACCCGGATGCCCGTCAGATTCTCCTGGACCACCAGGTTCAAGGCATCGGTCTTTTCCTGCAGGGAACGGAAGAGGGGGCTGGCCTTGCTCAGAATCAGGGCTACCGCCACGATCAGCAGAGGCAGGGCAACCAAAAAGACGTTGCTGAGCTTGTAGCTAATGGTGACGGACAAAAACAGGGCCGACACCAGCATCACCGGGGCCCGGACCAGCAGCCGCATGCCCATCATCAGCGTCAGCTGCATGCTGTTGACGTCGCTGGTGAGTCGGGTCACCAGGGAGGCGGTGGAAAACTTCTCGATGTTGGAGAAGGCGTAGTCCTGGATGTGTTCATACTGGGCAGAGCGCAGATTGGCACCGAAGCCCTGGCCTGCAATGGAGGAGCAGGCAGCAGAGGACAGGCCCATCGCCAGGGATACCATGGCCATGATGACCATCTGGATGCCCTTGCGCAGGATATAGTCCTGATCGGCGTTGGCGATGCCGATGTCCACGATATCGCTCATGACCAGCGGGATCAGCAGTTCAAAGATCGCCTCGGCAGCGCTGCACAGCACCCCCAGGGCGATCCACTTGCTGTATGGCCTCGCATGAGGCCAAAGTCTTTTCAGCATAGATTGCTCTCCTCCTCAAGATTTTGAATAATGTGCAGCAGGTCCTTCTGAAGGTGTTCCCGCTGCTGCGGCGAAAAGCCACGGAGCATGGCTTCCTCTGCTTCGCAGATGCCGTGGTCAAAGGCTTGGCGCAGGCTCAGTCCTTTTTCCGTCAACAAGATCCGGCGGTGGCGGGCGTCGGCCCGTCCGGGGGCCCGGGTGATGAATCCCTGCTCTTCCAGCCGGGTCACCACGCCGTTGACCGTGGAGGGACGAATCTTCAAAAATCGCTCCAGCTCCTGCTGGGTGGTCTCCTCCTGGTCCTGGTTGCGGATGAGAAAGGCCATGGCGTGAGCCTGGACCGGTGTGAAGCCATAGCGCTGCATGTGCCGCTGCATCATGCGCTTGGCCATATGGCTGCACTGGCCCAACAGAGGGCCGATGTGGTCGCAGCATTCCATAAAAAGCCTCCCTTCCTGTCAAAAATATTTAGCACGCTAATAATTAGCATGCTAAATATTAGCACGGCGCCGGGAATTCGTCAAGGGGGATTTTTGAACGAAATGTAAACAAAATATGGATGAAATATGGATGTTTTCCCGTGGCTGTAAACAAATTGTGAACCATTGGCCGGAGGTGTTGACTTTGCCGCGGGCAGGGGGTAGGATGAACGTGTCAAGAGGAAACACACACTCTTAACAAAACCATTTCTCCCCTCTCCTTTCTCTATATCATACGGTAAGGCGGACGGCGCAAGCCGTCCGCTTTGCTGTTTTTCCAGCCGCGGTCCAAAGCGGGCCGCGGCTGGTTTCAACCTTTGAATTTATCGAAAAACAATAAATAATCATTGACTTTCGATAATACACATGGTACGATGCAGAGGAAAGGAAGGTGCTTTCATGGAAAAACGATCCGTTCGACATCTGGCGGCGGTGCTCAAGTGTCTGGTGAGCATCACGCTGGCGTGTAATGTGGTTGCCATGTTCCTGGTGCCCATGCTGGCCCGGCAGAGGTATGTGGACCTTTGGCTGTACCAGGAGCTGCTGTGGGATGACAGCCTGGTCTGGCAGGACCCCAGGGCTGTGGTGCTAATGGTGTTTTTGTGGTTTTGCGGATGCTGCACCGCCGTCATTCTCTGGCAGGGGAGACGGGTGCTGGGCACCATTTTGCGGGGGGAGCCCTTCTCTCTGGAAAACGCTGTTTCACTGCGCCGGGCAGCGGTGTGTGCTTTTCTCATTGCGGCGGCGGCTCTGGCTCGGGTCATCTGGGGCGTATGCTATTATCGCTCCGCCAACCCTCTGGCCACCTATAACGCCCTCTTCGTTCCCATCTTCGCCATGGCGGGGCTTTTGTGCCTGGTGATGTCCGCTCTATTCCGCCAGGCGGCGGAGATGAAGGCGGAGAACGACCTGACCA
This sequence comes from uncultured Oscillospiraceae bacterium, assembly GCA_902478785.1. Classification (GTDB taxonomy): domain Bacteria; phylum Bacillota; class Clostridia; order Oscillospirales; family Oscillospiraceae; genus Oscillibacter. The sequence continues at coordinate 32,035 of CABSMJ010000024.1, forward strand.
TATAAACGGAGGAAAGGGGAAGTGACGATGAAACGTACGGCAACACAGCGTCTGGCGGACGGCCTGGTGGTGCTCTCCTGCCTGCTGCTCCTGGCAGACATGGTACTGATCTTTCTTTTGCCTGCGCTGACCTATTTCCACTCCGGGGAACCAACCTTTATGACCATGGCCCAGCTTCAGGCTACCTTTGCCTATGACTTTGACGACGGACTGGGCAATCTGATGCGGGTGATCCTCTATGAGGTGTGGCAGAGCCCGGAGACCGCCGTGCTGGCGCTGTTCTCCCTGGGGTGCGCCGTAGGCGCCGCCTGGATCTTTCTCCAGGGAATCCACGTCTCGGCCAACGTGGCGGACGGAGAGAGCTTCTCTCCTAAAAATGCGGTGTGCTTCCGCCGGGCGGCTGTGGGGTGCTTCCTGCTGGCTTTGGCCGCCGCCGGGCGGACCTTCTGGCAGATCTGGCAGCTGGGCTCCCCGGAGCCGCTGCTGTCCTGCACGGCGCTACTGATCCCGCTTTTTCTGACGGGAGGACTCCTCTGCCTTCTTCTGTCTGCCTTGCTGCACCGGGCAGCGGAGATGAAGGCGGAGAACGACCTGACCATTTGAGGGGGCGCGGCATGGCGATTGTGGTAAATCTGGATGTGATGCTGGCCAAGCGGAAGATGACCCTCTCCCAGCTCTCGGAGCAGGTGGACATCACCCTGGCCAACCTCTCAATTTTGAAAAACAGCAAGGCCAAGGCGGTGCGGTTTTCCACCCTGGAGGCCATCTGTCGGGTGCTGGAGTGTCAGCCGGGGGACATTCTGGAATATGTACCGGACCCCGGTGAGGCGAAAGGAGGCAGCTAAAAGATGTATCCGCTTTTGAATTTGGCCAGTCTTGTTTTGGGGCTGGTGTCCTGGGCCCTGCCTGGCTGGCTCCTGGCCTGCCCGGAGCGGCGCAGGAAAAAGGCCGGGCGAGTGATGGTGCTCAGCGGCACCGCCTGTGCCCTGGCGCTGCTGTTCCAGCTGGTCTATAACTGGCACCTGGTGGCCATTGGGGACTGGTCGGCGCTGATGGACACTACCGGCGCAGTGGTGAAGGTGTCCGTGGTGCTGGTGGCGGTGACGGCGGGGCTGGGTGCCCTGGCTGCGGCGGCGTGTGCCGAGGAGGATACGGATGCTGCGTAAGTGCGGCCTGGTGCTGGGCGGCAGCTCTTTTTGGATTTTTCCTGGTACTGGTCCTTCTGGTGCTGCTGGGCCAGGCTGTGGGAATGGACTAAAATGAGACGGAGGGACCGGGAGACTGTCCTCCGTACAGCGACAGAATAAAAAGGAGAACCTCTATGATATATCCGGAAAACGCCCTGCCCCAGGCAGGGCAGGCGAAGCCTACCCAAAATACGGGAAGAATTTACCGAACGGACCGCCGGGACCGGCTGCTTCTGGCCGGGACACTGCTGTGGTGTCTTTTGGCGGTGGACGGTGTGCTGTGGGCTTGGCCCTGGGGTGCCGGACTTGCCGCCGCGGTGGCCCTCTGGTACGCCTTGGTGCTGGGGGCCCTGGGCCGGCGGCCCCTGGACCGCCGGGAGAACCGGGTGCTGCTGGGGGCCGTGGGGCTCCTGGCTGCCTCCTTCCTCTTCACCTCCAACCCCTGGATGCGGGTGTGGAACGTGCTGGCCCTGCTGGGGCTCATCCCGCTCCACCTCTTCTCCCTCTCCGGCACCGCCCTGGTTCCCTGGTACCGGGGCGCCATGGTGTGGGAGCGGCTGGAACTGCTGCTGTTGGGATGCTTCGGGAACCTGGGTGCTTCCTGGGCGGCCCTGAGCCCCGGAGACAGGAAGGAAAAGGACCTGCGGCGCGTCCTGGCAGGCATCCTGGGAGCAGCGGGCGCCTTGGCCTTGCTGGGGGTGCTGATCCCTCTGCTTGCCTCCGGCGACGCGCTCTTCGCCTCCGCTACGGAATGGCTGAGAAGCTTTGTGCAGCAGCATTTTGTGACTGCTCTCTGGAAAATCGTCATGGCCCTGGTGCTGACGCCCTTCTTCTTCGGTCTGCTCTACTCCCTGCGCCGGCCCAAGGCCTCTGCCGGGCCCCGGCGGGAAAAGGCCCCGGCCACTCTGGACGGCCTGGGCTTTACCCTAGTGCTGGGGGCCCTGGTGGTGCTGTATCTGGCCTTCCTGGCGGTCCAGGCGGCGGGGCTCTTCGGCGGTGCGGTGTATCTGGCCCAGCGGGGCATCTCCTACGCCGACTGGGCCCGCAGCGGCTTTTTCCAGATCACCGCGGTGACGGCGGTGAATCTGACGGTGCTGCTGGCGGCGCTGACCTGGTCCCGGCACGCAGGCGGCACTTGGCGGGCGGTGCGTATTCTGTCGGCACTGGTGACCGGGGAGAGCCTGGTGCTCCTGGCCTCCGCCGCTTGGCGCATGACGCTGTATGTGGGGGCCTACGGTCTGAGCTTCAAGCGGTGCCTGACCTACTGGGGCATGGTCATGATGGCCCTCTTCCTGGTGCTGGCCGCCTGGAAGCTCTGCCGACCGGCCTTCTCCTTCTGGCGCTGGGCCGCCCCCGCGGCCCTGGCCGGGTGGCTGGTGCTCAACTGCCTTCCGGTGGACGCCCTGGTGGCCCGAAACCAGGTGGACCGGTATCTGGACGGCGCCAGCCAGACCCTCAGTGTGGAGTATCTCACCAGCCTCTCCTATGCCGTGGTGCCCCAGCTGGAGCGCCTGGCGGGGCAGAAGGTGCTGACGGATTACGGCGTGCGGGTGTCCATGGACGGGGTGCTGGCGGAGCAGCGGGCAGAGGCGGCGGCCGAGTGCGCCGACTGGCGCAGCTGGAGTCTGTCGGCGGCCCTGACAGCCGGGAACTAGGACCTGAGAAAGGAGAAAAGACGATGAAATTGCTGTATGGAGCTGTTTCCCTCCTTTTGGCGCCGCTGTATCTGCTGACGGCCTGCTGGTCTGCCCCGCAGGATTCCAGAGGCGAGATCGCCCGCCAGACGGGGCTGGACCTGTCCGGCGGGGAAGAGGTCTCCTGCTATGACACCCACAGCGGCAACGGCGACGGTGTCTCCTGTATCGTCTGGCAGTTCCCCGACGGCCGGGTGCTGGAGCAGGTGGAGCAGGACGCCCGATGGGAGGCCCTGCCGCTGGATGAGACGGAGCAGACCCTGGCCTATGGCATCTCCGGCGACTGGGGCTCCATGGGGCCCTATCTCACCGATGAGGAGGGAAAGGCTCTGCTGCCCCAGGTGAAAGAGGGGTATTCCCTCCTTCTGGACCGCCACCAGGAGGCGGAGGAAGGGGAGGACCGGGCGCAGATTCTGAAGCGGTACTCCCTCAATTTGACTCTGGCCCTCTACGACAGCGGGGCGAATACCCTCTATTTCTGTGAGCTGGACACATAAAAGAGGCAGCGTAAGCGCCCGGGACGGATGCAAGGTCCGTCCCGGGCGCTTTTATTGGAAG
>CABSMJ010000025.1 GCA_902478785.1 uncultured Oscillospiraceae bacterium
TGCCGGGAGGGCCTGACCTGCGTCATCTCCGTCAAGCTCACCGACGCCCAGTTCGAGGGCCAGACCAAGGCAAAGCTGGGCAACAGCAAGATCCGCACTCTGGTGAGCAACATCGTCTCGGAGAAGCTGGATATCTTCCTGGAGGAAAATCCCCAGGTGGGCCGGATGATCCTGGACAAGGCCCTGACAGCCAACCGGGCCCGGGAGGCCGCCAAGAAGGCCCGGGAGTCCATCCGGCGCAAGACGGCTCTGGGCGGCGCCGCCATGCCGGATAAGCTCCGGGATTGCAATGAGAACAATCCCGAGCTCACCGAGCTCTATATCGTCGAGGGCGACTCCGCAGGCGGCTCCGCCACCCAGGGACGGGACTCCCGGTTCCAGGCCATCTTGCCGCTGTGGGGCAAGATGCTCAACGTGGAGAAGGCCCGGGCGGACAAGGTCTACGGAAACGACAAGCTCCAGCCGGTCATCGCCGCCCTGGGCGCCGGCATCGGCGACGAGTTCGACCTTGCCAAGCTCCGGTACCACAAGGTCATCATCATGGCCGATGCCGATGTGGACGGAAGCCACATCCGCACGCTGCTTTTGACCTTCTTCTTCCGCTTCATGCGGCCCCTCATCGAGCACGGCTACGTCTACTCCGCCGTGCCGCCCCTCTATAAGCTGACCCGGGGCAAGACCACCCGCATCGCCTTCGACGACCCCGAGCGGGAGAAGATCGCCGCCGAGCTCCGGGGGGACAACCCCAACACCAAGGTGGTCATCTCCCGGTTCAAGGGTTTGGGCGAGATGGACTACCACGAGCTGTGGGAAACCACCATGGACCCGGAAAAGCGCACGCTGCGCCGCATCACCCTGGACGACGCCGTGAAGGCCGACGAGACCTTCACCATCCTCATGGGCGAAAAGGTGGAGCCCCGGAAGGAGTTCATCGAGCGCAACGCCAAGATGGCGGTGAATCTGGACTATTAAGGGATTGATGGGTATGGATATGAAAAAGCTGCTGGCGGCAGCCCTCTGCGCGGCGCTTCTGACCGCCTGCGGATCGTCCCAGCCGGCCCGGTCCTCCTCCGACGAGGCCCAGGCAGAGCCCACGGCCAGCGCACAGCCCAGCCGGAAGGGGCTGTCCCTTCCTCCCTGCACCCAGGAAAACAGCCCTGCCAGAGAGGCCTATGCCCAGGCGCTGGAACAGCTTTTGCAGGAGCATATCCTGCCTGACGGCACGGTCCTGGAGCAGACCGGAGAGGGGGACGACCTCTCCCCGGATCAGATCTTTGTCTATGATCTGGACGGAGACGGCGCCGAGGAGCTTGTCCTTCTGCACACCAGCGCCGTCATGGCCGGTCAGAGGGGATATGTCTTCGGATGGAACGCCCAGGAAGGCCGGATGGAAAAGCAGCTGGAGGAGTTTCCCTCCCTTGTGTTTTACGAAAGCGGCGCCGTTCAGGCAGATTGGTCCCACAATCAGGGAAAGGGCGGCAGCTTCTGGCCCTATACCCTCTATCGGTATGACGCCGTCGGGGACCGGTATGTGGAGGTGGGATCGGTGGACGCCTGGGACCGGGAACAGTTCCCTGAGGGCTATCCCGACCAGGCCGACACCAGCGCCAGCGGCTTTGTCTACTATATCAACACAGACGGAACGGTCACCTGGGAGGACCCATTGGACGTGTCCGTATACCGCCAGTGGCGCTATCCCTATGTGCGGGAGGAACGAATCCTGGCGCCGGAATATCTGCCCCTGTGCCAGGAGACCATCCAGCTCCTGCTCAGATCCTGATCTGCTATCCCTGCTGTAAAAAAGAGAGGCTTGTAATATGAGTAAAAAACCCCAATACGACCCGGAGGAGATCCGGTACCCGGACCAGAAGATCGTCAACTCTCCTCTGGTGCCGGAGATGGAGCAATCCTATATTGAATACGCCATGAGCGTCATCAAGAGCCGTGCCCTGCCCGACGTGCGGGACGGCCTCAAGCCCGTCCACCGCCGCATCCTCTACGCCATGTATGAGGACGGCCTGACCGTGGATAAGCCCTTCAAGAAGTCCGCCACCTGCGTCGGTGACGTGCTGGGCCGCTACCACCCCCACGGCGACGCCAGCGTCTACGACGCCCTGGTGCGCCTGGCCCAGGACTTCTCCATGCGCTATCCCCTCATCAACGGCCACGGCAACTTCGGTTCCGTGGATGGCGACCCCCCGGCGGCCTACCGGTACACCGAGGCCCGGCTCTCCCGGCTCTCCGACGAGATGCTCCGGGACATCGACAAGGACACCGTGGACTGGGACCCCAACTTCGACGAGACCCGGAAAGAGCCCCGGGTCCTGCCCTCCCGGTTCCCCAATCTGCTGGTCAACGGCTCCTCCGGCATCGCCGTGGGCATGGCCACCAACATCCCGCCCCACAACCTGCGGGAGGTCATCGACGCCGCCGTGTGCGTGCTGGATAACCCGGAGGCGGACCTCAACGACCTGATGCAGTACATCCAGGGCCCCGACTTCCCCACAAAGGGCATCATCATGGGCCGGGCGGGCATCCGGGCGGCCTACGCCACCGGCCGGGGCCGGGTGGTCATCCGTGCCCGGCACGAGCTGGAGGAGTTCGGCAACGGCCGCACCCGCATTGTCATCACCGAGATCCCCTACCAGGTCAACAAGCGCCTGCTCATCAAGAACATGGCCGATCAGGTGGAGGACAAGCGGCTGGAGGGCATCTCCGACATCCGGGATGAAAGTGACCGCAACGGTATGCGGGTAGTCATCGAGCTGAAAAAGGACGCCAACACCCAGGTGGTCTTGAACCGCCTCTTCGCCCAGACCCAGCTCCAGACCACCTTCGCCATCAATATGCTGGCGCTGGTGGACGATCAGTCCCAGCCCAAGATTTTGTCCCTGCGCCATATCCTGGACGAGTACCTCAAGTTCCAGGAGGAGGTCCTCACCCGCAGGACCAAGTACGACCTGCGCAAGGCCAAGGAGCGGGCCCACCTGCTGGAAGGTCTGCTGGTGGCCCAGGACAACATCGACGAGGTCATCCGCATCATCCGCTCCAGCTACGACAACGCCAAGGAAAACCTGATGAGCCGCTTTGGTCTGGATGACATCCAGGCCCAGGCCATTCTCGATATGCGCCTGAAGGCCCTCCAGGGTCTGGACCGGGAAAAGCTGGAGGCGGAGTACAAGGAGCTGGAGGAGCGCATCGAGTACTACAACAGCCTCCTGGCCGACGAGAGCCTGCTCAAGGGCGTGCTGAAAGAGGAGCTCATCGCCATCCGGGACAAGTTCGGCGACGACCGGGTCACCGAGATCCAGGACGTGGAGGACGAGATCGACATCGAGGACCTCATCGAGGAGGAGCAGAGCGTCTATACCATGACCCGGGCGGGCTATATCAAGCGCATGCCCGCCAGCACCTACCGCAGCCAGCGCCGCGGCGGCCGGGGCATCACCGCCCAGTCCCTGCGGGAGGAGGACTGCGTGGAGACCGTGTTCACCGCCTCCACCCATGACTTCCTGCTCTTCTTCACCGATACCGGCAAGGTCCACCGGAAGAAGGGCTATCTCATCCCCGAGGCGGGCCGGTCCGCCAAGGGCACCAACATCGTCAACATCCTGCCGGTGGAGCCGGGAGAGAAGGTCACCGCCATGCTCCATGTCAAGAGTCTGGAGGACGACTCGGTGCTGATGATGGTCACGAGAAAAGGTACGGTGAAGCGCCTGCCCCTGAACGTGCTCAACACCGCCCGCAAGGCGGGCATCCGAGCCATCACCCTGGAGGAGGGCGACGAGCTCATCGCCGTGCTGCCCACCAGCGGAGAGGACAATATCCTCCTGATGACCCACGACGGCATGGCCATCTGCTTCAAGGAGACGGACGTGCGCTGCATGGGCCGGGACGCCGTGGGTGTCCGGGGCATCCGCCTCAAGGAGGGGGACTATGTGGTCTCCGCCGCCGTGGCCGCGGAGAATGCCACCTTGCTAACCATCACCGAGAACGGCTACGGCAAGCGCACCGCCATCGGCGAATACCTCCGGGGCGACGAGGCCCAGCACCGTGGCGGCGGCGGATTGAAGGGCTACCAGGTCACGGAAAAGACCGGTAAGATCGCCGGGGCCAAGGTGGTGGACGGCAGCGAGGATATCCTGCTGATCTCCGACGACGGCACCATCATCCGCATGGCTGTGGAGGACGTGAACTGCTACGGCCGCACCACCCAGGGCGTCCGGGTCATGCGCCTGAGCGAGGGCAGCCGGGTCATCTCCCTGGCCAAGGCCGACAAGGAAGAGGACGAGGAGACCGAGGACCAGGAGACAGCGCCTGAGGGGACCGAGACCCAGGCGCAGCCCCAGGAGTAAGGAGCTGTCGCTCATAAAAATACAAAACGGCCTTCCCCCCTCTTCGGGGGAAGGCCGTTCCAGTGTCCCGCCAAGGGGCTTTCCAGGGCGGAGCATTGTAAAACCTGGGACCATGGATACCGACGGGGATTCTTGCTGCGCAAGAAACCAAAATGTCCCATTCGGCTCGCCGCTAAAGCGGCAACCGCCTCAGGATGACAATAGGCCCCGTCGGAAAGGAGCGTTATGATGAAAACTGTGACCATGGATACCGACGGGGATTCTTGCTGCGCAAGAAACCAAAATGTCCCATTCGGCTCGCCGCTAAAGCGGCAACCGCCTCAGGATGACAATAGGCCCCGTCGGAAAGGAGCGTTATGATGAAAACTGTGACCATCTATACCGACGGGGCTTTTTGCTGCGCAAGAAACGAAAATGTCCCATTCGGCTCGCCGCTAAAGCGGCAACCGCCTCAGGATGACAGCAGGCCCCGTCGGAAAGGAGCGTTATGATGAAAACAGTAACGATTTACACCGACGGGGCCTGTTCCGGCAACCCCGGCCCCGGGGGCTGGGGGGCGGTGCTGCTCTATGGCGCCCACCGCCGGGAGCTCTCCGGCGGCGAGGCCCAGACCACCAACAACCGCATGGAGCTCACCGCGGTGATCTCCGCCCTGTCCCTTTTGAAGGAGCCCTGCGTGGTGGAGCTGTGGTCCGACTCCAAGTATGTCATCGACGGCTTGTCCAAGGGCTGGGCCAAGGGCTGGAAGGCCCGGGGCTGGGTCAAGAGCGACAAAAAGCCCGCCCTGAACCCCGACCTGTGGGACGAGCTGCTGCGTCTGACGGAGATCCACACCCTCCACTACCACTGGGTCAAAGGGCACGCAGACACCGTGGAGAACAACCGCTGCGACGAGCTGGCGGTCATGGAGAGCCGGAAGTTCAAGTAGGGCCCTTTGACCCATCGCGCCCTTTGGCGCGTCCAAGCGCTCCGGTCCAGAGGACCGGAGCCTTGCCGTGCCCCGGATTCACTTCGGGGCACGGAGGTGAGATCACGAGGGGCCCCCGTCCGGCGGCAGCCGGATGGGGAAAACAAGGGCCATGCCGATACGGTAGAAAATAATCGCTGCGACGAACTGGCCGTGGCGGAGAGCCGGAAGTTCAAGTAAGGCCCTTGACCCGCCGCGCCCTTTGGCGCGTTTTCAGAAACAAAAAAGCACATATCTTTCCACGCCCTGTGGAAAAATCCAGCGAAAAAAGAGGGAGAACCATGAAAAGACGAATGACAGCCCTGGCCCTTGCAGCGGCCTTTGCCCTGTGCCTGACGGGGTGCGGCGCCCAGAGCGGCAGCGGCAGCACCCCGGAGGTGGAGGTGGAAGAGACCGGCGATCAGGACACCGCCCAGGAATTTCTGGATTCCATCACCCCGGAAACGGCGGAGGCAAAGGGCGCCTGCGGCAGCGACATCACCTGGTACTACCAGGACAATGTGCTGGTGCTCAAGGGCACAGGCGAAATGAGCGACTACGACCAGGACACCTCCTGGGACGGCGTCATCTCCCCCTGGCGCAGCTATGAGGACGGCCAAATCGAGGACCAGATCAGCTGGGTCATCGTGGGGGACGGGATCACCGGCATCGGGAAAAACGCCTTTTATAACTGCGGCGGCATCTCCCGCGTCACCTTCCCCGAGACCCTGAAGACCATCAAGGACATGGCCTTTGCCCAGTGCGAAAATCTCAAAGAGGTCACCCTGCCCGCCTCTCTGGAGCGGATCGAGGGCAGCTTTCACGACGGAAACGCCCACGGCTATGTAGAGACTGCCACCTTCCTGGGAGACGCCCCGGAGCTGGACGGCAATCCCTTTGGCTCCACGGAAGAGACTCTGACCATCTATTACAGCGGCTCCGGATTCGAGCCCTATATCCAGCAGTTCCCGGGCTTCGACTGGGTCAAGCAGTAAGGCCATTTTTTCAGACGGGGCGGAATTTACAAACTGTTCATAAGAAAGACACGATTCCGCCACTTTTAGGGGGTATCTTAATACTCGCAAAGGGTTACCAGACCTGATGTGATTTTTCTCCCTCCTAAACACACACAGCAAAAAGGACCGCCATGTGGCGGTCCTTTTTGTCGTCTTTAGGGCTCTTTCAATCCCAAGCCACGGGCCAGGTTCACGATGAAGTCCTGGACATTGGTGACGATGCCCCGGGCGCTGAGGCTCCCCCGGTCGGAGAGCTTGTTGACCGTGAACTCGGAGATGTCCACGCAGTAGAAGTACACCTGCCGGATGGTGCCGTCGGCCATCACCCGGTAGGACGGGGTCATGTTGCCGGTGGCGATGGTGTGGAGGGTGGTGGCCATGCAGATGACCGTGGTGGCGTCCCGGACCTGGTCGCGCATGGCGTCCTGGGCCTCGTAGACATTGCCGATCACCGGCGGCAGAGGCCCGTCGTCCCGGATGGAGCCGGCCAGCACATAGGGTACCCCCTTCTCCTCCAGGGCGTGGATGATGCCGTCGTGGATGTGCTCGGCCTGCAAAAAGGCGGGGATGGAGCCGTGGAACCGGACCCGGTTGATGGTGTCCAGGTGGTTGTAGTGGCCCAGGGGCTGGCTCTCCTGGGTGTAGATGTTCTGGCCCAGGGCGGTGGAGAGATAGGCGGCCTCCAGGTCGTGGGTGGCCAGGGCATTGCCCGCCAGCACCCCGTGGACATACCCGCCCCGGATCAGCCGGGCAAAGGCGTCCCGGGCGTCGTGGTCGAAGGCGAAGGCGGGGCCCATGACCCACACCACCTTGCCGTGGCTCCTTTCGTGGCGCAGCAGCTCATAGAGCTCGTCGTAGTCCCGGGAAAAGGCGGTCTCCCGGGACCGGCCCTGGCGGAAGGCAAAGACGTCCCGGCCGCTGCCCTGGCCCTCGCCAAAGCCGTCGGGGTGGACCAGAATGCCTTCCTCCCCCTGCTCCGTGCGGCCCACGGCCACCAGTTCGCCCTGTTTCAGGCGGCGGAACTCCCGCACGTCGATCCGTGTCCCGGTCCACACCGCCACGCAGTCCATGCGGCTCTCCTCCGCCAGATGCCACCGGGCGCCGATCTTGAAGTACTCCGGGAAAATGCTCATGGCGTGATAGCCCTCCGGGGCCACCCCGTCGGCGGGGGCGGGCACCAGACGCACCTCCGGCGCCGCCAAGAGGATGGGGTCGGAGAAGTCGGGGGGCGTATAGGGACGCAGCTGGAAGGACATAAAAAGGCCTCCTTTTTTTTCGATCCGGGCCGGCAGGCCCGTGAGGTGGTTGATCGGGAAAGGAAACGGCCTAAGGGCAGGCCGTTCTCCTCCCAGCATACCAGATGGCGTTCCCCGCCGCAACCCCCGGCGCTTTTTCTTGTAAATCCCCGGCAGGCGGTGTAAAATACCCCTATGAGCCATCATCTCGACTAAGGAGGTCAAGGACTATGAAAGATGGATTCATCAAAGTCGCCGCCGGTACCCCGAAGATTCGGGTGGCGGACTGCCGCTACAATGCCGAGCAGATCTTCACCCTCATGCGGGAGGCCGACAAGCAGGGCGTGAAGGTCCTGGCGCTGCCGGAGCTGTGCCTCACCGGCTACACCTGCGGCGACCTCTTTTTCCAGGACACCCTGCTCCGGGGGGCTGAGGAGGGGCTCCAGACCATCCTGGACGCCACCAAGAATCTGGACATGATCGCCGCCGTGGGATTGCCCGTGCGGGACAAATGGGACAACAAACTGTATAATTGTGCCGCTGTTATACAAAAAGGAGAGATTTTGAGCCTGGTGCCCAAGACCTACCTGCCCAATTACGGGGAATTTTACGAGCAGCGCTGGTTCACCCCCTCCGGGGGACCCGGCGGCGTGGACCACATGCTGCAGCTGTGCGGCCAGGATGTGAGCATGAACTGCAACGGTCTTTACGCCTGTGAGGAGCTGCCGGAGCTGGTCATCGGCGTGGAGATCTGCGAGGACCTGTGGGCCCCCAATCCCCCCTCCGTGGCCCTGGCCCAGGCGGGCGCCACCATTATCCTGAACCTGTCCGCCTCCAATGAGACGGTGGGCAAGGCGGCCTACCGCCGGTCCCTGGTCACCGGCCAGTCCGGCCGGCTGGTGTGCGGCTATGTGTACGCCGACGCCGGAGAGGGCGAGTCCACCACGGACCTGGTGTTTGCCGGCCACAACATGATCGCGGAAAACGGCGCGCTGCTGGCCGAGCGGCGGTTTGCCACGGGCCTCACCATCAGCGAGATCGACGTGAAGAAGCTGGTGGCCGAGCGCCGCCGGATGAACACCTATGCCCCCGCAGCCAGTGCCCCGGAGATCTGGCGGATGTACTTCTCCATGGACCTGACCTCAACCCGCCTGACCCGGCCCGTGTCCCCCACCCCCTTTGTGCCGGAGGACGACGCCGACCGGGCGGAGCGGTGCAACGAGATCCTGGGCATCGCGGCTTTGGGCCTTAAAAAGCGGCTGGAGCACACCCACGCCAAGACCGCGGTGGTGGGCCTCTCCGGCGGATTGGACTCCACCCTGGCAGTGCTCATCACGGCCCTGGCCATGGGCATGCTGGGCCGGCCCACCGAGGAGATCATCGCCGTCACCATGCCCTGCTTCGGCACCACGGACCGGACCAAGTCCAACGCGGTGCTGCTGGCGGAGCGGCTGGGCTGCACTCTCCGGACCATCGACATCGGCCCGGCGGTGAAGCGGCACTTTGACGACATCGGCCAGAGCATGGACAACCACGACGTCACCTTTGAAAACGGCCAGGCCCGGGAGCGGACCCAGGTGCTCATGGACATCGCCAACCAGACCGGCGGCCTGGTCATCGGCACCGGGGACCTCAGCGAGCTGGCCCTGGGCTGGTGTACCTATAACGGCGACCACATGAGCAACTACGCTGTCAACGCCGGCATCCCCAAGACGCTGGTGCGGCACCTGGTCAGCTTCATCTCCGACGACAAGGAGGCGGAGGACCCCCAGCTCTCCGGCGTGCTGGCGGATATTCTGGATACCCCTGTGTCCCCGGAGCTGCTGCCCGCCATCGAGGGCAAGATCGCCCAAAAGACCGAGGACCTGGTGGGCCCCTATGAGCTCCACGACTTCTATCTCTACTACGCCATCCGCTGGGGCTTCGGGCCCCGGAAGGTGCTGCGGCTGGCAGAGGCGGCCTTCGGCAAGCGCTATGACCGGGCCACGCTTTTGAAGTGGCTGCGGAACTTCTACCGCCGCTTCTTCTCCCAGCAGTTCAAGCGCTCCTGCCTGGCCGACGGCCCCAAGGTGGGCTCCGTGGCCCTGAGCCCCCGCGGCGACTGGCGCATGCCCAGCGACGCAGTCAATAGCCTTTGGATGGAGGAGCTGGAAGGCCTCGAATAAAGGAGACGTTTCCCACGCCAGTCGCCTGGATGGGGTCCCCGCAAAATTATAAATTTTGTGGGGAGAGGAGGCGCAGCGGAGCGAGCGACCTCCGGCCAAAAGGCCGGAGGGAGAGATACGGAGCTTGCGCCGACGAGGCGGATGCCCAGCGACGCAGTCAATAGCCTCTGGATGGAGGAGCTGGAAGGCCTCGAATAAGGCAGATGTTTCCCCCGCCAGTCGCATGAACGGGGCCCCCGCAAAATCATAGATTTTGTGGGGCGAGGGCGCATGGTGTAAGCGGCTGTCTCCCCATCCGCTCCGCCGGGTACCTTCCCCCACAAACTCCCACACTTTGTGGAAAACCGCAGCAAGATAAAAAAGAGAGGACGTTTGACATGGAATTTCTGCTGGTGGGCCTGGGGGGCGCCCTGGGCGCCATGGGGCGCTACGGCATCAGCCTCCTGCCCTGGGGCGGCACCTTCCCCCTGCTGACCCTCCTGACCAACTTCTTAGGCGCCGTGGCCATCGGCTGCGTGGCGGGCCTCAGCGGCGGCGTCCTCTCCCCCGGCTGGACCCTCTTCTGGAAAACCGGTGTCTGCGGCGGCTTCACCACCTTTTCCACCTTCTCCCTGGAGACGTTGAACCTGGTGCGCCAGGGCCGTTGGGGACTGGGCACCCTCTACGCCATCTTGAGCGTGGGGCTGTGCCTGGGGGGCGTGTGGTGCGGGCTGCGGCTGGCCGCTGTGCTCCAGCGCTGAATAAGAAAAAAGACCGGTCTGAACGAGAGTTCAGACCGGTCTTTTGCACATGGTGTGGAAAAAATCCCTCACTCCAGGATCTGCCCCTCCTCGGTGAGGAACAGCTGGGCCGGAGGCTCCAGAGAGGCGAACTGGACCGGCGAGATCACCGCCGCGTAGCACCCGGCGTTGGTGAACACCACTACGTCCCCCACCGACAGCTTGGGCAGCGTGATCATGGGCTCCACCAGGTCCGCCGCCGTGCACAGGTTCCCCACCAAGGTGACGGTCTCCGTCTCCTGGGCGTCGTTGAGCACATAAATGCGGTAAGGCCGGCGGCAGGTGAACAGGGGCTCCCACATGGGGGGCTGGGGCGCGTGGGTGTACTGGGCCACCAGCTGGGCCAGAGAGGGCCGGGCAAAGCCGTTGAGGGTGTTGGCCAGCAGCGCGTACCGCTTGCCCCGGGAGGTTTTCACGTCCGTCACATGGGTGGCGTAGATGCCCGCCCGGCCGGTGACGAACCGTCCCGTCTCGATGTACAGTTTGGTCTCCGGGAAGCGGCGGCGGAAGGCCTCCACCTGAGCCGAGACCCCCACCCCCAGGGCGGAGACGTCCAAAGAGGCGTCCTGGGCCCCGAAGGGGATGCCCAGGCCGGAGCCCAGGTTCAAAAAGCGCAGGGGCCGGCCCAGAGCCTCGGCCACCTTTTCCGCCAGTTCCAGGAGCTTGCGGTAGTACCGCTCCAGCACCGTCTCGTCCAGCTCCTGGCTCTTGAGGTGCACGTGGATGCCCACCAGGCGTACCCGCTTCATGGCCTTGAGGCGGTCCATGGCGTCAAAGAGCTGCTCCTCGTCCACGCCAAACTTCCCCGGCGCGCCGGTATCGGCGGTGAAGGTGAAGTCGGGGTTCACCCGCAGTCCGATGTCCGCCATAGTCTCCCGCTCCTCTGCCAGGGCCTCGATGCGCTCGATCTCCCCCAGACTGTCCGCTACCAGCACACACCGGCCCAGGGCACCGGAGAGAGCGGAGGCGGGCTTGCCGGGGGCGGAGAAAAAGATCTCCTCCGGCTTGAGGCCGTGCATCCGGCACAGCTCCACCTCCCCAAGACTTGCGGCGTCGCCGCCGAAGCCCTGGGAAAAGACGGTGTCCAGCACCGCGTGGTGGGGATTGGCCTTGACGGAGTAGAGGAAGTGGGCCCAGGGGATGGCGCTGCGCAGCTGGAACAGATGGGACAGCATCACCCGCTGGTCATAGAGATAGAAGCTCTCGTGGGTTTGGGCCAGCTTCAAAAGCAGCGTGCGGTCGAACATAGACACCTCTCCTTTCTCATGAGGACCGGGGGGATCTGTCCACACCCGGTGGAAAAAACGTCACAGGGGAAACACCGTGCGGATGAGCACCATGTAGCACACGGTGCCTGCCACCACACTCAAAACCGTGTTCCGGCGCCACACATGGAGCCCCACGGTCACAAGCAGGGATACCCAGGCGGCGGCGCCGTAGGGCGGGGCGCTCAGGTCCACGGACCGAAGGCAGTAGGCCACCAGCACCACCATGATGGCGCTGGGCAGCACCGCCCCCAGATAGTCCATCACCGGCGGCAGGGGCCGGCGGCCGAACAACAAATAGGGCGCACCCCGGAGGGCGGCGGTCACCAGACCCACCACCAGGATCTGCAAAAAGGTCAGCACAGCCTCAGACACGGCGGGGCCCTCCTTCCTTCCACACCAGGCGGTCCTTCAGGAAGAGGAGCACCGCCAGAGACACCGCCAGAGCCGGCAGCAAGAAGTCCTCCGGCCCCAGGGTCAGGTAAAAGACCACCGCCGATGCCGCTCCCAGCACCGCGGGCACATGGGTCTTGGCCTGGCGCCACTGGTCCACCACCACAGTGGTGAAAAAGAGTGTGGCGGAAAAATCCACCCCTGTCAGGTCCACGGGCAAAGACTGGCCCAGCAATGCCCCGGCAGTGCAGCTGACCACCCAGAGCACATAACAGAAGGCCAGCAGGTCGAACTGGACCTTTTCCTCCTCCAAATCCTCGGGACACTCCAGGGCGCAGAGCACCGAGTAGGTCTCGTCGGTGACGGTGAGGGCCATGAATGGGTAGCGCCAGCCGCCAATTTTCCGGAACTTCTCCACAAAGCCGATGCCGTAGAAGATGTGGCGGGCGTTGATGAGGAAGGCGGTGAGGGCCAACGTGGGCAGCCCCGCGCCGGAGGTCATCAGGGGCACCATGATGATCTGCATGGACCCGGCGTAAACCAAAGCGGCGGACAAAAACACCCAGATCAGGGCGTATCCCGCCTGGCGCAGCAGCAGCCCCGCCGCCAGGCCCACAAATATGTAGGTGAACAGCAGCGGCACCGCCAGGCGGACGGCGAAGCGAAACTCTCTCACGGCCTTCCCTCTCTTTCCCTCCCATGGTAGCAGAAAACGGCCCCGGACGCAAGAGCGGGGCGGCTTGCGCCGTGGGTGGGGATGTGGTACAATACAAAGACTGTGGAAAACCGGGAACCTGCCAACGTCTCTTCCCGTCCCAAGGAGGGCGGAAAGAGAGGGAACTTCCCCGGTATTCCGTCACTTTATGGAAGGAAAGGACAGGTGAGGAGCCAATGGATAAGACAGTGCGCATCGGGAACGTGGAGATCCCCTCCCGCCTGGCCCTGGCGCCCATGGCCGGCGTGACGGATGCGGCCTTTCGCCGTCTGTGCGCCTCGCTGGGGGCGGGATTGACCTATACGGAGATGGTCAGCTCCAAGGCGCTGTGCTATCAGGACAAAAAGACCCGGCAGCTGCTGCGCCCCTTCCCCGGGGAGCACCCCTTCGCCGTGCAGCTCTTCGGCAGCGACCCGGTGTGTATGGCCGAGGCGTCGGTGAAGGCAGCGGAGCTTTCCGGCTGCGACCTCATTGATATCAACATGGGCTGCCCCGTGGGCAAGGTGGTTTCCAGCGGCGACGGCTCCGCCCTTATGCGGGACCCGGAGAAAGCCGCCCGGGTGGCCGA
Source organism: uncultured Oscillospiraceae bacterium (assembly GCA_902478785.1). Classification (GTDB taxonomy): domain Bacteria; phylum Bacillota; class Clostridia; order Oscillospirales; family Oscillospiraceae; genus Oscillibacter. The sequence goes on from CABSMJ010000025.1 coordinate 13,438, forward strand.
GGCGGTGGTGAAGGCCAGCCCCGTGCCGGTGACAGTGAAGATGCGCCGGGGCTGGGACAAGGGCAGCATCAACGCCGTGGAGCTGGCGGTGGCGCTGGAGTCGGTGGGCGTGGCCGCCGTGGCGGTCCATGGCCGCACCCGGGTACAGATGTACGCCGGGCAGGCGGACTGGACCACCATCCGGCAGGTAAAGGAGGCCGTGTCCATCCCCGTGCTTGCCAACGGCGACATCTTCAAGGGGGAGGACGCGGTGCGTATCCTCCGCTTCACCGGGGCGGACATGGCCATGATCGGCCGGGGATGCTTCGGCAATCCCTGGCTCTTTGCCCAGGCCGCAGCGGCCCTGGCCGGGGAACCCATCCCTCCCCTGCTGCCCCTTTCGGAGCGGTGCGACGCGGTGGTGGCCCAGATCGAGGAGGCCGCCGCGGACAAGGGGGAGAAGGTGGCGGTGCTGGAGGCCCGGCGCCACTACTGCTGGTATCTCAAGGGCGTGCCCCACGCCAATTACTATAAGGAACAGATCGTGCATATGAACACCCTGGAGGACGTCTACGCCGTCACCCGGGGCATCAAGAGGGATCTGAAATGATGACCAAGGAGGAGCGGGAGCTGATCCAGGCGGCCCAGGAGGGAGACCAGGAGGCCTTCGAGGAGCTGGTGCGCCGCCATGAAAAGCAGGTCTACGGGCTGGCCCTGCGGGTGTGCGGCAACCCCCAGGACGCGGCGGAGGCGGCCCAGGAGGCCTTTCTCTCCGCCTGGCAGGGCCTGCGCTTTTTCCGCCAGGAGTCGGAGTTCTCCACCTGGCTCTACCGTCTGACCTCCAATGCCGCTATCGATCTTTTGCGGCGGGAGAAGCGCCACCGGGGCGCCGCGTCTTTGGACGATGAGCTGAGCCCGGAGGCGCCGGATCGGACCAGCCTGACTCCCCAGGATGCCCTGGAGCAAAAGGAGCTGGGGGAGCTGATCCAGAAGGGACTGAATGACCTGTCCGCGGACCACCGTCAGGTGCTGGTGCTGCGGGAAATGTACCAGATGAGCTACCAGGAGATCTCCGACGTGCTGGACCTGGATGTGGGCACGGTGAAGTCCCGTATCAGCCGGGGCCGGCAGCAACTGCGGAAATTTCTCCTGAAACGGGGGAACTTTTTTCACCGGCAGCCGTCCAAAGAAACAGAAAAGAAAGAGGAGGGCTGCCCATGAAATACTGTGAAGAATATGCGGCTCTCATCAGTGCCTGGCTGGACGGGGAGCTGAATGAGGAAGAGACCGGCCGGCTCCAGGCCCATCTGTTCACCTGCCCCGGGTGCCGGGCCTACCTGGCGGACCTCAAGGCCATGGGCCGGGCCTTCCCCTCCCTGGAGGAGGTGGAGGTGCCCGAGGACTTCACCGCCTCCGTTATGGCCCGCATCCGTGCCCAGACCCCGCCGGAGAAGAAGCGGGCCTCCCACACCCTTTGGCGGCGCTGGGGCGCCTGGGCCTGCTGCCTGGCGCTGCTGGTGCTGGTGGGCGGCGGCGTCTGGCGGGCGGGTCTGGTGAGCCGCAGCATCCAGAATCAAATCGCTGCCGCCGATATGGCCTCCATCTCCACGGAGGAGGTCACCGGAGAGGAAAGCGATTGTTCCCAGAGTGCCCAGGCGGCGCCGGAGGACACCGCCCCGGCGGAGGAGAGCATCCAGGAGGACACGGCCCGGAGCGACGCCGTCTTTGAGAGCAAGGAGGCTCAGAGCCGGAACTCCGGGGAGACCAGTGCCTCTCAGGAAGAAAAGACCCCTGTGGGGGGGACCCAGTCCCCCGTTGCCAACGGCCACACTGCCCCTGGGACTTCTGAGGGCTCCCAGAAGGAGGAGACCGAGACGGAAGCGCCCAAGAGCGACGGTATGGAGGTCCCCACCTCTCCTGATGAAGAGACCGCGGCGCAAAACGGCGTACTTTCCTGGCGCGTGAGCGTGACGGTGCCCGCCGCTGGAGCGGACCTGCTCACCGGCTTCACCCCTCGGGAGACGGACGGAGAGACCGGCGGCGCGGTGTACTATCTCAGTTCGGAGGAGTATGAGGCCCTTGTGACGGCCCTTTCTGACCGGGGCATCGGGGCGGAGGAGACCGCCGGCGACGCCGCGGCCAGCCTCATCCGTGTGGTGGTAGCGCCCTGAAAATGTGTTGAAAATCCCCCTTCGCACGGTGCGGAGGGGGATTTTTCTGCCCGGTTCGGTGAAATTGCCTCTTTTCATTTGCCCTTTGGTGTGCTATACTGCCCAGCGACAGGTGCCATCACCCTGTCCAAGCGCCGCCTTTTTAGGCGGCGTTCGTTCGGCCCCACCGGCCGTTCTCTAAACAAAAAAATGGAGGTAATTCATCATGTCCAAAACCCGTTTCACCACAAAACAGCTGACCACCGCGGCGGTCATCGCCGCCGTGTACGCGGCCCTGACGCTGCTGCTGCCCATTCCCCAGTACGGCGGCGTGCAGCTGCGGGTGGCCGAGGCCATGACCGTGCTGCCCTTTTTCTTCCCCGAGGCCATTCCCGGCCTGGCGGTGGGCTGCTTCCTGGCCAATCTTCTGGGCTCGCCCTTTGTGCTGGACTGGATCTTCGGCACCCTGGCCACGCTGCTTGCAGCCATCTGGACCTCTAAGCTCCGCCACCGCGCCCTGGCGCCGGTGCCTCCGGTGGTGTGCAACATGGTCATCGTGGGGGCGGAGATCGCCTATTTCGCCACCCTGGACGGCGCGGCCTTCTGGCCTGCCTATGGCCTGAACGCCCTGACTGTGGGCCTGGGCGAGGCCATCGCCTGCGGCGTGCTGGGCACGCTGCTGCTGCAGCTGCTGCCCCGGGTTCCCTCTTTGCGGCGGTACATGGCTCCTGCCCGTCTGGAGCAGATCTGAGATGCGCAAAAGCGCGGGAGACTTCCCTCTCCCGCGCTTTTTCCATGGGCTTGGGGAACGCTTTGGGCCGAAAAAGGAAAAAATTTTTCCCGTTTTCCCTTGACTTTTTCCCATATTTCGATATAATAGTAAGGCTCGCAGTCTGCGGGCTATCCTTGCTCCCGCGTAAGGGCGGGGGCCAAAGTCCAAAAGGAGGTGCAACAATGGCAAAAGTTTCCGATCACTACGAGGTCGTGTATATCATCGACCCCATGCTCAGCGAGGAGGACACCGCCGCTCTGGTGGCCAAGTTCAAGACGCTGGCAGAGCAGAACGGTTCCGCTGTCGAGGTTGAGGAGTGGGGCAAGCGCAAGCTGGCCTACGAGATCAACGACCGGACCGAGGGCTACTATGTGCTGATGACCTTCACCAGCGCGCCCGCTTTCCCCAAGGAGCTGGACCGTGTCCTGCGGATCACCGACGGCATCATGCGTTCCCTGATCGTCTGCAAGGGCGAGTAAGAGGGGGTTAGAGCATGCTCAACCGCATCATTCTTATGGGACGTCTTGTCCGTGACCCGGAGCTGCGCCGGACGCAGAGCGGCACCGCGGTGACGTCCATCCGCATCGCCGTGGACCGGGATTTCAAGTCCCAGAGCGGCGAAAAGCAAGCTGATTTCTTCGACGTGGTCGCCTGGCGCGCCACCGCCGAGTTTGTGGCCAAGTACTTCACCAAGGGCCGGATGGCCGTGGTGGAGGGCCGGCTCCAGACCCGGGAGTGGACCGATCGCGAGGGCGGCAAGCGCGTCTCCACTGAGATCGTCGCCGACAACGTGTATTTCGGCGACTCCAAGTCCGGCGCCCAGGGCGGCGATTCCTTCGCTCCCGGCTACGGACAGCAGGCTCCTGCCTACGGCGGCGCCCCCGCTTACGGCGCCCCCTCCGGCGGCTATGCCCCCGCTCCCTCTTCCGGCTCCGATTTCGCGGAGATCGGCGAGGAGGACGGCGAGCTGCCCTTCTAAAAAGCGCGGAGCCCTTCTATTTTTGAATAAGGAGGAATTCCCATGGCTATGGAACGTGAACAGAGACCCGGCCGTCCCATGAACCGCAAGCGCCGCAAGGTCTGCCAGTTCTGTGTGGACAAGTGCGAGTCCATCGATTACAAGGATGCCGCCAAGCTGCGCCGCTACATCTCCGAGCGGTCCAAGATCCTGCCCCGGAGAACCACCGGCACCTGCGCCATGCATCAGCGTCAGCTGACCGAGGCCATCAAGCGGGCCCGTCAGATCGCTCTGCTGCCCTTCGTGACCGAATAAAGACCTTTGAAAGGCCGCGCCGAATTTTCGGCGCGGCCTTTTTTTTTGCTTTCGCAAAAATGCAGCGCATTTTTGCGAGGGGAATCGAGAGAGCACCCAAGGCGGACATCGATTCCCTTCGGGAAAAGTCGGCCCGCCTTGGGTGAGAAGTGTTTTTCCCGAGGCGCAGGTCCCCGGGAAAAAACCATTTCACCTTTTTTCGCCGCCTGCGGGCGGCGAAACTCTGCGAGGCGGCCTGCGAGGCTTTTCCTGCGGGGTGGAAGCCATGGGCGGCCTGGGGAGAAAAAGACGGGGGCGGAAAGCTGGGAGGCCTGCCCTGGGGGATGGTGGAAAGACGGGGTTTTCCGCCGGATTTTCCCCAGGATGTGGAAAAACCTGCCCGCCTGGGCCAAAGCTCCCCCATCCATTGCCCGTCCCAAAACAGCGGCGCCGTACCTCATAGCGAGGTACGGCGCCGCATTGCGTCTCGTCGCAGATCTTTCTGCCACAGGCGGTGTGGAAAAAAGTCCGCTGCCTCTATTGCAGCACCCACCGCTGGCCGTCGGGCATCTCCCACAGCGTGCCGGGGAAGGTCTCCAAAATCGCCCCATCGGGGAAGCGGCGGATCACCACCTCATCCCGGTAGTCCGGGTCCTCGAACCAGCGGGTGAAGTAGAGCCGGTCCCCTTCCCGGCTGCAAAAGCTCTCCCGGGTGCCGATGGAAAAGGCCGCCTGTTCCGGCCAGAGAATCTGGAAGAGGTTTTCACTCCCCTGCCGGGTCAGCATCAGGGGGGAGGTGTGCAGCATCAGGTTGTAGCAGTCACTGACCACCCCCAGGGGCACCTGGGCCTCCAGGGCCGTCTGCCCGGCAGCGTCATCATACCGGAAGATGCGGATGGCGGCGGCGGGAAAGTCCACCAGCAAAAGATGCAGCTGCCCCGCCCAAAAGATCGGGGCACCGAAGTACTGGCCCTCCTCCGCCTTTATGGGCTCCACCACCCGGCCCTCGGGGTAGTGGAGGAAGAGCAGGCGGTTCCTTTTGATGGGATGGCCGCTGGCAAAGAGCTCCTGGGCCTCATAGAGGTCCCCGCTGGCGTAGTCGCAGGACCAGTACCAGCCGCCGCTGCCGGGAAGCTCCGCCAGGTTGGTCAGCCCTCCCGTGGGGATGGGCTTGAGATCGTGTGTCATAGGCCTCCTGTTTTTTCAGTCGGGGATGTACTCCCGCACCCGCAGCTGGGCGCCCAGGGACTGGGCCAGCTCCCGGCAGTGCTGGATCTCCTCCTCGGTCTTATCCTTGTTGACGATGGTCATGACCACCTTGGGCACGTACTTGGCCGCCTCCCGGGTGAAGTCCAGCATGGCCTGCCAGCCTGCCTCCCCGCTCTGGGGCCGGGTCACGGCGGTGTACTCCTCCGGCGTGGAGCCGTTGAGGGAGATGGACACCACGTCGATGCGGCCCTTGAGCTGGGGCGCCACGTCCCGGCCGTGGATCAGGCTGCCGTGGCCGTTGGTGTTGATGCGCACCGGGGGCAGCTGGGGCACCTTCTCCTTCATGGCGTCCACCAGGGCGCACACGTCGTCAATGCGGTAGGAGGGCTCTCCAAAGCCGCAGAACACGATCTCCCGATAGGAGGCCAGGTCCCGGCTCATCAGGGAGTCCAGGGCCTCCTGGAAGCTGGGCTCGTGGTCCAGCCAAAGATCGTCGGCATAGATGCTGCCCTTGTGGCCGTTGTGGCGCAGGCAAAATACACAGGCGCAGTCGCATCGGTTGGTCAGGTTGACATAAAGTGCACCCTCATACTCGTAGGTAATGGTCATCATGGCTCAGCCATCTCCTTTTCCAGTCCAAAAAATTCCACGGCGTTGCGGAAGGCGGCCTCCGCCACCGCCTCCGGCGCCAATCCCTTCCACTCCCCCAGCTTTTCCGCCACCAGAGGCAGCAGCCGGGAGTCGTTGCGCTTGCCCCGGTGGGGCACCGGCGCCAGGTAGGGCGAGTCGGTCTCCAGCAGCATCCGCTCCAGAGGCGTCACCGCCGCCACCTCCGGGGCCCGGCGGGCGTTTTTGAAGGTGATGGGCCCGTCAAAGCCCAGGTACCAGCCCAGTTTGAGGAGCTCCTTTGCCATCTCCGGGCTGCCGGAGTAGCAGTGGAACACGCCCCGGACCCGGGGAAACTCCTTGACGATGGCAAGGCAGTCCCCGTGGGCCTCCCGGTCGTGGATGATGACGGGCAGGTCCAGCTCCTCCGCCAGGGCCATCTGCCGCCGGAATATCTCCTGCTGGAATGCCCGGGGCGGGTTTTCCGGCCAGTAGTAGTCCAGGCCGATCTCCCCGATGGCCACGGCTTTGGGGTGGGCCGCCAGGGCCCGTATGGCCTCCAGGTCCGCCTCCCCTGCCCCGGCGCAGTCCTCCGGGTGGATGCCCACGGCGGCCCAGACGTGGGAAAAGCGCTCCGCCAGGGCCAGGGCCTTTCGGGAGGTCTCCACGGTGATGCCCGGGTTCACCACCGCCTCCACGCCGCTCTCCGGCAGGGCGGTCAGCAGCGCTTCCCGGTCGGCGTCAAAGGCCTCGTCGTCGTAATGGGCGTGGGTGTCAAAGAGTCTCATGCCGCGTCCGCCTCCCCGCTGGAGGACTCCGGCGCCTCATCCGGCACCTGGGGCGCCTGAGGCAGGCCCGAAGCGTCGGCGGTGAAGGTGACGGAGAACTCGTCGCCGGTGGTGCCGTCGTCAAAGCGCTCCAGATAGGTCAAGGTAAAGTCCTCCACGTCCTGGGGCACGGCGAAGTAGAGCCGCCCGGACCGGGCCTGGCCCTTTTCCAGGTCATAGCGCTCCGGCAGCTGGTCGTCGGCCACGGTGTCCAGGAGGCAGTAGGCCTGGTCCTCCTCGGTACTGCCCCACTGGAGCAAAAAGTCGGTGTCGAACATGGGAATGGTCTCGGAGAAGGTGTTTTCCACCTCCATGTCCACCGCCAGCACCACCTGGCCCAAACCGGGCACATAGTCGTCCAGGGTGGAGTGAAGGGCGGCGCCGGTGATGGTAAAGGTGAAGAACTCCGTGTGCATCACCGTATTCAGCCCGCCCTGGGCCGTGCCGTCGTCGCCGGGGTAGCCGCTGCCGGTCTCGCTCTGGGCGCCGCAGGCCGTCAGGGAAAGGGCCAGCATGGCCGCCAGCACCAGGGTCAGCAATCGTTTCATGGGCATAGGTCCTCCGTTCCGCCGCCCGAGACGGCTCATGTAAAAGTTATGGTAGGAAGATTCCGGCGCCGCTGGCAGGAAACGGCGCCCTTTCGCCCTATCATACCACGCTGGCGCGAAAAAAGGAAGATGGAAGCCGCGGATGGCCATAGAGCGTGCGTCATATGGTCCAAATGGTGTTATCGGAATAGGCGATAAAATCCACATTTCATATCGGAAAAACCCACATATAGGTTCGTTGACTTGCCACTGAGAACCAGTATAATTGAAGTTGTTGTGCAACATAGCGGAAAGACACAGGTAAGAAAGAGGATAAGGAGAGAGAACAAGCATGAAACGAGTATGGACCCTTGTATTGGCCCTGGTCATGGCCCTGTCCCTGGCCGCCTGCGGCGCCACGGAGACCACCACCCCCAGTTCCAATACGGAGCCCCAGGAAAAGACCACCATCAAGATGGGCAGCGGCGGCACCTACGCCGACATGATCGAAAAGCTGGGCGAGATGGTGGCCGATCAGGGCTACGATGTGGAGCTGGTGCTCTTTGACTCCAACTCCGGCCCTGCCGACGCCTGCAGCTTGGGCGACATCGACGCCTTTATCTACAACCACGAGCCCTGGCTGGAGCAGTACAACAAGGACAACGGCACCGACTTCGTGGTGGTCAGCCCTCTGTACTACGGCCGCGCCGCCATGTACTCCGTAAAGTACGATTCCCTGGACCAACTGCCTGACGGCGCTGCCATCGCCATCCCCAACGACTCCACCAACATGGAGAACACCCTGCTGTTCCTGCAGGATCTGGGCCTCATCACTCTGGGCGAAAAGACAGAGTCTTTCTACACCACCCTGGACGTGGTGGACAACCCCAAGAACATCCAGTTCGTGGAGACGGAGATCTCCTACACCGCCCGCAGTATTGAGGACTGCGACGCAGTAGTTTGCTCGGCCCAGTACATCATGGAAGCGGGACTGGATGCCAATGTTTTTCTGGCTGAAAATGAGTCCAAGAAGGATTTCCCCATTGGTCTGACCGTCCATGAGACCGACGCCGACAGCGCCTGGGTGAAGGTTCTGGATGAGACGTTGCACTCCGAGGAGTTCCAGACCTGGTTCAACGAGCACTATCAGGGTACGCTGGTGCTCTATTGATCTTACAAAATACAAAACAGAAGAAGGAGAATACCGAAATGAAAAGACTGCTGACTTTGGCCCTGGCTCTGGTCATGGCCCTGTCCCTGGCCGCCTGCGGCGCCACGGAGACCACCACCCCCAGTTCCAATACGGAGCCCCAGGAAAAGACCACCATCAAGATGGGCAGCGGCGGCACCTACGCCGACATGATCGAAAAGCTGGGCGAGATGGTGGCCGATCAGGGCTACGATGTGGAGCTGGTGCTCTTTGACTCCAACTCCGGCCCTGCCGACGCCTGCAGCTTGGGCGACATCGACGCCTTTATCTACAACCACGAGCCCTGGCTGGAGCAGTACAACAAGGACAACGGCACCGACTTCGTGGTGGTCAGCCCTCTGTACTACGGCCGCGCCGCCATGTACTCCGTAAAGTACGATTCCCTGGACCAACTGCCTGACGGCGCTGCCATCGCCATCCCCAACGACTCCACCAACATGGAGAACACCCTGCTGTTCCTGCAGGATCTGGGCCTCATCACTCTGGGCGAAAAGACAGAGTCTTTCTACACCACCCTGGACGTGGTGGACAACCCCAAGAACATCCAGTTCGTGGAGACGGAGATCTCCTACACCGCCCGGAGCATCCAGGACTGTGACGCCGTCATCTGCACCGGCCAGCAGATCATGGACGCCGGCATGGACCCCAACAAGTTCATTGCGGAAAACGAGTCCAAGAAGGACTACCCCATCGGTCTCACGGTCCACGAGACGGATGCGGACAGTGCCTGGGTCAAGGCCCTGGATGAGGTCCTCCACTCCGAGGAGTATCAGACCTGGTTCAATGACACCTACAAGGGCACCCTGGTGCTTTATTGATGCCAAGCGCGCAGCAGGGGACGGCACTGTGCCGTCCCCTGTTTTACCAGGTATAAGGAGGGGAAGCCATGATCGAGATACAGGGACTTTGCAAACACTTTGACGATTTCCGCGCTCTGGAGGACATCCACATGACCATGGAGAGCGGAAAAGTTTATGGCCTCATCGGCCAGAGCGGTTCAGGCAAATCCACCCTATTGCGGTGTATCAACGGCCTGACCACCTATGAAAAAGGCAGCCTCAAGGTGGACGGGGTGGAGGTGTCCTCCCTCCAGGGCCGGCAGGCCCGGGAGTTCCGCCGGGGCATCGGCATGATCTTCCAGCAGTTCTCCCTGCTGAGCCGGCTCACGGTGCGGGAGAATATCGCCCTGCCCATGAAGTGCTGGAAATGGGACAAGAGAGAGCGGGAGCGCCGGGTGGACGAGCTGCTGGAGATGGTGCAGCTGCCGGACAAGGGCAAGTCCCTGCCCCGGGAGCTCTCCGGCGGCCAGAAGCAGCGGGTGGCCATTGCCCGGGCTTTGGCCATGAACCCCAAGATTTTGCTGTGTGACGAGGCCACCTCTGCCCTGGACCCCAACATTGCCGAGACCATCATGGACCTGCTCTCGGACATCAATAAGCGCCTGGGCATCACCATCATCGTGGTGACCCACCAGCTGTCCATCCTCAAGGCCTCCTGCGAGCAGGTGTATCTGCTGGAAAAGGGACGCCTGGCCGCCCAGGGGGACATCACCTCCCTCTTCTCCCAGCCTCCTGAGGCCCTGCGGCGGCTCATGGGCAGCCAGGGAGAGACGGCGGTTTCCGGTGGTGGAGAGGGCACGGTGCTGCGGCTGCTGCCCACGCCGGAGCAGGCGGAAAAGCCCATCCTCTCCCGCATGGCCCGGGAGCTGGGGGAGGACTTCTCCGTGCTCCGGGCGGACCGGGAGCAGTACCGCCATGGGGCGGTGACCTATCTGCTGATCCAGGTGTCCCCAAAAGTCCTTCCCGCTGTGGAAAACTGGCTGGGGGAGCAAAACATCGCCTGGGCGGCGGAGCCCCGGCAGGAAAAGAGAGAGGAGGAAGCGGTATGATGGCGGAGATCATAGCAAAACTGGACAAATACTTCTTCCGGCTCATTGTGCCGGCCATCGGCGATACCCTGGCCATGCTGGCGGCTACCATGGTGCTGGCCACGGTGCTGGGCTTTGTCATCAGCGTGGTGCTGGTCATCACCCGGAAGGGCGGCCTGCGGCCCAACCGCTGGGTCTACGGCGTTCTGAACTTTCTGGTGAACTTCATCCGCTCCTTCCCCATCATGATTTTGATCGTGGCCCTGCTGCCCCTGACCCGGGTGGTCATGGGCACCACCATGGGGGTCCAGGGTGCGGTGTTCCCGCTGACGGTGGCGGCCACCCCCTTTATGGCCCGGATCTTTGAAAACGCCATGGTGGAGGTGGACCCCCAGCTCATCGAGGCGGCCCGGTCCTTCGGAGCCTCCAACGTGCAGATCATCTTCTTCGTTTTGCTCAAGGAGGCGGTGCCCTCCATCGTCTCCGGCACCACCTTGGCCACCGTTACCTACCTCTCCGCCACCACCATCGCCGGTGCCATCGGTGCCGGCGGCCTTGGCTCCATCGCCATGAACTACGGCTACCACCGCTTTGACGATGTGATCCTCTATACCGGTGTGGTGATCTTGTGTATCCTGGTCCAGCTCATTCAGCTCATCGGCGGCTGGATCTATAAACGTCTGTAAGGAGGAAATGCTTCCATGAAACGAGAACTGTCTCCCAGAGAGCTGGCGTCCCGGCTGGAGTGCGCCGTGGACTGGCCCCGGAAATTCGTGGGCGTCCGGTTTTTATTCACCAAAAAGGAGTTTGAGGAGGCCCGGGGCGTAGAGTTGACCCGGCCCATCAACTACTGCATGATGGTCAAGTCCGCCACCTTGGGCCACGCCGTCAAGGGCGACGCCTCCGCCCACCGGTGCGTGGCCGCCGCCCGGGCCCTGGGCATCGCGGAGATGGACGAGATGCACCGCAGCGGCCGCCGGGGCCTGCGCACCCAGCTCTACCACGACCTGGGCACCGCCAAGTACACCCGGGACCGCCAGACGCTGTGTGACCACAAGGCCTACGGCGTGCTGGTCAAGCCTCTGGAGCAGTACGCCGACGATGAGCCGGTGCCCCACATGGTGCTCCTCATCACCACCCCCTACTACGCCATGCGGGTGGTCCAGGGCTATACCTACTATTACGGCATCGAGACCAACTTCAAGATGTCCGGCCTCCAGGCCATCTGCTCCGAGTCCACGGCCTACCCCTACATGTCCAACCACATCAACCTCTCCACCCTCTGCGGCGGCACCCGGCTGTACTGCCAGTGGGGGGACGAGGAAATGGCGGTGTCCATCCCCTACGGCAAGTTCCCCCTGACCGTGGAGGGCACGCTGCGGACCATGAACCTCCAGGACAACAACGCCAAAAAGGCGGTGGCCCGGGAGAAGCTCCAGGCCCGGGGCATGGCGGAGGAGTTCCCTTTGCAGGATGACTTCTCCTACTGCTATCTGCCTCTGGGCGAGGAGGAATAAGCCCGCCTTCCAAGGGCCCCCTGTTCCATTTGGAACAGGGGGCCTTCTTTGGGCTCTCTTGCAATTCCCGTCCCCATCTGATAGACTGAAAACAGAAAAAAGCGGCTCCCCTGTGGGGCCCGGCCGGAAACGCGTCCTTTGTGGGCGGACACTGTGGGCCGGGATGGGCTTTTTTGATTTGGCTGTATACGGCCGGCGCCATGGCGTGCGGCGCTGGTCTCCTTTCAGGTATCGGAAAGAGGTGCAGGAAAATGAAAGGAAAATGGATGCGCAGAGGGATCGCAAGGGCGCTTTTGGCCCTGTGGCTGGTCAGCGCCGTGTGCGTGCAGGCCGGGGCGGCCACCACCGGCGGAGGGACAGAGGCCTCTGCTGCCCTTTCCTCGGGCAAGGGAAGTATGACCATCCGGGACTATACGGGCCGGGGCATGGAGAAGCTGTATCTGGACGGCGTGCCCTATACGGTGTTCTGCTACCAGGTGGACGGCGACACCACCCTCACCTTCTCCGTCTCCTCTGACCAGGTCCAGGGTCATGTGGAGATCTTTGCCCTGGAAGCGGGGACGTACCGCTCCGTGGCCAGCAGGTCCTTTGGAGAGGAGGGGCAATGGCCCCTGTTCCGAGCCGAGGCACTTTTGGGGGAGGCGGATCTTTGCGCCGTCTCTTTGACGGCGGATGCCCCTGTGGGGGGCCAGGGGGAGACTGTCCGGCTCTATTTCCGGCTCGCCCCTGGAGAGGAGCCCTCCGATGAGCCAGGAGAGGAACCTTCCGGCCAGACCCCGGAGGAGCCCGCTGAGCCCTCCACCCCGCCCCGGTTTTCCGATGTGGCGGAGGACGCCTATTATGCCCAGGCAGTGAACTGGGCCCTGGAGCGGGGCATCACCTCCGGCACCACTCCCACCACCTTCAGCCCCGGCGCCACCTGCACCACCGGGCAAATTCTGACCTTCCTGTGGCGGGCCAACGGCTCCCCTGTGCCCACGGTGGAAAATCCCTTCACCGATGTGGACAGGGACAGCTACTGCGCCCAGGCGGCCCTCTGGGCCTATGAGAAGGGGCTGGTGTCCGGCACCGTGTTCGGAGCGGATCGGCCCTGCACCCGCAGCGCCGTGGTGACCTATCTCTGGAAGCTGGCGGGGCAGCCCTCCGCCGGGGAGCTTCCGGAGGAGACTCTCTGGAATCTGCAGCTGGTCAACGCCTGGAATCCTCTGCCGGAGGACTTTACCGTCTCCCTGACTCCCATCGGCGAGAAGTACCAGGTGGACAGCCGCTGCGCCGGAGCCCTGCACCAGATGCTGGAGGACTGCCGGGCGGCAGGGCTGTCCCCTGCGGTGTGCTCGGCCTACCGGACAGAGGAGACCCAGGCCCGGCTCTACGCCAACAAGGTGGACCGGCTCATGGCCCAGGGCATGTCGGAGGACGAGGCCCGGACGGAGGCGGCCAAATCGGTGGCCGTGCCCGGCACCAGTGAGCACCAGCTGGGCTTGGCGGTGGACCTGGTGGACAACCACAACTGGAGCCTGGATGAGAGCCAGGCGTCCATGCCTGCCCAGCAGTGGCTCATCAAGCACAGCTGGGAGTACGGCTTCATCCTCCGCTACCCCGAGGACAAGGGAGAGCTGACGGGCATCATCTATGAGCCCTGGCATTACCGCTATGTGGGCAAGGAGGCGGCCCGGGTGATCCACCAGCAGGGGCTGTGCCTGGAGGAGTATTTGGCCCAGCGGGAGGAGTATCGGAAAGCCCTGGCCTGGGCCATGGAGGAGGGCATCACCACCGCCCAGAGCTCCGAGGAGTTCGCTCCGGACCGCAGCTGCACCCGGGCGGAGATCGTGGCCTTTTTGTACCGGGCCCTGGGGTGAAAAAACAAAGGAGGGTCGCCGTGAGGCGCCCCTCCTTTCTTTTGTGCTTGCTCCCCGGGATAGCCGGGGGAGTCCGGCCTGCTTCGTCCTGGGGAAAACGGAGCGGGCAAAAAGGCCCCCGTTCTGGGGACAAAGGGCCCTTTTTTAGGAAAAAGGCGGCAAAGCCGGGAAAACAGCCGGCGCTTTTCCACAGGCTGTGGAAGATTCCCCCGCCGCCAATGGAATGTGAAACGAGCGGGGCCAAGAAACCGGCCTTGCCGCCGCCGGTGCGTCCTCCCCCGCTGCTTATCTGGACAGAGAAAGGGCGACGAGGCCCGGACTCGCTTCCGCCCACCCCGCAAAGGCGCTGCGGCCCTTTGCAGGGCCCCCGGACGACCTCGGATTGGAAAAAACGCGCTCCGCGCGTTTTCTCGGTGGAGGTACCGAGTTCGAGCAAACAACCCTTTCTTCAGAAAAAAAGAGAGACAGCCTTTTGATGAACGCCGATAAGGAAGTATCAAAAGCTAATTGAACTTAACGGCCGACAAACAGGGTTGCAAAAGGGGGGATCATTTTTCAAAATGATCCCCCTTTTTTCTTTGTATATGTAATATGCGTGATGTTGTCGTTAGGCCCCCACTTGATTTATCCAATCTCTTATATGAATACCTATACGTTCAATATCTCTTTTACCTAGTTCGCCACTGTGCATAATAACATTTCGAGATCTTTCTAAGGTGTTAAAAATTTGGCGTGCCCATTCAATAGAAACAATATGATCTTCAAACAGTTCTATGTTTTGGGACATAATGGATGCCAAATCGCCGAATTCAACATAGTTAATCATTGAATCTCCGCGCGGAGTATGCCACCTTATTTTTTCTTCTTCATGCTTTCTTGATTCCGCTTTTGAACGAATCTTATCAGATACCGATTCTTCCCACCAGTTTTCGCCTCTGTTTTCTATAAGAATTTTGATTACAAATTCTCTAACAGTATTTTCAAAAGCAGCAATCGCAATGTAAACAGTAGACATTTCTTTTGCTGTATTTACGTGTTCATCATCAAGCAAATCAAGTGAAAGGCTATTGACATATTCTTGCGCCAGTAATTCAGATGATGAATGTTTACTAACCACCCCTGCGTTTGCTAACGCGATTTTTGTTAGTTCACCTTTCATTACAAACGCATATAATGTATCTTGCATATTTACCTCACATAAGGTGCTTTTTCAAGCTTTGAAAAATAGCATCATAAACAGCCATATTTGTAGTCTCAGGCAAGTGAATCTGAATATTATAATGCAAATTCATTTTCGGAGACGAAATAGATGGTTGCTCGAAAGTCTTTGAAACAGAATGATCTTCCATTGACGGTTCATTTTCTACAGACGGTGCAATTATATTTTGATCAAGGGACTCATCCGACCAGTCAGCATAATTGCATAGTGCGCGAAATGTCAAAGACATTTGGTCTATAACTCGGTCACCTTTTTGTCCCTGCGTTAGTGTCTTGAGTTTGTTTTTTACATCCTCATTAGACATATTTTGAGCATCTTTCCTCAAATTGAAAAGATCTTCATACGCTTCTTGAACACCCTTAGCAATAATTTTTTTGGATTGTGATTGATCTAAGAATTCATAATATCGTTGTGTAGGCTGACCGTTTTCGTCCAAAAGGCCAAGCGCCTTAAGCATTCCGATCACAAGCCGATCCGTACTACTTTTGAATCCTAAATCTTCAAGGAATTTAGTTGTAAAGCGTTCTGGGGCGCGAGCGTTGATAATCGAGTTAAAGATGCTCTCAAGATTTTTGGTTGAAGTTAAATACGACATAGTTAGCGACACGTCACAGTCCCCCTTTAATTAAAAAATCTATTAGTATTAGTATAAATTATCTATAGTCAAAATACAACGGCAAAGGATACATTCTACGCAAATAGAACCAATTTTGTAGGCTACAGGTGTAAAATATTATGCCAGCCATGATTGGCGCAAATAAGCCCTTGAATCTGCCTGCTTAATAGGGTTCTAAATGCGTATAAACACAATAATAGCAGCGGGCGCAAGCGAATTTCTGCTTGCGCCCGCTTGGTTACCACACAGCAAAGACGGAGGAAGCCGTCAAGGGCGCGGAGCGTTCATCTTGACCCTTGACGGCTTCCTTTGGCTTTGCTATTTCTTCCCTACGATAGCTTCTGTAAGTTTTGCCTGTAAGCGGTGCTTCATGTACTCATCAATATCGATGTGCGGCAAACCATCTTTGTCACAGAGCGTTCGCGTACAAATCTTGTTGATGTAGCGGTCGTAGTACCGCAAGACGCGCTCCAATGTTAATGGATCACCGGCGCGGGCTGCTTCGATTACATTCATGGGCAAAAGCACTCTGCCGTTAAAAGCTGGTTGCTTCATGCTAGTTTCTCACTCCTTTGGATTGTAAGTCTTTTCGCAGTTCGTTCAGTGTCTTTATTCTGTGCCGTTGGACGGCGCTGCGGGACATTTCTGCAATACGACCAATCTCACCATCTGTCAGCCCCAACACACAATACAGGATCAAAATGCTTTGCTCCCGTTCCGGCAGGCTGGCAAAGGCGTCAGCCACCAGCTCGTCCCGGATATGCAGGTCGCAGCCAAAAGCCGTGAACACAACGCTGTCACTTAGGTATTCGTCCATCGTGCAAAACTTGTCCATTTCATACTGCGACACGGCACTGAACTGGTTTTCTCGTTTTCGCTGACGGTACAAATCTCGCAGATAGGTTTTGGCCTCGTTGCGGAGAACGGTTTTGCAGAAAGCGTCAAACCGGCAGCGTTCTCCATAACTATCAGAGATGTACTTCATCTTCTCACCCCCGATCCGCGGGAGAATGAGAAGTTAGAGTTGGTGCCACCACCCCTTGTGTCTATGTTAATACGGCAGTTTCGGCCCGCACCGAAAAACCGCAATAACAGATCAGCAAAAGTAAATGCAATATGCCGACAACTTACACTGTATAGTACATCTTTTTGTCCAAACCTCTCCCATGCTGAAGATAAGCTTTTTTTGATAAGCTATCTAGTTGTCAAACAGACTGTATCAGCATGGTGGTTTCCTCCGTGGACTGCCGATCCTGTATAGAGTAAGCAAAGCAAAAACGGCGGTCTTGATTTCTCAAAACCGCCGCTAGGATGTGAAATAGAGCGCACAAAAACAACCTGCCCGGCAACGGTTTTTTTTCTTTCCCCGTCGGGCGGGATAATTGGATCATGTGTTAATGAATAGAAAAAGCCGATAACTACAAGAAGAAATACTCTTGCAAGTTATCGGCTCTGCGTCTTAGCGTCTGGCTCTTGGATGATGGATAGATTCAGTTGTCTTACCGCAATCAAGGTTTCATGTTTGCATTTAGGGCAATATAGCGGAAAGTTTTCCAGGACTGTATCATCGCGGATTTTCAATCGCGTTTTACTGCCGCAAAAGGGGCATAAAATCCATTCTATCTTCATGTTATCTTCCTCTGTGCTTGGCTTTCTTCTTTTCCTGCCGTATGGCAAACTGGCGGTCATTCTCCGCCTCTTTCTGCTCACGGCTCTTGGTTTTCCGTTCCAGCTTACATTGCTCATGCTGGAGTTTCAACGCCTGCTGCGCCTTTGTTCCAATGCCTTTATCTTGCAGCTGGCTTTGAATTTCACGCTGCATACGTTTGGGATTGACTTTTCGCTCTATGGCTACTTTGGCCTGGATCGGGGGACTGAATTTCAGCTTGTGCCAATTTTTCAGCAGAAACTCATAGACCTCGTAATCTTTAGGCTCTGAGCCAAAAGTGATTTTGCATACCTCGTACTTACCGTTATCCGTTCTTTCGTATAGACCGATCCAAAACGGAGCTTCAGATAGGATGGTCAAACTGCTTTGAGGGGCCGTACTCATTCTTTTAAGAACTGCCCTTCAAAGTGATCCAGCCATTCCAGTAGGGCGCGATAGAGAAGCTGCTGCTGCTCAAAAATCGTTCTCCCAACCAAAGGAATGTCTGCAAATTCCTTCGCATAGCCCTCGTTCAATTCAGCCGAGGACTGTATGCTCCGGCGCAAAGCCGAAACCAGCTCCAACGCATCGGCTTTGTCCATCTTGTTCAGATTCGTAATGACTACATTGAAATCGAATAGCAAGGGCACTGGGCCAGAGGCGCAAGAGACCATCAGCTCCTTAAAATGCGCTCTGCCCTGATCGGTAATAGAATAGATGGCTTTATCTGCAAACTTATCGCCCTTGACAATATCGCTTTGGAGATAACCCTTCTCGCTCAACTGAAGGACCTTACGATAAATAGAAGGTGCGCTTATTTTTGTCCAGCGGGAAAAATGGTGGTACTCCACATCCTTTTGAATGTCATAGGCGCTTTGCGGTTTCTCCAATACAATACCAAGTATGACTAAATCAATCGACGACATAACGACACCTCCGACTTTTACTATCAACAATAGTACTATTGACAATAGCAAAAGTCAAGGGGCTCTCTATCACTTTTCGGAATTAGCCGTCGCCTTTTTTTCAGCAATAGATAGTTCTTTGTGAAGATGTACTGCCATAAATACAGTAATCACTACGGAAAGCACATCAGCGATGGGTTGGGCATACAAAATTCCATTCATCCCCCATACCATAGGCAGCAACAAGATGACAGGAACAAAGCAGATGCCTTGTCTGCAAGCACCCAAAACGAAGCCTGCTGCACCTTTTCCCAATGCAAGGAACAAAGAGGAATATACTGTGTAGAAACCAAAAAGGATGAATGTGATCCCATTCGCAAACAGGGATTTTTGACCGGCTAAAATCATTTGAGTATCTCCCTCGGTAAATTGAGAGATGATCTGCGTGGAGAAAACGGCCATCACCAAGCCCACGACTAAGCAAAAACTTGTAGACCAAATGATCGAGGTTTTGATTGCTTCGCGCAGGCGGTCAAACTTCTTTGCCCCATAGCTGAATCCGGCAATAGGCTGGAATCCTTTCAAAAATCCAAAGACAACAAGCGTTCCCATAGAAGTAATTCGCGTGACTGCCCCCATCCCTGCAATGACCGAATCGCCATAATCGCCGGATGCACGGTTAATTAGCGCAATCGAAAGACTTGTCAGCAGTTGGAACACTAAAGTAGGAATACCAATTTTCAAGATTTCCGCCATCATTTGTCCAGTTGGAGAAAATGCTTTTACGCTGAAGGAAAATGCGCTTTTTTTGTGAAGAACATAGGTTAGATAAACAAGTGTGGATACCATTTGCGAAATTGCCGTGGTGATTGCTGCACCCGCTACCCCCATGTCCAAAGCGTAAATGAAAAGAGGGTCCAATCCGATGTTCAATACGGCTCCCAGCAGCAAGGCGCACATGGTCGTCTTTGCGGCACCCTCGCTGCTTACAATGTTGTTCATTGTTACATTAAACACGTTGAAAATACAGGACAGCACATAAATTCTTGCGTATGTTAGGGCATACGGCATAATCGTTTCTGTTGCGCCCAGCATCGCCAAAATTGGTTTGAGGAAAATGGTAGAAAACAGAATGATAATGGCGCCAATCAGAATACTGCTGTATAGTGCGGTGCTTGCCACCCTATTGGCGGTATCTTTATCTCCGCGCCCCAGTAATCTTGACAGATAGGATGCGGCTCCGTTACCGAACATAAGGCCCAAACCAACCACG
>CABSMJ010000026.1 GCA_902478785.1 uncultured Oscillospiraceae bacterium
TGGGCGGGCACTGCATCCCCCTGGATCCCTACTACTTGAGCTGGAAGGCCCGGGAATACGGCTTCCACACGTCCATGATCGAGGCGTCCATGATGGTCAACGACCGGATGCCGGAGTATACGGTGGAGCGCGCCGGTAAGATCCTCAACCGCCACAAGAAGGCGCTCAACGGCGCCAAGGTCCTGATGCTGGGCATGGCCTACAAGCAGGATATCGACGACTACCGGGAAAGCCCTGCCATCCGGGTGATGGAGGAATTCCACAAGACCGGCGCCCAGACCGACTTTTATGATCCTTTCATCCCCAAGCTTCGCCATAACGGACAGTGGTATACCGGTGTGGAAACGCTGAACGCCGAGGTGGTGAAGGGGTACGACCTGGTCATCATCACCACCGCCCACAGCAATGTGGACTATCAGATGGTAGCCAACTGCGGTGTGCCGGTGTTTGACTGCAAAAACGTGATGAAAAACATCTCCAACCGGGAGAATATCGAGGTGCTGTAAGTGAAGAAGATCTGTTCCGTTGTGGGGGCGCGCCCACAGTTCATCAAGTTAGCCGTGGTGTCCCGGGTCCTGCGGAAGGAGTTTCAGGAAGTGCTCATCCACACGGGACAGCACTATGACCACAATATGTCCGATGTCTTTTTTGAAGAGATGGATATTCCCAAGCCGGATTATAATCTGGGGATCTCCGGCGGAAGCCACGGCAAGATGACCGGGGAGATGCTGGAAAAACTGGAGGAAGTCTTCATGAAGGAAGCGCCGGACATGGTGCTGGTCTTCGGCGACACCAATTCCACCATGGCTGCGGCACTGGCGGCCGTAAAGCTCCATATCCCCATCTGCCATGTGGAAGCGGGTAACCGCCTGGGAACGTTGGAAAGCCCTGAGGAAGTCAACCGCATCGTGACGGATCATGTTTCCAGCCTGCACTTGGTATGTACCCCCTCCGGCGTGGAGTTTCTCCGTCGGGAAGGCTTCCAGGATTCTGTGGTACTGGTGGGAGACCCGATGTATGACGCCTTCTGCTACTACACCCGGCAGCTGGACGGCAGTGAACTGGCGGGCATCGTGGATTTCCAAGGCACTCCGCTGGAGGTCCCGGCCAAATTCTACTATCTCACCTGCCACCGTCAGGAGAATACGGATACGGACGAAAATCTCCGGGGTATTTTTGATGCTATGGAGGCACTGGATGCCCCGGTGATCTACCCGGTGCATCCCAGGAATCACGCCAGGGCAGAGCGGCTTTGCAGCCAGCGAGCCTACCGGAACCTGCTCTTGACGCAGCCTATGGGCTATCAGACGTCCATCTCCCTGGTGAACCGGGCTGAAAAAATCGTGACAGACTCCGGCGGTGTCCAGCGGGAGGCATTCTTCGCCAAAAAGCCCTGCGTGACGGTGCTGGACTATGTGGGCTGGCCGGAGACCATGGTCAACGGCTACAATCAGCTGGCCAGGCCGGAAAAGGCGGACATCCTGGAAAAGCTGTCCCGGCCCGTGACGTTCGACCCCGCCTACCAGCCCTTCGGAGACGGCCATTCCGCGGAGAAGATCGTCTCTGAGATCCGAAAATTCCTGCAATGATACACGTCTGCCATATGACCAGCGCCCACGCATCCGACGACACCAGGATCTTTTATAAGGAATGCGTCTCTCTGGCAAAGGCGGGATACGAGGTATCTCTGGTGGCCCGGGGCCCGGCCCGTGAGGAGGCCGGCGTCCGGGTCGTGGGCGTGGGCGTGCCCTCAGGCGGCCGTCTTTTCCGGATGCTGTTCTTTGCCCGCAGGATATACCGGCAGGCGCTGGCACTGGACGCCGAGGTCTACCATCTCCATGACCCGGAGCTGCTGCCATATGGACTGCGGCTCAAGCGCCGCGGGAAGGTGGTCATATTCGACAGCCATGAGTTTACTGCTCAGGCCATCCTGGAAAAGCACTGGCTCCCAAAGCCCCTGCGCCGGATCGTGTACCGTCTGTATCAGGCGTATGAGGCCTCCGTCTGCCGGCGGCTGGATGCAGTCATCAGCGTCTCGCCTCATATCGTGGACTATTTTTCCAAGATCAATCCCCGGACCGTGCAGGTGACGAATTATCCCATCTTTCGGGAGGCTCCCATGCCCGATGACGGCGGGGACGCGCGGATCATATTCGCCGGCGGCATCACCCCCCAATGGATGCACGAGACGGTCCTCAAGGCCCTGGAGAAGGTGCCGGAGTGCCGCTATACCCTCTGCGGCCCGGTGGGGGAGGCGTACCTTTCCCGCCTGGAGGCACTGCCTGGCTGGGCGCAGACAGATTACCTGGGTCGGATCCCCCACGGAGAAGTGGCGAAGCAGATGGCGCACTGCCGGGCGGGAGTCGCGCTGCTGCGCCCGGGAAAGAATACCAACGGGCACAGCGGCACCATGGGCAACACCAAGATCTTTGAAGAGATGATGGCGGGTCTGCCGGTGATCTGCACGGATTTTTCCCTGTGGCGGGAATTCGTGGAGCGGTATCACTGCGGCGTGTGCGTAGACCCGGAAGATGTGGACCAGGTGGTCCTGGCCCTGCGCCGCCTGCTGGAGCATCCGGAGGAAGCCCGTCAGATGGGCGAGAACGGCCGCAGAGCCGTCCGGGAGGCATTCAACTGGAGCGTGGAGGAACAGACGCTGCTGGGGCTCTATCGAGACTTGAGCGGATCTTGTGACAAGGGCCGATGAGCCGGATCTGTCCGGCGCGTGGTCTGGTAGGGGAGGCGAAACACAGAGATGATGGAAACCATCGTCAAACACGGCGGCGCGTGCATGCACGTCACAGGTTTTTTTGCATACCGGGATCTTCCCTGCGGGGAGGCCTCCGCCCGGGCGTTCCTCGCTCAGTATCAGTCCACGGGCGTGCTGGACTTCGCGGATTGTCTCGGCGTCTACCGGGCCCGGATCGACCGGGAGGACGGAACGGCCGTCTGGTTTGCCGACAACTACGGCGGGTCGTCCTTTTTCATCAACTGGCAGACGGGGACCATCTCCCCGTCCCTGTATGAAAGCGCAGCACCGGAGGAAAGAAAGCCAAATCCCGTCGCCATTGCGGAATTTCTCTATTTTGGCTGTACGTACTCCTATGACACGATCTTTTCCGGCGTGACCAGGAGTGACCCCGACTGTTACTATGTCGTGCGGGATACCGGCATCGAGACGCGCTCCAAGGAGCTCCCCCCGCTGGAGCAATTGGAGCCTGGCCAGGAGGCCATGGCGTCGCTGATGGCGCGGGTCTGCCGGGCAGCGCAGGGACTTTCCATGGGCTGTGCGGTCACAGGCGGCGTCGACAGCCGCTCTGTCCTGGCGCATCTTCTGGCCAACGGGGTCCGGCCTGCCCTGACGGTGACCGGTCCTCCCGATCATCCGGACGTGTGCCTGGCCGGGAAGATCGCTGATGTTTTGGGGCAGGAGCTGACGGCCTTTTCCGATGCGCCGGAGGGAGATGCCTGGCTGCAAGAGACCATCCGCCAGGCGGACGGCATGGCGGGCGTGTGCGGCGCCTATCGCCTGGCAAAGCAGTCCGGCGGCCTTGCCGCCCGTGGCATTGCCCTGAAATTCGGAGGCGGCGCCGGGGAGCTGTACAAAAACAGCTTCCTCAACCAGGACTTTCCCTTTTACGGCGGCAAACCTGACTGGAAGCGCTTTTTGAGATTCAAGGTCATCACCTACGACTTTCCCGACGGCATCTGCGGAGGGCAGACGGAGGAGGCTATCCGGCAGACGCCGGAGCGGCTGTACCGCAAATTCAGCCGGTATAGCCGGCCCACCAAGGCCGAGTCCTATCTCTGCGCCGGCTATGCCATCATGCAGATGCGCCTGGCGGGCATCAGCAATATGGAGAACCGCTTTTACGCGGCCTATACGCCCCTGATGGAACGGTCCGTGGCTGCGTCGGTCCTGGGGCAGCCGCCCCGCCGGCTGGAGATGCAGGCCTGGCAGCGCCGTCAGGTCACCCAACACGCACCTGTCCTCAAGGACATCCCGACGGACCGCGGCCTCACCTGCGACAGCGCCCGGGCAGGGACGGAGAGGGCGAGAAGCATGTGGTTCCTTGCGAAAGTGGCGGCCGGGCGCGTCTTCCGGCGCAGCCGGGTCCCCGCCCGCATCGACCGCTGCTTTGCCCAGGGGCTGTCCTCTCCGGCGTATCACGCCGCTGTGGAGCGGTGCAGAGAACTGGGTATCCTTTCGGAGCATGTACAGGCTGAGCAGATCCCCCGGATGATCGCGGACCGGGTCTTTGCAGTAGGCATGATGTTTTCCTCTCCGCAGGAGCGGACCGGGAACTGATACTATCAAACAGAGAAGAGGAATGTTGTTATGAAATATGCGCTCATCGGCTGTGGCCGCATCGCCACCAATCACATCAAAGCCGTTCTGAACAACCATCTGGAGCTTTCCGCCGTCTGCGACGTCAAGCCCGAGGCCATGGAAGCGCTGCTGGCCAAGCACGGCCTGGAGCAGGATGCCTCCATTCGCCGCTATACCGATTATAAAGAGATGGTGGAGACGGAAAAGCCCACCCTGGTGGGCATCGCCACCGAAAGTGGCATCCACGCCGAGATCGCGCTTTACTGTATCGCCCACGGCGTCAACGTCATCATCGAAAAGCCCATGGCCATGTCCATGGCTGACGCCGACGCCATCGTGGAAGCCGCGCAGCGGAACCATGTCAAGGTGTGCGCCTGCCATCAAAACCGCTTCAACCCGGCGGTGCAGGCTACCCGGAAGGCACTGGAGGAGGGCCGCTTCGGCAAGCTCTCCCACGGGTCTATCCATGTGCGCTGGAACCGGAACAAGGGCTATTACGACCAGGCTCCCTGGCGCGGCACCTGGGCCCAGGACGGCGGGTGCATGATGAACCAGTGCATCCACGGTGTGGATCTGCTGCGCTGGATGATGGGAGACGAGGTGGAGGAGGTCTATGCGCAGACCGCCCAGCAGTTCCACCACTATCTGGAGTGCGAGGATGTGGGCATGGCCGTGGTGAAGTTCAAAAACGGGGCCATCGGTACCATTGAGGGTACCACCAATGTTTACCCCAAGAATCTGGAGGAAACGCTCTATCTGTTCGGAGAGACAGGCACGGTGAAGATCGGCGGCACGTCCACCAACAACATCGACGTGTGGGACTTTGCCGACCAGCGCCCGGAGGACGCGGACCTCAAGGGGCTGCAGGAAGCCACCAGCAATGTCTACGGCAATGGCCACACCCTGGTCTACGCGGACATGATGGACGCCATCGCCCAGGACCGGCCGCCTTATATCGATGCGAAGGCCGGCCGCCGAGCCCTGGAGATGATCCTGGCCATGTATCAGTCCGCGGCCACGGGACTGCCGGTGAAGCTGCCGCTGAAGGATGTGGCCTCCACGGACTTTACCGGGCGCTTCTCCCGCTGACAGGTCTCAACGTCCCACAGGGAATAGAGGCTCCTGTTCCGGTGTAGGCGCGCTCTTCCGCTGAAAGAGAGGAGATCGTGTATGTGTGGGATCAGTGGTTATCTGGATCTGGACCGGGGCGTGGATACGGACACGCTGCGCCGCATGACGGATGTGATCCGCCATCGGGGCCCGGATGATGAAGGCTATGCGCTGATCGGCAAAGGGGGCGCGGCCTTTTACCGGGGAGAGGACACGCTGCCCCAGCTCTCTCTGCCCCCTCTGGAGCAGGGAGGCAGCGGAACCTTTCTGGGACTGGGGCACCGGCGGCTGAGCATTTTGGATCTCAGTGCCGCCGGCCACCAGCCCATGGCCCTGCCAGAGCGGGAGCTCACGCTCACCTACAATGGGGAGCTCTATAACTATCTGGAGCTGCGGGCGCAGCTGGAGGCGTTGGGGCATCGCTTTCGAACGAACTGCGATACCGAGGTCCTGCTCCATGCCTACTGCCAGTGGGGCGAGGACTGCCTGGACCATTTCAATGGCATGTGGGGCTTTGCCCTCTGGGACGGCAAAGAGAACAAGCTGTTTTGCGCCCGGGACCGGCTGGGAGCCAAGCCCCTTCACTACTACCACAACGCCAACAAGCTGCTGCTGGGCTCCGAATTAAAACAGCTCTGTCAGGACCCCACCATCCGGCGGACCTTCAACAGGCCGTACCTGGCGGCGAATCTGATGTACCGCCTGGGCGACTACGACGATGAAACGCTCATCGAGGGAATGCGGGCGCTCCCCCCGGGGCACAAGCTGGTGGTGCAGGTGGCCCCGGAAGGGGACCGCATCGTCTCCGTGACGGTCACCCCTTACTGGACGCTGCATGTCCGCTACGATGACAGCTATACCCAGGCCCAGTGGGAGGAGCAGGTGGCCGAGGAGTTCTCCCGGGCATGCCGCTGGCGGCTGCGCAGCGATGCGCCGGTGGCCGCCCTGCTCTCCGGCGGGCTGGATTCCTCCTGTATGGTCACGGAATTGTGCGGGCAGATGTCCGACCCGGCCCAGCTGCACACCTTTACCACCAGCTATCCGGGAGATGCCTCCTGTGATGAATGGTACTTTGCAGATCTGGTGAACCGGGCCTGCGGCTGCACGGGCAACCAGATCCTGCCGGCCCCCACAGACATCGAGGGCCAGTTTGAAAACGTGGTCTGGCATACGGAGGGCCTGTGCGGATTGTCGCTGCTGGGAGTCAAGGCACTTTTGGAGCAGGTGCGCTCCCAGGGCTATAAGGTGGTACTCAACGGACAATGCGGCGACGAGCTGATGCTGGGGTATGAGCGGTATTACGCCTTTTATTTCTCCTGGCTGCTGAAGACCGGGCGGATCCGGCGGCTCCTGCGGGAATTCCCCCAGGCAGGCCGTCACTCGCGGCTGCATCTGCACAGCTTGGCCGCTTATGTGCTTTATTTCGATCTCCCCATAGTACGGGATACCCGCCAGCTGCACCGCGCGGAGCGGTTTGTGAAGCGGGACCTTCTGGAGATGCGGAAAAAAGCGCAGCTGCACGAGCTGCTCTATCCGCGTTCCCTGGAGCAGCTTCAATATCTGGAGCTGACGGCCACGCAGCTGCCCAACATCGTGCGGATGGATGACCGGCTGTTCATGTCCGCTTCTCTGGAGAGCCGCATCCCGTTCATGGATTACCAGTTCGTGGAGCTGGCATGCCGCATCCCGCCGGAATATAAGATCCGGGAGGGATACACGAAATACCTGATGCGGTGTGTTTTCGATGCCCGGATGCCCCGGGAAGTCACTTGGCGCACCAACAAGCTGGGCTTCGGCGCACCGGTGGATGCGTGGGCCAGACAAGTCTCGCTGGAGTATCTTCTCTCCCTTATCCGAAATGCCAGGACCGCGCCGTATTTCTGGCAGGACGCGTTGGAGGCTCTGGCGCTAAGATCGCCTGTGCATCCTGCTGTTTTTGAATTTTTGACGATGGAATCATTCGCACGCCAGTTCGATGTGTCCGTGTGAATGGGGGGATCACCGTATTTTTTCGACACGGCATTGCAAACTCGGACGAGATGATAGTATAAAAAATGGCTTAGAGATTTCCTTGCTCCTGCCTTTGGGCTCGTGCAGGGGTGTCTGGTTGGAGGTTAACATTCCATGTTTCATTCATTCAAAGTTCTCTGGGACCACAGGAAGATGCTGTGGGCTACGACGCTGGCGGACATTCAGTCCCGATATGCCGGATCCGTATTGGGGATGTTCTGGCTGGTGATCTATCCCATCCTGATGCTGACGGCCTATTCCGTCGTCTATGTATTCATCTTCCAGGTTCGGTTGGAACAGATCACCACGCCGCAGTATGTGATGCTGATCTTTTCCGGCTTGATCCCGTTTCTGGGCTTCAGCGAGGGGTTGGGGAACTCTGTGATCTCCGTTACATCCAATGCCTCCCTGGTGAAAAACACGCTCTATCCCATCGAGCTCATCCCGGTAAAAGCAGTTCTCTTTAGCCAGTGTACGGAAGTAGTGGGCCTGATCTTGCTGACGGTTGCGGTAGCGGTAACGGGCCTTTTGTCCCCGTGGCTGCTGCTGGCTCTGCCGCTGTGGAGCTTTCAGGTAATCTTCGGCATCGGCGTAGGCTGGCTGATCTCTTCCATCAACGTGGTGCTGCGGGATATGCAGAGCCTCATCAACATCATCAGTCTGATGCTGATGATGATCAGCCCCATCGCCTACACGCCGGATATGATCCCGGCAGGCCTGCGGCCATTTCTCCGCCTGAACCCCCTCTACTATTTTATCACTGCGTATCAGCACTGTTTCATTTATGGTGAGATGCCTCCGCGAGACATCCTGGTGGCGGTGGTACTGATCTCCCTGGGCACGTTCCTGGTGGGATTCTGGGTTTTTGAGAAGATGAAGCAGCTCTTTGACGACAACATTTAAAGGAAGAGAATGTACCATGGAAAATGCCGTTGAGATTGTAAATCTTGGGAAAATGTACCGGCTGTTTGATAAGCAGTCCGACCGTATTCAGGATATTTTTGGGCTGGACAAGCTTCGCTTCTGGGACCGGGAGCCGCGGTACCGCGAGTTCTGGGCGCTGCGCAACATCAATTTGACGGTCCCCAAGGGAGAGCGGATCGGCATCATTGGCCGCAATGGCGCCGGCAAGAGCACCTTGCTCAAGCTGATCGTGGGGAACCTCAGGCCCACGGAAGGGTCCATCCATGTAAATGGAAAGATCCAGGCACTGCTGCAGATCGGCACCGGCTTCCATCCCGAATTTACAGGCATCGAGAACATCCGCACAGCCCTGGCCTATGCCGGGATGGACTCCAAGAAGATCAAATCGTGTATGGATGAGATCATCGAGTTCAGCGAACTGGAAGACTATATCCACCAGCCAGTCAAATACTATTCCGCGGGCATGTATTCCCGCCTGGCCTTTGCGGTGTCCACCTCTTTGGAGCCGGACATCCTGATTATCGACGAGGTGCTGGGCGCGGGAGACGCTGCGTTTACCTCCAAGTGCGCCGAACGCATGAAGCATCTCACACAGGATACCGGGGCCACGGTGCTGTTCGTATCCCACAGTATGGAGAGCGTGCTGGAGATCTGCAACCGCGCCATCCTTCTGGAGCGGGGAGAGATCACCCACCAAGGCACTGCGCTGGAGGTCTCCAAGATCTATAACAAAAAGATCCGCTATGAAGAGGAGCTGCGGGCCCGGGCCAAGGAATTCCGCATCAGCCGAAAGAGCATGCTGAACATCGCCCAGGCGGACGAAGCCACACAAGTCCTGGTCATGCGTTTGGTATGTGACACGCCGCACCCGCATTACAAGCACCTGATCTATGGGTGTGAGCTGTCGGCTGATGGAGAGCCCGTTTCCCAGCTGCACTTCGGCGCGCCCATGGATGATGACCCCGCTCAGTTCACCCGTGTCATTGCAGACAAGGGCGGTATGGACTGGAGCGACGCCAAAAAGGACCGGGGGAATTTTTACCGGGCCTACTGTGACCAGGGCGGTTCCAACTGCCACGCGCCTTTCCAGATGGAGATCCCCCTGCATCTGAGCGGAAAAACGCTCTCCGTGTGCATCCATGCCCGGCCGGACAGCCGGGAAAAGATCTACCTGGAGTACTTTGACGGCCATGCATACCGGCGGCTGGGCCAGGTGGAAAACGGAAATACCAGCTTCTCTTTCCGTCTGGCCACAGAGGAGGACCTGCCCATCGTGTCTGCCTCCGAACCTGCCGCGGAGGCAGAGCAGCCCCAAGCGTTGGAGACAGAGCCCCTCTCCGCTCCCGACGCCCGGAGCGCGGAACCGGTCCAGGAAAAAGAGGAGCCCTTGGCTGGGGACCGGGATGCTACGGACTTCCAGCAGATGCAACAGACCAACTCGGTCTACGGCTCCCAGGAGCTGCGCATCGAAGCCCAGGACATCCTGGACGGGACGGGGAAGAGCGTCCGCTGCTTCACCACCGGCGACACCCTGCGGTTTCAGATCCAGCTGGCAGCGCACAAAGCGGTCCGCCACTTTGTGGCGGTAGTCTGCATCATGACCCGAAGCGGAAAGACCGTGACACAGCTGTTTTGCACCAGTGAGGACCTGGGCATCTCCTCCATCCCCGAAAATGGCCATGTCACCATCGGGGCAGAGCTGTCGCCGCTGCGCATCGGCGAAGGAGAGTATATGGTCAGCATCGGCATTTTCAAGCAATGCACGATGTCCAAGGCCGCAGAGGAGCCTTCCTACTGCGTATCTGACCGTGCTTTGTTCTTCAAGGTGGAACAGCCCTTCGGCGTAAAGAAGGGACTGGGAGATCTGCTGCATCCGTGTAATTGGTCGTGTGGTGCGGTCCATCATGTCTTTGACGGTACGGCGCTGAAAAGTGAGGAGGTACCATGAATCATTACCTTGCGGTCTCTCCGGGGAAAACTGTGCTTCGTCCCCTTGCCAAAAATATACTGAGGGCAGCGGCGCTGGTGGAGGCCATCCCGGTGCAGTTTTCCTTCAGCGGCAGGGCGGGGATCGCTCTTTCCACGGGCGAACCGTATCCCCGTGGGACCCAGCTGCTGTCTGCCCTGGAAGGACTGGCTCCCCACGAGCCCATTCCTCCGGCGGTCTCCGCCGCGCTTGACGATCTGCGCCAGTGGCTGGATGACGGCCCCGGGCAGAAGTCTTTCGGGCCGTCTTTTCCGCTGCTTTTAGAGGAAGTACGCCGCCAGAGCGTGTTTTCCACCTGTGGGAATCCCCAGGAGCCTTTCATGGCCTTTTGGGAGCAATGGCGCCGGTATTATCCGCTGCCGCAGACCTTTGAGATCCGGGGAAAAAGCACCATCAACGAGGTCAATCAACAAGAAGCGGGGGATTATCTCCAGGCCCATAACCAGACTGCCCAGGGAGAGCCTTCCATCGACCGGGCGGCCCGATCCCTGGTCTCCTCTCTTCCGGCGGATGTGGAGCGAATCTTGGATATCGGCTCCGGCCCCGGCTACGGGAACCGGCAGATCCCGGCGGACTATGCCGTTCTGGCCATGGATATAGAAGAGGAGATCCTCCGGGGAAATGTACGCCAGACCTGCGTGGGAGATATCATGGACATCCCCATGGCAGACGGGTCGGTGGATCTGGTCATGGCCTGCGACGTGCTGGAACACCTCCCGGACCCCGTGCTGAAAAAGGGGATCGCCGAGCTGATGCGCGTCAGCCGAAAATATATCTATCTACAAGTCCCCTTTCAGGAGCCCTCCCTGATGGCTATGGCATTGTGCTCCCGCTGTGGGCATGTGTGGCATATCAACCATCACAAACGGCGCTATACCCAGCAGGAGCTCACCGCGTTGCTGCCGGAGAGCTGGGAGCCGGTCTGCGTCAACTATACAGGGGATATCACCACGCTGCGCACAGGGGTCCATGAGACAGAATTCGCGGACTTTTTCGGCTTTGATATCCACAGCGTAGAGGGGATGGTCTGTCCCAAGTGCGGAGGGAAGAGCATCCTGCGAGGCACTGATGAACTGGAGCTCCTGCACCGCATGGCGGGCTTTGACGCGGAGTTTCCCTTCCCCACATACTCGGAGATTGGAATCCTATTCTGCCGGGCCGATCAGGAAGCACAGCTCCCGGATACCATGTATCCGGAGCAAAAGCCGGAGCAGCGGCTGCGCAACGAGCTGCGTCCCATGGAGCGTCGGCAAGCCCTGCATGTATATACGAAGGTGGAGCTGCTGCCCGAGTTGTATACCGCAGGCTGTGAGATGACAGCAGACGAAGACGGCTATCATTTCCGCCGCTGCGAAACGGCGGAGACCGCCTGGGTGGCCATATCGTTCCCCCCCTTGCCGGGCACCTATACCGGGGTGGAGATCCGGGGCTCTCTGCCAGACGGGGAGGGCACCGTTTCCGTGGCGAAAGCGGATCAGCGGGGGCAGGAGCAGTATCTGATGGACTGGCAGTGGAGCACAGCGGAGGCCACGGATTGCCTGAATCAGGAGATCACCTGCTCTCCGGTGTATATCAAGCTCTATTTCAGCGCCCCGCAGCTGGATCTGTACAGCGCCGGATTGTCCGGCGGGCAGGATGTGCCCTACCGGTTTTATCCCCGGGAGGGCCGGGCGCTGTTTGCTTTTTCTCTGGACGGTATCCGCTATCAGCTGCCTTATCCGGACGAAACAGGGATTTCTCTCCCGCATTCGCCCCGGCAGTGGCTGCTGGAAAGCAACCAGACCATCCGGCGCAGGGGCGCGCTTCTCAAGCGCTTCGTCCAGAGCCTGCAGGAAGCTGCCCCGGTGGGCGCGGAATCCAATGACAGCGCGCCGCCCCAGGACGGGCAACATTGTGTGACAGGCTCCTTCCTGCCGGAAGCATCAAATCCGGAGGAGGATCCGTATAAAGACGACAGCCAGAACATGGAGCCGGATCTGCAGACGATCCTGACGGCAGCGCTCCTTACAGAGAGCAAATTTTCCGGGGAAGCTTCCTTGGCATCCGGCGCGGCAGAACTTGCATCAGATGGCGGATCTCTCCAGCGCACGGTGGCGGCCTCCCTGTTTGCAGAGAGCATGGTAGCCGCAGGCGGGACTTCGTCGGAGGGGGCGGAGCCCCGGCACCAGGAGCTCCAAGACCGGCGCTGCGAAGTGTCCAGCGCATTGTTCGCTGAGTATGTATTATCTGTATACGAAGTGCCCGCACAGAAGAAACCGTCTCTTATGAAGATCCGGTTCAAGATCGCCGCCAAAAAAGTGGAGGGCAGATTGCAGGGATGGCTCCACCGGCATCCCCGCATGTACCAGACACTGACAGGTCTGGGCGTGAAGCGGCTGTATATCGTGCTTAAAAGGAGAGCAGCAAGATGAAAGAGAAAAAGATCGCGTGGCTGGTCACGCATGATGCGTATATTGACCGTCGGATCTTGTTTTTTGCCGATGTCCTGATGGAGAACGGGTATTCGGTGAAATTGTTTCCGTCCGCATATACAGACTTCACCAATGACTCCGATCCGGACTATGTGGTCCGTCCTCTGGACTGGAATGTAGTGAAACTCTACGCCCTGTCTCTGGATGCGCTGATGGAAGAGGAGCGTGGGCTCATCACCCATGTGATCGACGCACAGGAGGCCTATCACCGGGAGAACGGCACCTACGCGTGCGCACTGGAGCTGCTGGCCGGCATGGAAAAGACCCGCCGGGGCTACACGCTGCAAACGGTGGGAGAGCGCAGCGGCTATTTCATCTCCATCCAGAGAGGGAACCGCGTTCTGGTCTATGACAGTCATACCGGCCACACCACTGTTATCTCGGACAAGCGGACAGGCGCGCAGGCAGGCGAGTATGAGCGGGCCATTGTGGGAGCGGACCTGAAGGAGATCGACACACAGGGCTACACGACCGTGGGCGATGTGGCGCTCTCCTATACGAAAGGGCCCCGTGGCAGGGCGCTGGCGGCCCACTGCAAGACGGCGGACAACGGTGTCTGGCTGTTCAACAACGACCCGCCGGAGCTCTATCGGGGCACCCCCATCCCCCTCAGTCCTGTGGGGCCGGACACGCTGGGGGAAAAGCAATTTGATTTCCAGGATTTCCGGAAGATCCTGTTCGAGTATTCCCCCATTTTGGAGCAGGTACGGCGGGCCCTGCCGGAGGAGACGCCGGACCTGGTATACGTGGCGGATCTGCCCACGCTGCCCATCGGCGTGATGCTCAAGGAAGTACTGGGCTGCACGCTGATGGTGGATTGCCATGAGTGGTGGTACAAGCAGACCCGCCTGTGGGAAAGCACTTGGGCCGAGAAGATCGCCCTGGCGGAAAAGAGCGAGGCGGAGCTCTATCCCAAGTGTGATGTGTGCATCACTGTGGGGAAGTATTTGGCTCAGGACATGAGCGCATGCTACCACAAGCATTTTGATGTCATTTATTCCTGTATGAGCGCCGCTCTGCGCTTGGAGGATACTGTGCCGGAAGCGGACTTCTGGCATACCTACGGCATTCCGGATGGGACCCGGATCGCCATTTTTCAGGGCAGCATGACGGCCCTGCGCAATCTGGACAACCTGGCCCGGGCCACGCGGTATCTGGAGGATGACTGCCGCCTTGTGGTCGTGGGCGGAGGCGACTATCAGGAGAAGTTCCTCCACACGCTGGAAAAGGAAGGAAACCCCGAGCGGGTGGTCATGGTGGGCTGGGTCAACCAGAGCGAGCTTCTGCGCTTTACCGTCAACGCAGATCTTGGCGTGCTGCCGTATTCCGCGGTGGATGAATACTACTCCTACGCTGTTCCCAATAAGCTGATGGAATATTTTGAGGCTACATTGCCCATGCTCTATGACGTCTCCATGAAAGAAGTGTCCATGGTAGCCGGCGAACACGGCGTGGGCGTGGGAGAAGACCTCTCCGACCCCGTCAAGTTTGGGCAGACCCTCAACCGGCTGCTTCATGATGAGGAACAGCTCTCCGCCATGAAAAAGCAGTACGAGGGCTGCCGGAACAAGTTCAGCTTTGAGAGCCAACGGGCCGCGTTGGAGATGGTCCTGGGGGAACATGGCCTCATCGAGCGTGTGTGAAAGGACGAAAAACCTAAGGATGGAGAAAACACGGGTAAACTGCTTTGCACTTTTTTTGTTACTGGTATTGCTGACGGGCTGCTCCTCCACTTCGGGTACATCCGCCACGGTAGAGGAGCTGCCGGAGGAGGCCCCCTCTTATGTCACAGAATTGAAGGTCCCCACGGTGGAGGAGGTCCAGGAGATCAATGAATATGTCAATGGGCTGATCTCCTACGGCGTGGGTCCCCAGGTCGAGGGGCGGCCTATCACGGAGGAAGATTATCTGGAATTTGGGACCGGCGATTGCGGGATATACTGCTACTTGTTTATCAAGGAACTGTCCCGGCATGGGTATTATCAGGCAACCCTATATGGAATCAGCTCTTTGCATATCGGGGAGGATTCTTCTATCCATGCCGTAGTGGAAGTTCAGACCACGGAAGGCCCCTATGTCTTTGACCCCACCCACGGCATCTATTACACCACGGATATGGCGACGCTGCTGACCTGCGACGATGCCCAGGCATACGCCTGCGGGGAGCCCTCCATGGACTCTTACTATCTCACCAACCGCTTTTTCACAGAGGCATATCAGGTCCTAGAGCAGCCGGACTCTCTGCTTCTCAATGATCTGAATCTGTTGGGCTGGTATCCCGCCTCTGTCACCAGCAGCATTCCTGTGGAACCGGCCTCCAGCCAGGATGTGGTCTATGATGAGACGCTCACACCCAACTCCATCTTCTGCGTCTTTACAGAGGATGTGGAGTTTTACCGCATCACCATGAGCTTTATGGAGGAGCTTCAAGTCCCCCTGGAGGTCACATGCTGGTCGGTGGACGAGGACGGCACCAAGACCGCTCTGGAGGGAGATCAGCGGCCGGGAAACGCTTCCCAACCTTGCTCTTTTTGACATATACCAATAAAAGACTGCTCCGAGGACACGGTGGCTGTAATGCACCGTTCGGTCACCCCTCGGATGGAAACCTTGATTCACACAAAGGAGGGACCGCCCTATGTGCTCGATCGCGGGTATGATCGAATTATCCGGCAACCGGATTCCCGGGCTTGCCCACAAATTGAACGTTATGAATGATCTGCAGGCCCATCGCGGCCCGGACGGCCACGGCGTCTGGATGCACCAGGCTGAGAACGTCGGCATGGCGCACCGCCGGCTCAGCATTATCGACATCGCCTCCGGCCAGCAACCCATGACCGATCACCACGGCAACTGGGTCTGCTTCAACGGGGAGATCTACAACTATATCGAACTCAAACAACAGCTGGGCGGCACCTATGAGACCACCAGCGACACGGAAGTGATCCTCCGGGCCTATGAGGTGTGGGGCGAGGAATGCGTAGAGCATTTTTCCGGCATGTTCGCCTTCGCCCTGTGGGACGAAAAGCGGCAGGCACTGTTCTGCGCCCGGGACCACTTCGGCATCAAGCCTTTCTATTACACTGTGGTGGACAACACGCTGTATTTCGCCTCGGAAATGAAGGCGCTGCTGCCGTTCCTGCCCAGCATTGAGACCAATCCCAAGGGCTTCCAGGATTACCTGGTGTTCCAGTTCTGCATGGAGGGACGGACGCTGTTTCAGGGGATCGAGGAATTGGAGCCGGCCCACCGCATGACGATCACGGCCGACGGCTCCATCAAGCGCCGCCGGTACTGGCAGGTCTACTACCGCCCCGACATATACCATACGGAGCAGTATTTCCATGATGAGCTGGAAGCACAGTTCCAGCGCTCCATCAAATACCATGTCCGAAGCGACGTGCCGGTGGGCGGATATGTCAGCGGCGGCGTGGACTCCTCCATCACTTCCGCCATGGCCCGGGACCTGTTGGGTGAGAGCTTCGTGGGCTTCACCGGAAAATATAACATCGGCCCGGATTATGACGAAAGCGCCTATGCCCGCACCGTGGCCCGGGAAAAGGACTTCAAGCTCTATGAGCTGGACATCACGGCCCAGGATTTCATCGACAACATTGGAAACGTGATCTATGCGCTGGACGCCCCTGTTGCCGGCCCCGGCTCCTTCTCCCAGTATATGATCTCCCGGCTGGCGGCCCAGCACCGCAAGGTGGTCCTGGGCGGACAAGGCGGCGACGAGATCTTCGGCGGCTATACCCGGTATCTGGTGGCGTACTTCGAGCAGTGCATCAAGGGCGCCATTGAGGGGACGGCGCAAAAGGGCGCCTTCGTGGTCACCTACGAGTCCATCATCCCCAACCTCACCGCTCTTCGCAACTACAAGCCCATGCTCCGCAGCTTCTGGAGCAAGGGGCTGTTCGATGAGCCCAGCAAGCGCTACTTCCAGCTCATCAACCGTGCCCCCGGCATGGAGGACTGCGTCCACCGGGACTCCCTGCCCGCCTATGATCCCTATGACTCTTATGAACGGCTGTTCGTGGCGGAGAATGTGGATAAGCAGTCCTATCTGGACCGGATGACGCACTTTGACTTCAAGACGCTCCTGCCGGCCCTGCTTCAGGTGGAGGACCGCATGAGCATGGCCCACGGCCTGGAATCCCGGGTCCCGTTCCTGGACCGGGAACTGGTGGAATTCGCGGCCACCATTCCCGCCAGCATCAAGTTCAAAAACGGAACGATGAAGTATATTCTGCGCTCGGCCATGAGCCGGTATGTGCCGGAGCAGGTCATGAACCGCACGGACAAGATGGGCTTCCCGACGCCCTTTGCCGTATGGGCAAAAGGCGAGTGCCGAGATTTCATTTGCGATACACTTTCTACTACCAAGGCTCGCCAGCGAGAGTATGTGGATAATGCGAAAGTCATTTCCAAAATCAACGGTGAGGGTGCATTCTCTCGTAGCCTGTGGGGCTTCTTCTGCTTGGAATTGTGGCAGCAAATCTTTCATGACAAGGCCAACGAGTATAGGGAGCGATTAAATACAGTGTGAAGCTCTATATGAAATCCGATCGAGACAGATGGAGTAAAAATAGGACGGTGATCAGCAATGTGGTTTGTTCCTTATGTGATCACTACTCATAACATTAAACACAAATAGCATGCTAAAACGGAAACAAAGAAACAACGCCCGTAAGTAGTCAGCGGCAGGCGTCTGCATTTCATTTGGGTGCCAGACTATTTAGCTTATATTTTGCTGACTCTCTATGATTCGTGTAGAGGAAGTCCCGGGATGAACCTGCCATGTATGGGGAACGGCTTTAAAACGCAGACATGTCCTACTGTAGAAGGTTCCTTCTGCCTGCGTCGCTTCTGAAATTTCTCTGATAATT
Organism: uncultured Oscillospiraceae bacterium; assembly: GCA_902478785.1. Classification (GTDB taxonomy): domain Bacteria; phylum Bacillota; class Clostridia; order Oscillospirales; family Oscillospiraceae; genus Oscillibacter. Next base: position 17,722 of record CABSMJ010000026.1, read on the forward strand.
CCTCAATTTCGTTTTGTACTCCACAATTCAAAATTTTCTGGCCCCTGCGGGAGTGAAAAAACAATAATAAACAAAATTCTATATACGCAAAAATGGAAACAAAAGAGAGAATTGAGAAGACATCTGCTGTAATACACTGGGATAAAGAATGAAAAGCTGGAGGCGGAGTTCCGTCTCCAGCTTTTTTCTCTAGAAAATCAATCAGAAGTCAGGGACTAAGAAATAGTAACATTTTACGCTTCCCTTTTTGACAAAAAGACTGTATAATTTGTTATACGATCGTAACCCGATAGCCAGAAAAGATAGAAAATGTAGCAGCAGGAGAATATAATCGATGAATCATTTTCGAAAGCAGATACTGTTTGTTTGCGACAGCATTATTCTAATTGCGGTTTCTGCCTTTTTCTCATGGTTTTCATTGAGATATAATTTATCTGACGCAGTTGGACGCTCTTTCCAACTGTTGCAGAATTTTTTGCTGTTGTATGGGTGTACAGTCCTTTTCCAGTTTATTTTTCGCACCTATGATAGCTTGTGGAGATACGCAGAGAGCAAAGAATATCTCTCTTTGCTGATGGCCGCTTTCTGTGGAGTTTTTCTCTATGAGGTATTGAGTCGGCTTTTTCTGCAGAGTGTAATCTCATTCATGCTTTTGACCTGCGTAGCCAGTATGTGGGTTTTGGGAATGCTGATGATGCGATTTGCCTATCGAGTTTATCGGAGCCGAGTGCTCTTTTACAAAGGACGGCACCAGATTCCGGTAGCTATTGTCGGAGCTGGAGCAGCAGGCGTACAATTATTGGAGGAACTCCAAAGCAACCCTGACAGTCGATATAATGTGCAGTGCTTTTTCGATGATGATCCTGAGAAATTGAGGAAGCGCATCCATGGCGTAGAGGTGAAAGGGAGAATCGACCAAGTGCAAGATTCCCTTCGGACAATAGACATTCGTGAGATTATTGTAGCCATACCATCGGCCGATGAAGACCGGCGCCATGAGATCTTTCAAAAGATGTCTGGCTTGGAGGGAATCAAGGTTTCTGTTTTACCAAGCACATTAGACATGATTCATCGGAAGCCCATACATACTCAACTACGAGAGATCCGGATTGAGGATATTCTTGGCCGGGAACCGGTCTATCTGGATCCAACTCCGGTGGATGCGTATATTACCGGAGAAGTCATAATGGTTACCGGAGGCGGTGGATCGATTGGTTCGGAATTGTGTCGGCAGATTGTCAAACATGATCCTAAAGAACTGGTGATTGTGGATATTTATGAAAACGGAGCCTATGATATCCAGCAAGAACTGCTCTATCAATATGGAGGGCGTCTTAACTTAAAGGTAGAAATCGCATCGGTTCAGGATAAAGCACGGATGCGACAGATATTTGATGCATATCATCCAGATGTTGTATTCCATGCTGCTGCACATAAACACGTACCTCTTATGGAGAATAGTCCCCAGGAGGCCATTCGAAACAATGTGTTTGGAACACTGAACCTTGTACAGATTGCAGATGAGTTTCAGGTTAAAAAATTCCTTCTGATTTCCACAGATAAGGCGGTTAACCCCACTTCTGTAATGGGAGCCAGCAAGCGGCTTTGCGAGATGATTCTTCAGTCCATGAAGGGACACAGCGGCACAGATTTCATTGCAGTTCGATTTGGAAATGTGCTGGGTTCCAACGGTTCTGTAGTACCGCTCTTTCAACGGCAGATTGCGGCGGGGGGACCTGTAACCGTGACAGATAAGAGAATTATTCGCTACTTTATGACAATACAGGAGGCAGCACAGCTCGTTCTGCAGACAGGGGCTATGGCCCGAAAAAATGAGCTTTTTGTATTAAATATGGGACAGCCGGTTAAAATATTAGATTTGGCTGAGAATATGATTCGCCTCTCTGGGTATGCGCCTTATCGGGACATCGATATTATAGAGACGGGACTGCGGCCTGGTGAGAAACTTTATGAGGAACTCCTAATTGCCAGTCGGGATATTGAGCAGACAGAGAACAGCCAGATATTTATTGAGCGGCAACCGGCAATTACGCCTGGTGAGTTGAAAGAGAAGCTAGTAATTCTCCAGAATGCTTTAGAAAAGGACAACCCTTCCTGTATCCGGGAGGCGTTACATCGGGTTGTCCCGACATTTCATGAACCAGAGGAGGTCAACTGCAGACAGGGCGGTGAAGTGCGGATTCCTACTCAGCAGATGACTGGCATGTGATCTCGAGTGAAGACAGGGCGCCGCTTTATGAGAAAATACCAGTAGAATTTCGACCGCAGGTACTATCCTTTGCATTTTCGCCTTTTATAAGGCAGATTGATCGTAAAAACGCCCGAGATCCTGCTGGGGAAGAAAAAATAACTGCTCGATAATCTATATAAATAAGGTAAAATAGAATTTAGAAATAAAAAAGTAAAGAAATATGGTTTGCATTCTTTTTTGGAATGGTTTATTGTGATTCCATTCCAAAGGAGGATGCAAACCGTATCTCTTTTTAGGCCATTCTGACCAATAAAGTGTATCAGGACTGTTGTCAAAATTTCATCAAGTCTTTACTGTGGGGAGAGGATCAGCAAGCGGGAAGGAATGCATTGACGGCTTTGATGTAAAGAAATTAAATTAATCGTAGGAAAACATTTGAAATAATCAATACGAATATCACTCTTTACAGGACAGGTGCTACTCAAAATATGGGGCATGATTGTGAGGCGCGCTTTGAAATATGGACTGAAGTAAGCGGTGCCTAAGGGATGTTGTTCTCTGCGATAAATGATGATCCTTGGCTTAAATAAGGCAAAAGACACCCTAATGAAAGAAGTTGTGGAATCAGATTAGGGATCTGACGCTGAATATGGAATGGAGACGTGATAAAATTTGCTGCCATCTCCCACACAATTTTAAAAGCGAATGGAAAAGCGAGTGGGGCCGGATTTCCGGCGGACAGAGTCTTTTGTGGACGAAACGAGGGAGAAATCGGGCACATCCGCTGCGGGGGTTG
>CABSMJ010000027.1 GCA_902478785.1 uncultured Oscillospiraceae bacterium
CGCCCACATATTTGATGATGACATCTGGCCGCTGGGTCATGGTGAACTCGATGTCTCCGGGGACGAAGGTGAAGCTCATCTGCTCCATACGCCAGTCGAAGTTCAGCTTGTCCATCTCATAGCGAATACTCATCTCGCCGCCGTCCCAGCTGATGTCCGGGCCGGTGGTAGGCAGAAATGTAATATTGTCGTTGGTGGGCTGGCCCAGATTCTCCTGCTTGGCCAGCTGGGGGATCACATCCTGGTCGATGCGAGCCTCCATCATCATACGCCCCTCCCGGGCCAGCACCGCGGTGGCCTCATAGGCGGCCTGAACGCCGGCCTGGGCCTGCTGCCGAATCACGGTGGAGGTGGTGGGGGTGACAGAATTGCGGGCCTCAAAGGTGTCGATATTGACCCGGATGGGGTTGCTGCGGATACTCAGCCCCCCCTTATCCCGGGAGATCTCCACCTGAGCAGTGCCTCGGGCATACTCCAAGTGCGCCCGGGTCACCTTCATCTGGATCTCAATAGGCACCGTTTGGATTTCAATCAACGGATCCATGATACTGAAAGCTCCTTCCACATGCCGATGCAAGGCACAAATTCATACTCACACATCCTGGACCGAATCAGTTCAGGTAATCCATCAATGACTGGGGGACCACGTTGGCGCCCACCTGAATGGCAGCGTTGTAGCTGGTCTGGGCGGAGACCAGGGTGAGAATGGCCTCTACCTCGTCGATCTTCTCCACACTGTTGAGCTCCGTGTTGAGAGAGTAGAACGTACTCTCCAGCTGGGACTGGTTGGTCTCCAGGAACTTGGCCTGGGTATCCAGCTGGGTATACTGGTTGCTCAGCTGGTCCTGGGCCGCATTGAGCTTATTGAGCAGACGCTGGGCGTCCTCCTTATCCCCTGCCGAGCTCCAGGTCTGCGTCTCCTGGTCATAGCCCTGGAAAATCTCGGACAGACGCAGCATGATGGAGATCGCGTTGTTGGGGTCTCCGTCGGCGTCCAAACCGCTGCCGCCCACGAAATCCACGCCGGAGATGGCAGAGTCAAAGGCGGTGGAGTCCACCACCTTGCCGTTTTTGTCCAGCTGGAAACCGATGCCGATGTCCACATACATGTGCTCGTCCTTCCAGCTGTCCAGCATCTGCTGGTTGGTCAGGGCGTTGCCATCCTTGTCCAGGACCTCGTTGCCGTTGGCATCGTGATAGGTCTGGGTGTAATAGTTGGGGTCCGGGTCGTCGATGCGCACATTGCGGTAGGTGAGATAGTGCTTGTCCCCCACGGTCTCAATGGCGAAGGGGGGATTCTCGGTATCGGCGCCGCCGAAGATAAAGCTGTTGTCGTACTTGCTGTTCAGGCTCTGGATAATGGACTCCGCACCGGAGAAGATCACATCGCCCTGGGTATTGAGGGTGCTCAGGCCGCTGGGGTCATTGAGGCCCTTCATGGTGGGGGACACGCCCAGATCGGTCACCATGTCGATGACATCATCGGCCACATCCCAGGCGGTGGAGAACTTTTTGTGCACCGTCTGGTTGTTGGAGGCCTGGGCGTTGGTAGCGTTGAGGGAGCTGTGAATCTGGAAGGCTCTGGTGGCTGCCGCAGGGTCGGCAGAATAGGAGTCAAAATTCCGTCCAGTGGTCATGGAATTCATGGCCGAATAGAGCTGGTTGGAGGTCTTGAGCAGATTCTTTTGATAGGTATAAATCGTGCTGTTGGTGGTCACGCGCATCATTGTTCATTCACCTCGAAAATCAAAACCCAGAATTAAACGGTACCATTGATGAGGGAGTCCAGCGCCTCCTCCATCACAGTCATCAGCCGGCAGGCGGCGGTGTAGGCCTTCTGGTAGGTCATCAGGCTGGTGGCTTCATCGTTCAGGTCCACGCCCATGATGCTCTCCCGGTCTACATAGACATCGTTGGCGGTGACCATGTAATTGTTGAGCACCGCATCTGTGGTCATCTGGTCCTCGGCCAGGGTGGACTGGATCTTCAAAAGCATCTCCTCAAAGGTGCCATTGTAGGCATCGCCCACGGCATCCCCATCGATGTGCTTGGGATCAAAGTCTATCTTCTGGTCAAAAAGGGCCAGGAACTTGGCCAGATTGGAGGTGTCGCCGCTGGGGGCATCGGAACGGTCCGTGGCCTGGATGCTGACGGTGCCGTTGGTCCAGTTCTGGGACACGGAGATGTTGGAGGCGGTGATGCCGTCGGTGGTATTGTTGTTGCTGCCGGTACTGAAAAGCGCACCGCCGCCGGTCAGGCCGGTGTCGTTGAGCTTGTTCATGGCGTCGGCAAATTCCCGGGCCAGAGAGTCCAAGGCCTTCTGGTAGTAGGGGATGCCCCGCTTGATAGCAGCGTCAGGATCGTTCTTCACATCCGCATCGGAGGCATACTCGCCCTCCTCGGTGAGCAGCTCCCGGATGGACTGGAGGGAACCGTACAGGTCGTTGTCCAGCAGCACCACCGGGTCGGTATCATTGGCGTCCTGCTTGACCCCGTCGCTGTCCCGCAGTGCATAGAGGTTGATGCGGTAGTCGTTGTTCTTGTCCGCCAGCAGCTGTGAGGCATACTCTCCGTCCACCAACGTGTGGTCGTGGGGAGGATTGTTGGCCAAGGTAACGGTGAGCTTTTCCACCATAGTGCCTGCACCCACATCCTCCATGGAGTACTTCACATCGATCTTCATGTAGCCGCTGAGCTCATCCAGCAGCTGGTTGCGGTTGTCCCGCAGCTCCAATCCCTCATCGCCCCGGATGTCGGCGTTGCGGATGGCCACGTTGAGCTCCTGGATGTTTTTGAGGATATTGTTGACCTCTGTGACCTGCTGGTCCAGTTTTCCCTCGTAGGTGCTCTGTTTTTCCGCCAGCTTTTCCGCATAGGAATTGAAGTGGGTGCACAGAGCATCAGCAGAGGAGCGGATGAGGCTGTCATAGGTGCCTGTTCCGTTGTTGGTGATGGCCTGGTTGATGAGGTCCCGCAGGTCATTGAGCTGGCTGAGGATGACGCCGTCATCCTGCTCCAGGTCACCCTTACCCACCTCATCCAGAACGGAAGCCAGAGCGTTGAGGCCATCCAGCTTGGCGTTGGCGGCACCCACGTCTGCGGAGGCATTGCGGTAGGAGATATCCAGTCCCGGGTCCCGCAGCTGGGTGACACCGGTGACGATGGCGCCCTGGCCGATGCGGGTGTTGAAGCTGGAGGTATACCGGTCGCTGGCGGAGGGGATCAGACTGACCTGATTGAGCCGCTGGCGGGTATAGCCGTCGGTATTGATATTAGTGATATTGTTGCCCGTAACATCCAGGCCCTTTTGTGCTGCATAGATGCCCAAGCGCACCGTACCGAATGAGCCAAATGTACCCATGTCTCTTTCTCCTCCTCAAGCCCGAAAATCCGTCTGTCCTGGCCGAACGTCAGGAGCCTTTTCCACTGGGGTCCCCTGCTGGTCCAGTTGCTTTTCAATGCGGCGCAGGTTGGCCTCCATCATGGTCCTGGCCGCGCTCTGGCTGCTGGAAAGGACCTGATAGGTGCGCAAAAGCGCCTCCACCTTTTGAGCGGTTTCCGCCCGCAGGGTCTGGGGCGCGTGTTCCGCTAGTTCCCGCAGGGAAACGCCCTGCATCCCCAGCTCTGTCAAAAGCACCTCCCGGCGCTGCTCCTGTCCCCGGAGGGACAAAGAGGCCGCCTGCTCCTGCTTCATACATGCATCCAGCGTCTCCAGATCCCCGGCGCGGACCGCGGCGATCTTGCGCTGCTCTATGCCGTTGAGCTTCTCCAGTTCTTCCCGGAGAGCCTCCAAAAATGTCAGATAATCCCGGAACTCTGCCACAGCTTAATCATCCTCTCTCATCAGGAGCATGCGCGCCGCAATTTCCCGGGGGTCTGCCACATAGGTGCCGGAGGCCACCTGCTGACGCAGCTCCTCCAGCTCCTGATGGGTGGGACGGGTGCGGATCTCTCGGGAGAGTGCTCCCACCGTCTCCTTCACGCGCTTTTCCGTCTCATCTAAGTGAGAGGAAAACTGGACCTGGTCATACCGCTGCTCTGATACTTTTGGAGCTGCCGCGTCATTTTTTTGACCATAGGGCGTAACGCCGCTTACGGGATACATCCCGCTGGGATAAATAGGGGATACCATCGCAAGCCCTCCCTCTCATAAAAATTTTCTCTTATGGTAACGCTGTCAAGTGCATTACCTTACATTGTTATATCGTCTCAAATCCCGCTGAACATAAGAGGTATCAGTAAAAAAACTGTTTTTACGGGAAATGATCTTATTTTTGCGCAACTGCTTTATCTTTTGGCATTCCGTGTCGATATAAAATATATAAAAAAGGGAGATGTTTTATTGATCTCCCCAAGACACCAGAAAGGGGATCATTCCATATGACCTATGAATTGACGCAGGATCTGATGACCGGCAACGCCCTCATCGATTCCGAACACCGGCAGCTGTTTGCCGCGGTAAACAATCTGATGACCGCCTGCTCCCAGGGCAAAGGCCGGGACCAGATCCAGCAGACTGTTACGTTCCTGAGCAACTATGTGGTCAAGCACTTCCAGGACGAGGAGCGTCTGCAGGCCCAGAGCAACTACCCCAACTATCCCGCCCACAAGCAGTTCCACGACGGATACCGCCGCCAGCTCGCCCAGGTATCCCAGGAGCTGCTGCAGGAGGGCCCCACGGTGAAGGCTCTGGGCGATCTCAACCGCGTGGTGGCTGTTCTGATTTCCCACATTCGCACTGAGGACAAGCGTTTGGCTCGGCACATCAAGGAGAACTGAGCCCGTTAACAAAGGCAAGACCCCCGAGGACGATCGTCCCCGGGGGCTTTTTTACATATCTAGGAAGGGAGCACTTACTCCGCCTCTTCCTCGGCCAGAGGCAGCTCGGTTTGCTGACGCAAAACGAACTTGCCCACCAGATCCTTGAGCAGGTTAGACTGGCCGGAGAGCTCCTCGCTGGCCGCAGCGCTTTCCTCCGCCGTGGCAGAGTTGGTCTGCACCACGCTGGAGATCTGATCGGTTCCCTCGGAAACCTGGTGGATGGAGTCGGTCTCGCTGACGATGTTCTCCGCCACCTGGTTCATGAAGTCCACCGCCTCCTTGGCCAGAGTCGTGGTGGTTTCCAGTGCAGCACTGACCTCTTCCGTCAGCTGGCTGCCCCTCTCCACATTGTTGGCGGAATGCTCGATGAGTGCCTTGGTCTCCTTGGCCGCCTGGTCAGACTTGGAGGCCAGGCTGCGCACCTCGTCTGCCACCACGGCAAAGCCCTTGCCGGCGCTGCCAGCCCGGGCCGCCTCCACAGCGGCATTCAACGCAAGGATATTGGTCTGGAAGGCGATGTTCTCAATGGTCTCAATGATCTGACCGATCTCCTGATGGCCCTTGAGGATATCGTCCATGGCCTGGCGCAGGTCCTCCATCTTCTGGTTGCTGGCCACCACCTGCCCGCCAGCCTGGTCGCTCTTTTCCTGGGCCTGCTTGGCTGCGTCGGCATTCTTCCGGGCACTCTCGTCGATGTCAGCGATGGTGGCGGAAAGCTCCTGCACCGAGCTGGCCTGCTCTGTGGCGCCCTGTGCCAAAGCCTGTGCGCCGGAGGAAACCTGCTCGGCACCGGCAGAGACCTGCTCAGCCGCCGTGTTGATCTGGGACATGGTCTCACTGAGCCGGATCTCCAGATCCCGCACGGTGGTCAGCATAGCCTCCATGTCTCCCACATAGAGCTCTTTCTTCTGAGAGCGGACATTCAGATTTCCCTTGGACATCTCACCCAGCAGATAGCCCAGATCCTCCACCAGTCCGGTAAGCACATACGCAATCTTGCTTGTGGCATTGGAAAGCTGTCCAATCTCATCCCGCCGACGGAACTCGGGGACAGGAGAGTGCAGATCTCCCTCCTGCAGCTGCAAAATGCGCTGGACGCAGGTGTGGATGGGGCCACCGATGCTGTTGGCGATCCAAATGGAGATGAACAGCGCTGCAAGGATTACCACGATCACCAAGACCGCAATGATGACGATATTCCGGTAGGTGGCCGCCATAAAGTCAGACGTGTAGGTAGTGACGCCCAGGCTCCATCCATCGGTACCAGGCACAGGAGCATAGGCCAGGTATTTGGACACGCCATCCATGGTATAGGAGCCAAAGCCGCTCTGGCCCTGACGCATCAGCGCGTGCATGTCCGCCAGCGCTGTAAGGCTGCTGTCGGTCTTTGCCTCCTCTTCCACATTCTGGGTCGCCACGGTTTCCATGGTAACATCGGCGATAGTATTGCCATCCTGATCCAGCATGTAGGCGCTACCATTTTCGCTGATCTTGATGGTGTCCATGATGTCATTCAAAAACTTCTCCTCAGGGACAAAATACACCACACCGGCGATCTGTCCGCCCTGGACGCCATTCTGCCACAGGGGCGCCGCCACCATAATAGACAGCTCTCCGGTGATCTTGCTGATGGTGGGGGTGGAGATGTAGGTGTTGCCCTGAAGGGCCTGCTGCACATAATCCCGGTCGGAATAGTCGTTGCCATCAAAGAGGCTGCGGCCTGTAGTATCCAGAATATTGCCCCGCATCATGCCGTAATGATCCACCCAGCGGTCCAAAAGCTCCTGCTTCTGAGCCACGGTTTCGGTGGGGTCTGTGAGGCTGGGCACCATGCCCAGGGCTTCCACTGCGTTTTTGTAGGACTGCAGCTCGTAGGATACCCGCTCAGCGGTCTCAGAGGCCAGAGCAGTCATACTCTGCTCCAGCGTTGTATTGCTGCTGGAATAGCTCATCAAAATGCCGGTTCCACCGCACAGCACGGCGGCCAAAACCGCCAGTGCGAGAAAACAGACAAGGATCTTTTGTCGAATGCTTTTCATGCGTAAATTCTCCCTCCATAAAAACCGTGCTTACCTTTGTGTAGTGATTCAATATCTTTGAAAGCCAGTCTCACTGCGTGGGCTTATGACGCAGGAAGACTCTGCTGACCTGAAGAGACTGTGCTGGCTATCCCGGTGTTCCGGTCCAGTCGGTATACCTGCCGATTGGGCTCAGCAATCAGGTATGTGGCACAGTATTGGTGATCTTCTTTCTTATACACGTTCAGGCAGATGCACGGCATCTGGTCCAGCATGGCCACTCCCTCCTCCGGGAGCACGTCATAGCCCGACATATCCGCTCCTTCCAGCCCTAACGTCGCCGGGGAAAAGCTCTTGAGATACTCCGCCGCCTCATCCAGCGTCATGGCGCTGCTCTCCTCCGAGGGAAGTTGCGCCTCCTGGTCATAGGAGGGCGTCACCGTACAGGAGGTCTCCCCCCAGGACAGAGCCACCTGAAAAAGGCCGCTTCCCGACTGGCTCTCCTTAGCCAGCAGGATATCTCCCGAATCCGCGGAAAAATCCGGTTCTTCCAGAAACTCTTTACCGTCCTGGGACAGGGCCGTAAAGTCATAGACGTCCTCCAGAGCCTTGGTATAGGTCTGGGCTGTCTCGGCGCCGGAGGTCAGGTCGGTGTACTGGTAGGACGTGGTTCCGTCCTCCCCCTCCTCCGTGCTCCACTGGACTTCCTCCGTGGGCACAAGCACATTGAGGGAGGGCACCGTGTCCTCTCCACTCTCTCCCACTGTATAGTTCTCCGGGGGCTCCTTGGCACCACAGCCAGCTAGCACCAGGGGCAGCATCAGAAGAAAGGCGGCTGCTTTTATATACTTTCTCATCTCAGCCCTCCACCGCCTCATCCTCATAGCCAATATCCACCCGGTCTCCCTCCTGCAACACCTGCTGGAAGGAGCACTCTCCGCCGTTGACCCACAAAGACACCGGATGCTGGGCCCGCTTGAAGTCAATGCCGGAGCGCTCCAGCAGATCCATTACATAGTGGGGTGTCCCATCCGCCTTGGGCGCAAGGGTCACCGGCTTTCCATTCAAAGTGACGGTACAGGCGCTTTTCAGAGGCGCTGCCTGCTGTGAGGGGGGCTCCTCCTTTGAAGGAGAGGCAGAACCGGTAATCACCACCATGGCCCCGCTGGGAATCTCCTCATCGGGAGCAGGCACTTGCCCATTCACCACAATGCCCGGGGCGTGCAGCAGCTCTGCCAGTGCGCCGGCAGTGAAATGCCGGTCCTTTCCGGCCTTGGCGGGGACAAACTCCACATGGTCGCCCGCCTGCACTACGGTGGAGGGCTGGGCCTCGGCGCCGTTGATGCGCAGCTGGGCCGGCTGGGCACTCTCCCCGTGGAACACCCGGCGCTGACCGTCCACCTGCAGGATCAAAGGCTTTCCGTTGCGGCCCAGAAGGTCCATGTAGGTATAGCCGTTCATCATCAAAAGCTCCATGGCCGTCAGGCTTCCACTGCGGAAGAGCTTGGCCGGTGCGCCGTTGAGCTGCACCTGGCAGCTGTCGCTGATAAGGCCCAGGCCCGCGGAGACGGCGATGCCCAGAGGTGTGGTATACTCTGGGTCCTCCAGAGACAGGGTATCGGACCAGACAGTATTTTTGAAGTGTCCGCCGGCGATGGCCACCCGCTTAGGGTCCATCTCCAGCGCCGCCGCCACCTTTTCCCGCAGGGTGGGCAGCTTGCTGCCGCCGCCTGCCAGAAACAGAGCTGAAGGCGCTGCGCCGTTGACCCCCAGCACCCGCTGGGCGATCTCCCGGGCCAGCAGCTCCTCCGCAGGAGCCAACACCTGCTCCACCTCCTGGACGGTACAGGACTGCTCCTGACCCAGGATATCGGTAAAGCGCAGCTCCCCGCCGGTGGAAAGACCGGCCTTTATCTGTTCGGCGGTGGAAAAATCCACCAGATACTCCCGCATGAGGGCTTCGGTGATCTCATCTCCCGCCACGGTAGCCATGGTGTAGCCCACCACGCTGCCGTCCCGGCACACGGCGATATCCGAGGTGCCGGCGCCGATGTCCACCAGACACAGGTTCAAAAGCCGCAGCTCCGCCGGAATGGCGGCGTTGAGGGCGGCAATGGGCTCCAGTGTCAGGCTGGCCACATCCAGCTGAGCCTGCCGCATGACGGCATACAAGCTGTCGATGACACCGCCGGGTAGGAAGGTGGCCACCACATCGGCGCTCAAAAGCTGGCCGGTGTGGCCCAGGAGATTGGTCAGCGGATAGCCGTCCAAAGTATACTGGGTGGCTGTATAGCCCACCAGCAGCATCTTCTGTTCCCCGCTGTCCTCATCATGGAGGGCCTTTTCGGCCTCCGCCACAGCGGCAGCTTCCAGCTGGGCAATGAGGGCATGGTCGATCTGCTCCGGCGCCCCCAGGGACTTTTCGCTGTGGCCTCGCTCGGTCCGAAGGGCTCGGCCGGCAGCGGCCACGCACGCCCGGGTCAGGCGGCAGCCTGCGCTCTGCTCCAGGCGGTGCGTCACACTCCGCACGGCCTCCGCCACCTGGGCGATGTCTTCGATCTGGCCGTCCATCATGGCACGCTTGGCGTGGAGCTGCTTTTCTACGGCGCGGATCTGCATCCGGCCATCCACCGCCACTCCCAACATTCCAATGACACTGCGGGTTCCAATATCCAGTGCGTAGATCAGGTCCTGGGGCTGGACCGGATAGGCCTGATTCTCTCCAGAATCCGCCATAACTTTACCAACTCCTTTTGAACAGAGCGGGCCCCTTTGGGGCCCGCTTTGGAAATCTGATCAGCCCAAGACTTAATACTTGCTAAAACGGTTTTCCTCCGTGGCGATTGGCTCTTCGGTACCCAGGGCAAGGCTCTGGTCCTCGTGAGGTGCCGGTTCAAAGTCCATTCCACCGGACATAGACCGCAGACGGAAGCGCTGGACCATCTGCTTCATCATTACGGCCTGAGAGGACAGCTCCTCGCTGGCAGCCGCAGACTCCTCACTGGTAGCGGAGTTGGTCTGGACCACAGCGGAGATCTGGTCCACGCCGGTGGTCAGCTGGGCAATGGCCTCGGCCTCGGAGATGGTGCTCTCCGCCAGCTTGTCCATATACTCGATGGCGGCACCGGCACACTCCACGGTCTTCTGCATGTTGGTGACCACATCCTCGGCCAGCTCCCCGCCGCGCTCCACAGCGCTCATGGAGGATTCGATCAGCTTCTTGGTCTGCTTGGCGGCGTGGTCGGACTTGGAGGCCAGGTTGCGGACCTCATCGGCCACCACGGCAAAGCCCTTGCCGGCGCTGCCGGCCCGGGCGGCCTCCACAGCGGCGTTCAGAGCCAGGATATTGGTCTGGAAGGCGATGTTCTCGATGGTCTCGATGATCTTGCCGATGTCCTTCTGGCCGGTGAGGATATCGCCCATGGCCTTGCGCATCTCCTGCATCCGATCGTTGCTCACCTGGACCTGCGTAGCGGCCTGGTCGGCCTTCTCCTTGGCGGTCTGGGCAGTCTTGCGGTTGTCCTGGGCGGAGTTGTCCAGGTCGTTGATGGTAGCGGAGAGCTCCTCCACTGCGCTGGCCTGCTCCGTGGAGCCCTGGGCCAGGGCCTGAGAACCGGTGGAAACCTGATCGGCGCCGGCAGCCACCTGATCCGCCGCCTGAAGGATATTGCTCATGGTCTCATTGAGGTTGCTCAGGAGGTACTCAATGTTCTCCTTGATGGGGGCCAGCTCGCCGGGATACTGCTGGTTCACGGTGCCGGACAGGTCGCCATTTGCCAGGCGCTTGGTGATGGAGACAATGTCCTCGATGGTGTTGTGCAGGATTCCCTGCGAAGTGCGCACTGCGTCGCAGATCCCGCCGATCTCATCCTTGGACTCATAGGACAGGGGATGGGACAGGTCGCCCTGGCTGAACGCCACAACGGCCTCCTCGGCCTCCCGCAGGGGATTGACGATGCTCCGCACCATGTACAGATTCAGCAGAATACCGGCCACAACGATCACAACCACCAAAATGGTCAGGATCACAATATCCCGGGTGCTGCTGGCCTGCACCTGAGCCATCAACTGTTCACTTTCCTCGGTCATCTGGTTGACCAGCTTATCGCCGGTCTCCACGGCCTGGTTCAGCTTGGGAGTGCACTGGTTCTGGATCAGCTCTCTCACTTTTGCGCTGTCGCCGCTCTGGAGCGCATCGCTGATGTCACTAAAGACAGCTTCCCAGCTCTGGATCTGCTGGATATACTGATCGTCCAATCCGTCCTCGCCGGTGTAAAGCTTCGTCACCGTGTCCAGATTGGTATTGATGTTGCTGATGGACGTCTCAATGTTGCTGATGGCGGATGTATCATAGCCAAACAGCGCCATGTCCCGCAGCTGGCGGGCAATGGAGTTGACTTCCACCTCGCTTTCCATCACAGCCTCTGTGGCAGCCACCTGACCGGACAGGATGCTTTCATAGTTGCTGCGGGTGCTGAGGATGTTCGCGATGGAGACGCCGATCATTGCCAAAGACAGCACCAGTGTCACCGCGAAGGAAATCAGCATTTTTGTTCCAACTTTTTTGTTCTTCATGGTTTATCCTCCCAATACTGAAAGTCACTGTATTTCATACGGTCCAACCGGGACCGGAATTCACACATTGCTTTGCTCTGTCACATCACATCGCCGTACCGGCCCTTCTGCACATCGCCGAAGATTCGGCCGTCCACCAGGGTAATGACCCTGCGGCGCATGAGATTGACGAAATTCTTGGCGTGGCTGGCCATGATGACGGTGGTGCCGTTGTGATTGACCTGCTCGAGGAAATAGAAGAGGTCCCAGGCGGTATCCTCATCCAGATTGGCCGTCAGCTCATCCAGGGCCAGGATCTGGGGATTGTTCAAAATGGCCCGGGCCAGCTCCACCCGGCGGCACTCGCCCTGAGACAGCTCCACAGGGTAGCGGTGCAGAGCCTTGCTCATACCCACCAATCCCAGGGCCTTTTCGATCCGCTCACCGGCCCCGCGGCTTCGCCCGGGGCCCAGGACCGCCACAGGAAGCAGATTTTCCTCGATGGTCTTTTTTCGGACCAGAGAGGAGAGCTGAGGCACATATCCAAAGATCATGCGCCTGCGCTCTTGCTGTCGCAGGGGCAAGGCGGTCACATTGACGCCGTCCAAAAACACCGCGCCGCTGGTAGGCGGCATCTGGCAGGACAACAGCTGCAGAAGAGTACTCTTTCCGGCGCCGCTGCTGCCGGTGATAAAGACGAACTCCCCCTGCTCAATGGTCAGGTCCACTTCCTGAACCGCATGAAACACCTGCTTGCTTTGTTCCTGGAAGTAATCCTTTCCAACCTTCTCCAAACGAATTTGCGGCATAGTCTGCTCCTTCTGTACAAATACGCAAAGCTTTGATATAATCGACCCATCATTTCCCAAAGGAGGCGAGACGATTGCGTGTCCAACGCAAACGGCATCGGGTGCTGAAAACCATAGCGATTCTGCTCTTGGCACTGCTGTGCATCGGCGGCGCAGAGCTGCTGGTATGTCGTTTTGCCGCCCCTGCCCTCTACGACCGGATCACCGCGCCAGTGGTCCATCTGGCACAAAATGTGCTGGACCAAGGCAAATCTCTTGCCCACAAGATCTCTCCAAAGGAGGACACGCCTCCCGTCAGCCAGGCCATCAGCGAGCCGGAGGAGCAGGAAGCGCCTCCCGCCGAGGACCCCAAGGTGACGGAGTTCGTCACCCGCCAGGGCCAGGACGTCCTCACCGGCGGCGTGGTGGAACTGGTCTATTTCAACCAAGGGGAAGCGCCCTGGGCTGACAGCTCCTACGGTCCCGATCCCATCCGGGGCTATGGATGCGGCCCCACCTCTCTGGCCATGCTGATCTCCTCCCTGACGGGGCAGCTCCTGACGCCGTCTCAGGCGGCGGAGGAGGCCTATCAGGCCGGCTACTGCGCACCGGGCAGCGGCTCCTACCTCTCCATTGTAGAGGGGATGGCCCAGGCCTATGGCCTGAAGGCGGAGCCCTTCCGGGACTTCACTGCCGACGCCCTGTGCCGGGAGCTGGCCTCGGGAAGCCTTTTCGTGGCCCTGATGGGAAAGGGGCATTTCACCAACGGCGGACACTTTATCGTGCTCCGAGGCGTCACTCTGGATGGCCGCATTCTGGTGGCGGACCCCAACAGTCGGGAGCGGAGCCTGGCCAGCTGGGACCCCCAGCTGATTCTGGACGAGCTGTCCGCCAGCCGCTCCAACGGCGCACCGCTTTGGCGGTTTTCCACGCTGCAGGTTCCGGCGAAATAGTCGGCCAGCGCCCCCTGTCGATTCCAAATCGACAGGGGGCTTTTTTCTCCCTCAGGCCGTTTCTCTACTTCTTCTCGTAAAAGGACCCAGCACCACCCAGGTGGCGGCTGGCCCGGGCGTCTGCACGGATCAGACGCTCCAGTAGGCTTCTGTTCCGCGCCGCCTGCTCCACCAACTCCTGGCTGCCGTCACAGGCGGGGGGCTCCTTCTCCCACAGCAGCTGGCGCAGCAGCTCGCCGTCCTCCGGCGAAAGCTGGGCACATTGGCGACGGAGAATGGTCTTTTGCCGATTCAGGAAGTTCAGCTGCTCCCGCCGCAGGGACAGAAACATCCGAATTGTCACCTGATCTCTCCGGTCCACCGCCTCTGCCAGCTCCTGAGTCAGCTCCTCCAGCTCCGTCAGGGCCCGGTACATGGTCTTTTCCACCGCCGTGGCTATGGAAAGCGTCTGCTCGTCCAGCATATGTACCTCCCTATCTGTTGGTGCTGCTCTTCTCCGCCTGGCGGAAACTCTCCCGCAGCTCGCTGGCCATATGCTTGACCCGCTCCAGTTCCGTCTTGTTGCGGCCGCTCTTGACTCGGCTGAGCTCATAACAGAAGTACTCATACAGCCGGGTCAGCTGGCCGCTGATGGGATATTTGTGATCCAAGGTGTCGTCCAGATAGTGGACAATAGCGACGGAACGATCCACCGCCGCGTCAAAGGTGGGGTAGTCCTCCTTGGCAAGGGCCAGCTCCGCCTGAGTCAGTCGTTTAATCAGTTCATCGTATACTAGCAGCAGCAACTCGCCGGGCGTCATGGTGTTGATCGCCTGCTCCCGATATTGCTGATACCCTCGCATATCCATAGACGGTGTTCCTTTCCTGCCGGAATGATTAGCCGCCCAGCAGGCCGGACAGGGCCGAGCTCTGAGAGTTCATCTCATTGATCAGCATTTCCAGCTGGGTGTATTTGTTGGTGTAATAGTCCACCTGGTCGGACATCTTGTCCTGCCACTTGGAGATCTCCTCCTCCACGTCCTCCATCTGCTTGAGCAGCGTGTTGTCCAGCGCAGAGCTGGGGGAGTACTTGGAGCCGGCCTTTTCGATCAGGATACCCTTGGTGTCGCCAGTGGTGGCGGCATAGCGGTCGGTGATGGACTGAAGCGAGGCCATGAGGCCGTTGGTGGCGGCACCGGTATCCTTGCTCTTGGTGAAGGCCTCCTGGACCTTGTCCGGATCACTGTCCAGGGCCTCCCGCAGCTTCTGCTCGTCCAGCGTCAGGGTGGTCAGGCCGTCGGAATAAGAGGTGTCGATGCCAATGGACCGCAGCGTGACACCGTCGGCACCGCTGGAGGTGATGGCGTTGACCAGGTCGCTGTACAAAGAGGACAGGTCGCTGTCCATGAAGAGAATACCGGTCTTGGCCTTCTCCTCATAGGCCTCGATGGCCGAATCGCTCATGTCCGCCATGTCATCGTCGGTCAGGGGCTCATAGGACGAGCCGTCCGACTTCTCCAGAGGCATATCGGAGTAGGCGCTCTTGACCTCCTTGATAATGGTGTTCAGGTCCTCCACCATCTTCTTCACCGCATCCACAATGGTGTCGGAATCGCATTTGCTGGTGAAGGTGATGTTCTCCGTGTCGTCGGCAGCGGTAAAGGTGCCGTTGAGGGTGACGGCCATGCCGTCCAGGTCGAAGCTGTTGGAGGACCGGCTCAGGGTCATCTTGTCTCCGTTGATGGTGACCTCCAGCTCCGCGTCCTTGCCAGGGGTGTAGCTGCTGCTGGGCTGGTCCGGGTCCACGGTGCCGAACAGCGCCGCGCCCAGGCCGCCGGTGATCTCGATGCGGCCGCCGGCGCCGCTGTCCTTGGCGGAAAAGACAAACTGGCCGGTGGTCTTGGAGTAATCCACCTTCACTCCGGCCTCGGTGTTGCCGTTGATGTCGTTGAGGACGGTGTTGAATTCGGTGTCCTTGCTGTATCGGCCGATGGTGACGCCGTTGATCTCCAGATCAAAGAGGAGGTTGTCGTCCTCGTCCACCAGGTATCCATCCTTGTTCACCCGGTTGCCTTCCTCATCCACATAGCCGGTGATATCGCCCTCGTCGTTTTTCTGCTCGATGGGGGTACCCACACCTTTGATGGCCTTGGTGGTGTCGGTCCAGTCCCAGCCCAGGCCGCCCATATCTCCCAGGGTCTTGCCGGTGTCCACATAGCTGGTGAGGCTGGATCCGATGCCCAGAGCATTGCCCACGGCCTCATTCTCCGGGGTGACGGAAAGGGCCGAGCCCTCGGCCACCGTGAAGGAGAGCTTGCCGTCGACGAGGGAGGCGTTGACCTTGTTCACGCCGTCAGTATCCGTGCCGAAAGCCTTTCTGAGCTCTTCATTGAGCTGGCTGACGAGTTCGTCGCCGTTGGTGGAGACCGTCCCCAGCTGAATGGTCTTTTCCTTTCCGTCCAGGGAGAAGGTCAGGCTCTTGCCGGAGAGGTAGGCGGCATTGGTGGTCTCATCCACCACATCCGTGGAGGTCAGGTGGAAGGTGCCGGCCTTGCTGGAGACCACACTGCTCAGGCCGTCGATCATGCCCGCCAGGCTGCCGGTGGCACCGCTGATGGAGACGGTGTTGCTGCCGGTCTTGTCGTAAAAGGAGATCTGGCCGCCATTGGATACGCTGACGCCGATCCGGGTGTCGGCGGCGTAGGAGGTGCCGCTGGAGGTGGAGATCTTCTGCTTGCTGAGCTTTTCCTCAATGGCGCTCTGGAGCGCTTTCTCGTCCAGATTGCCGCTCTCGTCGGCGTACAGGTCCAGCTCGTCGAAGTCGATGGTGATCTCCTTGGTGCCGTAGGTCAGGGACAAAGAGCCCGCCAGCTTACTCAGCTTCATCTCCCCGCCCAGGTCCAGAGCCTGGGAGCCGGAGGCGGTGAGCTTGTCGCCGTCCACTTGGATGCCGCCGGTGAGGTCGGAGCCGGACACGGCGTACCGCGCGGTGGTGGCCAGCTGCTTGATGGAGTTGATGACCACCTCGCTGCTGCTCTTGCCGGAGGCGGTGACCATGGCGGCGTAGATGCCGTTGGCTGTGGTTTTGACGGCGTTATTGAAGAAGCTGGAGCTCATCAGGTTGGTGGTGGAGTAGGCATAGGAGGTATAATTCCGGGCAAACTCCACCAGCTTGTCAGAGACGCTCTGGATAGCCTCCTGCTGCCACTGGAGCTTGGTGTTCTTCTGCTGCAGGCTTTGGATCTTCTGCTGATAGCCCTGGACAGCACCGGAGATCAGGGACTCGGTGTCCATGCCGCTGGCCAGGCCGGAAATGATGTTGTAGTTCCGGTTGCCGTAGATGCTGGATGAACTGCTGGTGCTGCCGGTAAGGCTGCTGATAGATGCCATAATCGTTTCCACTCCTTTCAAAAAAAGAAGTTTTAGGTACAAAATTTGCGGTGGATTGACAAGAATCGACCTTTTGGTTACAATGGCCAAAGAAAGCCAATTCAAGCGCTCTCATCACTTATATCGTCCGCCGCGGCCAAAAAATAAGAGCAAATTCTCCTTTTTTCTACTTTTTTCTCTGGAGAGGCCCCCACAGGAAGGACCGCGGCAGGCAGAAACGGGGTCATGGGTATGTCATCTTCCATCATTGCGGTCACCAATCAAAAGGGCGGCGTGGGCAAGACCACCACCGCAGCTGCCCTGCTGGCCTCCCTGAGCCGCCGGGGCGCCCGGGTGCTGGGCGTGGACCTGGACCCCCAGGGCAGCCTGGGGTTCAGTCTGGGGCTGGACATTGAGCACTGCGACACCATCTACGACGTGTTCCGCGGCGCGGCGGAGCCGGAGGAGGTGCTGGCCCATACCGAGAGCTGTGACCTGCTCCCCTCCAACATTCTTCTGTCCGGTGCGGAGCTGGAGTTCAACCGCCCCGGTCGGGAATTTCTGCTCAAAAGCGCCCTGTCCCGCCTGGAGTCCAACTATGACATCATCGTGGTGGACACGCCCCCGGCGCTGAATCTGCTGACCGTCAACGCCTACGTAGCGTCGGACAGCCTCATCATCCCCATGGCGCCGGAGGTGCTGAGCCTGCTGGGCGTGTCCCAGATCAAAGAGACCATCGAGAGCGTCCGCAACTACTATAATCCCCGGCTGCAGGTGCTGGGCATTTTGCTCAACCGCTTCAGTGCCCGGTTCAACCTGAACCGAGAAGTGCTGGAAATGGCCCAGCAGATCGCCGAACAGCTGGGCACCCAGGTATTTGCCACCAAGATCCGCGGCAGCGTGGCTGCGGCGGAGGCGCCGGCCCACGGGCTGAGCGTGGTGGACTACGCCCCCTCCTCCAAGCCCGCCCAGGACTTTGAGGCGCTGTGCGACGAGGTGGCGGGAGACCGCTTCCCCCGCCATGAGACCAAAAGAGGAGGCAGACGCTGATGGCAGCACGGAAAAATAGCCGCACCAGTAAGACCGACCACGTGCTCAGCCTCCTGGCCGGAGGCTCCCAGGCTCCCAAGGCCGAAACGGCCCAGGCCGACGCTCCGGCGCAAAAGTCCCAGGAGGCCCAAAAGCCCCAGGAGGGCCAGGCCCCCAAAGCCGAAGCCGCCCCCGCCCAGGAGCGGCGGGTGGTGCCGCCCATTTTAGAGGTAGCCCGGATGGACGAGGAGCTGTCGGAGACCATCCGGGAGGCCCTCAGCGAAAACCTGGCCCAGGAGTTGGCCCAGGCGGAGGACAGCGCCCCGACGGACCCGGCGCTTGATGTTCCTGCCCAGCCAGAGGTGAAGGCAGATCCCGCTCCAGAGCCGGAACCCCAGCCAGAGCCGAAAGCAGAGCCCGCACCGGAACCGCACCGGACGGAAAGCGGGCCGGAGTCGGACACAGTGCCCCCTGTGCCGACCCAGGGGGAAACCGCCCCGGCGGCGATGGCGGAACCCTCCGCACCGGAGCCGGAAGCATCTTCTGAGTCGGAGAAAACCTCAGAGCCGGAGGCATCTTCCGAGACGGGGGAAACACCCACTCCGGAGGAAGTTGCCGAGCCGGAGGAGGCGCCCCAGCCCCAGGCCATTCCTGAGGAGAGACCTGCGCCCCAGACGGCCCCGGAGCAGGCGGCACCGGAAAATCCCCCGGCAGACAAGGCCGCTCCCGCCCAGCCCGCGCCTGGCTATGACGGGCCGGGCACGGTCCTGGAGGACGGGTCGGTGTACCTCAACGTGATGGAGCTGCTGGTGGAGGAGCCCCTGGAAAAATACGTGAAGCTCTTCGGCCTTTGCACCTGCCAGCGGTGTCTGGCGGACGTGCGGGCCCTGGCCCTGAGCCGCCTGAGCCCCAAGTATGTGGTGCTGCCCGCCTCCGCCGTGAAGCCCATGCTGAGCCTGTACCAGGCCAAGTGGGAAGCCACCATCATCGCCCAGGTGATCCAGGCCTGCAAGACGGTGATGGAGTCCCCTCGCCACAACCTGTGATCCCTTTGCGCCTGCCGACAGAAAGGACGGCAGGCGCAAATTTTTTGATTTTTTTCTCCGGAGGGCTTATTTTTCTCCGATCTTGGCCGACATAAGCTATGGAACGGTTCGGGCCGCGGCCCCAGCCGCCCCATTCCAAGTCCGGCGCCGTCCGTAAAGGCCTGCGGACGTCTCCGGAGCCATCTACCGGCGGGCGAGAAGGAACTTGCCCCGGCAAAATTTTCAAGGAGGAAAACCCATTATGCGTATTCAGCACAACATCATGGCGATGAACGCCTATCGTAACTACAGCACCAACACCTCTGCTCTGTCCAAGAACCTGGAGAAGCTGTCTTCCGGTTATAAGATCAACCGCGCCGGCGATGACGCTGCAGGTCTTGCCATTAGCGAGAAGATGCGCGCTCAGATCACCGGCCTGGACAAGGCTCAGGACAACGCCAAGGACGGTATCTCCCTGGTGCAGACCGCTGAAGGTGCTCTGACCGAGGTCCACGACATGCTCAACCGTATGTACTCTCTGGCTGAGCAGTCTGCCAACGGCACCTACGATCAGAAGGACCGTGACCAGCTGCAGAAGGAAGTCAACGACCTGCGCACCGAGATCAACCGGATCGCCGACAGCGCCAACTTCAACGGCATCAACTTGCTGGACGGCTCCATGGCCGGCGGCGCTTCCGTCTCCGGTCAGCTTGGTACCGCCAATGTGGAGTTCTCCATCGGCTCTACTGCTGCCCAGCTGGACGGCGCCAACTCCCTGTCCATCACTGTGGCTGCTGATAGTGGTGTTGCCAGCGGCATTAGCGTGACCATCGGTGACACCGGTGTGATCAGCGTGAAGCTGAGCAGCAAGGCTGCCGCCTCCTACACCGCCGATCAGATCACCCAGGCCGTCCGCGACAAGGCCCAGGAGCTGGCCGAGGCCGAGCGGAAGGGCGGCAATGACGCCAGCAAGCTGAAGGTCTTCGATGGTCTGTCCAGCTTCACCATGAAGTCCGACGGTGTGATCAACGTGGCTGCCAATGACAAGACCACCACTGGCGCCAAGACCTTCCTCAACGGTGACGGCAAGGGCGGCCTGACCCTGCAGATCGGCGACACCGGCGACACCTACAACCAGCTGAACGTCACCATCAAGGACTGCCACGCCTCCGCCATCGGTATCTCTGACCTGGACATCAGCACCCAGGAGGGCGCCAAGGCTGCTCTGAGCACCATTGAGAACGCCATCAACTACGTCTCCGATGTCCGCGGCACCCTGGGCGCCACCCAGAACCGTCTGGACCATACCATCAACAACCTGAGCGTCATGCAGGAGAACATCCAGGACGCCGAGTCCACCATCCGCGACACCGATGTGGCCGACGAGATGATGGCCTACACCAAGAACAACATCCTGATCCAGTCCGCCC
>CABSMJ010000028.1 GCA_902478785.1 uncultured Oscillospiraceae bacterium
GGGGGAGACGGCGGCGTCGAACTGCATCTCGCCGTCGATGGCCAGGTCGGGAGCGGCAGCCTTGGCCTTGGCGCAGGCGTTGCGCATCTTGTCCACGTCCTCGCCCTTGCCGGAGCCCAGGGTGGAGTAGCTCAGGAAGGCAACCTTGGGGTCGATGCCGAAGATCTTGGCGGTGTTGGCGGTCTCCAGGGCGATCTCCACCAGCTCGTCCTCGGTGGGCTTGATGTTGATGGCGCAGTCGGCCATGGCCAGGACCTCGCGATCACCGGTGGCGGAGGGGCGCACCAGAATGAAGCAGGAGGAGACGATCTTGCTGCCGGGCTTGGTCTTAATGATCTGCAGGGCAGGACGGACGGTGTCAGCGGTGGAGTAGGTGGCGCCGCCCAGCAGGGCGTCGGCATAGCCCATCTTCACCAGCATGGTGCCGAAGTAGTTGCCCTGCTTCAGGGCGGTACGGCACTGTTCCTCACTCATCTTGCCCTTGCGCAGCTCGGCCAGGGTGGAGACCATCTTCTCCATATCGGCGAAATTCTCAGGGTCCACGATCTCAGCGCCGCGGATATTGAAGCCGGCCTCCTCAGCAGCGGCACGGACCTCGTCCACGTTGCCCACCAGAACGGGGGTCAGGAAGGTACCGGACAGCAGACGGGCGGAAGCTTCCAGAATACGGGGATCAGTGCCCTCGGTGAAAACGATCTTGCGGGGGTGCTTTTTCAGCTTGCTGATGAGAAAATCAAACATAACAGTCTTCCTCCAACTCAAATTTGAGAATGCAATATATGATACATTATCTTAGCACTGCGCAAAAAACGGGTCAATAAAAAAACAAAAATTTAGTAACAAAATTGCGTAAAGAAAAGGGGAAAAGTTCCGGCAAATTGCTTTGCGTGCCCCGGGGACAGAAAATGAAAAGAACGCAAAAATACGCTACAGCCGGAAAAAGAGGCTGTTTTTCAGAAGAAAAGGGACTTGACGAATGCGGAAAAAAGAGGTATTATGAACCGGTAACAAATTGTAACCATTTGAAAGCCTTACGCCGAAAATGAAATTTGTAAGGGGTAATCATACAATGATTGAGAAACTGCAAAGAAACCGAAACAGCGCCAAAGAAGTGGATTCCCACAGCATTGGCGCCACCGCGGCGGAGCAGGCTGGAGAGCTCCTCTACCGGGGCACCCAGGTGATCCACGACCTTTTTGACGGATTGCTGAATCGGGCGCAGGAGGGTGTCCTCTGTGCCAGGTCCTATCTCCGTCTCACCGCCCGCCGTATCCGGCGAGCCTCCCATGAGAAGAAGGCAAAGCGGTTCCCGGAGTCCGACTCCTGGCCCGTGCGGGTCTTTTTAATGGCCTCCAGCGTTCTGCCGCTGCTGCGGCGCTATCTCCGAAAGGAGGTCTGGCTGCTGCGCTGCCGTCTGAACGAGTGGAAGGCGGAGCGGTTTAACCGGGCGCACAAGCGCCGGCTGCACCCGCTGGCCTTCGCCGGTGCCGGTGCCGCCGTGGCGGCCCTGGCCCTGTTCTTCTCCTCCTATACCATCGGCGCCACCGTCACCTATGACGGCAACGTGGTGGCCAGCACCACCTCCCTCTCCGCTGTGAAGGAGGCCTGCGCCAATATCGAGGCGGCAACTGCCACCACTTTGGGCAGCACCTATACCATCGACAGCGACCTGCTTCACTACTCTCCCAGCCTGGTGGCTCGGAATGAAGTGGTGGACGAGAGCGCCCTGGAGGCGGAGCTGTCCAATGAGATCGGCCTGGTGACCTATGCCTATGCTCTGTACGTGGACGGCGAGCTGGTGGGCGCCACGCCCTATGAGGGCGCACTGGAGGAGCTGCTGGAGCAGCTCAAGGGTGCTGCCACTGACGAGAACACCATCTCCTGTGAGTTCAAGGAGGACGTGAAGATCCGTCAGGAGTACGTTCCCAACGACAAGGTGATGAACCTGGGCTATCTGGCGGAGCTGCTCAACAGCACCAAGACCGGTGAAGTGACCTACACCGTGGTGGAGGGCGACACCTGGTCTGAGATTGCTGAGTCCCACGGCATGACTTCCCAGGAGCTGCTGGCGCTGAACCCCGGCTACGACATCAACAAGATCCAGATCGGCGAAGTGCTGACCATCTCCAACGCTGTGCCCTATCTGACGCTGACGCTGGTCCAGCAGGAGCGCTATGTGGCCCAGATCCCCTATGATGTGGAGTATCAGGACAGTGCCTACCTCTATAAGGGCGACTACAAGGTGGTTTCCGCCGGCCAGTACGGCTCTGCTGATGTGGTGGCCAATGTAACCTACGTCAACGGCGAAGAGGTGGAGCGGACCATCCTCTCCTCCGTGACCCTGCAGGAGCCTGTCACTGAGCAGCGGCTCCAGGGCACCAAGGAGCGGCCCACCTGGCTGCCCACCGGCAGCTTCCGCTGGCCCTGCTCCGGCTCCATCACCTCTACCTTCGGCGGCCGTTCCTCCCCCGGCGGCATCGGCTCCACCAATCACAAGGGCATCGATATCGCCAACAGCTACGGCACGCCCATCTACGCGGCCGACGGCGGTACGGTGATCTATGCCGGCTGGATGAGCGGCTACGGCTACTTCGTCCAGATCGACCACGGCAACGGCTATGTGACTTGCTACGGCCATAACTCCAGCCTGCTGGTGTCTGTGGGCCAGCACGTCTATAAGGGCCAGCAGATCGCCCGTATGGGCTCCACCGGCAACTCTACCGGCAACCACTGCCACTTTGAGGTCCGGTACAACGGTGTGGCCAGAAATCCCTTGAATTATCTGTAAACCCGCTTCAGCGGGAGAAAAAGAAGGACGCCTCTCTGGCGTCCTTCTTTTTTCACTTTTGGAGAGCTCTTGCCCTTTTTTCCAAAAACAACGGAGAAAGGGAAGACACTTATTGCTCCTCCTCGTCCTCTGGCGCATCCAGACAGGAGCGGCGACGGTAGTACAGGCGGGTCATCCACTGCAAGAGCACGAAGCACACCACCGCGCCGCAGAGGGCGGCCACCACAGGGCCCATCCAGTAGGACCACTTCCACCAGCTCTCCTGGCTGTTGCGCACCAGAAGGGTGACGGTCATCACCCCAAACACTACCAGAGAGACCAGCAGGTTGGACCGGGTCCCGGGCTGGGAATTGGAGGGGCTCCAGATGCCCCAGCGCAGGCACTCCACTCCGGCGTACAGGCTCATCACCAGCAACACAGCGGCCTCTCCGGCCAACTGGCTCTGGGGCACACCCCAGAGATACTGCCCCGCCACAGCCGCCGCCAGGGCGCCAAAGGCCAGCCAGAAGCCCCGGCTCTCGATGAGGAGCAGCTTCTGCTGCTGCATTTCGTCCAGCTTGTTGCTTTGTCTATACAGGTGTTTCATTCTCCATCCTCCCAGAAAAGATCGTCCAGCGTTCTGTCCAGTACCCGGCAGATGGCCCGACAGAGCTTGATGGTGGGGTTGTACTCGCCTTTCTCAATGGCGTTCATGGTCTGTCTGGTCACACCCACCGCTGTGGCCAGCTCCGCCTGGGTCATGTCCTTTTCCGCCCGGGCGGCTTTCAGCTTCAGATTCTTTGCCATGCCTGCACTTCCTCAAAGCAGCATCCATGCGGCCACGGCCACAACTGTGCAGTCCCAGAACCAGTTGCTGACACTTTCTAAATGACATTTCCTTTTTTCCATCTTTATGACCTCCTGTGGAATCGGTGGACCACTCTCTCACTTGCTGATTGAAGTGTAGCATACATATTTCTTTTTGTCAATTATATTTTACTTTTTGTAAAATGAAAATGAAGAAGGAGATATGGGGGCATGCGGCACTGGCGAGAGCAGAAAAGCCCCGCAATGCTGACCTCAAGGTCAGCATTGCGGGGCTTTTTTTATGAGAAGGCATTCTGGGGAAGCTCAGTCCTTCTGAGGAGGCGCGGGGAGATAGACCGTGTAGCAAGAGCAGTGGTTTTTACCGGTCTGCTTGCTCTGATACAGGGCCTTGTCTGCCTGCTGAAGGCTCTCCTCATAAGAAAAGCCATAGCCCTTTACAAAGGCGGCGCCCACACTGCAGGTGATGGGAAGAGTGACATTCTGCCGCAGGGCGGAGAAAAACTCCTGCACCCGCTGTTCCAAAATCGAGCGACGGACGGTACCCTTGAGGAACACCATAAATTCATCGCCGCCCAGACGGCCCACCAAGTCCTCACTGCGAAAGACACTTTTGAGGAGGGTGGTGACGCATTGCAAGGCCTTGTCGCCCTCCAGATGACCAAACTGATCGTTGATGAGCTTGAAGTTGTCGATATCCAGCAGCAGTAGAATGCCCTCCTGCTCCTCGTTGGGGCTGGCCATATAGGTTTCCATCTCGTACTGGAAGGCTTTCCGGTTGTAGACGTTGGTCAGAGGATCTCTCTGTGCGGCGTCTCGATGGGCCAGCTCCTGACGCATGGGAATGTCGATGTCCTTGAGATAGAACAGGGCATACAGGTTCCCCGTAGAGTGCTCCCGGAAGGTGTGTACCACCAGATCCACCCAGTGCCACTGCCCATTGAGGGCCCGCTGGTAGCGGATGCGGTGGGTGTTGGGCGCTGTGGACAGCAGCTCCTTCCAAGCGTTGAAAAGGGAATCGATGGAGGATAGAGTGGAGGCGCGCAGCAGTCCGTCGGCCTGTTGGAGCATGAATTGGAGGATGCTCTCCCCCTCCTTCGGTGCTTTTTTCTCATATCCGGCCCAAAGTCCACCGGCCGCTCGGATCTGCGTGCTCTCCAAATCCACTTCGGCATAGGCTATCGTCTCGGACAGACTGGCCTGGTAAAAGTCTCGAATACGCATATTTTCCAGCTCCAACGCCCGCTCTCGGTCTGGAGCATCCAAGAGAACCAGAAGGGTGTCCTGGCCCCACTGGTTGCTCTGGGGACAGTAGACGCGCAGCTTGAACCACCGATAGCCGCCGGACTTGGAGCGCAGAAGAAGCTCTGTTCCGTTGGAGTTAGAGGCATCCTGGAAAAGGGCCTGGAACTGCTGGGCGAAGTGGGGGTGGACCAGCTTGCTCTCCACCCAACACTGGGGGAAGCCCTCCTCCTGCAGGGCATCTCCTGCCAGCAGCTGACGGGGTGTCTGGAAGCGAATGGTGCTATTTTTCCTGTTGTATTCAAACCGCTCTCCGCTGGGGCTGTCCGGGAGGAACTGGGGGCGCTCCACATCGGAGATCATCCGGTGATAGCCCTCCAGGCAGATCATGTCGCCGCTGTCCGCCGTGCGGATTCCCGTACAGCGGACCATCACCTCGCCCAGAGTGGGGTGCTTCCAGGGATATTCCAGCTGTAACACATGCCCGGAGTGGAGCATACTGGCTATGGCCTGTTCTACATAGGGGTAGTACTGTTCATTGATCCGGCCGTACCAGTAGTCGTAGCACTTCGCAGGAGACAGCTTGTGATCCAGACCCAGCACACGGCGCATGGTCTCGTCAGCAAACATCTCCTTCCGGCTGCCGTCGGGGGAGAGGCGGATGAACCACAGACCCAGATCCGTGTTTTTCAGCACATCCCGGTAGTGGAGGTTCAAAAGCTCACCCAGGCGCTCCTCGGTCTCATTGCGGCGGAAGCGGTTGGTGAGGAACAGGGACAGGGTCTGGATGAGGGCATCGTCCTCCAGGCAGTGCCGGGGATTGTCCACACCCAGGAAGCTATACACCTCGCCATCCTGAAAGATGGGAGAGGCGATCAGTCGGCGAATGCCCTGGCGCTGGAGCACCTCCCACTCCTCCGGCTCCGTGTCCTTCAGGTCGTCCATATTGGAGATGATGACAGGCTTTTTCGCCTCGAAGAGATCCAGCCAGCGTTGAATGAGACTGGTGGGGATGCTTTGCAGGGAGTCCTGCTCAGAGGAGATGCCCTCCTGGCACCACTCATAGGTGTTGTTCCAGCTGTCCTTGTCCACGGGGTCAGGCTCAAAGATATAGGCCCGGTCCGCTTGGTAGAATTCGCCCACCAGCTTCAGGGTCTGCATGGTGGCCCGCTCCATGTCGGACTCACCGGCCAGGGCCTGGGCGCAGCCCAGCACATTCTGGGCAAAGTCCAGAGTCTCCCGCACCTTCTGGCTCACCACCTCTTGCTCGGTGGTGTCAAGGGCAATCTCTAGACGGGCCATCTTGCCCCGCCAGGGGATCAGCTTGTCCTTGAGGATGAAATGCCGGTTCCACATCTTGTTGTCCCGTTCCCAGATGTAGAAGCTGTCCTTTTTCAAACAGCTGTTGGTGCAGAACTCACAGGGGTCGTCTTTCCCCTGTAAGACCTTGTAGCACTTCTGTCCCTGGTAGTCGTATACACCTGTCAGACGCCGGCCGGCGGGGTTGAGATAGTAGAGCTCATAGGTGATGCGGTCGCTGACATAGATGACCTCGTCCATGGCGTCCAGAATGGTCTTGAGGGCCTCCGGGGTGGAAAACATATCCTGAGGGTCCTGACCCTGGCTCCAGTGGAAGCTGCGCAATTTCTGCTGCAGCAGCAGCCGGGAGGAGTACTCCGGACTGGCCATACGGATGAAGTGCTTTTCAAACTCCTCCGTGGTATATGGGCGGTCAAACAAGAAGCCCTGGAGCAGATTGGGGTGCAGCCGCTCCAGCACCGTCAGCTCGTCCTGGGTTTCCACACCTTCACAGCACACCCGAATCTGGGAGGAGCGGGCCAGCTCCACCATGTTGCTCAGAAGACGGTAGTTGTAGGCGCTGTGCTGGATGCCGCTGACAAAGCAGCGGTCGATCTTGATCTCGTCGATTTCCAGGCTCTTGAGGTAGCCCAGACTGGAATAGCCTGTGCCGAAATCGTCTACGGAGATCTCAATGCCGGCGGCCTTCCAGCGGTAAAACATCCGGTTGAACCGGGAGTAGTCCTGGAGCTGCATACTCTCCGTTACTTCCAGGGTCAGAGCATCGCCGGACAGGCCGCTGTGCTCCACCACATCCAGCACCTGTTGGGTGATGTTCTCCTGGTCCAGCTGCACATAGGAGATGTTGACGCTCATGTGCAGATCGGGAAGGGACTCCCGCCAGATTCGGCACTGTTCCAGTGCGGTTTTGAGAACCCACAGCCCCACAGAACAAATCATGCCGGTCTGCTCCAAAACAGGAATGAAGTCCGCGGGCGAGACGTTTCCCCGGGTGGGGGAGGAGAAGCGCAGCAGAGCCTCAGCGCCGAAGATGTCGTAGCTGCGGGAGTAGAGCTGAGGCTGATAGCACAAGAAAAAGCCCTGAAATCCCTGCTGGATGCTCTGGCGGAGCTCCTCCTGGAGCTCGATGGTGGAGAGTTTTTCCTCGTAGTCCTTCTGGGAGAAGAAGGCCATGGTGTCCTTACCCATGCGCTTGGCCTTGTCCAGGGCCTCCTCCGCGTATTGATAGAGGGAGCTGGGGTCCTCGTTGCGGTGGTTGTGATAGGCCACTACGCCGGCGGAGACAGTGCAGAACTGGGAAAGGCGCTCCCGCAGTCGGTCGTAAAATTGCTGGACTTCACTCTGGTCTGACGCCGGCAGATTCACGGCAAAGCAGTCGCCGTTGAGCCGGTAGATGCGAAGGCCCAGCCCCACATATTCCTCCAGCGTGTCGGCAATGGACCGCAGAAGGCGGTTGCCGTATTCCCGGCCGTGGCGGATGTTGATGTTTTTCAGGTTGTCCACGCCCAGGAGCAGCAAGAAGCAGTCCTGACCGGAGGCTTGGATCTCCTTGATGTCATCCTGAAGCTTGGAGGAGTTGAAGGCGCCGGTGAGGGGATCGCCGGTGCGTTCCAAAATGGTGTCGGAGATCTGGCCGATCATGATGGAGGGGATGCCCTGCTGGTCAACTTGGCAGTGGCCACGGCAGCTGATCCAGACCCGGTTGCCCTCCTGGTCCATCAGACGATACTCCATGTCGTGTTCCAGGGCCTTGCCCTGACGGAGCAGCTCCAGATTGGCCTCCAGAGCAGGGCGGTCCTTGGCGTAGACCAGATCGCACCAGTCCTCCGGGGTGCAGTAGTTCTCGCCGCGCTTTTTCAGGGGATATTTGGACCAGAATGTTTGGGGAAGATAGAGCCGATTGGCCTGAAGGTCCAGCAAGAACAGATAGTCATCTGTGTTTTCGTTCAAAAAGCGAAGGACCTCCAACTGTGCCTCCACAGTTTTGGCCTGGCTTTTATCTGGCTCCATGGGAAGTTACCCCTTTCTGCTCCAAATTGTGAATACCGCGGGAGGGAAGGGGAGCACCTTCACACCCTGAATAGAGAAAAACGCTTGGATAAGAGGCCGCAACGCCCTCAAAGAGGAGGACGTTGCAAGTTACAAATGGATAGCGGGATACAGGCTCAGGAGGGATTCTCCTCCGGGGCGGGCTGGTCCTCAGGAGCCAGGCCGGGAGCCTGCTGGGTCAGCTCGTTCCAAATGCGGTTGACCTCCTCCATGCAGCTGAAGTAGAGGCTGGTCAACAGGTTGGTGGGGATCCCCAGCTCGTCGGCCAGGCGGTCGATCTGGGCCCAGTCTGCCCGCTCATAGCAAAGGGCCAGGTCGTAGAGCATGCCGCAGCGGCCAGCGTGGTGGAGCAGGGCATCCTTCACCTCTTCGCAGACGGGGATCTGGGCCAGAATTTCATCCAGAGGCGCATCGATCAGGTAGTTCAGCGTGGAGAACATGCCCATGAGATAGGCCTCAGGCTTGGAGATGGGTACATCCTTGGCGTAGTTCATCAGACTGCTGCAGAAATTGGCCCGCATGAAGGACAGCCGCAGGAACTCCTCGGCGCCCTCGTCCATGGGGTTTTCCGCGTTGCTGGCGCTGAGCAGGTACACCCACTGCTTGAGCTCGTTGAGGCCCACGGTCATAATGGCCTGCCGGACGCTGGTGACCCGGCTGCGCAGGGAGAAGTACCGGGAGTTGGCGATTTTCAAAAGGCCGTAGGTCAAGGTGGCATCCACGGAGATGATGCGCTCGATCTCCTCCACGTCCGGCTCGTCCTGCATCACAGCCACCATCAGGCGGAAGAAGTTGCTCTGCAGATAGCCGCTGCTGTGGGTCTTTTGAGTCAGCTTCTCTGCCACAAAGGGACCCTCCATGGCGTCCACCTTCAGCTTCAGCGCCCGCTGGTACAGCTCGTCCCGGTCGATGCCCACGGCAATGCACTGCTTGTTCATGCTGTGGGCGATCTCGATGATGTTTTTCAGCGTCAGCTCCTGGGTGTTCTGGAAGTTCAGCTTGATGTAGTCAATGCTGTCCAGCATGGCCAGATACCGGGGGGCGAACTGGAACTCGTTCACCGCGATCTTGTAGCCCTCCTTGGTGTACTGACGGATCATGTGCATGGCCAGAGGGTGGATGATGACGCTGTCATCGATCTGGATGACCAGCTCGTCCTTGTCGAAGAGGCGAGGGGTCTTTTTCATCAACAGCGTGGTGGTAAAGGTCATGAAGTGCAAAGCGCCCCGCAGCAGCTTGTCCGTGTTGAGGGTAAGAAAATTATAGATGGTGTCTGCTGCGGCAAAGTCAGTGGTCTGCTGCTGATTTGGTCCGGAACTGAAGGCGTGGTTTTCCCCGTGGTATTGGATCTCATAGCCGACGATGTGGCTGTCCTTATCCTTGATGGGCTGGCGTACGATGTATTTGCTGCTCATTGCGCTTATTCCCCCTTCTGAACCTGCTGGTTCTTTGCCAGCAGCGCGTCGATGATTCCGATGAGGTGACCGATCTCCGGCTTGCTGAGCTGTTCATCTGCGCCCACTTCCTTGCCCTTGCGGCGCATCTCCTCCGTAATCAGGGAGGAGAAGATCACCACGGGAATGGCCTTGAAATCCGGATGGCTCTTGATGAGCTTGGTCAACCGGTGGCCGTCCATCTGGGGCATCTCCAGATCGGTGATGATCAGTGCCACATGATCGAAGAGATCCTCGGCGCCGTCCCACTGCTTCAGGGCGTCCCACAGCTCCGCGCCGTTGGAGAACATAGACAGGTTGGTGTACCCGGCCTTGTTCAGGGAGGCGCGGATCATCTGAGTCAGGAGGATGGAGTCCTCCGCCACCCAGATGGGGCTGGCGTTCCGGTCCCGATGGCCCAGGGCATCCACCTCGCTGATCTGGATGCTAGTCTGGGGGGCGATCTCCGCCACGATCTTTTCAAAGTCCAGGATGCTCACCAGGTCGTCGCCGCACTGGGCAATGCCGGTGGTCACGCCGTCCTTGCCACCGGAGATGGTGTTGTCTGGCTTCTGGATGTCCTGCCAGGAGATGCGGCTGATGCCCACCACCGTGTGGACCCGGAAGGCCACGAACATCTTGTTGAAATTGGTGACGATGAACAGGTCCTTGGGCCCCTTCTCGCACTCCTGTCCGGTGAGATACTTGGGCAGGTCAATCACCGTGATGACGATGTCTCGGGGCTTGAAGATGCCCTCCACCGCCGGATGGGCATGGGGCATATGCTTGACAGGGGCGGACATCATAATCTCCCTTACCTTGGCCACATTGATCCCAAACAGATTGTTGTTGATGGTGAACTCCATGATCTCGATTTCATTGGTGCCGGTCTCCAGCAAAATGCCGTTCTTATTTCCTTCCGCCATGCCATATCCCCACTTTCTACTAGAATATCAGTTCCGGTTTTCCATAGCTGCGCACACAGGCCTGTCCGTTGAGCGCGTCAAAGAGCAGCGTCCGGGCCGTAGACCCGCCCACGTCCTCCCGGAGAAGGCGGATGCCCTCCCGCCGGAGGACCAGGTGAGCGCTTTCAATGTTGCGCTGACCGATGTTGCCCAGACTTCCTCCCCCGGGTACATCGAACATCCGGGCCCCGCCGGCCATTTTGGCTACGATCCGGGCCCGGGACCCGCCCTGCTCCTCCATTTTCCGAAGGGTCTCCCGGATGCCGGTGTCGGCATACTTGAGGGGGGACTTGCGGTTGGTCTCCATGTTCAGGGGAAGCATCACATGGACCAGGGCCGCCAGCCGAAGCAAAGGGTCATACAGGCAGATTCCCAGGCAGGAGCCCAGGGCATAGGTGATGAGCATCCCGTCATCCCGGGTCATCTTCATATCTGCAATTCCGACAATCAGTTTATTATCCATCCAAAACACCCAACTTCTTCAACAAAAAATTCAAGGAGCGGATGTCTGGAGAGAGCAAAAGCCGGCAGGGAACCTTCTGTCCATGGCAGATGAAATCGGCGCCGATGGTCATGATGTAGTCAGACTGGCCGCCGAATTCCGCCATGGGTACCGTCAGGATGGCCCCCTGCATATCAACAGCAAAGGCCGGCACCGTCAGGTGGGTGGTGATCTCCGCCAAGCTGGAGAGGGCGTTGATGAAGGTGGAGATCATGATGTTGCCCACCTCCACCAGGGCCGAGCGGTCCAGGTCAGTCAGCTCCGTATAGTCGGTCACGGTCCGCCCCACCATCCGCTGGAGTACCAGATTCACAAATTCAATCTGCTGCACGGAGAGCATGATGCCGTTGAGCTCCCCGGACATGTGGACCAGCACGCCGGCGGTGATGACCTCCGGGCCGCCGATCCAGTCGATGGCCTCGTTGTAGCCCATGATGCGGACCTCCGGCATATCGATGCGCACCTCACAGCCCAGCATGCTGGAGAGGGCGGTGGCAGCGTTGCCGGTGCCGATGCTGCCGATCTCCCGGATGGTATCCAGCTCCAGTCCGTTCAATTCCTCATAGGTTTTCATGGTGTCCCCCCATTATCCGTTGGTCAGATTGTTAATGGTGGTCTCTACCTCGTCGGCGGTGGTCACCATTTTCAGGGCGTAGCTGTAAGAGCGCTGGGCCTCGATGACGCCGGTGAGCTCTGTGGCCAGGTCCGCGTTGGAGCTCTCCAAAAAGCCCCGGCGCACCTGGGAGTCGCTGCTTCGGACCACGCCGTTTTTTGCGCCCATGAGGAAGCGGCTGCTGCCGGCCCGCTCCAGTCCGTCCTGATACTGGATGGTAAAGACGCCGACGGAAAGATCTGCGTTGGGGTCGGTGACGGCGATGGGATAGCCGTCGGTGCCCAGAACCTGCCGGCCCTCTCCGTCGGAGAGGTAGTATACCGTCTGCGTCTGGCCCGCCTGATCGGTCTGGCCCTCCTGGTCCTCCACAGGCTCCTGGAAGCTGGAGAGGGTAAAGGAGCCGTCCCGGGTGAAGGAGACCTGACCAGTGGCAGGCTCATAGAGGGCAAAATACCCCTCGCCTGCAATGGCGAAGTCCAAAGAGCGTCCGGTCTCCTCCATGGGACCGGCGGAAAAATCGGTGCCGGTGAGGGCCATCAGGCTGCCGCTGCCCTTGGGCAGCTGACTGCCGTCGATGCCCCCCTGCATGCTGTACATGAGGGACTGGAAAGAGGGAACCTGGGCCTTGAAGCCCTGGGTGTTGATATTGGAGATGTTGTTGCCATGGACATCCATAGAATACATCTGCTGCTGAGCGCCCACCGCGGCGCTGTAAAAACCCTGAATCATATCTGCCTGCCGTCCTTTCTTAGAGTCTGCCCACTTCAGTGGTGGCCTTGGTCAGCAGGGAGTCGTAGAGCTTGAGCACCTGGGCTCCGCTTTGCAGGCTCCGCTCGGCCGTCATCATCTGGGTCATCTCCCGGAGCATGTCCACGTTGGATTCCTCCTGGTACTTCCACAGGACCTGGCTGTTGGGTGCTGCCTGGGCCTGCTGCCCGCCGGGGGTGAAGAGGCCGCTCTCCGCCTTGGCCAGCTGGGCGTTGTCCGGGAAGGTGAACACACCCACCTGTCCCAGATAGGTGCCGCCCTCCGTGTAGAGGCGGCCGTTGCCGTCGGCGCGGATCTGGTCCGTGGAGAGGGTAATGGGGTTTCCATCCATGCCCAGCACCAGGCCGTGGCCGGACAGGCACAGCTGCCCGTTGTCATTCAGGGAGAAACTGCCGTTCCGGGTGTACTCTACCCCGTTGTCGGTCTGAATGGCGAAGAAGCCGTCGCCCTGAATGGCAAAATCCAGTGTCAGGCCGGTCTCCTTCACACTGCCCTGGGTGTAGTCCACATAGAGCTGATCCGGCGCCAGGATATAGCTCTCCTCCCCGATGACGGTGGCGCCGCTTTTGTCCTTGTTGCCCACCCGGCTCATGAGCACCTCCTGAAAAGTGCTGTCGGTATAGGTCTCCGCCTTGTAGCCGGCGGTGGACAGGTTGGTCATGTTGTTGGCGATGACGTCCAGCCGTCTGGTCTGGGACAAGATCCCGGAGGTGAGGTTGTAAAAGCCCTTGGTCATTGCGATTCCTTCTTTCCAGGTTATCTCTTACGATTCCATATATTGCTTCATGGCGGCCCGCAGCCGCTGCAGTGCCCGGCTGTGGATCTGGGAGATCCGGGCCGCGCTCACGCCCATCACCTGGGCGATCTCTTTCATGTTCAGTTCCTTTTCATAGTACAGGGAGAGGACGGTCTGCTCGTTCTCCCGCAGGGAGGAGATGGCCTTGGCCAGCACGCTGTGGAGCTCCTGGTCCTGGAACTGGGCCTCGGGGGGATTGGCGGGCTCCCCGTGGAGCATCTGCTTTTCCACGGCGCTGCCGTAGGTGTCCAGAGCGGTCTCGAAGGACACCAGACTGGACACAGCGGTGTCCGACACCAGGGCGTCGTACTGCTCCCGGGTCAGCCCCAGGTGATCCGCCACCTCCTGGCTCTCCGGCACACGGCCCAGCTGGGTGGACAGCTCGTCCACTGCCCGGCTCAGCTGAGTGGCCTTCTGACGCACCTGACGGGGCAGCCAGTCCTGTTTGCGGGCCAGGTCCAGGATCATGCCCCGGAGCCGCTTGGACACGTAGGTCTCAAATTTCACGTTCTGAGACAGGTCGAATTTGTCCACCGCGTTGAGCAGCACCAGCAGTCCCTCCTGAACGATGTCGTCCAGCTGGGCAAAGCTGCTGTACAGGCCTGTGGCCTGGGAAGCGATCCGCCGGACCAGGTCCGTGAACCGCATCACCAGCGTCCATTTCAGCTGTTGGTCGCCGGTCTCCTTGTACAGTGCCAGCAGCGACCGGTCGTCCAGCTTCTCCGCCTCTTCCCGGGACAAAGAGGCATGGGGCGGTGTGGTCTGGGGAGTCTGTGCCTGCTGGGAAACCATTGCCTGCTCCATGTGCCTCCTCCTTTCCTCTTACGGGGTTTGCGTGTGTGTCTCCTGGGGTTGGAGAGTGATATTGCCGATGGCCTGAATCTGTACGTTGCTGGTGATCTCATTGAAGGACAGCACGTACACGTCGGGGTAGAACTGGGAGATCATGCGGCTGAGATAGACGCGGATGATCTGACTGGTCAGGACGATGGGGGTCTGGGAGAGCTCCTGGAACTTCTTGCGCAGCTCGCCCAGCTGGGTCATGATCTGCTGCATCACATCGGGGCTCAGGGCCAGATACACGCCCTGGTCGTTTTTGGTCAGAGCGGAGAGGATACGCTTTTCCACCTCTGCGTCCAGTGTCACCACCCGCAGCTGTCCGTTCTCGCAGAACCGGCGGGTGATGGTGCGGCTCAGGCGGCCGCGGATCTGTTCGGTGACGGTGTCGATGTCCCGGTTGGGACCGGCGTCCACGATGGCCTCCAAAATCAGACCCAGATCCCGAATGGGGATGCCCTCCTTCAAAAGGGCCCGCAGGATCTTTTCCAGGCCGCTGTAAGAGATGACCCCGGGGATGGCGTCGGCCACCAGATCCGGCTCGGTCTGCTTCAGGTGCTCCACCAGCTGCATGGTCTCCGTCCGGCCCAGCAGCTCGTAGGCGTGCTTTTTGATGGTCTCGGACAGATGGGTCAGCATGACGGTCAAAGGCGTGATGACGGTGTAGCCGTAGATCTCCGCCATCTCCTTGTTCTCCGGCAGGATCCACCGGGAGGGAATGCCGTAGGCGGGCTCGATGGTCTCGATGCCATCGATCTGGCCGGTGGGGTTGGGGGGCTCCAGAGCCAGGTAGTAGTCCACCAGCACCTCGCCTCGAGCCACTTCCTCGCCTCGGATGCGGATGATGTACTGGTTGGTACCCAGGGCTGCGCCGTCGTGGAGACGGATGGAGGGGATGACAAAGCCCATGTCCTGGGCATACTGCCGGCGGAAGATGACGATGCGGCTGATGAGCTTGCCGCCGCTGTTTTCGTCCACCAGGGGAATAAGGCTGTAACCGAATTCCATCTCAATGGGCTCCACCGTCAGCAGCGAGTAGACATTGTTGATGTCCTTGTAGTAGTCGGCCTCGCTGGCTGCTGCCTCCGGGGGAGGTGTCTCCTCCTGCTTGGTCTCCGGGGCGGGCAGGCTGCGGCCCTGTTCCATTTTTCGGCTGCCCACCGCACCGGCGGCGCTGAGGGCAGCGCCCACCAGCAGCAAGGGCAGCGTAGGCGTGCCGGGGAAGACAGCCAACAGGAGCAAAATGACACCTGTGGACAAAATGGCCCGGGGCTGGGCCTTGAACTGGCTGATGACATCGGTGTTCAGGCTGCCGTCGGAGACGGAGCGGGTGACGATCATACCGGTGGCGGTGGAGATCATCAGAGCCGGCAGCTGGGAGACCAGGCCGTCACCGATGGTGGCAATGGAGTAGACATTGAGCACGGTGGCCAGATCATTGCCGCCCTGGACAATGCCGATGATGAGACCGGCCACGAAGTTGATGAGGGTGATGATCAAGGACATAATGGCATCGCCCTTGACGATCTTGGTGGCGCCGTCCATGGCGCCGTAGAAGTCCGCTTCCTTCTGGATCTTGTAGCGGCGCATCCGGGCTTCCTTCTCATCGATGAGGCCGGAGCTCAGGTCGGCGTCAATGGCCATCTGTTTGCCGGGCATGGCGTCAAGGGTGAACCGGGCGGCCACCTCGGACACGCGCTCGGCGCCCTTGGTGATGACAATGAACTGCACCAGCACGATAATGAGGAAAATCAGTACGCCGATGACGATGTTGCCCTGGGTGATCAGCTGACCAAAGGCCTTGATGACCACGCCGGCCTCACCGCCGTCCCGGAGAATCAGCCGGGTGGAGGAGACATTCAGTCCCAATCGGAACAGGGTGGTCACCAGCAGCAGCGAGGGAAAGATGGAGAACTCCAGTGGTTCCGAGATGCTCATGGTAATCATCAGGATCATAATAGACAAAGAGATGTTTATTACGATCAGGACGTCCAAGACCGGCGCCGGCAGGGGGATCACCAGAAAGAGAACGATGACCACCACCATCAGCGATATCGCGTTGTTCAAGATTCTTTTCATAATCCCTCAGCTGTACGATTTGATTTGGGTTTACTTGTTGTTGAGCCGGTAGAGGTACACCAGTACCTCCGCCACGGCGTTGTAGAGCTCCGGCGGGATCTCCCTGCCCACCTCGGTGGAGGCATAGAGGGCCCGGGCCAGAGGTACATTTTCCACCACGGAGACCTTGGCCTCCTCGGCGATCTTCACGATGCGCAGGGCCATGTAGTCCTGGCCCTTGGCCAGCACCACCGGGGCGGAATCCTTGTCGGGCTTGTAGCGCAGGGCCACGGCAAAGTGGGTGGGGTTTCGGATGACCACATCCGCCTCCGGCACCTTCTGCATCATGCGGGACTGGGCCATCCGGCGCTGGGCCTCTTTGATCTTGCCCTTGACCTGGGGATCGCCCTCGGTTTGCTTGTACTCTTCTTTCAGTTCCTGCTTGGACATGCGGATCTGCCGCTCATAGTCCCACCACTGATAGAAGAAATCCGCCGCTGCCAGTACGGCAAAGGCCACTGCAATCTCCATGGACATCTTGAGCCCTAAGCTCAGCAGATAACTGCCTGCGTCAGCCAGGTCTGTAAAGAGCAGGTTGGGGAAGGTGTCCACCACACCTTTCAAAAAGCGGTAGATGAGATAGAGTAGCACCAGAATCTTCAAAAATCCCTTCAGCGCCTCAATGACGCTGCGCAGGGAAAAAAGCCGCTTCATACCCTGAAGGGGATTGATGCGGCTGAACTTGGGCCGCAGGGCTTCGCCTGCCACCAGCATCTTGGTCTGCAAAAGCGTTGCGGCAATGCCCGTGGCCACCGAGGCGCCTACCAGCGGTCCGGCGGACCAGGCCAGCGTCTTGAGGAACTCCAGGATCAGCTGTCCGCCGCCGCTGGAGAACTCCTGGCTCTCCTGGGGGCCGGCCATGGTGATGCACAGGCGGAAAAACTGTTGGATATGGTCTGCGGCGCTGGGGGCGGTCAGGGCAAAGACGGCCAGACTGGCCACCAGAACGGCAACGGAAACCGCGTCGTTGCTGAAAAAGATGTTGCCCTTTTTTCGCTCGTCTCGGCGCCGTTTTGGTGTGGCTTTTTCAGTTTTCTGGCTGTCCGCCACGGCGCCTCACCTCCCGCGGTCGTGCGATTGTCCTCAGCCGGCGAGAATTTTCAGCAGGTCGCTCAATGTGGTGAGCATCCCGCTTTCCATATCCAGCAAGAACTCGTTGATGGGGGTCAAAAATAGGAACAGGAGCAGCAGGCCGATGATGACCTTGAGCTCGATATTGATGACAAAGGCGTTGATCTGGGGAATGGCCTTCATCAAAATGCCCATGCCCAACTCACCCAGCAGCTCCGCCGCCAGGATGGGGAAGGCCAGCTTGATGCTCAGCACCATGCAGGAGAAGAACACCTCAGCTACCCCGGAGGCCACCGCCTTTCCCAGGGTGGCCGTGCCGTAGGGAACCACCTGCCCCGAGGACAGGAGGATGCGCAGAAGGGTGTAGTGGCCGTTCTCCGCGAAAAAGGTCAGCACCAGCAGCACGTTGAGCAACGAGGCGGTGACTGTCATGTTGACCTGGCTGCCGGCATCGTAGACCTGGGCCATATTCATGCCCATCTGGGCATCGATGATCTCACCGCCCAGCTGTACCACAGAGAAAAAGAGCTGCATTACGAAGGACAGGACAAAGCCCACCCCGAATTCCAGCAGCAGCTGCAATCCCAGCTCCAGCACGGAGTTTGGCGGGGACACGGCGGTCTCCTCCACGCCCCACACAAAGACCGACAGGCCCAGAACGAAGCCCGCCTTCACGATACCGGGAATGGTAGTCCGGCCAAAGAGGGGGTTGGGAAAGATGAATCCGCTCACCCGCATGAGAATCAATTCAAAGAGATAGAGGGAAGACCAGTCCATGCGTCCAGCCTCCTCACATCAGACTAAAGAGGTATCTGGTGAAATCCTGAAGTGTCTCCAGCATCCATCCGCCGCCTACCAGCAGGACCAAAACCACCACGATCAGCTTGAGGATGAAGGATAAAGACTGCTCGTGGATCTGGGTGACCGCCTGAAAGATGGCCACAAAAATACCCACCAGCATACTCAAAAGCAGCAGCGGCGCACCCAGTTTCAGCGCGACGCCTACGCTTTCGCGCAAAATATCCACGGTTTCCATGGGGAAATCCTCCCGGTGTTATTGAAATCCTTGCACCAGTGTGGAAAACAGCAGGTGCCAGCCATCCAGTGTGATAAACAGCAGCAGCTTGAAGGGCATGGAGATCATGGATGGCGGCAGCATGATCATGCCCATGGACATCAGTGCCGAAGCCACCACAATATCGATCAGCAAGAAGGGGATGTAGAGGTAAAAGCCAATCTCAAAGGCCCGCTTGAGCTCTGTGGTCACGAAGGAGGGGACCACGATTCGAAGGGGCAAGTCCAGGGCGCCCTGCTGATCCGCGGGGGTGTCACGCCCGGCCAGGTCGCAGAAGAGGTCCAGGGAGCTTTGCTCCGTGTTGCGCAGCATAAATTCCTTGAGCGGTACCTTGGCCCGGTCTATGAATTCCTCCTGGGTGATCTCCTGGGCCACATAGGGCTCATAGGCCGTGGTCTGGATCTCACTGATCACAGGGGACATGGTGAACAGAGTCAAAAAGAGCGCCATGCCCACCAGGACCATATTGGGGGGATTTTGCTGCAAGCCCATGGCCGAGCGCAAAAAGGAAAAGGAGATGATGTACCGGGTAAAGGAGGTCATCATCACCACCATGGAGGGCAGCAGCACCAACAGGGTGGTCATGAAGAGGATCTGCAATGTCTGCACATTCTCTCCATTTACGTTGATCCATGAGTCCAAGACTGTGCCTCCTTACCGCTTTTTCTGCTCCATGACCTTGCGCATAGCCTCCCAAAAGTTGGGCCGGTCCTTGGAGAGGTCCGGTGTCTGCGTCTGTTCCAGCCAGGGAGCGGCTTCTTCCTTGGATAAAACCTGTAAACAGGAGATTCCCCCGGGGGTGACCCCCAGAAGATAGACGGTCTCGCCCACCCGGGCCAGCACCAGCCGCTGGTCCCGGCCCAGGGATACCTGATCCAGCACGGTCAGACGGCTGCGCAGGGAACGTCCCACCATCAGCCGGCCCACCACATGCCGGGTGAACCAATAGGCCAGAACCAGCACCACACAGGTGACTGCCAACGCCCAGAGCAGAGCTTTGATCTCGCTGCCCATCGCTCAATCAGGGGTTGCCCACAATGGAGGTCACTGCCTTGAGCAGACGGTCGCTCTTAAAGGGCTTGACGATGAAGTCCTTGATGCCGGCCTGCACGGCCTCCACCACCATGGCCTCCTGGCCCATGGCGGAGCACATCACCACGTTGGCGTTGCTGTCCTTGGCCCGGATGGCCTTCAGAGCTTCCAGACCGTCCATGTTGGGCATCGTGATGTCCATCAGAACCAGATCGGGCTTGATCTCAAAATACTTCTCCACTGCATCCTTGCCATCCACCGCTTCATAGAGGTCCGTGTAGCCGCTCTTGGTCAGGGTGTCCCGGATGACCTTTCTCATGAACGCTGCATCGTCCACAATCAAAATCTTAGCCATGCTTTTCCATCCTTTACTTTGTTATTATTTTGAACCCGAGGCTACTGCCCGGTCAGGTCAAATTCAAAAGCTCCTTAGGCTTGAGCACCTCGGTGATCCGAACGCCGAAATTGTCGTCGATGACCACCACGTCGCC
>CABSMJ010000029.1 GCA_902478785.1 uncultured Oscillospiraceae bacterium
TTGCCGGTCACAGGCGGCACCGGGCCAGTGAGCTGGCCGAGAAAGAAACCATGCCGGTCATTGTCCGGGACCTGGACGATGATGCCGCCACCATCATCATGGTGGACAGCAACTTGCAGAGGGAAAGCCTGCTTCCCAGCGAGAGGGCCTTTGCTTACCCTATCTTGGGGAGAATAGCCAGGGGCAAACCGGAGAGTTATCAATTTGTTAAGAACTCCTCGGATGGCGCTTTCTCCTGGCCCTTTTCTTTGATATAGCGATGCAATTTGTGCACCCCAAGGGATTTTCCTTTCAGAACGACAGAGGAAAGCGGCAAATACCTGGGGTGACCCTTACTTTTTTCTTGTGGGCGTAAGCGTTGAGGGATAACGACCGCAGAATTCCTTTTTCTCCCTGTTTTTGACCCCATTTGAGGCAATCCCGGAACCCCTTGAAACTGCCCGCACTGCGGGCAGATGTGCCTTGCGAAAGGGGCGGCAGTGACGCTGCCTCTTTATCCTGCTTTTTCTTTCGTCCTCCGCAGAGCTATCAAAACTGGCTCAAATCCGCTCTGAAGGGGCCTGGTGGGGTGGGACCCTGCCCCGCCATCAAGGAGGCTATACAGCCTTGCACAGGCGGCAACAATTGGCTGTATTGGAATCTCACTGGGGATTCTGCTCTTGCTGCAAAAGCGGATCCATGTGACTGCCTGAACGGAATGGCAACCGCGTTCCTTGGTTCATCGGAAGACGGGGAATTTGCTTCGGACTTTCAGATCTCTCAGAGGCTTCTCTGGAGTTCTTTACCTTGTTTACAGCGGCGCAGATTTTGAGCATTTAAGTCCCTTGAGGATGCTTGCCTCGTCGTGACTTGCTGGGTGAATCCGCGTCCCGTTGCGCTAAAAAAGTCTCCGGAGCCCATGGGGCTCCGGAGATTGATCTTGATTTGAAAGAGCATTCATCCTGGGGGCAGCCTAAGGTCGAATATCATTGCCGACTCAGCCCAATTCCTTTCATTTTTGAGGGAAAGTGATAACCGTCTCACCAAAGCGAAGCGCTATGGCCTGTTCCACTGCCACCGGCAGGTTCCAGTTGTAGGCTGTAAACCAGTTGCT
The DNA here is from genome assembly GCA_902478785.1 of uncultured Oscillospiraceae bacterium. Lineage (GTDB taxonomy): Bacteria > Bacillota > Clostridia > Oscillospirales > Oscillospiraceae > Oscillibacter. Next base: position 1,094 of record CABSMJ010000029.1, read on the forward strand.
CTTATCAGCATCACCTGTCCAGTTGGAATGTCCCCTGGAACCGGAAATCTCCGATCCGTCCGCCAAGATCAGCGCTACATCTGCCCACAGTCTGTACCCGGAGAATTGCGGCTGACATACCAATTTGACCCCTGTAGATGTGATTCGGATCTCCTCAAACTCTACGGTATCCTGATTATCCAACCCTTCCACAGGCAAGGTAATATGCTCCAGGACCACGGGCACCGAGGCTGTTGTCTCGTCCAGCGAGAAGGAAAGATTCCATTGTCCCGCTTGTACCAGATCCCGCTCCATCATCAGATCCTCCAGCTGGAGTTGGTAGGTCCCTCCTTGAGTCAAGTCCGCAGAGGAATTCAGACACTGATATCGGAGCAGGATCTGTAAGCTGCCATCACTCAAAATCTCACACTGTTCCGTGACGACTCCTCTGCTTACAGTGATGCCAAATTCAGAAAATTCTTTTTCCGGGGCGCCCAGCAGTTCCCCTCTTCCAAAAGAATATCTCTTTCCAGCCTCATAGTTTCCAGAGACATGGACCAGCATCCAGAGCGTATCCTCTCCGGCGGCAACAGAGTCCAGTGACACGGTCACGGTTGGCTCTTGGGATGCGGCTGGGGCCTGGCCAGCAGACGGGGACTGCGTTGTATCCGGAGCATCCTTGTTGCCCGCTGCCTGGCTGGGAATGTCGTTGTGGGATGTTGTCTCAGAGGAAATGCCTCCAGATCCATCCTCCATATTTGACGTTGCATCTACGGACTGGGTCACGCTGTTCATCACTTCTTCCTGCTGAGGATTCATGAGACCCTCTCCGGTGGCGTCTGCCCAGTATTGCCGGAACCAATCCTGAAGGTTGGGTATATTGACTGCCAAAGCAGTTCCGGCCAGAAGCAGGGCGATCACTGCGGCAATCAGGATAAACTTGGGAATGCGTCTGCGTAATTCCTGCTTTTCACGTTTGGTCATGTCCAACACCTCATCTTTCAACCTCTTGGAGGCAGTGACATGATCGAATGCTTCCTGATATGGAGTTCTCATTGGTCACCCTCCTCCAATTGTGCTTTCAGTTTTTCACGGGCTCTGGCCAGTCTGGTTCTGACCGTTGATGGGTTGAGCTTGAGCAGTTCTCCTACTTCTTTAATGGAATACCCCTCATAGTGGTAGAGATATAGCGGAATGCGGTACTTCTTCGGAAGACGCATGATCTCCTCCAGTACTCCCTGATACTCGGATTCCGACACATATGTTTCGGGTACATCTGCCAGAGAAACAAAGGGGAAATGCCATGACGGCCGGGAGAGATCTTTACAGACGTTCAATGTCACCCGGACCAGCCAGTATCGCAGATGCGCTTCCTCTGTTGGTACGGATTCCGCCTTCCATAGCCGCAGCATTACCTCCTGTGCCGCGTCCTCTGCGTCGTGGACACAGCCGAACCAGTTTAAGGCAATGCGGTAGACCATATTCAGATATTGCTCTGCTGCCGCATTGAATTCCTGCTCTGTCCGCATAGCGTTCTGTCTCCTGTCGCGATTTTCTTGAAAAGCTTTTCACTTATGATACCTCCGGAAAATTGGAAAAGTCTCAAAATAAATTAAAATAATTACGTAATGTGGCTTGTTCCAGTATATCTTATAGAGCCCACGGAGAGCGACCCACACGATGACCCACATTGCGGAGGGGTGAGAAAAGTTATGCGGGAGCGGAACTCTGAAAAAGTTTCCTGACCTGCTGATTTTTGCAAAAAAGCGCCTTTAAACCATTGCGCTGCAACGGATTGAGGCCGGAATGGGTTTCGTAATCAGCAGGTCAGGTGTTCGAGTCACCCCACTAGCTCCACAAAACGCCCCGAAAACGATCGTTTTCGGGGCGTTTTGCCATGTAAAAAGTTCTGGCTTTGAGATGTCAAGAAATTTTGACCCACACCGTGACCCGCGTCGGCACAAGTTCCAGAGCCCTCGCTTCGCCCGTTGGGGCAAAGCTCGCTCCTTTCGCTGTGCCTCCTTTTCCCGTGCGACCCACGTTGTTGGGCTCGCACGGGAGTGATAAAGCTCACCGGACGAGAAATTCCCGCCCGGTGAGCTGTTTCTTTCCGGCTGCCTTTACCGCACCTGCGCCATTCGGATTTGCCCCTAAGACGGCCTCCCATGCTGCCTCGTCACACCTTTTCCTTCTGGAGATACCCTCGCAAAACATCTTCGCTGACCTCCGCCCACACAGGCCCCGCACGGCCCGCAGCCTCCTCAGCGTCCCCCCCGGGAGCTGCCCCTTCCGCCAAAGCCTCACACAGCCCTTGCAGGGGCTGAACGTGGCCATTTTTACAGCTCTCTATTATGCTTGACCGAAACGGCCTCCGCAAAATGCGGAGGCCGTTTCCCTTGCTCTGGCTGTGCCTTACTTGATGCCCAGCCTGCGGCAGACGCTTTTTCGGGTGAGGCGGTACACACCGTAGAGCGCCAGCGACAGCGCGGCAGTCATGGCCGCGCAGGTGCCCATACCGGCTATCTCTCCGGGGGTAAAGCGGTTGTCGTTGAAAAACATGATCATGATATAGAACGCAGAAATGATTGCCGTCCCCACGATAGCCGGCACCAGGAAAACCTTGGACACCTGCCCCTTTACAGACCGGAACAGGTAAGCGCTAGGCGCGCCTAGGTGCCGTAGGTCGTCGTAGACCCTGGCGCTGGTGAGGGCGATGGTCATGCACCGGGTGAAGGCAATGACGATCACCGCCGCGAAACAGATCAGAGCGATGAAGATGAACAGCATCAGGAACACCGCCATAGTGGTGACAAAGTCGTTTTGATCCAGAATGCGGAACTGGGGCATGTAGAGCCAGTAGCTACGGAACTCCGTGCTGTCCCGATCTTCTCGCTCCATGGCCGGGAAGCCGAGGGCGGTCAGGTTCTCCCGATCAAAGGCATAGGGCTCGCCGGCCTTCTCCGCCAGCAGTTTGCTCACCAGATCGTAGGCGTCCAGCTGCATCACTTCATCCCCGGAGCAGTCCACGATCTCGTTGAAAAGCGCCTTGGCAAAAGGGTAGCTGGCGTCCACATCCGCCACGTTGAAGAACACCCAACTCTCCCGCCAGAGGTCGGTCAGGCCATTGGTGATGGCGGCGTAGTCGGCATCGTCCAGAATATAGCATCCAAGCAGCATGGTATAGCACAGAGGCTCTGCCGGAGTGACAGGCAGGCTTTCTCCGGTGACCATGTTGGTGACCACGGTCACATCGCCGCCGGAGAGATAGTCGCTGCCGCCCTCGTCGTCCAGTACATTGGCGCAGGTGCCGGGAGCCAAATCAATATGTTGTCCAGTCAGGGTGTTCCAGGCGGACTCGGAGAAAAAGGTGGCGCCGGAGGCCACCTCCCGGTACTCCGTGGTGTAGGTGGTGCCCAGGGCTCCGTTGTCCTGTTCGATCTCAACGTACCCGTCCCCGCCTAGGGTGGCGGCTTCCACCTGCTGCCAGAAGGTGATGTCCACACCATACTCCTCTGCCAGAGCCTCCACCTCGGCCTGCTCCGGTAGTTTCTGGTCATTCCGCCAGTGGTACTCAAAATCCACCGGGCGGCTTGCAAAACTATACGCAGAGTTGGTGGAGAGCATGGGGGCGTAAAAGGCAGCAAAATAGGCCCCGGCGATGAGCAGCGTCATGACCATCATGTTCCGTACGGTCTGGCGGCCCTGGAATTTCATCATCGACGTGGCGATGATGTCCCGGTATTTGTGGCGCTTGCGCCATCCGTTCACTACCGTATGGAGCAGCATCATGTATATGCCTATTAGGGCTGGCAGATAAAAGACAGCGGTTACTACAGAAGGGGCATACCAATGGAGAACACGGACGAAGAAGGAGGGCATCAGATACCCTGCCAGGGCGCCGATGACCACCAGGACAATGCCAACCGGACCATACCACTGCTTGACTTCCCGAATGGGCTCAGAGGTATGGGACTCCTGGACGATGTCGATGATATTGGTGCGGCGAACGGCACGGCCTCCCAACAGGAACAGCATCACCACCACATAGGCGGCAAAGACCAGGGACAGGAGATAGGCCTCCGGGTCAAAGGTGAGGACCATCTCCTGGGAATCCACCAGAAAGAGGCGGAACAGCTGCCATATTCCCCAGGCCAGAGGGCCGCCTAAAATAGCCCCGGCGGTGCAGGAGCACAGGGAGATCAGAGCCAATTCCTTGCCCAATTCGGCCTGCAGTTGGCGGCGGGAGGCGCCCAGGGCCAGGAAGACCCCGATCTCCCGGGATTTTTGCCGAAAGAACAGTCCGGCAGCATAAGTGGTGAACACAGCGCAGCCGATGACCGCCAGAACGAATACCATCATCACCTGCTTGCGGCTGTCGCCGCCCTCCGGCAGCACCGAGAGGATGGTGGGAGAGCGCATCATGCAGGCGTAGGCGGTAATCAGCAGCACGGAGAAAAAGCAGCAGCCAGTGAGTAGGGCGTACTGTCCCTTGTTTTTCCGCCGCAGGGCGGCGTACACCTGAGTAAATGTCTTCATGGTCTCACTCCTTGCCCATGTCCCGGATGGCGTCCAACAGATGATCCTGGAAGGTGCTCCGCTCCAGGGCTCCCTTCTCCAGCGTCCGCCATACCACGCCGTCCCGGAGAATCACCACCCGGTCGCAGAAGGAGGCGGCGAAGGAGTCGTGGGTCACCATGAAGATGGTGGCCTCCAGAGCGGATTTGGCCTGCTCAAAGGAGCGGATCACCGCCCGTGAGGACTTGGAATCCAAGTTTCCCGTGGGCTCGTCAGCCAGGATCAGCAGGGGATGGTTGATGAGGGCACGGGCCACGGCGGTGCGCTGCTTCTCGCCGCCGGAGATCTCCGCCGGGTATTTGTCCCGGATGGCGGAGATGCCGAACACGTCGCACAGCTGGTCCGCCCGGGCCTCCGTCATGGCGGAGACGGTGCCGCTGATGATGGCCGGCAGCAGGATGTTCTCCCGGACCGTCAGGCCGTCCAACAGCAAAAAGTCCTGGAACACGAAGCCCAGCTGCCGGTTGCGCACCTGGGCCAGGGCATCTTCATCCAGCCGGGCCAGCTCCGTGTCACCCAGCAGGATGCTGCCGGCGTCCGAGGGGATGTAGCAGGAGATGCAGTTTAAAAGGGTGGTCTTGCCGGACCCGGAGGGGCCCATCACTGCCACGAATTCCCCTTTGTCTACCTCCAGGGACACACCCTTGAGCACTTCATAGGTGGTTTTCCCCACCTGATAGGATTTGCGCAGGTCTTTCACTGTCAGCATATTGGTCATTCCTTTCTGGATTCACACGAGATTCCGCACCAGGGCGATGAGCGCCAGATGGGCGGGATAAAAACCGTAGAAAAACCACTTGTTGATCTTCAGCCAGGAGCGCAGGGGCAGGAAGATAAGCGGCACGGCCAGGATGGCGAAAATGGACCAGTCCACGGTCACGCTGCCTACCGTCAGGCACAGGGGATCTTCCGGCCAGCCGGTCCAGAGGGCCGGGAGATAGCTCAGGCAATAGAGGGCTGCACCTACCTTGGGATGGTTCCGGCAGAGATAGAAGATCAGCATCAGCTGAATGCCGGTGCCGGAATAGTCAAAGTTCCACCAGCTGACAGCGAAGAACGCCAGAGCAAAAAGCCACCACTTCCGCTCTTTGAGACCCTCCATGGCCAGGAGGCTCAGGAACAATGTGAAGAAGATGTTCCAGTTGGTCAGGTTTTCCCAAAACGCCGATACCGGGTGGAAGGCCAGAATGTAGAAAGGCTGGCTTACCAGGGCGAAGATCCCCAGCCGCAGCAGGTACTTCTTCACACTCCGGGTGTATAGCAATCCCACCGTCAGACAATAGCAGAAAATGGGGAATGCCAGCCGTCCCGCCCAGCGGAAAATACCCACCTCCGGGAAGAAAGCGCCGCCGATGTGGTCAATCAGCATGGAGACGATGGCAACGAGTTTCAAAAGGTCCGTATCCAGATTGGTTTTCAGCCGTGGCTCCTCCTGCGGCAGCGCCGGCGGAGTGGTGAGAGCGCTCCAGACTCTGGAACGGGGCGTGGTGATGGTGTTGGTCATGTTGTGTCCCTCCTTGCTGATTCCAGCTTACCGCAGTGGGATGGCCGCCGCAAACGGGGCCGTCATTCCCGGTAGGCAGGATGTCAAGTTTGGAAAATTCCGCTGCCGGAATGTCATAAACGGCGTGTTTACTGTCAACTTTGGTTTGGAGAAACGAGGCATTCATGGTAAAATAGCCCCAGCGCTGGGCCGGTGAGGCCAGCAAAAAGGCCCCGCCAAACAGCGGAGCCCAAGAAGAAGGAGGGAAACGGATGCTGCGTATCGGCATCTGCGATGATGTTTACGACGCCCGGCTGGTGCTCCGCTCCGCCCTGGAGCGGGTGCTGGAGCGGCGGCGGACAGAGAGTCAGTTTTTTGAGTTCTCCTCCGGTGAGGGGCTGCTCCGCTGGCTGGAGCATCATGCCGGGGAACTGGACCTGGTGTTTCTGGATATGGAAATGGGGGAGCTGGACGGTATGGAAACCGCCCGGCGGCTTCGGACGGCGGACAGCGGGCTTCAGCTGGTGTTCGTCACCGGCTATGCCGACCACGTCTTTGACGGGTACAGCGTAGGCGCCCTGGGATATCTGATGAAGCCGCCCAAGATGGAACAGCTGGAAGAGGTGCTGGACCGGGCCCAGGCGGCGCTGTACCGGGAGCTGGGCCGGGCCTATGTGTGCCGCAGCGGCGACACCCACTACCGCATCCCCATGGGCAATATTTTATACTTCGTCTCCGACCGGCGGCAGGTGAAGTGCGTCACGGCGGGGCGGGAGTACACCTTTTACGGCAAGCTGGATGCCGTGGCGGCGGAGGTGGGGAGCGGCTTTGTCCGCCTTCACCAGCGGTATCTGGTCCGGGCGGCGGCAGTGGACCGGGTGGAGGGCAGCGAGGCGGTGCTGACCGACGGCACCCGCCTGCCCATCAGCCGCTCCTGTCTGGCCGATGCCCTGCTGGCCCTGACCCGAGCAGAACTGGAGGAATAGGCCATGGGAGAACGATTCCCGGAATTCCTGCAGCAGTTGCTGCAGAGCGGGCTATGGTATCTTTTGTCCCTGTTCAACGGGTATGTCCTCTTCCGGCTGACCGTGCCGTTCCTTTCCCTGCGGAAGAAATGGTGGTGGCGGGCCATACTGCTGCTTTTGTTTGCAGGCAGCAGCAGTATGGTAATCTGGGTAGGGGACCCCAACCTGCTCTATACGCTGCCTGTTTTTTTGGCGGTGTTTTTTCTGTGCACGCAGGGAAACCGGACAGGAAGGCTCACTATGTGTCTGGTGTTTTTCTGCCTGGTGATGTCGGTGTGCGCCCTACTGGACACCTACCTGGGAAACCTGGACAACTATGATGTCCTGACCCGGCTGGCCCGGCCGGTGGTGTTCGGGGGACTGTATCTCTTCCTGCGCCGCCGTCTGCCGGCGGAACCGGTGACCTTGTCTCCCCGGCTGTGGCGGCTGATGCTGGGCCTTTCCATCATGCCCTTTTGCGCCCTGACGGCGGTGGTGCTGCTGACATATACCAAGTACGACTCTCCGGCGGCCTATACCCAGGCCATGAATCTGGGGCTGGTGGTGCTGCCTTTTGTGTTGCTGACCTCCATCATGCTGCTGCGGGCGGTGCTGGTACTCTCGGACCATGAGAGATTGGAACAGGCCAGCCAGCTAGCCTCGGTGCGGGAGGTCTACTATCAGGGCCTGCGGCAGCAGGAACGCCAGGTGCGGACGCTGCGCCACGACCTCCGGAACCACCTGACCGTGGTCCAGGGACGGCTGGAGCAGGGAGATACGGCAGGGGCGCTTTCCTATCTGGAAGAACTCTCCGGCTCCCCAGCCCTGAGCGGCGCCCGGCGGATCTGCGAAAACGACACTGCCAACGCAGTCCTGACTGCCAAGGCGGAGGCCATGCGGCAGGTCGGCCTCACCCCGGACTTTGCTGTGGCGCTGCCGGAACAGTTGCCACTGTCCGATCTGGACCTGACGGCCCTGTTGGGCAACGCCCTGGATAACGCCATGGAGGCGGCGGTCCGGGCGGAGGACAAGACCGTCTCCGTCCGATGCCGGGTCCAGAAAGGCCTTTTCATGCTGCGGGTGGAAAACGCCCTGGGAGGAGCGGTGGCGCCGGACCTTGCTACCACCAAGGCGGACAAGACCGCCCACGGTTTGGGGCTTCCCGGTATGCGGGAGATCGCGGCGCGATACGGCGGCACGCTGGAGGCCGGCGTGAAAGCCGGGCGGTTCGAACTGGTGGTCTGCATCCCGATTTAAAGGGAGGGTGATTTGCTTCGGGGTTTCAGCTCTCCTGGAGGCTTCTTCATAGTCCCATATATCCTTTACTGTGGTGCAAATTTTGAGCTTTTGGGTGATTGAAAAGCCAGACCCACACTGCGACCCACATTGTGGAGAGTTGCGAGAAATTATGTGGGAGCGGCACTCTGAAAAAGTTTCCTGACCTGCTGATTTTTGATAAAAAATGCGCTTAAAGCATTGTCCCACAACAGCTTGACGCCGGAACGGGTTTCGTAATCAGCAGGTCAGGTGTTCGAGTCACCCCACTAGCTCCACAAAACGCCCCGAAAACGATTGTTTTCGGGGCGTTTTGCTATGTAAAAAATTCTTACTTTCAGATGGCGGAAAAATTTGACCCACACCGCGACCCGCGTCCGCCCATTTTCCAGCAGGTCCTTGTAGAGCTTCTGGATCTCCCGACTGGTGAGCTTGTTGAGCTTGGTGGTTCCCATCCGGGGGATGGTATACTCTTCCATGGCCCGGCGGTAGTAGCCTGCTGTGGATGACCGGATATTGGGCTTGGCGTACAGCTCGAACCACAGCCGCAGCCACTCTGCTACCCGTGTATTCTCCAGAGCAAGAGACGTCCAGTTGCTGACCTTCCGCAATGGCCACGGACAGCTTGCCCTTGACCTCCGCCTGGGTTCTGCCCAGTGCGTTCTTGATAATTCGTTTTCCGTCTTGGTCATACCCGGCAGTGTAGCACCCTTCCTAGCGGCCGTCCTTTCGATTCCTGATGTTTCCCTCGCCGCTAGTCCGCTTCTTGGCCATCACTCACTCCTCCTTCGCCGGAGGGCTTCGCAGGCGCGCTGCTCCTCGTCATCATCAAAGGAGTATGGGAGAGCCAACTCCGCCGCGATGCCCAGGGCGAGCTTAAATCCAGAGAGGAAACTTTCCAGGGAGATCTCTTCTTGCAGTTCATTCTCCAGGTCCACCAGCTTCAGCAGCTGCTCCTGCCCTCGCCGGTCCAGCACTTGGTAGAGGTCCTGATGAACCGCCTCCAGCTCCTTCCTGACTTCCCGACACTCCGGTTCCTTGCAGAACCTCTGGTGCAGGGCCATTATGTAATCCTTCATCGTGTATCGCCTCCTCTATTCAGCGACACACAATACCCTGACTTGCGTGGAATAGCTAGTTGACACGGCCCGCGTTGCGGGCCGCTGTGACCGGGAGGTGGGCACTTTGCGACCGCCTCCCTTTATCTAGCACTTTTTTCGGTAAGCCGAAATTGGGGGATTTTGCCCGCTAAACTGCCTTCAGATTTGTTCACACAGGCCGCACACGGCCCACAGTCTCCTCAGTGTCCACAGATGCTATTCCCTCTCCCCCAAGCCCCCACACAGTCCCGCACAGGCCGCAAGAATTGGCCGATTTGCTCCCGAGCTTCAGCACTTGTTGCCAAAACACCCCCACATGTTTCCTATCCTCTGAACCTCCCCATCCTCTTTACTGTGGCGCAGATTTTGAGCATTTTGCCCCTAGGGTCAGGCTCATGCCTCCCGGTGGTTTCCATTGCCCCACTGTCGCCGCCGGTTTATAATGGGGTATAAACATAATTCCGACACAATTCTGTGGTACTTTTGTGGTGAAGAGAGGAGGGGGGCCATGGAAACGGTGTTGATCGTAGAGGACGAGGCGCGTATCCGCGACATTGTCCGAGACTATTTTTCCGCCCACGGCTTGGCGTGCGATCTGGCCCGGGACGGAGAGGAGGCGCTGGACCTGCTGCGGGATCACGACTACGACGCGATCCTGCTGGATATCTTCATGCCCAATCTGGATGGCTTCCAGGTCTGCGCAGCAGTGCGCCGGGACAGCCAGGTGCCGATCCTGTTTCTCACCGCACTGGGCAACGAGGAGGATATGCTCCGGGGCTACGCCCTGGGCTGTGACGACTACGTGACCAAGCCCTTCTCCCTGGCGGTGCTTCTGGCCAAGACCCGAGCTCTGATCCGCCGCAGCCGGGGCGGGAGCGAGACTGGCGCGCTCACCTGCGGTGCCATCTCTTTAGACACTGCCAGCCATACCTGCACGGCGGCGGGACAGGCGGTGAAGCTCTCTCCCAGAGAGTATGACCTGCTGGTGTGCCTTTTGCGTAACCGCGGCCAGGTCCTCTCCCGGGCACAGTTGCTGGACAAGGTGTGGGGCATCGATTTCGAGGGGGACGACCGAACCGTGGACGTCCGCATCCGCAGTCTTCGGGCCGCCCTGGGCCCGGCAGGCAGGCAGATCAGGACTGTATTCAAGGCCGGATACCGGCTGGAGGAGGGGTGACCGTGAAGCGTTTGAAGCGGCTTTGGAAAGGGACGCTGCCCCTGTTTCTGGTCCTTTGGGCCGTGATGGTGTGCATTTTGGGGAAGCTGAACGCAGAGAACCAGGATATCAGCGCACGGCGCGCCATGGAGAATGCCTATCGGCGGGCAGCGGCAGACTACACGGAGATCTGGGCCGGAGGTTCATCGCAAGAGCGAAAGCCCGTGATCCTTACATGGTACTTGGGCAGCGAGTTGTATGAATATAACGGCATCGCCCTGTTTCGTTTCTATGACGCCGACGGCCAGGAACTGGCACAAAGCCAGATGGCAAAGGGGTGCGCCAGCCTGCCGGGGACCGGGGTCTACGACTGGTTTTTTCTCCTGGACCCGGTGCTGACCCAGGAGGAACAGCTGGCTTTGGCCAAGCTGCTGCGGGAGAACACCGGTTTGCAGACGTTTTACGGAAGCATCGGTGAACTGGTACCGGAGCGCGAAACGGAGGCGCGTTATTGTGAAGTAGTAGGTGTAGCAGATCAGAACCAAAAGACGGTTTATCCCAAATCCATCACCTATGTCTATGCCGATCGGGAGCTTACTCTGGTGGACAGTAGCAGTGATTTTTTTGCAGGCAAGGAACTGACCACGCTCCGCTTTGACAATGTGCAGCTTTCATCCGCATTGGTCGGTCGGAGCGCTTCACCGGAGGAGATGCTGCGCCGGTGGCAGGAGGCGGAAGAGAATCTGAATGGCTTGCTGGCTGGGCACCCACCTAGTCTGAATTCGTCTTTCTCCAGTTCTGACGGCAGTCAGTGTGGTGCCATCAGTGACAGTGCTATTCTGGCCTCTGCATATGCCTACGGTCCCCTGCGGCTGGTGGCGGAGGCGCTCTGGCCCACGGCTCTGATCACGCTGCTGGCGGCCATCGCCATGGCTCTGCACACGGACAAAAAGCAGCGGGAGGCCATTGCCCGGGAGCGTGCTTTCACCCGGGCGGCGGCCCACGAGCTGAAAACGCCCCTGGCCATCCTGCGCACCCATGCCGAGGCTTTGCAGGAGGACATCGCCCCGGAAAAGCGGAAACAGTACCTGGATGTAGTACTGGACGAAAGCGACCACATGGCGGAGCTGGTGGGGCGACTGCTGGAGCTGAGCCGTCTGGAGTCCGGCGCATCGCTGAACCGGGAAACGGTGGACCTGACCGCCCTGGTCCGGGAGGTCTGGGCGCCGCTGACCCTTCAACTGGAGCAAAAAGAGATCACACTTGCCTTGGAGCTGCAGGAAATCCAGATAGGGGGGGATCGAATGCGGTTGAAGGAGGCTATCGAAAATCTGGCCTCCAACGCCCTGCGGCACTGTACGCTGGGCGGCCGGATCCAGGTCCGTCTGGAACGTCATGGGGCACAGGTCAGCCTCAGCGTATATAACGACGGACCTGCTGTGCCTGCGGAGGACCTGCCTCATCTCTTTGAGCCCTTCTACCGGGGTGACAAGTCCCGCGGCAGAGACAGCGGCGGAACAGGTCTAGGACTCGCTATTGTCCGGGCGACCGTACTGGCTCACGGCGGGGACTGCTCTGCGGAAAACCGGAAGGGCGGCGTCTGCTTTTACATTCGGCTTCCATTGGCTGAAAAGAGCCCTTTAGAAGCCTGACCCACACCGCACCTCATATTGTGGAGCGGTGCGAGAAATCATTTGGGGGCGGTATTCCAAAAAAGTTTCCTGACCTGCTGATTTTTGGCGAAAAACGCCTTGAAACCCTTGTGCTGCAATGGCTTGAGGCCGGAATGGGTTTCGTAATCAGCAGGTCAGGTGTTCGAGTCACCCCACTAGCTCCACAACTTCCTGGGGAATGGGTATCTGCCGGATGGAATTCTCTGTCTTGGGGCGGGCAACGATCAGCTTGTTGTCCTTCGCGGCCTGTTTGCTGACAGAGATGGTTCGTTGCTTCATGTCCAGGTTCTCCCCACCAATTCTCCCTTGCGGAAGCCGCTGACCAACTCCAGATAGGACATAGCCAGGGCGTTCCGCCGTTTTGTTGCACCCCAAGTAGGCTTTTAGGTCTTCTGGCTGCAGTGTCTTCATCTCCTGGTGTTGGACCTTCGGTACCACGCGGTTGTCAGCGAGATTGCGGATCAGCAGCCGTTCCTCTACCGCCCGGTCCAGGGTGTTATGGAGCATGATGTGGACGCCCCGCACGGTGGAGCCACTGAGACGGGGGTGTTTCTTCCTCCGCTTTTTCCGGAGCCACCCATTCTCTAGCAGGTCCTTGTAGAGCTTCTGAATCTTCCGGCTGGTGACCTTGTTCAGCTTGACGTGGCCGATCCGTGGGGATGGTGTATTCCTTGACCCGGTGGTAATACCCCGCCGTGGAGGGGCGGATGATAGGCTTGGTGTACAGATCGAACCACAACCGCAGCCATTTTGCCACGGTGTACTTTCCAGAGCGTGAGACATCCAACTGCTGGCTTTGCGCAACAGTCACGGCCAGCTTGCCCTTGACTTCCGCCCGGGTCCTTGCCCAGCATCCGTTTGCCGTTCTGGTCGTACCCAGCGGTGTACCGCCCTTCCCGGCGCCCATCCTTCCGCTTACGGATGTTTCTTTCCCACGTTGGCTCGTTTCTTGGCCATCACTCGTCCCTCCTTTGTCAGAGAGTCTCACAGGCCCGTTTCTCTTCCGCGTCGTCGAAAGAGTAGGAGGGCGCTAGCTCTACTACAATTCCCAGCGTCAGTTTAAATCCAGAGAAAAGACCTTCCAAGGTATGGAAAGCCCTATGCTGCACGATACAACCGGGAAACAGGCACTTTGTGACCACCTCCCCTTATTTTCAACAGGCTAAAATCGCCTAATTCAGCCCTTAAAAACCCGTCAACTACACCCGCCGCACCTTTCCGGTACCCACGGATGCTCTCCACTCGTCGCAGCCCTACACACCCTCTCACACAGCCAAACAAGGGGCCGCTGCGTACACCGCTCTTTTTCACTAACAGCGTATCGAGTTTGAATCTGGGTAGACATGTCGCTTCAAAAAAGCCCCCGGCGTCCATTCTGACGTCGGGGGCTTCTGTGTGGAGTTATAATGTCCTGCCTATCACTGTGCAATAGCCTGGCAGAAACGCTGGAAGATCACCGCTGTCTGGGCCCGGGTGGCGGGGCCATTGGGATCCAAGGTGTCACCGGTGGTGCCTGTGATGATGCCCGCTCCGCAGGCCCACTGCATAGCAGCAATGGCATACTCACTGACCTTGGACGCATCGGAATAGGAAAGAATGTTAGTATTCTCACCCACGCTGACATCCACGCCACTAGACACGGCGTAACGGTAGAGCATGGCGGCCAACTGCTCCCGGGTTATGGTGCCGTTGGGGTCGGAGCCGTCGGAGACGCCCGTCTCCATGGCCCAGCTCCGGCCGGGGGTGTACCAGTTCTGGCCGTCAGTGGCGGTAGTGTCTGTGCCCTCATACCGTGCCAGAACCGTCCAGATCATGGCCCGGGTCATGGTGCCACCAGGGGCAAAGGTGGTATCGCTGGTGCCGGCAAAGATTTCCCGGCTTGTGGTAAAGTCGATGGCATCCGCCGCCCAATAGCCATCGCTCACATCGGCAAAGGTCTTGGCATTGTCCACGATCTTGACCGTGTCGCCGTCAGAGAGGGTGACCGTGATGCCCTTTTCCGTGGCGAGGCTGTCCTTGAGGACCTCCTGGGTGCCATCGGCCTTCACCAGCACCGCCACGGTGCCGGCAGTTACGCCCTTCACAGGAATCTCCACCTTGGCGGAGGTGCCGGACGGCAGATCCACGGTGACGGTGGGGGCATTTTCTCTGTCACTGGTGACAGGCACGTTGGGCATAGGGAGAGCCACAGCTTCTTCCTTTTCCGCAGCGCCGCCGACCACAGCGGCAGGCAGCTTCACTTCCGTCTCCACCTGGCCGCTCTCCGCCACAGAGGTGACGGAACCGGAGCCGTCTTTGTTGGTGACGGTGGTCTGAGACGTACCGTCAGTCTTTTCCACAGTCTCGGTCTTGTTGCCCGTCTTGTCGGTAGTGGTCGTGGTGACGGTGCCGTCCTTATCCTTCTCCACCACCTGCTGGGAGCCGTCGGGATTCTTGGTGGTCTCAACGGTGGAGCCGTCGGGCTTGGTCACCGTGGTAGTGGTGCTGCCGTCGGGATTCTTAATGGTCTCCGTCGTGCCGCCGGAAGAAGATCCACCTCCGCCACCGCCGCCCTGGCTTTGATACGTCGTATGGACGGCGCACTGGGCGGTGATGCCGTCGGGATAGGTATCGCTGGTGTAGGCAACGGTGAAGGTATAGTCCTTGTCCGCATTGGGCAGCGAGGCCGTCCAGACGTCCGGTCCGCCGGTGACCGTGACAGAGCTGTCGGAGCAGGTCACGGTCAGCTTAGCACTTTCATCAGTGTTGGAGACCAGCGGGCCGCCCACCGTCAGCTTGACGGTGCCGCCGCCAGTGAGGGAAGCCTTGTCCGCCGTCAGGGTCAGAGGCGCAACGACCTCACTGCGGAAATAGGCAGCCTGCTTCAGAGCATCATAGCCGAGGACCGTTTCACTGGTAAAGGGAGAGTCCTCGATCTCCGCCGCACCGGCTTCGTCCGCTCCCAGCTTCACCGCGATCGCGCCGGGGGCCTTGGGCGAGACGGTGAGCATCTTTTCGGCCTCATAGCCGTCTTCGGCATGATCAAAGTAGAGAGCCCCCTGGACGATCTCAATGTTATCATCGGCACAGGTGATCTGCCCGCACTGAGCCGTGACGGTGCCGCCCTTGATCACAAGCTGTCCTGTTCCGATACCGGTACTGATCACCGCGGCAGTTCGACCGGCTTCGGCGCCGGTGCCCTCCACCGTAATGTCGCCGCTCCGGACGGTGACGGTGCCGCCCTCCACAAGGACGGAAGCAGCCGATATGCCGTTGCTGAGGGAATCATTCACATCAGCGGCAGGTATGATAAGCTCGTTTCCTTCAACGGAGACGGTACCTCCGGTGATATGAACGGCGCTTTTGCCATCCAGCTCTTCCGATCCGGCTTCCACTATGATGCCCATGCTCACCTCTGTGGTTTGGGGAACTGCCGCAGGCTTGATCGTGAGAGCGCCGCCTTCCACCAGAACGCCCTTGCCGCCGTAAAGACCCATATTGACCTCACAGCTGCCAAGGGTAATGGTCACGCTGCCGCTTTGGAGCGTAAACCCATCCAGCGTCATGATCCCGTAGTTGATGGTTTCCTCCGGCCCGGATGCACCGGCGATCTCCAGGCTGCCGGCGCCGCTGATGGTCAGAGCGCCCTGAACAGCGATGCCGTAAACTTCCGCATCCCCTGTAATGGCGCGGCTGCTGATGGAGTTGCTGCCCTCCAGCGCCAGGTTCAGGTCCCCGTTGGTGTAAATCCCGAAGAACCCTCTGTCTTTTTGATCGTACTCTTGGATAGCAGCGTCCGTCAAAGTGAGGGTATTGGTGCTCTGCTGGTAGGAGACGCCCTGGGGAAGCACCGCGCCGTCCTCCAGAATGTCCACGCCGTTTACATACAGCACGCCTGTCTGGGTGAGAATGCCGTTTTCAATGACGACTTTGAGATTATCCACTTCCTCCGTATACGGAGTACCGGCAATGGTGATGCTGCCAACCTCCAGCGCCGCTTCATCGCCGCAGGCGTTCAAATAGGCCGCAGCGCTGACGGAAAGAGCGCCGGTGACGCTGATTCCGTTTCTCAGGCCCCGGGCGGTGACGCTGCCGGACTCCACCGTCATACTGTCGGCGGAAATGCCGCTGCTGCTTTGGGAAACGAGGGAGAGCGCGGCGTCCCGGACGGTCAGCGCAGCTGCCCGGATGGCGCTGCTGTCAGCGGTAATGTCCAGGCTGCCGGTGCCGGTGATGGTCAGGTTTTTCCCGGCATTATAGATGCCGGAATAAGATGCGGTACTCCCCTCTTGCTTATCCATTCGGATGGAGCTGGCATCCTCCAGCACCAGGGTCAGGTCCTCGTCAGACTGAATGCCGTGCTGGCCCGTTACAGCGATCGCGGCGCCTTTCAGGGTCAGCGTTTCGCCGTCCCACTTGATGTTGTACTGAGACGCGGAGACGCCTTCCGTGGTCACGGCGCCGGTCTCATCGGTCAGGGCGTAGGCCACCGCGCCGCCCGGAGCCGCTTTCAGCTCCACGCCGCCCACCGTCACCTTGGGGAACGCCACCGTGTAGCTGGCCGTGACAGAGGCAGTGGGTGTCTCAGCGGGAGTCGCCCCCACAGAGGTGCCGGTGATGGTAATCGTCTCCGAGACCGTTCCTTCCGCAGAGACGTCCTTGGGCTGGACGGTGAAGGTGGCTGTTTCGTTCGCTTCAAGTGTAGCCGTTCCATTGGAGAAACCCGTTCCCGCAGTGATGGTGAACTTCTCACTGCTGGGCAGAGAGACCTCCACGGTGCCGGTGCCGGTGTTGGTGACGGTCACCTCCCGGGCTTCCGGCAGGGCATCGCCCGCGGTGAAGCTGTCAAAGTTCAGCGTTTCGGGAGCGGCGCTGATGGTATAGGTCAGCTTTGCGGTCACATGATAGCTGGCAGTGACCGTGACGCTGGGGCGGGCCGGGGAGTCGCTGTCAGTGGGCGTACCCTGGATGGTAATCGTCTCCGAGACCGTTTTGTCCACAGCGCTGTTCTTGGGCCGGATGGTGAAGGACGCAGTTTTTCCACCAGCGATGGTGGCAGTATTGCCGGTAAAGTCCGTCCCGGCGGTGATGTCGAAATTTTCACTGCTGGGCAAAGAGACCTCCACGGTGCCGGTGCCGGTGTTGGTGATGGTCACCGTCTGGGCTGCCGGCACATTGCCCGAGACAAAGCTGCCGAAGGCCACTTCGGGAGAGGAAACGGACAGGCCATAGGTCACAGGATCCGAACCGATGGCCCAGATCTTATCAGCGTAGTCTTTCCAGCCCTCCGCCGTCCGATAGTCCTGCACACTTTCCTCGGGGACAAAAATCGTCTCAAGCTGCGGACAATTCAGAGCATCTGCATCCTGCAAAGCCGGCGGAGTCGTCGCCTGAACGGTCAGTGTTTTCAAGCCGGAGCCAGAAAAAGCCATCCTCTTAATCTGGGAGACACTCTGGGGAAGAGTGAGCTCCGTAAGGCCGCTGCATCCGCAGAAAGCAATGTCTTCAATGGTTGTGAGCGTACTGGGCAATTGGACGGAGGCAAGGGAATAGCATTTGTAGAATGTAGAGCTTTCCAGGGTGGTGATCTGCGTCTGCGACAGATCCGCCGCCGTCAGAGCGGAGCCGCTGAACGCACCATACCCGATCGACTCCAGATTGGAGGGGAAATTGATGGAGGTCAAAGCGGCGTTAAGACACGCGTTGTACTTGATGCGCTTTACCGTGCCCGGCAGGGTGATGGACGTGATCTGATCTTTGACTATCGCACTGGCCAATTCGGTGATGACGTACGACTTTCCCGATT
This sequence comes from uncultured Oscillospiraceae bacterium, assembly GCA_902478785.1. GTDB lineage: Bacteria > Bacillota > Clostridia > Oscillospirales > Oscillospiraceae > Oscillibacter. The sequence goes on from CABSMJ010000029.1 coordinate 19,124, forward strand.
CATCCTGTATGGTACCGGTGAGATCCACTTCGGTTACACCCGCAGGGATATTATCTCCATTCCCATCGATGACCAGGTTATAGAGGCTTTTGTCTCCGGTATCGGCCTCTTTTTCTGACATTACGCCCACCTGGAGGTCTCCCTGCTTAATATAACCGGAGAGCCTGTGCTCCTCGTCACTTTTCGGATAGTAGGTCCATTGTCCAGCGGCCAGCGCCGTAACGGGCAGCAGGGATACCACCATGCACAGGCACAGCAGCACCGCCAATCCTTTTTTCTTCATCTCTCAATCTCCTTTCCGATCAGGCTGGGACATGCCCCGCCTTACGACCTTCATCAGCTCCAGCAAGCTCCCAAAGGGCAGCTGCTCCCCGGAGGCGGGAAAGGTCACTGTGCCCTGCCACTCTCCGTGCTCCACGCTGGTGACGGAGATCTCAAATAAGGGTGCTTTCTTCATGGCTTGCCGGCTCCTCCTTTAGAAGGTGTTCTCCAGTATGAGAACCCATACCGGACAGGGACCATGGCCCCCGTCCTTTCTTTTGGATATTTCTTATTTTAGCAAAAGAAAAAATCCTGCGCTATTGCCCGTTTTACCCCCCAAAACGGGTCATGCC
>CABSMJ010000030.1 GCA_902478785.1 uncultured Oscillospiraceae bacterium
TGGAGAGAAAGCCGGACTGGCTGTCCGGCTTTCCTGTCCAAATTTATTGTAATAGCAGGGATATAGTAGATGTCTCCCTGGTATTCCTCTTCGTACATCTCCAGCTTCCCACCGGTAATGGTCACGCTGCTGAATTCAGTGTCCGAAAACGCACCGCCGCCAATGGTGCCGCTTCCGGTAATGGTGAGGTCCAGAGCGGGTGCGTTCAGGTTCTGGAAAGTCCACGCCGGAATATCGCCGCAGTTCTCAATGACCAGGGTGGAGAGATTTTTTGTATTCTTGATGCAGCCTTTCTCCAGCGTACAATCCCTGAGCGTGATAGTGGTGAGTTCGGGGCTTAGATAGGAGTAGCTACCGCCGTTAAACGCGAATTCAGACAGCACGCACCCTTCAAAGGTGACACATTCCAGTTTGGAGAACGTACGGCCGGACATCGCGTAAAACGCATATTTGCCCACGGTGATGTCCTTGGCGTAAAGGGAGACCATCTCCGCAATATACGCCCGCCAGGGATATACTGTAGTGCCGCTGCCGTCATAATCGCCCGTATCCTTGGTCAGCACCAGGGTACCTGTCTCGCCGTACCACTCCCAGCCTTCACCGCTGTCGGTCAGCTCGCCAAAATCAGGTTGCTCTTCTTCAGGAGGCTCAGGCGTTTCCTGGGCTGTTACGATCACAGTCCAGCTTTCAGAAAGCTGTTCATCAGGTCCTTCCTCATACAAAAGCAGTTGTGTCTCTGCAGTTCCCTCGGAGTCGGTCACGGCCTCGGGATTGGTCACAGTCCCCTCGGGATTGGTCACGGTCCCCTCGGGCTCGGTCACAGTGCTCTCAGGCTTCGTCACACCGCCCTCAGGCTCCGTCACACCACCCTCAGGCTCCGTCACACCGCCCTCAGGCTCCGTCACACCGCCCTCAGGCTTCGTCACACCGCCCTCAGGCTCCGTCACACCACCCTCAGGCTTTGTCACACCGCCCTCAGGCTCCGTCACACCACCCTCAGGCTCCGTTGAGTCTTCTTCGTCATCTTCACCAGGATTCGTTACAGGAGGTTCCAACGTACTAAGTGCGTCATAGTAGTGGGTGATCGTGGTGGTACCGGCACTCACACCAGTCACAGTCACAGTACCGTTCTCAACCTGTACGGTGGCAATATCCAGATCCCCGGATACCCATCTCTCGTTTTCCAGCACTGTACTGCCGCTTGATATGGCATATCCTGTGAGCGCCGTACTTTCTCCGGCTTTCACCGTGATGGTTCCGCCAGTCCCCTCCTCATCTGCAAAGGCTGTGACGCTCATCAGGCTTAAAGCCATGCTCAGCGCCAAGGCCAGGGCAAATACTTTCTTCCTCTTCGTTGCCATTTCTCCCGTCTCCTTTTTTGGATTTTGAGATTGGAAGCGATGGCGGCCGGGCTGGCCTAGCGTTCCCGCCTTAGCCCCCTGGCTTTGCGTCCCGTCCTTTCGGGCGGTTTGCCCTTTTCATTCCGCTTCGCGCGGCTCCCCGCGCCCGGCTGGAAAAGTCTTTCTTTCCCGTTTCTTTCCCGCTCCCGCGGGAAAGAAACGCGGATATCCGCTTTCGGAAAACAGTCTCTTTTCCTTGACTTGTCTGTATTATACGACTGACCAGTTACAAAACCGGGTACATATTGTGATCTCTCGTTCAAAAAAGCAAAATTTTTCCTGTAACGCATTATTTCTTTTGTCGCTTTTCGACAATTTCTTGCAAAAAGGCACAAAAAGGCGGCGTCCCATATGGGACGCCGCCTTTTCTGTCAGGATGATAAGCGTATCGCTAGGAGACGTTTTCTGCTTCCGGACTCTGAGTCTCTGCGCTCTCCGTTTCCGGGGAAGTCGCCTCCTGCTGGGTAGGTTCCTCCCCCGAGGGTGGAGCCGCAGTCTCTGCCTCCGGGGTTTGGACGGAGGGTTCCGTCTCCGGCGCAGTGGAAACCGGCACCTGGCTCTCCGGGACAGTTTCCGGTGTAGTGGCCGGTGCGGTTTCCGGCTCCGTCTCCGCCTCTTCCTCCGGTGCAGCAGGCGTAGTCGTCTGCGTCTCCTCCGCCTGATCCGAAGCGGCATAGCCCCGCCGCACCGCGTGGACGATCAGGCGCTTGCTGTGTCCGTTTCCCGTACAGGTAGACAGGGTCAAGATGTAGTCGTTGACCGTGGGCGTCACCCCTGTATCGTAGAGGGAGGCCTCCACCGCAGCGTCCAGAAACGCCTGCTTGCTGGCCGTACTCCTCAGGCCCAGGCGGTAGCTCTCACCGCTGGGGCTACCCTCGTAGACGGAGAAGATCTCATACTGAAAGCTACCCCGGTCCGTGGTGAGATAGATCACAGGATGCTCCCGGTAATAGCTCTTTTGCTTATAGTATTTCAGCCCGGCAAACATGGAGCCGTTGTTCATCCGATGGCCATAGAGGATGGTGTTGAAATCGTTCAGATCCTGGGAACAGCGGTAATCCATGAAAATAGCGCCCACGCTGCTGCTGGTGTTGCGCCAGGTGTGGTTCAAATAATAGGAGTTGTCGCTGCCTTGGACCACCGGATAGGAGATCTTGGTCCAGGGAATGAGGATCCAGCCCAGCACATCGTCATTGACCTCCTGCAGGGCGCTGAAATCCATATTCCGCAGGGCATCGGCATAGGGGTCCACATAAACCTCCGCAGGCTCCTCTGAGGACTCCGGCTCCGGCAGTTCCTCCGGTTCCGGCAGCTCCGGCAGCTGAACCAACTCCTCCGCCTCAGCGTAGGCCTCGTCCCCTTCCCGATACTGAAACAGCTGATAAATGACTACGCCGGCGCTGCTCAAAAAGATCACAGCCAGCACGATCATCAAAATTCGCCGTACCTTTTTGGGCAAGTTTCTCACCAACCTTTTTGCTGAGATTTGTTTCCATTATATCTATGGGTACTTACTTTGTAAAGCACACCCCGTCTCAGTTTCGAGAAAAAGACGCCCCGGCATAAGCCGGGGCGTCCTCCATGAAATCATTGTAGAGCACTACACGGGAGTGAATCAATCCTCACGGCGTTTCTTGCCGCCCAGCAGGCAGGTACCCGCCAGACCCAAACCAGACACACCGGCCAAGGCCGCATACAGCAAGCTCACATCGCCGGTCTTGGGAGCTTCGCCCTGAGGTACATCCTCATCGGGGATCTCCTCAGGCAGTTCGCCCTCAGGCACGTTCTCGTCGGGGATCTCCTCGTCGGGGATCTCCTCGCCGGGTTCCTCAGGCAGCTCGCCTTCAGGCACATTCTCGTCGGGGATATCAGTGGGGTCCTCGGGATCAGGGTCGGGAGTGGGATCGGGGGTATCAGGCGGAATCACCACAGGCTCATCAGGTACCACTTCCAGAGTGAATCCCACATCACAGGCAACGGGATAGCTCATATAGGCATTCCCAAGGAAGCCCGCCACCGCAGCATTCACCTCCATCACTGCAGGTGCCGCAGTGCTTGCATCCAAACCGCTCCACGCCTTAGCCGCCGCACTCTCCAGAGTATCGGAATTCCCGGACATGACCGCACCGGCGCTGCCAGCATAATCGCTGAGGCGGAAATTCCCGTCCATGCGCAGGGCGTGATTGTAGAAGAAGTTATATGCCAGCGTATTGAGTTCCGGCAAAGTCTCCTTCGTCGCCGACCCGTCTGCGGCAGTATCCTTATAACCGTCAAAGATATCAAACAGCGCCATATCAGAGAGCTGGTCCAGGGACTGAGCCTGGGTATTGTACTTGAAGTTGTAATAGTCCAGATAATAGTGGGGCAGATTGACCTCAATGCCTTCCTCATTTCCATAAAGAGCCTGCAGGGCGGCATTGACGGTGGCGTCATCCAAGCACATACTGGTATCCAGCAGAGCAAGCATGGCCGAGTTCCAGGTACGGTACACAACATAGGTCTGCTCAGACTGATTGAATGTGGGATACTGGCTCTTCTCATCCGTATATCCAGAATAGTCCTCGCACAGTGCAGTCTCCATCCACATGGAATCCGCAACATATCTGTACTCATTGCCAGACAGATTCACCAGCTCCACGCGGAATTTGATATTCTGTCCAGGCTGGAGCAGATCGTCTTTCCCAATGGCAGGCGTACCATCTTCGGAAACCGTCTGATCATTCTCCGTGAAGCCAACGGCCAGCTCGCCGAAAACCTTCCGAATAGCCTCCACACGAACATTTACCGTATCCGCTGTGTAGTCCTGAGGAATGGTGACCGTAATGACATTGGCATTATCTTCCCGGGCATAGGAATACACGATGCCTTCGCTGGAAACCGCATGGGTTGCCGGGACATAGCTGTGGGCAGCCGTAGAGGGCGTGGTATAATCAGACGTATACTCAATGCTGCGGGTAATGCCGATATAGGAAAGGCTCTTATAGTTCTGGTTGTTCAGATGGATCACAAGGCTGCCGTTTTGCAGCTCCACTTCCTGGATCTCAGACGCTTTAGCAGAAGATGTGTTGGGGATGAAGTAGACACCGAAGTTTCCCAGGGACTCCGTGAGCGCCGAGCGGAATACAATCGTGATCTCCTGACCATCCTCCAATTTTTTGGCCGCCTTGGTCAATTCACTGCTGTTCATCTCAAAGGCCCCGGCCAGCGTAGTACCGCTGGGGAGCTTTGCTGCAAGACTGTCCAGACTACTTGTTCCCTGTACAAAAAGAAATGCGGCGGGATTGCTTAGGCTGCCGGCGGCCGCGCTGACATACACGGTCGTGTCGTAGGTCACCCAAACGCCGGCATCGGTTCCGGTCTTGAAGGCGCTGAACAGGTCTTTGCCCTCCATGAAGCTTTGCACCGCAGCCAGCTGTTCCGTGTTGACAAGGGCCGCCTGGGCCTCCGCGCTCAGCGCGGTTACTGCCTGATAGGCCGCATACACAGCTGCCAGATCACTGGTCAAATCCTCAGGGACCTGGGCCAGCAGCGCGTCGGCATCCGCTGCCTGGGCCAAAGCTAAAGCCTTCTCTGCCGCCGTCAAAACGTCATAATTGCTCACATCGCCCCGAATGGAGGCGTCCACCGCCTCATAGGCAGCCCGGGCAGCAGCGATCACATCTGCATCGCCAGCAGAGATGCTCTCCGGCAGAGCATCGATCGCCGCGACAGCGGTCTCCACAGAGCAGGGATGCCCCTCCACCGCTTCCACATAGCCGCAGGTCTCGTCATGGACATGCCGGCAGGGCTGGCCGGGATTCGCAGGCACATAGCCACAGCCCTCCACATGGTCGATCACTCCATCTTCATCTTCATCCGTGCAGGAGCAGGGGACCTCCTCCGTAGGGGCCACATAGCCGCAAGTCTCATCGTGGGTGTGCTGGCAGGGTTGCCCCTCCACCGCCTCCACATAGCCGCAGGCAGCACTGTGTACATGCCCCTCTGGAGCAGTCTCCTCGTCCTCTGCAAAGGCTGTGACACTCAGCAGGCCCATTGCCATGCTCAGCGCCAGAACCATTGCAAATACTCTTTTCAGCTTCTTTGCCATTTTCCGTTCTCCTTTTCTTTTGATTTTGAGATCGGAAGCGATGGCGGCTGGGCCGGCTTAGCGTTTCCGCCTTAGCCCCCTGGCTTTGCGTCCCGCCCTTTCAGGCGGTTTGCTTTTACATTGCTTCTGCGTGACTCCCCGCACCGGTTGGGAAAGGTCTTTCTTTTCTGCATAGCAGAAAAGAAAAGCGGATATCCGCTTTTGAAATTTGACGCATCCCCGGGTGCCAGACACGTTTTGCCCTTGACTGCAGTCATTATACACCGCCATGGTTACAAAAGTGGGTACATATTGCCATTGCACCTTCAAAATTATTGCATTTCCCCAAATTTTACTTTTTCTTTACGCCAGATAGAAAAGCCGGGACCGAGATACATTTTTGCATCTCAGTCCCGACAAACTGCTCCAAATCTATATTCTTATTTCATACGCCGCCGCATCTGCTCCGGGTTATCGGCATAGTCCACCGCCGTCTCCGGGGCAATACGCCCCTCCTGCCACAGCTTCAGGATGCTCTGGTCCATGGAGAACATCCCCTCGTTGGCGGAGGTCTGGATGACGCTGTCGATCTGGTGGTTCTTGCTGTCCCGGATCATGCTGCGGATGGCGCTGTTCATGTGCATCAGCTCAAAGGCCGGCACCAGGCCCCCCGCCGCCGCCGGCAGCAGCTGCTGGGAGATCACCGACCGCAGCACCATGGACAGCTGGATCCGCACCTGGGCCTGCTGCTCCGGCGGGAAGCTGTCCACGATCCGGTCCACCGTGTTCACCGCTCCCTTGGTGTGGAGGGTGGCAATGACCAGGTGGCCGGTCTCTGCCGCTGTCATAGCCGTGCGGATGGTCTCATAGTCTCGCATCTCCCCCAGCAAAATCACATCCGGCGCCTGCCGCAGGCAGGCACGCAGGGCCGCCGGGTAGTCCAGGGTGTCGATGGCGATCTCCCGCTGGCTGACGATGCAGCGGTTGTCCCGGTGGAGAAACTCAATGGGGTCCTCCAGGGTAATGATATGACCCTCCCGGGTGTGGTTGATGCGGTCAATGAGACAGGCCTGAGTGGTGGACTTGCCGCTGCCCGCTGTGCCGGAGACCAGCACCAGCCCGTGGGTCAACCCGGCCACAGCCATGACTCCCTCCGGGATGCCCATGGCCTGATAGTCCGGGATTTCAAAGGCCACCACCCGGATCACCGCCGCCAGAGAGCCACGCTGGCGGTAAGCGCTGACCCGGAACCGGGCAAGGCCCGGCAGGGCAAAGGAGAAGTCATCGTCTCCGTCCCGGAGATAGCTCGCCTCGTCCCGTCCGGCCAGGGCGTAGATCTCCTGAATCAGCGCCGCCGTGTCGTCCGGCAGCACCCGTCCCTCGCTTAGGTGCAGAAGCTTTCCGTCCCGCTTGCAGCTCACCGGCCCGCCGGCCACGATAAACAGGTCGGAGGCGCCTTCCGCCACCGCCTGTTCCAGATACCCACGCAAATCAGCCATGATACTCCTCGATTCCTTTGAATTTCCTTATTCTCCGTCCCAAACGGTCAGGTCCTCATCCGCCTGCCAGTCCGCAGTAGAGACTGCTTGCCACTGCACCACGGTCCATATCCCGTCCTCCAGCTGGAGGGAGACCCGGAGCTCCTGCCCCTGAGATACAGGCACCGTGTATTCATACAGGGTGGAGCCGGCGTCCTCCGCCGTCTCCGTCACTTCCTCCGGCCGCTCGCCGGCCCGGAGCCGGGCCCAGAGGGCCTCCGCCTGGCTGTCAGCCTGGTAGTAAGCCTCCACGGCATCCGCCGCATCCTGAGACAAGCGGCTGTCTGCCGCCGCCGTGGACAGCGTCAGCAGGGCAAACACCGTCAGACACAGCACCGCAAAGATCACCAGCAGCGAGCTGCCGCCCACCGCCGCCGGCGGGCCGGAGGTTCCACGCTTAGCCATCGCCACCCACCTCCTTCTGCCAGGCCACCGTCAGGGTGCACAGGGCCTCGTCCTCCCCAGCGTCCTCCTCAGTCACCTGCAGGCGCACCTGTGCCAGATGCTCCGTGGACTCCACTCCGCCCAGAGGGCCCGGCAGGGCCTCCAAGCGATAGGTGCCGTCCCGGTCCACCTGGTTCCAGTCCGCGTCGTAGAGGATGTACCACACCCCCTGCTCCACCTGGCCGCCCAAGCGCTCCGCAGCAGCGGCTTCCGCCTCCGCCTCGGTGCCGCCGGCGGCCTTCAACGTTTCCGCCGCGGTCTGAGCCAGGCGCACGGCGGTGTCCCGGGCTTGGCTCTGGGCCGCCTGACGGCTGGACGCCACAAAGGCCTGGAGACACAGCGCCGCCGCCAGGGCGAACACCAGCAGCATCACCGTCAGCTCCATCAGCGCCAGAGGCGCACGGCTCCTTTTCATGACGCCGCCTCCTCTCCGCTGCGCAACAGCAGTGACAGCTCCGAGATCTGCCCGGCCGTGTCGGCGGCGGTGATGGTCAGCAGCCCCTCCTCCAAAGTGAACTCCAGGGCCGAGGCCGCCATCACCTCCTGGCCATCCTCCGGCTCCATGGCCTGATTCGCCTCGGTGAACAGCTCCCGCACCGTGCCGTCATAGCAGTAGATGCGGACCCAGTAGTCCTCCCCCTCTATGGTCTGGTGCAGAAAAAGGGTGGACAGCTCCGGCTCCTCCGCCGAGAAGGGCCCCACAGTCACGCCGCCGGAATAATCATTATGTCGCACTTTTGTGGCAATATATTGTGTACAGATCCGCTGCTCATAGGCCACCTCGCCCCGGTCCGCCACGCTTTTGTAGCTGCGGGCGCCGGTGAGCAGCACCAGCATCAAGCAGCAGGCAAACACGCCGAACAGCAGCAGCACGAACACGCTGTCCAAGCCGTGGCGCCGGGTCTGTCCTCTTCTCATGACGCCGCCTCCCCCAGCTCCAGCACGGTGATGTCCGGCATTAGGTTCTCAGCAAAGATCTCATAGAACACCGCATATCGGCTGGAGTCGATCTGGATGCCGTAGTGCTCCTCCACATAGTCCAGCGTAGGGGGATAGAAGCCCTCCGTGGCGTAGCAGCTGACTACCGCCCGGTGGATGGCGTCCTCCAGCTGCGCCCGGGCCTCGGCGCTCTGCCCGCTCTCCAGGTTGGACAGGGCGGTGAACAGGGCCAGCACCGCCGCCAGGGCGCACAGGGGCACCAGCAAAAAGCCCAGGGCAGGCCCCCGGCCCCGTCTCCTTCTCAGCATGGCGGACCCTTCCTTTCCTCAGAAATTCACCGTGGGCCCAAGGCCCATCAAAGCACGCTCATGATATTGAGCAGCGGCAGCATCACCGACAGCAAAATGATGCCCACCAGGATGGAGGTAACGATGACCAGCGTGGGCTCCACCCGAGCCGTCCGCTCCTCCACCGCGTCCAGCGCCTCCTCCTCCATGCGCCGGGCCAGGTCCAGCATCACCGTGTCTCCGGTGCCACTGCGCACGCCCAGGTCCAGCATCCGGCAGGCAGCAGGGGGAAAGATTCCCGCCTGGCGCAATGCCTCCGCTAGCCCTGCGCCTTCGTCCATCCGGCGGCGGCAGTCCTCAAAGCGCCCCTTGGCGCTCTCGCTGCCCTGAAAGGAGGCCGCCAGATCCAGTGCCTCCTCCATAGGCAGTCCTGCGCCCAGGGCCATGGCCAGGGCTGAGGCCGCCCGGGCCCGGGCGATGAGCCCGCTGACGCCCCGGTCGCTCTGCCGGTTCTCCCGCCGGCGCAGCAGCCAGTCCCGGGCGCCGGGGTGGAGGGAAAAGACCGCCAGGCCCACCAGCACCAAAACCAGCACGCCGCACAGCACCGGAAGTGCGCTGTTGAGCACCGCGCCTAGGCGCAGCAGGCCGCCGGCCACGCCGGTGAGCTGCCCGCCCAGCTGGCGGAACACCTGGTCGAACACCGGCAGCACCTTGGCCAGCAGCACTACGATGACCACCAGCATCAAAAGCAGCAGCATGGCCGGATACAGCAGCGCGGCCTTCAGCTGGCGGCTCAGCCGCAGACGGCCCTCATAGTCCTGGGCCATGGCAAGGCAGGCCTCTTCCAGACGGCCGGTACGCTCACCGGCGGCGGTCATGGCCCGCACGTAGCTGGGAAAAACGCCGGCCTTTTCCATGACCTCCGACAGGGGCCATCCCTCCGACGCCTGATCCGCCATGGTGTGCAGCAGCTTCTGCCGCTCCTTCTCCGGCTCGTCCTCTGCCAGCAGGTACAGCCCGTCGCCCACGCCGATGCCGGCGTGGAGCAACAGGGACAGCTCCCGGCAGAAATCCGCCAGAAATTCATTGGATAGCATGGTTTCTCTCATCTTTTTCGCCCTCAAAACAAAACGGACTTGCGGCCGACGCCGCAAGTCCATTTTACAAAACTTGGCCGAAATAGTAAAGAGCAAATCCGGGGAAAGACGCTTCTCCAGGATCAATAGAAGTACTTGGCGCTGTAATTGGCGCCGTTGCCGATGTACTCCATGATCTGCTTACTCTGGTTGGCGCTGGAGGCAAAGGTGGGGTCCATGAGCTTCCAGCTGGTGCCGTCAAAGTAGATGGCGCCGTCCACCCAGCCGGTCTTTTCCGAATAGACGCTGATCCATGCGTGGTAGATGGAACCGCTGTATCCCACCACCAGCTTAGTGGGCACGTTCTGGCTGCGGAGCATGGCGGCCATCACGGCGGCATAGTCGAAGCAGATACCCTTCTTGGCAGCCAAAACCGCATCCACATTGGGCAGGTAGCCGCTCTGAACCGTGGCGGCCTTCTGCTTATCGTAGGTGAAGTTCTTCACCACGTAGTTGTAGATGCCCTCCACCTTCTTCAAAACGTCACTCTGATTGCCCACCAGCTCCTGCGCCTTAGCCACCGTCTTAGAGGCGGAATTGAAGTTGACATACTGGTTGGGCATCAGGAAGGGGGCGAACTCGTTTTTCAGCTTGGCGGTGAAGGTCACGGAGGTCACCGTGGAGTACTTGGTGCCGGAGATATTCTCATACACCGTGACCTTATAGCTGCCGTTCCCATCGGAGAGCGGGAAGGTGGCCCACACGCCGGAGGTCAAATTGTAGGTATAGGTGGTGCCGCTGGGGCCCTTCACCTGGGCCTTGAGCTTCTTAGTGGTGGAGGCGGTATACTGGACCATCACATAGCCATCGGCGATGTTAGAATAGTCGATGACCGCCTTGTCGGTCTTTTTCACCTGCTTGCCGGAGGCCACCGGGGTCAGCACCGTGGGCACCGCCGGCGCACCGGCCAGGGCCACAGCTTCCTCCTCGATGACCACATCCTCCAGGGCCACCTCATCGGTGAAGGCCTCCTCCACCGTCTCCTGGGTGACAGCCGTCTCCTCCGCCGAAGTGTCCTCTGAGGGGGCAGAACTCTCTTGCGCTCCGGTACTGCCGCAGCCAGCCAACAGCAAAAGCGCCATCAGCGCGGGCAGGACTCGTTTTCCATATCGAAACATAGGCATGACTCCTTATAATGCAGCGTTTCCGCAGATTCCTTTGCTCTTATTATAGCATAGTTTCAAAAAATAGAAAGATGAAAGGGGAAATTTTTTCATTTATCTTCTTTTTTTGTAACTTTACACACCTGCCATTGCAACTAGAGGGCATTTGTGGTATAGTGTTTTGTACTAAATTGCTTATTTTGTGGGCTCTGACGAACTCTTGCACGCCGGAGCAAAAAGCAGAGAAATGTTCCTTCGCAAAGGATGGTGGATTGGAATGGCAACGGATGCCTTGCGGGTCTGTATGTTTGGCGAGTTTTCCCTCTCGATGAACGGCCAAACCATCAACGACAGCGATAACCGCTCTAAAAAAATATGGCTTCTGCTGGCCTATATGATCTATTTCCGCAGCCGCGGGATTTCCCAGGAGGAGCTGATCGAACTGCTTTGGGGGGATGAGGAGAGCAGTTCCAACCCGATCAATGCCCTCAAGACCATGTTTCACCGCACCCGCAGTATGCTGGACCGGCTGGGCACCGGCACGGGACACACATTGATTGTCCGGCGGCAGGGGGATTACACCTGGAATCCAGACCTGCCCTTTTCCTTCGATGTGGACGAATTTGACGCCGGCTGCCAAAAGGCCAAAGCCGCTTCTGATGACGAACGTCGGATAGAGGCCTATCTCCGAGTTTTGCCCCTCTATCGGGGGGATTTTCTGCCCAAGCTGTCCTCCTACCCCTGGGTGGTGCCCATCAATGCCTACTTCCACAATCTGTATATACAGAGCGTCCATGAGGTGCTTCCTATGCTGGAGGAACGTGGACGGCTGGATGAGGCTGTGGTCCTCTCCCGGCAGGCCATTCAGGTAGAGCCCTGCGACGAATCCCTATACTATCATCTGATGCGCCAGTTGCTGGAGCTGGGCAATCAGCAAGCCGCCGCCTCCGTCTATGAGAGCATGAGCGAAATGCTCTTTGACCGCTTCGGCGTCATGCCCTCTGAGGAGATCAAGGCCTTGTACCGGGAGGCTCTGCACTCCGTCAATCAAAAGGAGATCGACATCTCTTCTCTGCGGGAGCAACTGCGGGAACCTTCTGCGGAGCCCGGCGCCCTGCAGTGCGACTACGAGCTCTTCAAGGCCATCTACCGGGCGGAGGCCCGCAGTGTGGCCCGCAGCGGAGAAGCCGCCCACATCGGCCTTTTGACCATCGGTGGCAACGACGGCAAGACTCTGGTCAAGCGGAGCCTGGACTGTGCCATGGACAATCTCAGTGAGCTGATTCGTCTGTCCCTGCGCCGGGGCGATGTCTTTGCCCGGTGCAGCATCTCCCAGTACATCCTCCTGCTGCCCCAGGCCAACTTTGAAAACAGCCGCAAGGTGATGGAGCGGATCATCAAGGCCTTTAGCCGCCAGTATCCCCACTCCCCCGCCGTTCTGCACTACTCGGTCCAGCCTCTGGACCCTACCTGCTGACCTTTTTAGAAGCAAAACTCCCGTGCCCAGGCGGCACGGGAGTTTTTTCTGCTCTGTCGCCGAAATGTGTTAGGGCCTTCTCTCAGACGCCCGCCTGGGCAAATGCCTGCTCCAGGGCCGTCAACTCCTGCTCACTGGGGCACCACTGGTACCGCTCCAGGTCTACCCGATCCGCCTCCACGGCAATGCCGTCGGCCCGCAGCAGCTCCCGCTGGAGCCCCGGCACGGGAAAGGCCCCGGCACCGGAGAGATACCCCTGGCGGTCCACCACCCGGAAGGCCGCCGAAGAAGCCCCCTGGTGGAGGGCCCGCCCCACCTGCCGGGCCCGCCGGGGTCCACCGCACAGCGCTGCAATCTGCCCGTAGGTGGCCACCTTCCCGGCAGGGATGGCCCCACACACCAGCGCCACTCGTCCAGACCAGTTCACAGTCGCTCCTCCTTGCCATTTTCATCAAAAATCGCTATACTGGGAAAAGATGGGGCCTTGGTCCCCCGGCAGAGGGCAACGCCGCTCTCTGCATCAGTTTCCACAAAACCGGAGGCATTCCCATGAACATCTTTCAAACCGCACCGGGCTGTTCCATCCCCTATCCCGACCAGATTCGGGAGGAGTATGAGGTCCGGGAGGGCCACTCTATTCTGGCCAATATCAGCTTCCCCCACCTGAGGCCCCTGGTGGAGGAGGTGTTCCGCTCCCTGCCGGAGCCTCTCTTCTTCGTGCTCCAGCTGCCTCTGTCCGTACAGGAGGAGCAGATGCTGCGCTATCCCAGAGGGCAGGCCCACCAGGAGGTTTTATACCTGGACAACCAGAGTCTGTCCCAAATCGAGGCCATCTGGGAATCCTACGGCTCCCTCCTCCTGGACGACGGGCTGTCCCAGTTCGCCATCGCCTCTCAGAAGAGCAACCAGGAAATCTTCGTTCAGAAGTACAAGATCACGGCCCTCTTCTCCCCCCAGCCCCGGGAGTTTGTCCCGCTGCTGGAGCGCTATGGTCTGCGGGAGGTCAAGCACCTGGTGACCCCCTGGGACACCTTTACCGCCGCCACCCCCGGGGAGTGCCGCCGGGTGTCCTACGAGGGGATGGACGTGTTCCTGGTGGCTGAGGAGCTGAAAAAGCAGGGGATGTACCGCTACCGCATCACGGAGGAGTAGGACTTACCCCACCAGGCACGCCAGCAGCTCCTCCGCCGTATCCACCAGATGGTCCGCCCCCAGGGGCTCCAGCGCCTTCCGGCCCCGGAAGCCCCAGCTGACCAGGATGCAGGGCAGTCCCGCATTCCGGGCGGTCTCCAGGTCCACTTCGGAGTCGCCCACATAGACGGCCCCCTCCTTGGTGCGGCCCAGCTTTTCCAGGGCGGCTTCCACCATGTCCGGCGCAGGCTTGCGGCGGATGCTCTCCGTCTGGCCCATGGCCAGGAGATCGGGGAAGAACTTTTCCTTCAGCCGGGAGGCCGCCGCCGCATGCTTGTTGGACACCACCGCTACGGCACAGCCCTCCTGCTTCAGCCGCTCCAGCACCTGGGCCACGCCAGGATAGAAGTCCGTCCGGACCATGCAGTGGGTGTTGTACCACTCCTTGTACTCCCCCAGCAGCTGTTCAAAGTCCGGGGTGTCCTCCCCCTGGGGCAGGGCCTGTGCCATCAGGCGGCGGCTGCCGGTGCCCAGGAAGGAACGCACCTCCTCCCGGCTCCGGGCCGGGCAGCCATGGACGGTCAGGGTGTGGTTGACGCTGTCGGCCAGGTCATCCAGGGTATTGAGCAGTGTGCCGTCCAGATCAAACAGCACCGTATCGTATTTTCTCATTTGAGATCTCCTCCTTGCTGCCCCTTATCCTATCACCATACCCGGCGAGACGCAAGAGCATGTCCCGCCGGTTTTTCTCCCACTTTTCCCCCGAAGATTGGGCGCTTTTGCCCTCTTCCCGCAAAAAAGCGGAGGCCAGACGGCCTCCGCTTTTTTCAATGCTGCAAAGTCTCTTTCAGGCGGCTTCCTCTGCCGTGCCTTCACCGGTTGGAGCGGTATCGCCTGTCTCCGGTTCCTCCTCAGGGAGGGGCAGAGTGATCTCTTCATCCTTGCCGGAGGCACGGTGGATCTGGCTGCCCGCCAGGATACTGCTGTTGGCACCTTCGGTATAGGTGATGGTCACCTGGTCCCCCACGTTGAGGATGACGGCCAGGGGACTGTCCGAAGCGCTGACGGCGTAGAACACGTCGCTGTCCGTCAGCCGGAAGAAATAATAGGAGTTGCCGTCCATCACGGCGGTGCGGATCTCGGCGATGGCACCGGTGACCTCCGCCTGATCGCTGGGCAGGGCCTCCGCCTCCGTCTCGCTGATGAGGTTGTTGTCCGCCAGGGCCTGGCGGTAGCTGGTCTCACAGGCCGCCACGGTGCCTCCGGTGGAGACGATGGAGTACTGCTGGACATTGACCATGGCATACATCTTCACCAGTCCGTCCTCGCCCTTGAGGGACATAAAATAGGTGGGCTGGCCGGCGATGTTCAGCAGCAGCGGGAACGTGGCGGTATAGCGCATCTGCTGGACCTGGCTCTGGGCGCTGGCCTTGGCAGATTCCTCCGTGGCGCCCGCCACAGAGTAGAACCGGGTCTCCTTGGTCCGCTGGTTGGAGAGCAAAAAGCCGATGTTGGACTGGTCGGAGGTGACGGAGGTGACGCCGGTGTACATATACACGTCATCGCCGATGGCGATATAGTTGTAGCCGTCGGTGGTGACCTTCACGTCCCGCTGGCCGAAGACGGAGTTCAAAAAGCCGTTGGCATACATGCCGTAGTAGTCATACTGCTGCATGATGAGCTCCGCCACATAGACCTGATCCACCCAGGAGGGGACCTCCTCATAGTACTGGCTCTCGCCGGTGACCGCATTCACCAGCACGGCGCCCTGGATATCGGTGCCGCCGAAGAGGCCGATGGTCTTGACCATCCGGGGACAGACCCAGTAGGGCTCTCCCTCCTCGTTGATCTCAAAGACCGGGTCGGCAAACATATAGGTGGGATAGTGGAAGCGCAGATGCCGCTGGAGGTTCCGACCGAAGTGCTCGGCGGGGGTGTACTTCATTCCCTCCTCCAGGCGCACCACCTCCACGTCCTGGGTCACCATGTCCACAATGAGATAGGCCGGCAGGCCATCGGAGCGGTTGGTGAACCATTTAATGAGGTCCGCGTAGGCCAGGGACGCCACCCGCACGGGACGGCCCTGGTAGTTGATCTGGGTAAAGTCCTCCCGAATCTCGAACTGGGAGACCATATCCGCCAGCTCACCCAGCTTCCGGGTGGCCAGGCGCTGGGCCGAATCCTTGTCCACCATGGGGATCTGATCGTAGGAGATCTCCTCCACCTCGGCGGCAAAGTCGCCGTTTTCCACAGTCAGCAGCTCACTGTAACTGCCGGCCCGCAGCACCACCCAGGAGGTCAGCGCACCCACAGCAATGACCACAATCAGCGCAATGATGGCAAAAAAGGGCACCGTACACTGCTTTTTCACAAAGCCCACATAGCCCTTGACGCCAGTGCCCTGGAAGCCGGAGGTGATAAGGGCGCAGACCACATACACGATGCACAGCAAAAAGGCAAAGGCGTAGAACTCCTCCGCGTGGAGGTTGATGGCAGGCAGGCGGAGATAGAAATACACCAGGCCCACCACCAGCGTCACCGCCAGATTGATGAGCACCCGGGTAAAGGCGTTGCCGATGGCCTTGCGGGGCTTACGGGGTTTTGCCTCCTTGTGCTGGAAGGGATTTGCTCCGTTGCCCTGGGTGGGGTCGAAGCCACCCGGCTGGAAGCCGCCGGGGTTGAAACCGCCGAAGTTGAATATGAACGGCATGAAACCATGTCCTCCTTTTGTCTGCTGCGTCAGCCACGGTGAAGAGCTTTCCTCCGGCTCAGCTCCGCTTTACGGGAGTCTTTTCTCTCCCCGTTTTCCATGGTGCGCCTGTTTTCCAGATCAAGTTGATGCCCTGGAAATCCGTATGGCTCATGATACAGGAAAACTGTGAACAAATCAAGTATTCCCCGCTTTCCGCTGGAATTTCCCGTTGGAAAACAGGTGCGCTTTTTCCTCCCTTAGAATAGGTCCGTCCCCTCTCACGGCGCAGCTGTTTTCAGGCGACGCTCCAAAAACAAAAAGGACATCCGTACGGATGTCCTTTTCGCCTTCAGGCAGCGCTCAGTTCAGAGCGGCGTTGATGGCCGCGATGGCGCCGTCCGCCACAGCGGTGGCCACCTGACGCACCTGCTTGACCCGGATATCTCCCGCCGCGTACACGCCGGGAATAGAGGTCTCCATCTTCTCATTGGTCACGATATAGCCGTCCTGCAGCTCCAGTTGGGTGTAAAGCTGGGTGTTGGGGGTCACGCCCGCATACACGAAGATGCCGCAGCCGGGATCTTCGATGGTCTCTACCGTGCCGTCCCGCTCGCTGGCGATCTCCAGCCGCTCCACCTGGTCCTTGCCATATACGCCGTGGAGGCGGGAGCCCAGCCGCACGGTGATATTGCCGGCGGCATCCACCTTGTTCCGGAACTCCGGAATGCAGCCCAGCTGGTCCTCAAAATGGATGATGGTCAGCTGACGGGCAAAGGAGGCCAGATACAGCGCCTCTTTCACCGCGCCATCTGCGCCGCCCACCACGTAGATGTTTTTCCCGGCATAGGAGGCGCCATCCCGGGGCGCATTCAGGCCCATGCCCTTGCCGGCCAGCTCCACTTCCCCGGGAATCCCCAGCTTGCGGGGCGTGCCGCCATTGGCCAGGATCACCCGCCGGGCCTGATAGGTCCCCTGGGTAGTATGGATGGTCTTGACCTCGCCTTCCAGCTCCACGCCGGTGACCGTCTCATAGGCGATCTCCACACCGGCGTTCAGCGCCTGCTCCTTCATGCGGGCGGCGAAGGTGGCACCGGTCTCCTGTGCCATCAGGGCTGTATAGTGGGTGACCGTGGACACCTTGCCGATGATGCCGCCCACCTGTGCCTGCTCCAGCACCAGCGTCTTTTTCCCCCGGCTCACCGCATAGATGCCCGCGCTGATTCCGGCAGGGCCGGCGCCGATAATAAGAATGTCATACATGATGATTATCTCCTTCCGGTTTTGGATTCTCTGGTCTTTTTTCTTTTATCTGTGTTGATTATACTCCCAATTATTCATAAAATAAAATTAAGAATTATAATTTTATCATAAATTTATATGATGAATCAAATGATGCCGGAAAGATGCATCCCATATATCCCTGAGGAACCAAAAGCAATGAGCAAACTAGCAACAGCCACGCAGCCATGGCGATCTCATGCTTCGCCTGCCACCCTGTTGGAGATTCCCGAAAGCAGGGTCCACTTTGCTCCTTTCCACACCCAACGGTCCTCTGACGGCCGTCGCGGCGCTGCCGTCCTTCGGCAGTCCTCTGCAAAGTGCGGAATCTGTCAGGAAAAACAGAAAAAGCACCTGCTACACAGGTGCTTTTTATTGTCAGGTTTCTAAACAATTATGCTGCTTCTTTTATATCACGATTCCGTTTTCTGATTATCCTTGTTTTCCTTCTTCATGCGGGCAAATGCAATGTAACACAAAATAGCCTGGATAACCGTAAACATAAAATATAAAGGGAATAAGAGCATGGCCACACTGTATAAAATACCTGCAACAAGGGCAAAAGCCCGATGCCGCATAAAGAATGCCAGAATATTAAATATTACCGCCACTCCGGCACAAATGAGATGGGGAAACACAATTGCCGTAGCTATGCCTGCTCCTATCGCCTCAGCCGTCCCGCTGCCATCATTGACACTGGTCCAATAACTGACAGAATATAGTAAGTAAAGAATTCCCAATACTCCTGCAATGAGCGACAAAGCACTTCTCTTTTTCATATTCGTATCTTCTCCTCCTTTTGTAATTGCAGCAAAATAGAAACCCGCAATCCAAGTGAAAAAGCTCTTGCTGAAAGAGTTTTGACAAACTATCTTCCACCTGTTTATATCCCGCTTTAAATCGGAATTTGTGCGGAAGCTCTGTTTAATCCTCTGTCTCTCCTTTTACATCTATGATTCGTCTCCAACTATACTCAAAGCCCACTATGAGCCACGCAAAAATAAGAGCCGACTCCTGAAACAGTTCTAAAAAACTATTTCAAGAGTCGGCTCTTATTCAGTCAAATTGAAAGATCACAACACTATCGATGCCTACCTGCTGGAATGGGGATTATTTTTGCCTCTTTTCTTTCGTTGTTGCAGATATATTCTTTTTGTATAATCTCTCCATTTACTAAGATCGGGAACGGAATCGTGGCAAAGGATCTGTTCAAAAACGACGCTTACATCCTCGACCCTGTGAAATTGCGCGCCAAACTGAGTCCATGGATGTTTCCGCACCCTTACAGTGCCTTTGTAAGCATAACTAAAAAAGCAGGGCACTTCAAAATGGAGTTCTACTTCCCATAGGGATTCTCCGTTACGGATTGCTTGTATGTAGGTCAATGGTCCACAGGAAAGGGGTTCTGGATTTATATCAATAATCAGGTAGTTGTTGGGGGCGTTTTGTAGAGAGTGTATAATTAGATCAATAATCAAAAACTGCTCCGCGTCGATCGGGTTATTTACCTTGAGGTTCCATGCCGTTTGTCTTGCCGGATCTTTACATACAATATTTCTTTTTACTTTTGTATCCATGACCCACCACTCCGCCTTTCATGATGCATTACAATACTACAATACTGTGTTGAAACCATGCTTTTTGTGTTCTGATTTTGGCGTGTTTGCAAATCGAATGCCCGGATTTTTCTGACATCCCGCCGGTTCTACCCCAAAGCCAAACCGCAACCCAGAGCAAGCGGTTGCGGTTTGGAAAGGAGCAGCAGCAGAATGAGCGCGCTCTGACTTTAAAAAAAATCGGAGCAAGCGATGGAACGCTTGCTCCGACGTGGTGACCCGGCGGGGATTCGAACCCCGGACCCACTGCTTAAAAGGCAGTTGCTCTGCCGACTGAG
>CABSMJ010000031.1 GCA_902478785.1 uncultured Oscillospiraceae bacterium
CGGTTCCGTGGGCGGCCAGATGGTCAAGAAGATGATCGAGTCCTACGAGAAGAACATGTAACTTCTCCCCCCGAACCGGGCGCTCCGCTGCTGCGGAGCGCCCGGTTCTCCTTTTTGTACGTATTTTCCCCTTTTTCAGCAGACTTATCGGAGACAGACCCGGTTTTTTTCTTTTTATGCCGCAAAAAAATTCTTTTTTCCCTTGACAATCCCGTCAAATTCCTGTAAACTAGTTGCTGTTGTAAAGCGATAGAACTTTACAGAAGGAGGTCACCCGTGAAAAATCAAACCTATCGTATGACGATGCTCTTCGATTTTTACGGGGAGCTTCTCACCGACCGGCAGAAGGAGTTCTTTGACCTTTATTATAATGAGGACCTGTCTCTGGCTGAGATCGCGGAAAACGCAGGAATCTCCCGTCAGGGCGTCCGGGACGTGATCGTCCGGGCGGAGGCCTATATGCAGGACATCGAGGACAAGACCGGCCTCATCAAGCGCTTTTTGCAGATGCGGCCGCACCTGGATGCCATCCAGGCCGCTGCCGATGAGATCGAGACCATCAACTATCGCCACTATGAAGATCAGCGGCTCAAAGAGTTGGCAGAGACCATCCGAGACGCCGCTTCCGCTTTGAAGGAGTAACCATCTATGGCATTTGAGGGCCTTACCGAAAAACTGAATGCCGCGTTCAAAAAGCTGCGGGGCAAGGGCCGCCTCTCTGAGGCCGATGTCCGGGAGGGCATGCGAGAAGTGAAGCTGGCCCTGCTGGAAGCCGACGTCAGCTACAAGGTAGTCAAGGACTTCGTGGCCAAGGTCACGGAGCGAGCCACCGGCGCTGACGTGCTGGAGAGTCTGACGCCTGCCCAGCAGGTCATCAAGATCGTCAATGAGGAGCTCACCGCTCTCATGGGCGGCACCAACGCCAAGATCGCCATGGCCAACAGCGGTCCCACCATAGTGATGATGGTGGGCCTCCAGGGCGCCGGTAAAACCACCAACGGCGCCAAGTTGGCGGGCCTTATGCGCCGGCAGTACGGCAAGCGCCCCCTGCTGGTGGCCTGCGACGTATATCGACCCGCCGCCATTGAACAGCTCAAGGTGGTGGGCAGCCAGCTGGACCTGCCTGTCTTTGAGATGGGCCAGGGGGACCCGGTGGAGATCGCCCAGGAGGCGCTGAAATACGCCCGGGATCACGGCAACGACATGGTGTTTCTGGACACCGCCGGCCGGCTCCATGTGGATGAGGCGCTGATGGACGAGCTCAAGCGCATGAAAGCCACGGTCCATCCCAACGAGATCCTCCTGGTTGTGGACGCCATGACCGGTCAGGATGCCGTCAACGCCGCCACCGCCTTTGACCAGGCCCTGGGCATCGACGGCGTGCTGTTGACCAAGCTGGACGGCGACGCCCGGGGCGGCGCCGCGCTGAGCATCCGGGCCGCCACCGGAAAGCCCATCAAGTTCGTGGGCACCGGTGAAAAGCTGGACCGCATCGAACTGTTTCACCCGGACCGCATGGCCTCCCGCATTCTGGGCATGGGCGACATGCTGTCCTTCATTGAAAAGGCCGAACAGAGCTTTGACGAAAAGCAGGCCAAGAAGCTGGAGGAAAAGCTGCGGAAAAACCGCCTGACCCTCCAGGACTTCTACGAGCAGCTGGTGCAACTGCGCAGCATGGGCGATCTGAGCCAGCTGGCCGGCATGATGCCCGGCGGCATGGGCCGCCAGCTGCAAAACGCCACCATTGACGAAAAGGCCCTGAGCCGTACCGAAGCCATCATCCTCTCCATGACGCCTCAGGAGCGGGAAAATCCCCAGATTCTGGGCGCCAGCCGCAAGCGGCGCATCGCCGCCGGCTGCGGACTGCAGGTGGTGGACGTGAACCGCCTTTTGAAGCAGTTTGATGCCATGCAGGAGATGACCAAGCAGATGAGCCGGGGCCGTATGCCCGGCCTGGGCGGTCTCACCCACGGCTTTGGCAAGAAGAAGCGCCGGAAAAAGTAGGCGCGGATCATGTTATAAGTGCTCACGCATTTATAGATAAAAGGAATATCCCTGAACATTATTTGGAGGTGAAATCAATGGTTAAAATCAGACTTCGCAGACTGGGTGCCAAGAAGGCTCCTTTCTACCGCATCGTGGTGGCGGACTCCCGTTCTCCCCGTGACGGCCGTTTCATCGAGGAGATCGGCACTTACAATCCCTGCGTCAGCCCTGCCGAGATCAAGATCGACACAGAGCGCGCTCAGGCTTGGATCAAGACCGGTGCTCAGCCCACCGATACCGTCCGGGCCCTGCTGAAAAAGGTGGACGTGCTTTAATTTGGAGGGCAGAGCATGAAGGACTTGCTGCTCTACATCGCCAGAAACCTCGTGGATGATCCTGACGCCGTCACGGTGACGGAGGTCCCCGGTGACCAGGAACTGACGTTGGAGCTGCGCGTCGCCCCGGATGACATGGGCAAGGTCATCGGCCGCCAGGGCCGCATCGCCAAGGAGATCCGCACTGTGGTGCGCTCCTATGCCCAGCGCACCGGCGCTAAGGTTTCCGTCGATATTGTAGACCAATGAGGAAAAAAGGGGGACGCAGGCGCGTCCTCTTTTTTTGTCCTCTTTCCTTCCCTCAGCCATGCACCCCGCCCCTTGTCAATTTAGGGTGCTTTGGGTATAATGGAAAAAATGTCGAAGGGGGTGAGCGGGTTTGGCAGCACGTTTTTTGCTTCAGTCCAGCACCTATTGCAAGATCGCCCTGGAGCATCTCTTTGCCGGCGAGGCAGCCTACCAGGAGGCGCAGACGATCTCTGCTGATCCCTGTGACTCCTATGACTACAACGCCCTTCTGCGCCGGGAAAAACTGGGGAACGCCTCTGAGCAGTTCCTTGTCACCGTGTGCTTTTCCGCCATGGCGCTGGAGAGCTTTATCTACGACTACGCTGCCCGGTTTCTGGGAGACGGCTATACCTCCAAGTATCTGGACAAGCTGGATGCGGTGTCCAAGTGGCTGGTGGTCCCCCGGCTCATCACCGGTAAAGAACTGGACCGGGGCGGGCAGTCCATGGAGCTGCTGCGGGATCTGGTACGCCAGCGCAATCAGATGATTCACGCCAAATCCCGCCCCTTTACCCCAGAGGCGGCCATGGCCTATCTGGACGCCCAGGGGGAGGAGGATGACCGCCAGATGGCCATCCGCGCCTTGCAGGCCGTCTACCTTTTGGCCCAGGACCTGGACGAGCTGGACCCGGAGGCCACCTGCCGCTTTCTTCTGGGCATCGGCAGCAGCTACGAGCCCAAGCAGTTCACAGTGCATGAACCCTGGGCGAAATTCCTCAAGCTGGCCGGCATCTCGGTCAAGGGCTGATGCCCGGAAAAGGAGCAAACCATGAAACTGGAATATATCGAGGTGGGCCAGATTGTCAACGCCCACGGTATCCGGGGCGAGGTCCGGGTCCAGCCCCTGGGGCAGGACCCTGCCTTTCTGACCCGGTTCAAGACCCTCTATCTCAACGGCCAGCCGGTGCATCCCACCGCCAACCACGTCCACAAGAGCGTGGTGCTGCTCAAGCTGCCGGGGGTGGACGACATGAACGCCGCTCTGGCCCTGAAGGGGACCAGGGTATCCATCCGCCGCGACGACGCCCATCTGGGGGCGGGCGAGGCCTTTGACCAGGAGCTGCTGGGCCTGACGGTGAAAAATGCCGACACCGGCGAGACCCTGGGGGAGCTGACCGCCGTCACCCCCTATCCCGCCCACAAGGTCTATACCGTCCAGGGGCAGCGGGAGTACCTCATTCCCGCGGTGCCCGGGGTGTTCATCCAGTCGGTGGACCTGGAGGCCAATGTGATGGAGGTCCACGTATGGGAGGGAATGGCAAGCGATGAGAATTGATATCTGCACCCTGTTTCCCGACTCCGTGGACGCCATGCTCAACGTCAGCATTCTGGGCCGGGCCCAGGAGCGGGGCTACATCACCATCCAGAGCCACCAGATCCGGGATTACACCACCAACAAGCAGATGCAGGTGGACGACTATCCCTACGGCGGCGGCCGGGGCGCCGTCATGCAGGCAGACCCCCTCTACCGCTGCTGGGACCACATCCGCCAGACCTACGGCCCCGGCCGCACCATCTTCCTCTCCCCCTGCGGCCGGACCTTTACCCAGGACGTGGCCCGGGAGCTGAAGGAGAAGTATGACCATCTAATTCTGGTGTGCGGCCACTACGAGGGCGTAGACCAGCGCTTCCTGGATGAGTGCGTGGACGAGGAGATCAGTATGGGCGACTTCGTCCTCACCGGCGGAGAAATTCCCGCCATGGCCGTGTGCGACGCCGTGTGCCGCATGGTGCCTGGGGTACTGCCGGAGGAGGAGTGCTTCCAGGAGGAGTCTCACTGGGACCACCTGCTGGAATATCCCCAGTACTCCCGCCCCGCCGAGTGGCACGGCCGGAAGGTGCCGGAGGTGCTCCTCAGCGGCCACCACGCCAACGTGGCCGCCTGGCGGCGCAAGGAGAGCTACAAGCGCACCATCCGCCGCCGTCCGGATATGTTCGCCCAGTTCGACCAGTCCAAGCTGACCACCAAGGCTGACCGGAAGATTCTGCGTCAGGCTCTGGAGGAGCTGGAGGCAGAGAAGGCAAGCAGTGAGGAGCAGCCGGAGGGCACGGAAAAGTGATAGAAAAAGGGACGCCAAAAGGCGTCCCTTTCTTGCTATCCTTTTTATGCCTGGGTCTTAGCCTGGAAGCGCTCCTCCAGCCAAGCCTTGAGCTCCTCCACCCCTTCGTCGTTCCAGGGGAAGTCCCGCTCCTCCACATCGTCGGCCTTTTCATAGCACAGCTTGGTGTAGACCGCCGCGTGGATGGTGGTGTCGTCGTCGTGGACAAAGCGGAAGCGGAAGTCCCCGATGCTGCCGGTGTAGTTAAAAGCCCGGTGGAAGAAGTTGGGGGTGAGCTGGGAAAAGAACTCCGTCATGGCGTCCCTCAGCTCTCGGCGTCAGGCCGGTCCCAGGTGACAGAGGTGACGATGCCGCTGCCGAACTCCAGGTATTCGCTCTTGACGATGTAGTCGCTCTTGCCCACGCGGACCTCCTGTCCGCCCACGTTGGAGGTCAGCACGGCACTGTTGGACACGGTGCCCTCCAAGGTGAAGATCAGGTTCACATGCTCCGGGTCCTCCACCCACTGACCATTGTCAGAGAGGACGTAGAAGGGCTCCTTCTCCACATCCACAATATTCACATCGTACAAAACGCCGGTGGCCATCACCTGAGAGGGGATATACTGCTTGGCGGACTCATAGAGGTCCGCGTCCACTTCCTCACACTTGACGGTATAGCGGATGCCGCAGAGGCTCTCCTCGCCTCCGGCGCCCCGATTGAGCAGCTTATAACCCACGAAGGCCAGCACCGCCAGCACCAGCAAAATCACCAGGAAGTCGATGATATTCAGCTTTCCGAAAACTTTCTTTTCCTTTTGTTCCATATCCGTCTCCTCTGCTTGACCAGATGGGACAAGCACTGTATAATGAGATTTGTCTGCCGGAGCACATTCCGGCTTGGATATGATACCATAGTTTTTTTGTTTTCTCAAGTCATTCTTTGTGTGAGGCGTCGTATGAAAGTCATCCATCTCATCAGCGGCGGCGACAGCGGCGGAGCCAAGACCCATGTGCTGAGCCTCCTGCAGGAGCTCAACCGCACCATCACCGCCCAGCTGGTCTGCTTC
The DNA here is from genome assembly GCA_902478785.1 of uncultured Oscillospiraceae bacterium. Classification (GTDB taxonomy): domain Bacteria; phylum Bacillota; class Clostridia; order Oscillospirales; family Oscillospiraceae; genus Oscillibacter. Next base: position 5,718 of record CABSMJ010000031.1, read on the forward strand.
CGGGACGGTCCCTTTGCCGAGGAGGCCCGCTCTCTGGGAATCCCCACCCGTATCCTGGCGGGGAACCACATCCTGCGCACCTGCCGTGAGCTCACCCGCTATATCCAGTCGGAGGGCTTCCAGGTCATCCACTGTCACGGTTCCCGGGCCAACATGATCGGCGCCCTGCTGCGGGGGCGGCTGGATGTGCCAGTGGTCTCCACCGTCCACAGCGACTACAAGCTGGACTACATGGGCCGTCCCTTCAGCCATCTCACCTTCGGCAACATCAATTCCTGGGCCCTCCACCGGGTGGACTATCGCATCGGCGTGTCCGATGCCATGGTGAACCTTCTCATTGACCGGGGATTCCCCCCCGACCGGTTCTACACCATCTACAACGGTATTGACTTCACTCCCACTGCCATCAACGAGGACCGGCTGGAATATCTGCGCTCCCTGGGGGCGGATGTGGACGAGAACTGCGTGGTGGCGGGCATCGCCGCCCGGCTTAACCCCGTCAAGGATATGTCCACCCTGATCCGGGGCTTTGCCGCCGCCTACCGTCAGCAGCCCCGGCTGCGTCTGGTGATCGCCGGCGAGGGCGAAGAGCGAGAGCAGCTTCAGAAGCTGGCCCAGGAGCTGGGCGTGGAGAAGGTGGTGTGCTTTGCCGGCTGGATCTCCGGCGGCATGGACCGGTTCTATCACGCTCTGGATATCAACTGCCTGACCTCCCTCTCCGAGACCTTCCCCTACGCCCTTACCGAGGGCGCCCGGTGGCATCTGGCCACCGTGTCCACCGCCGTGGGCGGTATTCCCTATCTCATTGACAACGATGTCAACGGCTTCCTCTTCTCCCCCGGCGACTGGCAAACCCTGGGCCGCCATCTGGCCGCTCTGGCCGCCGACGACGAGATGCGCCGGGAAATGGGGCGGCGGCTCTATGAAAAAGCATCCACCCACTTCTCCATCCAGAACACCGTGAACACCCAGCTGCGCATCTACCAGGAGGTGCTGCGCCGCTACCACCGGCCCAAGGCCAAGCGGGACGGCGTGGTGATCTGCGGGGCCTATGGCCGGGGCAATGCCGGCGACGACGCCATTTTGGAGGCCATCCTTCAGGAGATGCGCAGCATCGACCCGGATATGCCCATCACGGTGCTGTCCAAAAATCCCAAAAATACCCGCCTGACCTATCGGGTCCGGGCCCTGCACCGGTCCAACTTCTTTGGCTGGCACCGGGCCATGTCCCACAGCAAGCTCTATATCAACGGTGGTGGCAGCCTGATTCAGGACGTCACCTCCCGCCGCTCCCTGTGGTACTACCTCAATAACATCTCCACTGCCAAGCGCCTGGGCTGCCGGGTGCAGATGTACGGCTGCGGCATCGGCCCCATCCTCCGCAGCAGCCATAAGAATCTGGCTGCCAAGGTGCTCAACCGGTCTGTGGATGTCATCACCCTGCGGGAGCCGGACTCCCTCCACGAGCTGGAGGCCATCGGCGTCACCCGCCCCAAGATCCTTCTCACCGCCGACCCGGCCCTGATCCTCTCCCCCGCCGAGGAGGACGAGGTGGACAGCGCCCTGCTCCAGGCGGGCATCCCGCCTCACGGCAAGTACATCTGCTTCGCCCTGCGGCACTGGAAGGGCTTTGACGAAAAGGCCCCCCTCTTTGGAAAGGCCGCCGCCTATGCCTATGAGACCTATGGCCTGACGCCGGTGTTCGTATCGGTGGAGCGCCACTCCGACCCCTCCGCCGCCCGCCTGGCTGCCGCGGGGCTGGATTTTCCCTGCCACTTCCTGGTCAACGCCGGGGACGCCGGGTCCATCATCGGCGTGCTGTCCCGGATGCAGGTCATCGTGTCCATGCGGCTCCATGCCCTGATCTTTGCCGCCGGTCAGGGGGTGCCCCTGGTAGGCGTGGTGTATGACCCCAAGGTCTCTGCCTTTCTCAAGTACATCGGTCAGGACCTGTTTGTGGACCTGGACCGGCTGGATCTCCAGGAGCTGTGTCAGATGATCGACGCAGCCGTGGAAAAGACCCGCCACCCGGAGGCCCAGGAGGCCGCCGTGGAACAGCTGCGCCGGACGGAGCAGCAAAACGTGGCCCTGGCCCGGGAGCTGCTGGAACAAGCGTAAAAAAACACCGCAGGCAAAATGCCTGCGGTATTTTTTTACGCTTTTGCGTTCTCCTCCATCTGACGGTCCACTGCCTGGCAGATGGCGCGGCACCAGTCCTCCCGGGCGTCAAAGAACACATCCGGGGTCTCCCGCAGCAGCGGATGCTCCAGGTCCAGCCCCTCAGGCAGGGAGAAGTCTGCCGCCGTGGCAGGCAGGTCCTTGGCGCTCTTCCCCGTCAGGGTTGTATACACCGTAGCAGCCACCAGATAGCTGCCATAGACGGAGGCGTGCTTGCCGTCGCTCCAGTACAGCTCGATCTCCGGATGCTCCCGGCGCACCGTCTCCCAGACCTGGCCCACAGGAATCAGCAGCGCGTCGTGCTCCGCGGCCATCTTCTGATAGACTTCGGTCATGATCGCCTGATCCTCCGGGTGGGCCTTCTCCGCCCAGGTCATCAGCAGAGCCGGCCGGGTGCCCGCAGCCCGGCACAGGGCGATGAACTCTCCCACCGTCTTGCCAGTCACCTCCGGGTCCGGGAAGGGATGGGCGTGCTGCTGCAGGATGCAGATGTCATAGTGGCCGTGGAGAATGTTGAAACGGGTCTCAAAATACTCCTTCCGATGCCATTCCAGGGACTGGCCGGAGTGGCTGAGCATAGTGACCACCATGTCCACGCCGCCGTGGCGGCAGAAGGCCGCGAACAGCGCCGGCATATCGTTGAAATAGGTATGGCTGTTGCCGATAAATAGTACCCGCATGGTATGCTGCTCTCCTTTTTTCTGTTCTGGCGGGCCTGTCCTTCTCTCTTTGAAGCAGTTTTTTGAAAAATCAAAGGCCCACCGTGGATTCATTAGATTCTATTATACCGGCCTTGCCGCTTGGGATGCAAGTCTTTTTTCCGCAGGCAAAAAAGCGGCGTCCCGCCTGCTGGAGGTCTCCGGCAGGCGGGATAGGTACAGGAAAACAGGAGAGAGCGCGGCAGAGCCCTACCTCAGAGCGTTCCTCAGGCCTTGGCCAGGACCTCCCCCAGCTTGCGGCAGGCCTCCAGACCCACTGCATCCGGCGTCTCGTTGACGATAAGGCCCTCGTCCTCCACCAGGAGGGCGCCGGCGCTTTCGGTGCGTTGATACCAGTCCCGCATCCACTGACCGTCGCCCCAGCCGTAGGAGCCGAACAGCGCCACCCTGCGGCCGCCCAAATGGCCCTCCAGCTCCGTGAAAAAGGGTTCGAACTCGCTCTCCTCCAGCACCTCGGCGCCCATGGCCGGGCAGCCCAGAGCCAAACGGTCATAGCTTGCGGCCTCCGATGCGCTGATCTGGGGCACCTGAAACAGCTCCGTCTCCGCGCCGGCGGCCTTGGCGCCCTCTGCCACCGCCTGGGCCATAGCGGCGGTGTTGCCGCTGCCGGACCAAAAAATCACTGCAACCTTACTCATAGTTTCGATACCTCCTGTGGGTCTGGATTTTAGTTAGCATACGCTAACTGTCTGGTTTTGAAAAAGGAAAGCTAGTTAGGCTTTCCTTACTCTTTGGTCAGTATACAACAGCGCAGGAGCGGTTGTCAACCCCCTTTTCCCTGCGCAAGCAAAAAGAAAGCGGCTCTCCCCAAAAGGAGAGAGCCGCCGGGGTTCAGAGCACATAGAGATAGACCGCCAGATAGTGGCACAGGGAGCCGGCCAAAATCAGCAGATGGAACAGCTCGTGGAAGGTCCACTCCGCCGACAGATTGGGCCGCTTGATGGCATAGAACACGGCGCCCACGGAGTAGCACACGCCGCCGGCGGCGATGAGGGCCATGCAGCCCGGCTCCGCCGCCGCCAGGAAGTCCTCCAGCACAAAGAGCACCGCCCAGCCCATGGCCAGGTAACACAAGGTGCTCAGCACCCGGGGCGCGTTGATCCACACCAGCTTGGCCAGGATCCCCGCCACGGCGATGCCCCACAGCACCAGGCAGAAGCGCTTGCCCTCCGGATAGGGCAGCAGAGCCAGGGAAAAGGGGGTGTAGCTGCCGGCAATGAGAACGTAGATCATACTGTGGTCCAGCTTGCGCAGCAGCCGCTTGACGCCGCCGGTGGTGACGTCCCCGGGATAGAAGTGATAGACCGCGCTGGCGGTATACAGGGCGATCATGGACAGGCAAAAACACATGGCAGGCGCCACCTGAGCCGCCGGGAGCTCCGCTCCCAGTCCCCGCATCAAAAACAACACACCGCCCGCCAGAGCCAGCACCGCCCCCATGGCATGGGTGGCACAGCTGACCCGGTCCTGCGCGGAAGCAAACCATTTGTGCAGCATATGCATCTCTCCTTGCGAAAATACGGTGTCGAAACCGTGTAATATAGTTTACGAAACTATATTACACGATATTCATACCAAATTCAAGGGGAAACTGCACAATTTTCCTGGAACTAGTTTGCGCCTTTTGTCAAATCAGCCAATTGCTGCGCCGCAACTGCCTGCTGCTCACCGGTTAGTGTCCAGTTGGTATCCAGTTCCACGATCCGGTCCTCCCAGCACAAAAGCCACCGGTTATAGGCCTCACCATCCCACCACAGGCGATAGGCTGCCTGGGCACCCCAAGGAGACGGGTCCTCTGGACGGTACTCCCGGGTCCAGATGTCTGAATCTTCCTTATATTGCTCCAGATAGGTGGAAAGACACCAGTTATAGAGAAAGGATGCTCTTACCGTTACCACTTCATACTCCAGCTCCAGCGCATCAGTGCCATCAGGTATATGCCACTGGCGGCCCTCCAGATAGCCCAGAAGGGGCGAATGATGCTCTGTGCGCTCATAGGAGTAGTTCTCGCCCTCCTGTCCTGTCAGATCCTCCACCGTCAGAGGCAGGGTATCGTGGTAGATCTCAAAGCTGAAATTTTCCGTCTGATAGACATCCGCCGGCTCGCCTCTGAACCAGCCTTGTTGGGTGACGCCCCAGAAGATGAGGAACGTGAAACCGCCCACCAGCACCACCGCGCCCAGCACGTCTGCTGTCAGAGTCAGTGCCATGTTGGTCCGCTTGCCCACGCCCCGTCGCTTGAGGCCCTGCTTGGTTCCCCGTACCAGGAGCACCAGCAGAGCAAAGCCCGCCAGATAGGCCAGAAGGAGGGGCAGCATCTGGCTCTCTCCCTCTGTCACGAAAGCCACTGCATATCCCACTGCCAGTACTGCAAACAGGCCCCGAGTAACCCGAGCCAGTCGGCGATAGCCGCCGCCCGGGACGCAGGGCCCCCCCTGGGCCACAGACCGCTCCGACCGCCGCAGCCACAGCGCATAGTCCAGCAGGTTTCCCGCCACGGACAAAAACACCAGCAGCCACAAAAGGATGGGCAGCATTCGGCTGGTCTGACTCAGAATGACCACCGGGTCCCCCAGCAGAGTACTGATCTGCATGACCATCATCAGCAGCGCCAAAGCCATCAGCAAAATGCCGCTGGACACAAAGTTCTTCTGCACGGCCCGGCGCAGCACAGCCAAACGCACCGCATCCTCAGTCTCCAACGGCTGGGGGGCAGTCTGCTCCGACCGGAAAATCTGCATCTGAAACCAGTCCCCCACCTTTTCCCAGCCAGCGACGGCACACAGCTCCCGCAGCTCCTCCTGTCCCCTGGTGGGAACGGGATTGAAGTCGGAAGCCTCCGGCACATAGGTGGCAGCATAGTGGACCTGTCGGGGCTCCACCCGCCGGTATTTCCAAAGTGTTCCTGTGCGCTCCAGCCGCCAGCCCCTGGCCTCCATCTTTTCCAGGTGACGCTCCACCCCCTGGTAGTCATAGAGGGCAAAGGACTCCATACGATACTTGGTGTTCACACGCTCTCCTCCTCTCCCAGGCACCGGCGGTAGTCCGCCGTCTGCGCGCAGAGCCTGCGGTACTCCTCCCGCAGGGTCTCCTTCCCCTTCTCCGTCAGCACATAGCTCCGCCGGCGGCCCTCCACCTTGGTCTCCACAATCATGCCGGCGGAGAGAAACTGGTCCAGCAGATGGTACAGCGTCCCCGGCCCCACGGACACCCGCCCGCCGGTCAGCCGTCCCACCTCCTCCATCACATCCATGCCGCAGCACTCCTGGCGCAGGCATAGCAGGATATAGAACATCTGCTCCGTCAGGGTTTGGAATTTTTCTCTGGGCACGGTCTCACCTTCTTTTATCGAATATCGTTATTTTCAGTTTTACTATATCATCGAATATCGATAATGTCAAGAGGGCGGCATTTTTATGTTGACAACGGATAATCGTGGCAGTATGATAGGGAGAAATATCGCCTGGCCAGGACATGTATCCGCCAGGCCGGGACAGAGAGAAAAGGAGCGATCAGCCATGGAAAATCAACTGCGCAACAAACTGATGAAGGGTGGGAAGCCCATCGGCACTTTTTTTGAGAGCGGAAGCGCCAGCATTGTAGAGTGTCTGGCTCTGGCGGGGCTGGACTATTTCATCGTGGACTCCGAGCACGGCCCCTTTGAGGTAGAGAGCACCATCGACTTTGTCATGGCTGCACTGATCCGGGGCATCACCCCTCTGGCCCGGGTGAAGGACGGGTCCCGGGCCTCCATCTTGAAGATGCTGGACATCGGCGTCCAGGGCCTCATCATTCCCGACCTCCACACGGTGGAGGAGGCTCGCCAGGTGGTGGAGTACGGCAAGTACTATCCCCTGGGTTGCCGGGGCGTGGCCTTTGGCCGGGACGCAGGTTGGGGCTATGCCTCCCACGCCACGGGGAGCATGGACGACTACTTCACCATCTGCAACCGGGAGACCATGCTGATCCCCCAGTGCGAGACCCGGGGCTTCCTGGACCACATCGAGGAGATCTCCGCCATGGAGGGCATCGACGGCATCTTTGTGGGGCCCTATGACCTGTCTGTGGCCCTGGACAAGCCGGCCCAGTTCGACGCACCAGAGTTCCAGAGTGCGCTGGATCGGGTCCTGGCAGCCTGCCGGGCGGCAGGCAAGCCCTGCTTCATCTACGCCCCCAACAGCGCCGCTGCCCAGGCCCATCTGGACCGGGGCTTTAACAGCGTGGCCGTGGGGATGGACACCATCATGTGCGTGGAGGGCTTCCGGCAACTGCTGGGAGAGCTGTGCACGGAGTAAGGTGTTCCCCATTTGGCTCCGTGACGTCCACGGGGCGATCCCAGAGAAAAACCGCCGCCCGCCCCATGGCAGGCGGCGGTTTTTTGCGGAGTGCTCCCTGGGGCCCTCTCATCCTCCTCTTTTTTGCCCCAAATGCTTTTCAACCGCCCACTGCCGTGGTATCATGGCAGCAGCGAAGGGAGGGCAAAGCATGGAAAAATCGGAGCACTATGTCGGCGATGTACTGTTTTACTTCCATGAAAGGTCTATGGAGCATTCTCTCTATGAGGTCTTGGAGGCCCGGATGGAGGAGGCCTTTCCCAATGCCACGGTGAAGGTACAAAAGAGCCAGATCAGCTTTTATACCCGCCATCTCTTTGCCGCCGCCTCCCTGCCCGTCCGCCGGAAGAAGGGCTGGCCGACCCGCTGCCTGCTGGTGACCTTCGGCCTGTCCCATCGGGTGGATCACCCCCGCATCGCCGTGGCGGTGGAGCCCTATCCCAACCGCTGGACCCACCATGTGGTGGTGTCGGCGCCGGAGGAAATCGACGGGCAGCTGATGGACTGGCTCCGGGAGGCCCACGACTTCGCCCTGGTCAAGTGACACAGCACAGAAAGGAGAACCCCACCATGCGCATCCTCATCTCCCCGGCCAAGAAGATGCGGGAGGACACAGACACCTTCCTGCCAGAGGGACTTCCCGCCTTTTTGCCCCAGACCGAGCGGCTGAAGGCGGCCCTGGAGGCCATGTCCCCTCAGGAGCTGCAGCGGCTGTGGCGATGCAACGACGCCATCGCAGCCCTCAACGTGGAGCGGCTGGCCCACATGGACCTGCGCCGGCATCTCACCCCCGCCCTCTTCTCCTACGAGGGCATCCAATACCGATATCTGGCCCCAGGGGCGCTGGAGGAGGCGGCGCTGGACTACCTGCGGGAGCATCTGCGCATCCTCTCGGGCTTTTATGGGCTCCTGCGCCCCTTTGACGGAGTGACGCCCTACCGCCTGGAAATGCAGGCCCGTCTGAACGTGGACGGCACCGGGGACCTGTACGGCTTCTGGGGCAGTGCTCTGGCGGGGGCTCTGGAAAAGGAGACCGACGTGGTGGTGAACCTGGCCTCCCGGGAATACAGCCGGGCGGTGGAGCCCCACCTGCCCTCCTCAGTTCGGTTTCTCACCTGCACCTTCGGCGAGGAGCGGGAGGGAAAGGTTTTGGAAAAGGGCACCATGTGCAAAATGGCACGGGGGGAGATGGTGCGCTGGATGGCCCAGACCTGCGTCACCTGTCTGGAGGAATTGACCGGATTTGACCGCCTGGACTACCATTTCCGCCCGGATTTCTCCTCTCCCCAACATTTTATCTTTATCAAAGGAGGCAACGAACCATGCTGCAAGCAGGCATGAAAGCCCCTCTCTTCACCCTGCCCGACCAGGACGGCAATCCCGTCTCCCTGGCGGATTTTGCGGGCAAGAAAGTGGTGCTCTACTTCTACCCCAAGGACAACACCCCCGGCTGCACCCGGCAGGCCAACGCCTACGCCCAAGCCTACCAGGCCTTTCGGGATCTGGACGTGGTGGTCATCGGCATCAGCCGGGACTCCTCCGCCTCTCACCGGCGTTTTGCCGACAAGAACGCCCTGCCCTTTCTCCTCCTCTCCGACCCGGAGCGGGTGGCCATTGAGGCCTATGACGTGTGGCAGGAGCGGAAGCTCTATGGCAAGGTGAGCATGGGCGTGGTGCGGACCACCTATATCATCGACGGCGACGGTGTCATCGAGGCCGTCATGCCCAAGGTGAAGCCGGACACCAACGCCGCCGACGTTCTGGCCTATCTGCAGGAGAAGGAGGGAAAGTGATGGCCCGTTCCTTTGACTTTCCCATTTTCCCCCAGGAGGCGGACCTGGACTCCATGGACAAGGCGCAGCTGCAGGAGAGCCTGGAGGCAGTCCGGGCCCAGATCTGCCAGTTGGACGAGGCCGAGCCCGAGGACATGGAAAGCGAAGCCTATGAGGATTGGGGCGACCGCCACGAGGAGCTGGAGGATCTGCTGGACGAGATCACCGAGCGTCTGGAGGAACTGGAGGAGTGAGCGGCAAGGCCAGAGAAAGGAGACTGAGCCATGGCTGATTTTGCCTACTGCAAGTTGGAGATCTTCCTGCCGGAGAGCCACCTGGCTGCCCTGCAGGAGGCTCTGCGGGCGGTGGACGCGGGGCACATCGGGCGCTATGACAGCTGTCTTTCCTACGCCCCGGTCACCAGCTGCTGGCGGCCCTTGGCGGGCACTTCTCCCTATCTGGGCCAGCCTGGGGTGCTGAGCACCGAGCCGGAGCTGAAGGTGGAGGTGACCTGCCCCACGGAGCAGGTGGACCGGACGGTGGAGGCCATCAAGGCCGTGCACCCCTATGAAGAGCCGGTCATCAACGTGATTCCCCTGTATCGAACCAGCTTTTAAGGCTGCATCATGAAAAAGGATCTCTCTGGTATGTACCAGAGAGATCCTTTTTTACCGGCACAAAAACGCCGCCCAGGGGCCCGGGTCTTCCTGCCAGTGGGTCTGCCAGTAGGTCAGGCGGTCCAGATACTGCTGCCGCCGCGCCTCCACCGCCTCCCGGCAGTGCTCCACACCGTATTGCCGCACCAGTGCTGTCAGCTCGTACATGGGAAAGCCTAAAGCGTGTCCCGGGGTGTGGACCACGGCGCAGGCCTGGCCCACCCCATGGCACAGGGCAATGTGCGCCGGGTCCTCCATCTCCTTGGCTGCTGCGTGGCAGTCCAGGATGGCCCGTTGCGCTCCGCGCATTTTCTCCCGGCCTCGGGCCCAGAGCCAGGATGCCGCCAGCGCCAGCCGGGGACGGTCTTCTCCCGGATAGGCAGCTTCCAGGGCCTCCACGCCCTCCTGAGCCAGCTCCAGCGCCCAGAGCACCACTGCCCTGCGGTCCTGGCCTTCCAGCCGCTGCCGCAGCGGCTCCAGGCAAACACCATCCTTGGCAATCAAAATGGCATTTTTCCGTCTCGCTTTTTCCCGGATTTCCTCCATCCAATCCATTTGGCTCTCTCTCCCTCTGCATTTTTTCGCTCCCCATGATACCCTTTTTCTTCCACCGCCGCAAGTCCCTCTCCCTTGCGCGGCCGGGCCGCCCATGCTATACTGACAAAAACGCCGCCGACGGCGGCCAAAGGAGGTCCGCACCTATGTTGGTGACCATTTCTTCTTCCGCCCTCACCGTAAAGGTCGAGGATTTGGGGGCACAGTTGGCCTCGATCCGCTCCCCGGACGGCACCGAATATCTCTGGCAGGGTGACCCCAACATCTGGGCCCGCCGGGCGCCTATCCTCTTCCCTGTCCTGGGCCGCCTCCGGGACAGCCGCTATCTCCTGGCCGGGGTCCCCTACACCATCCCCACCCACGGCTTTGCCCGGGACAGTGTTTTTTCCGTTGTGGAACAGGCCCCGGACTCTGTCTCCTTCCAGCTGACCGACAGCCCTGAGACCTTGGGCTGCTATCCCTTTGCCTTCTCCCTCACCGTCACCTATGCCCTCTCCGGGAACCGCCTCACCAAGACTCACCGGGTGGAAAACCGCTCTGACCGGGAGATGCTCTATGAGCTGGGTGCCCACGACGGCTTCCGGGCACCTCTGGGGTCCGGGGAACAGATGGGGGAGTATGCCATCCGGCTGCCCGGTCTGGAGGCCATCCGCCCTTATGGCATGGACGAGCAGTGCATGGTCACGCCCCAGGACCGGGAGATCCCTCTTCCCAATGGCCGGATGCCGCTCACTCCTGCCTCCTATGGCCTGGATACGGTGATTCTGGACCGTCCGCCCCAGGCCTGTGCCGTATTGGTGGACGGCGCCGACCGGCCCCGGGTGACGGTGGAATTTGGCCAATTCCCCTATCTAGGCATCTGGACTCAGAATAAGCCCTTTGACACCAATTACGTCTGCATCGAGCCCTGGTCCACCCTGCCCGACGCCACTTTTGTGGGGCGGGAGCTGGGGGACAAAGCCGGCATTCGCCGCCTGGCCCCCGGTGCCGCCGAGACCTTGTCCTATTCCGTCACCTTCTCCTGATCCGCTTTGCCAAAAGCCAGGCACATCCCAAGGAAAGGAGGATTTCTTCCATGGAGTACCGCTTTGATGACCGGTCCCTCACGGCTCAGGTGTTTCTCTCCCTGGTCAACCAGGTTTGGCTCGGAGACTATGACAGGGACAAAACCCAGGCTGCCCTGGAGAAAACTATTCAGGTCACCGCCTACGACGGTCCGGTTCTGGTGGGCTGCCTGCGCATTCTCACCGACGGCTGCTTTTTCGGCACCATCACGGAGCTATTGGTCCTTCCGACCTATCAAAAGCAGGGCATTGGAAGTCATCTGCTCCAACTGGCCCGGGAACGGACACCCACCATGCTCTATTTCGGCGCCCAGCCGGGTCTGGAACCCTTTTATGAGAAAAACGGGTGTCTTAGAAGCCTTACGTCTTACCTCATTCCAGGCCCATCGTCTCGCTGAGTGGACCATCCACAGCCAGAAGCATCAGAAATCAACACAAAAAAAGCAGGGTATGGATTTCATACCCTGCTTTTTTCATCATCTCAAAACTGCCACAGCTGGAGACCCGTCACCGGGTCATAGGTACGGCCCACCTGGCCTTCCAGGACCCGCACAAAGATCTCGCTGGTCCCGCTGATTCGCGCCTCCTTCAGGTGCCCTCCAAAGGCGCCGCCGGTGGCGTCAGCTAGCGTAATATGCAGATGGAGATAAGGCTCCCCTTCCTGTCGGGTGAGATTTCCCACCAGGGCGGTGACCTCCATCTCTCCGTTCTTTTCCACCGGCGTGAAAGCCTTCTGCTCCACCCCGTAGGTACCGAAGACCACATGGTCCACTGCGCCCAAGCCCGTAACAGAGGCCAGCTGGATCTGCTCCTTCCGGGCCAGCTCCAGCAAAGACGCCACGATCTCCTCACCACGGTCGATCCGCACCAACAGCGTATCGCCCACTTTTTTGACCTGCATGGGAATTCCTCCTTTTTCTCTACAATGGGATGCCCCAAATGAACCACAGCAAATTGTGCACCACACAGTGGAGTCCCATCAGTCCCAGCATCCCCCAAAGCCATCTGTCAGACCAGCGAAAGACCCAGCCCCGCCGCCCCTTCAAGCGCCATAGGGTCTGACTGACCAGATAGGCCGCCACAGAAACCGCTCCCACCAGCACCGCTGGATGAAACCACAGAGAGTCCAGCATCCGGCCGCTCAGCAGGGCAATAAAAGCCCGGGTCCCGCCGCAGCCCGGACAATAGATGTGCCACCGGGTATAAAACCAGCAGGCCGGCAGAGAGGGCTGTCCCAGCGCGTTCCAGAGCAAAACGCCCCCCAGAAAAACGCCGCCAGTAATCCACAGCGCGGGATAGAGCACATCATCGAGGGCACGCTCACCGCGGTTCATTAAACAGAACCTGCCTTTTTCAATGCAGCAGATGGATTTGGCCCAGCAGGGGAACCTCCCGCTCCTCGCCGTTGATGGCGGCGATCAGGCCCATGACCCAGCAGACAAAGACGAAGATACCCCAGATCCAGCCGATGCAGGGGATAAAGGTGGGCAGGCTGGCCAGCCAGATAACCAGCGCCTGGTTCAGATGGAACCTGGCCCCCTCCCTGTCTCCAGCCACCAGAGCGATCAGCAGTCCGATCCAGGTTAGATAGGCGACGATTCCTGTGGTTTTGGCATCCATATAAACACCTCATTTTTTATTTCATATCTTTGATGTCGGATTCTAGCTTATCACATTGGGGAAAAGAATACAAGCACTCACTTCTCAGGCAACAGCGGGCTATACATCATAATCGCGTTGTTGGAAAAGAGGAACTCCTCGCCCAGCAGCGCGCCGGGCTCGTCAGACACGCGCCGGAACAGCTCATTGTGACGCACATGGCCGCCAGGTCGCCTGATCCATTCTGGAATTGCGTTCCACCGCCAAGCGCAGATTCACTACCTTATTCTGCTGCAGTTCCATCTCCTCACCACGGAGTTTCCGCAGCAGCGGTGTGGCATGGGATACCTGCACGTAGGGTAGCCGCTCACTTTGTCGCCTCCTTGCCCAACGGAAACGGGGCGAGCACCAGAGCAGATAACGCCTCCAAGTATAATAGGCCTTTCCCAGCCGCAGGCGCAGCCAACAGCATTGGATGGGCAGCCGCAGACTCTTATTGCGCCGATCCACCATACTCTCACCCCTTGTCCCTAATATAGCACAAGGACGGAGAAAATTCGCCACAAAAGAGAAACAAAAAAAGAGACAGTCTTTCGACTGTCTCTTTCTTGTGTTGGCGCTACCTATCTTC
>CABSMJ010000032.1 GCA_902478785.1 uncultured Oscillospiraceae bacterium
TTTCGCCTCCCTAAAAATCTGAAATTTCTACTTGACTTTTATTAGCAGGTCTTTCTATAATATCTCCTGGGTCTACGGCGAAGAGACCACCATGACCCTGGATGGGGTCACCATCCCCGAGAGCGGCTTCGAGTGGAACGATATGCCCACCAACCTGGTGGCAAGGAACTGCACCATCGGTTCCAGTGCTTTTACCGACGCCTATACGATGCCCAACAGCATCACCCTGGAGAATTGCCAGGTGGGCAGCGGTGCTTTCCACAACCCTAACAACCCCAACGCTTTGACCTCTCTCTCGGTCACCGGCGGCACCATTGGCCAGATGGCCTTTATGGGGAGCGAAAGCCTGAGCAATCTCACCCTGAACAGTGTGACGTCCATTGGCGGCCATGCTTTCGCCGGCTGCGATGCTCTGACCTCCGTCACCATCGGCGGCCCCACCATGGTGGGCAACTACGCTTTCGGCGGATGTGACGGTCTGACTTCTGTGGTGCTGGACGGCGATGTGACGCTGGAGCAGCGGGCCTTTGCCGAGTGCCAGAGCATCACCTCTTTCACCATCCAGAACACCACCCAACTGCGGGGCACTCTGAAGGAGAGCGTGCCGGAGAGCGCCGTGCTCACGCTGCCTGAGGATCTGACTTTCATTGACAACTCCTACTTCAGCGGCTGCCTGGCCCTGAAGGGCGAACTCGATCTGACCGGCGTGAAGTATATCGGATATCAGGCATTCAACAACTGTGACAACATTACCAAGCTCATTGTGGATGACGATGCAAAGCTGGGCTACAGCACCATCTTCCCCAAGGTTATTGATGACTGGCAGGGCCGGGTGGGGGCCATTCTGGCTGGGCGGTTCCTGCTGGACGATGCCAGCGCCATCGCCACTATTGCCCCTGATGGCTGGACCTCTGTCAAGACCGGCGCGAAGAATAGTGCCGCCAGCTATGCCGGTGACACCCAGATCACCAAGGAGGCCAAGTGGTCTGACGAGGAAAAGACCGTGGCCGATGTGAAGATCAAGGCCTACTACACCGCCAACCAGCAGATGGACTTCATCTTTGTTCTGGACTGCACGCAGTCCATGTCTGCCATCGGCAACTCTGATGTGGACCAGTATGCCAAGTTCTATGACATGCAGTCCAAACTGCTGGACGTGAGCGCAGAGCTGCTGAGCACCCCCGGCTACGACTGTCATGTGGCTTTCACAGGCTATGGCGAAAAGTCCAGCCAGCACTTCAATTCCGGTTTCTTCACCAATGCGGCTGACGCGGAGAACTATATCTGGAACATCACCAGTTATCAGTCCCTGACCAACCTCTCTCTGGGCCTGGCTGAGGCCAAGACCCTAGCGGAGGCAAATATCGCTACCGGGCGGGCCACCACCGTGGTGCTGATCTCCGACGGTACGCCAAATAAAAACGGCAACTTTACCGGCTATGATGAGGGCTACTACGGCTACACCGAGGCTGCCGCCATCCGGGAGTCCGGCGCTCAGATCTTCGGTGTGCTCCATGCCATGCAAAACGGCGTTGTGAATGACCAGGCCAAGGAAGTCATGGACACCATCTGCGACAAGTACTTCGTTTCCTATGACACAGAGGGCTTCAGCCGGGCGGTCAATGATGCCATTACCGCTGTCTACGGTGAGTATGTCCTGACGGATACTGTTGATCCGGCCTTTGAACTGGATGCAGGCACCATTCAGGTCTCCAGTGGTACCTATTTGGTGGGCGAGGATACCCAGGGCAACACCACCATCACCTGGACCATTAGCGGTATGCCTTTTACCACCCACACCATGACTTTCCAGGAGAAGCTCAGGCAGGTCAATGGCAGTTATCCCTATGGGACCTTTGACACCAACGAAGGCAATGCGGAGCTGACGGAGGATGGTGATCCTGTCAACACGGTGGAGACACCCCAGCTTCCCAGAGACAATGACACCCCCATTATTCCGCCGGATACCTCCGATCCCACTCCCGACCCTGATCCCGAGGACCCCACTGATATCCCCGACGAGAATGTGCCTGAGGGGGGAACTGCCTGAGGAGCCCGGTGAGGAGATTCCCGACGAGAACGTACCGGAGGGCGAGGTGCCCGAGGAGATCCCCGATGAGGATGTGCCCCAGGGTGAGGCGCCCAAGACCGGCGATCTGAGCCTGCTGTATGTGGCTCTGGCCGGTGTGTCTGGCTTGGGTCTGGCAGGTACCTGCCTGCTGGGCCGCAAAAAGCGGGATGAAGAGTAAATCCTGGTGTCCCTGTGGCTGTGCCTCAGACAAATAACCCAAAAGGGAGCCCCGGCTGAGCCGAGGCTCCCTTTTTTCGCGCCGAGAAGAAGAGCGCACAGAATATCAATAACTGCTTCCCAGGGGAAAAGACTGCTCTCCATCTGCGGGTGCTGCCGCTTATAAAAAAGCAGCCATCCTTGGGATGGCTGCTTTTCAAAGAAACGCTTTATTTCACCACGCGGACGATGCACTTGAGCGTCTGGTTGCCCACCTTGGCCACCACATTGGTGGTGCCGGCGGACACGCCGTTGACCACACCATCGCTGCTGATGGTGGCAACAGCTGGATTTTCCGAGGACCAGGTGACGGTGGCGGAGGTGCCGTTGACCTTCATGGGAACAGGTGTGCCGCCCACCTTAATGGTGAAGTCGGTGTTGTTCAGCGTGGGAGTGCCAGAGGTGGAGGTGCCGGTAGTGGTAGTGGTGCTGCCGGAGGCGGCACCGGCCCCGCGGACATAGACCGTGCCTGTGCCTTTGGCCGTGCCATTGGAGACGGTGAGCGTGGCTGAACCATCACCCACGGCGGTGACCACACCTGTCTCACTGACCGTAACTACCTTTTCATCGCTGCTGAACCAGGTGTAGGGGCCCTCTCCGCCGGTGACGCTCAGTGTGGTGGTCTCGCCCTTCTTGAAAAGGGTAAAGTCTGGATTGGAGAGGACCAGCGTCTCAGGCAGGCTTTCCACATCCTTCAGCGTAAGGTCACCGGTATTTCCAGTGGCGGAAGAGGACCCATCTTCTTCGTCATCCCCTACCACCGGCGCCGTTACGTCGGGATTGAGAAGGTCCTCTTCGGAGATGCTGGGAGGGGAGGAGGACTCCTCCGAAGAGGAAGCGGGCACGTCCGTACCGCCCAGCATGGCGCCAATCCGATCGCCGAAACAGAGGTAGATCAAAATGACAGCCAACAGGATGACGGCAATAATCATCACCGGCCCAACGGCGGAGGGTTCCTTCTTTTTGGCCACCCGGCGTCCACCGGAGCGGTGCTTGAGCTGCCGCCCCTCGGCCAGAGCCTCTTCTTCCTCACAGAAGGGACAGGTTTTATAGGTGTCGGAATAGAGTTCCCCACATTTGGGGCATTTGTGCATACTCATGAAAAACCTCCTCCGGCCTCACCGGCAAAAAACAATGTATCATTTACATAATATCCGTTTTTTCACGGCCCGTCAACAGTATCTTGCACTTTTCCCTGTTTTTTGTGGCGGCCCCTTGCAATTCCGTTCCGGGCTCTCTATAATTTGATTCGGATGTAAAATCTGACGAAAGCGGGAGGGAAAAGTTCCACATGAATACCATCTTGATTGGCATTGCCGGCGGTACCGGCTCTGGAAAGACCACCCTAACCAAGCACCTAAAAAAGCGATTCGGGGATGACATCACCGTCATCGGCCACGACAGCTATTATAAGCGCCAAGACCGACCCTTTGAGGAGCGGTGCCGGCAGAATTATGACCACCCTGACGCCTTTGATACGGACTTGCTGGTGGAGCACCTCAAGGCCCTCAAACGGGGGGAGACCATCCAGTGCCCGGTGTATTCCTATGTGGAGCACAACCGCACCGACCAGACCGTGGAGATCAAGCCCACCAAGGTGATTTTAGTGGAGGGGATTCTGATCTTTGCCAGCCGGGAGTTGCGGGATATGCTGGACATCAAGATCTTTGTGGAGACGGATGCGGATGTGCGCATCCTCCGCCGCTGCCTGCGGGACGTGGAGGAGCGGGGACGGACGCTGGAGAGTGTGGTCACCCAGTATCTGACCACGGTCAAGCCCATGCATGAGCAGTATGTGGAGCCCTCTCGGAAGTACGCCGACATCGTGGTACTGGAGGGTGGCCACAATCTGGTGGCCTTGGATATGATCGTGCAGCGCATCGAAAACCATATCCGCGGAAACGATTGAGAGGAAGCAGCCCCGTCGGGGGCTGCTTTTTTTGCCGAAGGATGTTAAGAGCGTGCGAAAAAAGAAAATTATGGAAAAAACTGCAAAAAGTGTTCGCTTTGCTGATGGCGATCAGCATGACTATGAGTCTGTTGAGCGTTACGGCATTGGCGAACGAAGAACATCCGCACAAGTTTGTCCCGTGTGAGACTTGCGGCGGCGACGGCCTGACGGATACCCCGTGCGGGAGCTGTGACGGTAAAGGCGCGGTGAGTGTGACAACAGATGAGGGAACCGGCGAAATCAGCGAGTCGGACTGCACGGCCTGCGGCGGCACCGGTTATGGGGCCTGCAACGGCACCTTTGAAGCCGGCAAGACTACGGAGCCTACCTGCACGGAGCCTGGTTCCACGGTATACA
The DNA here is from genome assembly GCA_902478785.1 of uncultured Oscillospiraceae bacterium. Lineage (GTDB taxonomy): Bacteria > Bacillota > Clostridia > Oscillospirales > Oscillospiraceae > Oscillibacter. The sequence continues at coordinate 4,596 of CABSMJ010000032.1, forward strand.
CCTGTGCAACTTGCGGTGCCAGCTACGAGGAGGAGATTCCGGCCAAGGGGCATACCGTAGAGAATTGGGAGACTACAAAAGAGCCCACCTGCACGGTCTGCGGGGCTCAGGAGGCAGCGCTGGAAGATACCGGTGTGACCATCGTCCGCCAGGGCGCCGAGGGCCTGACCTATGATATCGGCGAGGGTCAAGTGATCATGCTGGCCAGCCCCGATGATACGTACCCCATTGTCTTTGGAAACTGCACCTTCAATCTGACTGGTAAGACGGTAAAAATCAGCGGAAATCAGAACGGCATCAGCTATAACAATGGCGAGACAATCACCAAGCTGTGGATCGGCAGCAATGTCCAGTTTGCCAACTGTACCTTCCTGACGGACGAGACAGGCAGCAAGAGCAGCTCTGCTGGCTATGACGCCTGCATCTACTTCTTCTCCGGGAACATTGTGCTCAACGGCTGTACCCTCAGCGCCACCGGCTATGACGCCATCTTTGTGGAAGATTCCACCATCACGGTCAATAACAATTTGGGAAACGCCTGTAACTCCGGCTACTGGATCGTGAACGACTCCACCATCACCATGAACGGAAACCGGGGCGGCCATGCCCTGTCCTGCATCGGCTTTGAGATGAGCGACTCCACGGTGGAGATCATGCATAACGGCTATGCAGGTATCTACCTCCAGTCCGGTGATTCCTCTTTCACCAGGTGGATCTTGGCTGCAACGGTGAAAAATTGCTCAGCTATACTGCCGGCGACCCGTGGCTCAATGGCCACACACTGACGGTGAGCGGAGGCACTTCCCAGACCCAGGAGGGTTCCCTCTGGCTGGGCGGCGTGGGCCGCAAGGCGCTGTGGAGACCAAAGGCGGCACTACGGTGGTGGCCTATGACCTGAATACCAATGCGGGGGATAATGTGAAGAGCAACACGGCCCCCACCCTTACCGGTGCTGACTTGGCTTTGAACGGTGAGGAGAACGGCCACACCCTGTTCCTGAACCCCTTTATGACCACTCCCTATGCCCGTGGCGATGCGGAGCGTTCTGCCGGCAATAACGACGCTGATCTGTTTGACGATGACAATGTAACCTCTGAGGAGAATATCATCAGCATCGAAAACGCTAAGATCGGCACCCTGACCGATGCGCAGCTCGCTCATCACCGCTATGACTGGGACAACGGCCAGGTCATCCGCGAAGCGGAGGGCGAGAACTATGGTGTGATCCGCTATGCCTGCCTGGATTGCACAAACTATATGAGCAACACCGGCAGTCATCCCAACAGCTTTGACTGCGCTGGTGTCTATGTCTATGCACCGGCTGTGGCGCTGGCCTTTGATGCCAACACCACAGACCCCGTGACCAATCTGCCTGATACCCGGCAGGTGGTCTACTCTACCTCTGGCACGGAGCCCTCGGTGGTGCCCGTCCGTTCCGGCTACCATTTTGACGGCTGGTATACCACGCCTGACTGTACCACTCCCTTTGACTTCAGCACCATTCTCACAGAGAATGTGATGGCCTATGCCAAGTGGACCACGGAGCCTGTGGTGATCCCGCCTGACACGCCCGATCCTACCCCACCCCCGATCCCACACCTGACCCCGAGGATCCCACCGACATCCCCGATGAGGATGTGTCCCAGGGCGAGCTGCCTGAGGAGATCCCCGATGAGGATGTGCCTCAGGGTGAGGCCCCCAAGACCGGCGACGTGAGTCTGCTGTATGCGGCTCTGGCCGGTGTGTCCGGTCTGGGCTTGGCGGGTACCTGCCTGCTGGGCCGGAAGAAGCGGGACGAGGAGTAAGTTCCCGGCTTTATAAAGCCACCTATACAGTCCAGGCGCCCCGGTATGAGCCGGGACGACTGATTTTGCCGGCGGAAGGCTTTTGCGTCTGGGGGTGGCTGTATGTAATCTCACTTCCGTGCAAAAGAGAGCGGCAGGCGAACTCGTTCGTCTGCCGCTTGTGCTGTATTTTGACTTGTTATTGGTTCCCACGATATACACGGCGGACCCACAGCAGGAAGAGGACCTGAACGACCACCGCCCCCAGAGCTGCTGCCGCCAGGATGTAGTCATAGGGGGCCAGAGGCCGAAAGCACACCATGCGCCTAAGATCGGCAAGGCGCAGCAGGAAGATACCTGCGCACAGGACGATGCACAGCCCGCAGTTCCCGTACAGGGTCCTGGGTGGGATGGACAAAACAAACGCTTTCAGACGTTTCATAACGCGCCTCCTTTCGCTGACCAAATGTTATATTTCAGGCTGCTATTTTTTGCCTCGGTGCTTCCGGATGGCCTGCACCAGGCGGAAAGTGTAGAAAAGCGCAGCGCCCAGAAGAAATGCCAGCACGAGATAGTGGCCCCGGCGGCTGCCGGCGGAGGGGAAGCGGAGCAGGGCGTCAAGCCGCAGACAGAAGAGAAGGAGCGTTGCTGCGATGGTGAAGACATAGAGTCCGTATTTGTGCAAAGGATGCTCTGGATACCGGAGATCCCGCGGGAACCTGCGCGTCCCAAGTCCACTGCGCCCTTCTTTTTTCATCATACCACAAAAGGCGCTGAAAAGGAGACCGTCTTAGCGCTCGGAGCGGCACCTTTGGACGGAAAACGGGCGCAAAAACGCCGCCTGCTCTGCAGGCGGCGTTTGGCACGGAAAAACGTTTTTTACTTCAGACCCCGGCGAAGTGGAACACCACGCCCACCACAGCGGAGAAGAGGATAAAAAAGATGGGATGGAGGCCCTTGGTGGGCTTGACCAAGTTGGTCAGCACCAGCAAGACGGCTGCCAGGATGAGTCCCTGGACACTGATGACCCCGGCCCAGCTCAGACCATTGAGTAGCGAACCGGAGGAGGTGGTGACCTGGGTGCACAAGAGGACCTCCAAAATCACGGTGACGCAGGAGGCGCCGATGAGGCCGGTGGAGGCGGGGCGCAGGCCGTAAAAGCCGGCGTCCACATACCGGTTCTCCCGGAAGTTCTTCAGCAGCGCCGCGATGATGAGGATGATGACGATGGAGGGCGTCACCTCACCCACGGTGGCGATGACCGCGCCGGGGACACCGGCCACGGTAAAGCCCACGTAGGTGGCCATGTTGATGCCGATGGGGCCGGGGGTGGACTCGGACACCGCCAGCATGTTCATCAGCTGGGCTTGGGTATACCACCCGGTGGTCTCGCCGATGTCGTGGAGGAAGGGGAGCGTGGCCATGCCGCCGCCGATGGCGAAGAGGCCAGTCTTGAAAAACTCCCAGAAGAGACGAAGATAGATGGTCATTTCCGCTTCACCTCCAGGTTTTTCAGAAGAATTCCCAGCACCGCAGCCACCAGAATGAACCACACCGGGGAGACATTCAAAAATACACCGCCCAACAGCACCAGCACAAAGATGGCGCCGGTCCATTTGTCCACCACGGACTTTTTCAGCAGCTTGAGCACAGCGTTGAAGATCAGCACGCACACGCAGACCTGGATTCCGGCAAAGGCATTTTGCACCCATGCCACATCGGAGAAGTTGTTGATGAGTCCTGCCAGAATGGTGATGATGATGAGGGAGGGGAACACCACGCCCAAAGTGGCTACGATGCCGCCGGAGATTCCCTTCCGTTTCTGCCCCACGAAAGTGGCGGTGTTGACGGCGATGATACCTGGCGTGCACTGGCCGATGGCGAAGTAGTCCACGATCTCCTCCTCTGTGGCCCAGTGCTTGTTTTCCACCACCTCACGCTGCAAAATGGGCAGCATGGCCATACCGCCGCCAAAAGTCAACACCCCCATTTTGGCGAAGGTGATAAATAGTTCCCAAAGCTCTTTCAAAGTCCCACACTCCTATTCCACATAGCCGTACATCCCCCGCACCGACACCTCGCCGGAGCGGATGATATCCTTTGTTCCGTCCTGGCGGCGCACCACCAGACCGAACTGCTCGTCTACATCCAGGGCCTCCACCGTCTCCCGGCGGCCGTCGGGGGACAGGATCTGGACCGTATGGCCCAGTGTCACGCAGTCCCGGCGGTAGGCCTCCAGCCAAGGGGCGAGATCTCCGGACTCCAGGGCGCCATACAGCCGGTCCAGGGCCCGGATCTCCGCCGCTGCAAGGGCGGGACGGGATACAGGATGGCCCAGCTCCATGGCCAGGGAGGTGGCCACCTGGGCCACGTCCTCGGAGAAGTCCTCAGGCCGGTGGAGGACATTGACGCCGATGCCCAGTACCAGATACTGGACCTGACCGGTCTCCGCCTCCAGACTCAGCTCCGTCAAAATGCCGCAGAGCTTCCGCCCTCCCAGCACCAGGTCGTTGGTCCACTTGATGCCTGGCCGGAGAGAGCACACCTCCTCCACCGCGTCACACACGGCCACGGCGCACAGCGCCGTCACCGGAAGCAGGCTCTCCGGCGCCAGGGACGGCCGCAGCAGGGCGGTGAGATAGACGCCCTTTCCGGCAGGGGACTGAAAGCTGCGGCCCAGGCGGCCCCGGCCTCCGGTCTGGCAGTCCGCCACCACCACGGTGCCGTCTTCCGCCCCCTCCAGGGCCAGACGCTTGGCCCAGGTGTTAGTAGAGTCCACTTCCGCCTGGCAAAGAAGCTCCCGGCCCACGGTGACGGTATGACCCAAACGGCTGCGGATCTCCGGCTCCGTCAGGGCGTCCGGCGTGTCCGCCAGGCGGTAGCCCAGGCCTGTGCGGGCTTCGATGACATAGCCCTCCTTCCGCAGGGCGTCCACCGCCTTCCACACGGCGGCCCGGCTGAGCCCCAGTCGACGGCTCAGAGCCTCGCCGGAGACATAGTCTCCGCACTCCCTCAAACAGGTGAGCACTCGTTCCCGACTCATAATTCCGCCTCCTCCCTGGGTTTTGCACCCATGCAGTGTAACACTTTTTTTCTGGGTTGTAAATGCTGGGAGGCGGAAAGCCTGGAATTGGCGCGAAAAAATGGCGGCCTTTCTTGCGTGGAGGGGGGAGCTGTGATACAATACACCTTGCATCGACAGAAATAAGGAGCAACGTGATTATGACCACCCGGGAATTCCAGCAAAAGTCCATTTTTCAGATTTTTTTCCACTATTTCAAGCCTCACCGCAAGCTGTTCTTTGTGGATATGTTCTGCGCCCTTCTCATTGCGCTGATAGACCTGGCCTTCCCCTTCGTCTCCCGCATGGCGATGTATGACCTGCTGCCGGAGGAGAACTATCGGGTGTTTTTCACCGTCATGGTCATCGTGTTCGCCGCGTTTACCCTGCGGGCGTTTCTCTACTATATCATCTCCTACTGGGGTCACACCTTCGGCATCCGGGTGGAGGCGGACATCCGCCAGGACCTGTTCCGGCACATGCAGGAGCTGAGCTTCGGCTACTTTGACCGCAACCGCACAGGTCAGCTGATGAGCCGCCTGACCGCGGACCTCTTTGACATCACGGAGCTGGCCCACCACGGCCCTGAGGACCTCTTTATCTCCACGGTGACCATCCTGGGCGCCCTGGCGGTGATGTTCTCCATCCAGTGGCAGCTGGCCCTGGTGGTGACGCTGATCCTGCCCATTTTCTTGCTGGTCATCTGGCGGCGCAAGGCGGAGATGTCTGCCGCCTCCCGCCAGGTCAAGCAGCGCACTGCCGCCATCAACACCGACATAGAGTCGGGCCTGTCCGGCATCCGCACCGCCAAGGCCTTTGCCAACGAGGGGGCGGAGTTGGAGAAGTTCACCCGCTCCAACGAGGCCTTCAAGACCTCCAAGCGGCAGTTCCACAAGGCCATGGGCCGGTTCAACGCCACCATGGAGTTCTTTTTGTGCATCCTCTCCGCCGCGGTCATCGCCGTGGGCGGCTGGCTCATCATGGGCGGCAGGATGAACTATATCGACCTCATCACCTTCAACCTCTATATCACTGCCTTCATCAACCCCGTCCGCAAGCTCTCCAACTTTGCCGAGATGTTTGCCAACGGCTTTGCCGGTCTCCAGCGCTTCACCGAGCTCATGCGCACGGAGCCGGAGATGCAGGACGCCCCCGACGCCAAGACCCTGGAGCGGGTGTCCGGCCGCATCGACCTGGACCATGTGAGCTTTGCCTACCGGGAGGACGCGGCAGTCCTCCACGACATCGACCTTCACATCCGCCCCGGTGAGACCGTGGCGGTGGTGGGGCCCTCCGGCGGCGGGAAGAGCACATTATGTCAACTGATTCCCCGCTTTTACGACGTCACCTCCGGCAGCGTGAAGCTGGACGGGGTGGACGTGCGGCAGGTGACCCAGGCCTCTTTGCGGCAGAATGTAGGCGTGGTGCAGCAGGATGTGTTCCTGTTTGCCGACACCATTTTGGAGAATATCCGTTACGGCCGCCCCGACGCCACGGAGGCGGAGGTGGTGGAGGCTGCCCGCCGGGCGGAGATCTACGACGACATCCAGCAGATGCCCAACGGCTTTGACACCTATGTGGGCGAGCGGGGCACCCTCCTGTCCGGCGGACAGAAGCAGCGCATTTCCATTGCCCGGATCTTCCTGAAGGACCCGCCGGTGCTGATTCTGGACGAGGCCACCTCCGCTCTGGACAGTGTGACGGAGGCTAAGATCCAGGAGACCTTCGATCACCTGGCCAAGGGGCGGACCACCCTTATCATCGCCCACCGGCTCTCTACTGTCCGCAATGCTGACCGTATTCTGGTGGTGAGGGAGGGACACATCACAGAGATGGGCAGTCATCAGGAACTGATGGAGAAGAACGGCGACTACGCGGCGCTGTACCGGACCCAGAACCTCCATGGATAAGCGGGAATTGCTGGACCGCTGCCGGGCGGTGGGAGAGGAGCGGATGCTGCTGGCCCGGGTGCTGGACAAGCTGGAGCAGGCCCGGAGGAAGAATATCCCTGCCTGCACTGGCTTTATGAGCGAGAGCGAGCAGGCCCTGGCGGAGCCCCTGGTCCGCCTGGCCGGGGGAGAGGACCGGTGCGTCTGCACCGGAGGCTTTGCCGGGGCGGAGCGAAAGATGCTATGCTTTTTGCCTGACTGGCTGGAGGAAGAGGACTTTCTGGCCGGCCAGGTGCCCATCCGCTTTCTCAGGTGCACCTACCGGCCGGACCAGGGATTGACCCACCGGGACCTGCTGGGCAGCCTCATGGGCTTGGGGCTGGTGCGGGAGAAGATCGGAGACCTGCTGGTGGCCGAAGGCAGCTGCGATCTGGCAGTGGCGGAGTCTGTGGCGGATTTCCTGCTTCAGAGCTGGACCAGTGCCGGACGGGCTTCCCTGCGGGTGACGGAGATCGACGCGGAGAGCCTCCACATCCCCCAGGCCCGGGTGCGGGAGCTGCGGGACACGGTGATGCGGCTGCGGCTGGACGCAGTGGCGGCCACGGGCTTCGGCCTGTCCCGGACTAAGGCCGCGGAGCTGATCGCCTCCGGGAGGGTCCAGGTGAACCACCGGGAGTGCACCAAAGGTGACCAGCTGCTGGCCCAGGGAGACGTGGTCACCGCCCGGGGCTTTGGAAAATTTGAACTGAGCCAGGTGGGCGGCCAGTCCCGAAAGGGACGGACGGCCATCGTGGTGAAACGATACCTGTGACAGGAACGAGACACAGGGGGAAGGGAGAGAGAAGATGGAACAGGCAAAGATCGACCGGATCAATGAGCTGGCCCGAAAGGCCAGAGGACCGGAGGGACTGACACCGGCGGAGGAAGCGGAACGGGCCGCGCTGCGCCGGGAATATGTGGATGCCGTGCTGGGCAACCTCAAGAGCCAGCTGGACCGGACCTATGTGGTGGACGAGCAGGGCAATGAGCACAAACTGCGAAAGAAGGACGAGGTATGAGCAGCTACAATTACGGATATTCCGGCGGATCAGGAGGTAAAAAGAAAAACAGCGACTGGTTTTCCTGGGCACTGGTGGTGTTTTTGTTTGCCATTGGGGCCTGGCCTATCGCCTTGATCCTGTTGCTGGTGAAGCTGTCCGATGGGGGAAAGAAAAAGAGAAAAGAGGAGGAGCAGCAGTTCCCGCCCCTGTATACCGCTCAGAGCACCGGGAGCACCGCTGGAAAGACCGCTGCCCGGCCGGCGGCGCAGCCCTCCCGGGCCAGGCAGGCGGCCCAGCGCATGACCCGGACGCCGGAACTCAAATCCTCCAACGCCCGCTGGATGAAAATCGTGGGCGCTGTGGTGGCTGTGGGCGGCGTTCTGGCGGCCATGAGCCCGGCGGACATGGTCCTGGCGGGCTATTTCGAGTATTTCCTCTGGGATATGCTCAAGTATCTAGCCATTGCCGTGGGCGGCGTGTGCCTGTTCTATAACGGCATCCGTATGGACCGTCGGGCCGCCCGCTATCAGAAGTATCTGGCAGTCATCGGCAATGTGGAGGCCATGCCCATCGACCAGCTCAGCCGCACTCTGGCCTACCCGGAAAAGACCGTCACCGACGATCTCCAGCGGATGATCGACAAGGGCTTTTTCGGTCCGGGCGCCTATCTGAACATGGAGCTGGGCTACTTCTTCCGCAGCAGTCAGGCTGACGAGAAGGTGGCCAAGGAAAAGGCTGCTCAAGAGAAGGCGCAGACCCCGCCGCCCAAGGAGGCGGAGGAGGGCTACTCCGGCATCCTGCGGAACATCCGCCGGGCCAACGACAACATCGCCGACCCGGGGCTCTCGGCCAAGATCGACCGGCTGGAGACCATCACCGCCCGCATCTTCCGGGCAGTGGAGGAGGACCCCAAGAAGCGCAGCCGCATCGACACCTTCCTCAACTACTATCTGCCCACCACCCAGAAGCTGCTGGACTCTTACGCGGAGTTTGAGGCGGCGGGCATCGAGGGCGAGAACCTGCGCCAGGCCAAGGCCCGGATCGAGGCCACCATGGACTCCATCGTGGCCGGATTTGAGCATCAGCTGGATGAGCTCTACCGGGCGGACGCCATGGATGTGGACAGTGACATTCGGGTCATGGAGACCATGCTGGGTCGGGACACCGCCAGCGTGGAGAAGGACTTCGGCCTGGGCGGCGCTGCTGCCGCCAAGGAGACCGGCAAAAAGGAGACGCCGGAGGTATAAAGAGAAGAAAAGAGCGCTGCCGCAGATGCGGCAGCGCTCTTTTTTGCAGGAAAATGGTGGGTTACTGTGCCTTTTTGGCGGCCAAGGCCTTCTGGAGCCAGTCCTTGCCGTCCACAAAGCGGGACACCACAAAGGACACCACATAGTCACCGGCGGAATTGATCATGGTGGCAGGCGGGTCCACCAGGTTGCCGATGGCCACCAGAATGGGGAAGGCGACCTCGATCTGTTCGGGGAAGAAGATGGAGCAGATGATGTATTCACCGATATAGCCGCCTCCGGGTACTCCGCTCATGCCCACAGAGGAGAGTACGGCCACCAGTACCACAGGGATCAGCATACCCAGGCTCAGCTCGCGCCCGAAAACCCCCAGCACGAAAGCGATCTTCAAAACGCAGCTGAAGCAGGAGCCGTCCATATGCATGGTGGCGCCAAGGGGCAGCACCATATCACTGACATCTTTGGAAATGCCGGTGGCCTGGGCTTCTTCCATATTGGTGGGGATGGTGGCCACAGAGGAACAGGTGCCCAGGGACACGATAGCGGGCTTTGCGATGTGGCGGAACATAACGCCTACAGCGCCCTTTCCTCCGCCGAATCTGGCAAACAAGGGCCAGGCGGTGAAGATATAGACAAAGCAGAGGGGATAGTACAGCAGCAGAGCACGACCGTAGTTTTCAACGACCTGGGAACCGTAGGTAGCCACCAAATCGGCAAAAATGGCAAAGAAGGCAATGGGAGCATAGTAGGTGACGATCTGCACGAATTTCAGCATGACGTTGGTCAGATCATCCAGAAAACGGCCTACGGGAGTTTCTTTACCGCCATTGAGATTTACGGCAAAGCCGAAGAGCAGGGAAAAGACGATCAGGGGCAGCATAGCTTTGCGGCTCAGAAGTCCCACAAAATCCTCAGCGGTAAAGAAATTGACGATCAGCTCACTGAGGCTGGCATATTCTCCCATTTCCTCCGAGGGGAGCTCTGCCCAGGGAGTCAAGACCGGCGGAAAAACCTTTGCCAGCAAAAACATGATGACGGCGGCGATGGCGCCGGTGACCACAAAGGTAGCCACGGTGGTGCCCATGATCTTTCCGGCACGCTTGCGGCTCTTCATATTGGCCACAGCACTGGAAATGGATGCAAATACCAGGGGCACCACAATGCAGAACATCATGTTGATGAAAACGGTGCCCAGCGGCTTGAGCGCCGTGGCACCGGCGCTGATCACATTGTCCTCGGCGTCTTTGACAACGGGCCACACCCAGCCCAGAATGGCGCCCAGAATCATGGAACCGATCATAATGGCCATAAAGCGATAGTTTTTGGCGACGGATTTTACTTCCATAATGCTCCTCCTAACAGCTACACGGAAATGATGTCAGTTCAGATGCGGCAATTCCTCATCTGTAATTTCGCCCTTGCAGACGATGTTGGTGGGGCCGGTGAGATAGAGATTGGTGATATGAGAGTGGACCCGGTCGATGTCCACGGTCAGTTCCCCGCCGGTCATGGCCACCCGTACCCCGCGGCCGGAGACCTTGCCCTGAAGGGTCAGCACCGTCACCAGAGAGCCGGTGCCCGTGCCGCAGGCGTAAGTGAAATCCTCCACGCCTCGCTCAAAGGTGCGCTCATAGACTTGGTCCTCCCCGGTGAGCTCATAGAAGTTCACATTGGCTCCCTTGGGAAAGGCGCTGTGCCAGCGGATGGCCCGACCCAGCTCCCGCAGCTCATTCTCGTCTGCCTGGCGCAGTCCGGCGTAGGGCACCACCGCGTGGGGAATACCCGGATCACCCAGCTCAACATAGGAGCAGGCGTAGCGCACGCCGTCCACCTCCACCGGGTAGTCCAGCTTTACCGTAGTGGGGTCATTGAGCCGGATGCGATACATCCGCCGATCGATGCGCTGGCCGGTCACCAGGCCTGCGGTGGTCTCCACCCGCTGCTCCTCTCCGGCCAGGCCTTTTTCATAGCCATAGCGGCAGATGCACCGGGCTCCGTTGCCGCACATCTCACCCACGCTGCCGTCGGAGTTGAAGAAGAGCATCCGGTAGTCGCCACCGGCCTTGGGGGCATCCACCACCATTAGTCCGTCGGCCCCGATGGAAAGGTGGCGCTGGCAAAGGCATCTGGCCAGCTGAGGCAGCTTCTCCTCCGGCAGATGCTCCTCCAGGTTGTTGATAAGGATAAAGTCATTGCCGGCGCCGTTCATTTTCCAAAACTGCATGTGTATTCCTCCTCCTGCACGGACCCAGGGGAGAAGACTGCCTCCTCTCCTTGCCCGAACAATCTTGTCTGCTTTTTCTCGCGCACCCCGGAAAAAGGGTACGCGACCTCTATTATACCGGCTGGGACACCAAGTCGCAAGGCTTGCGCCCTGAGATGGCTCCGGATACCTTGTAAAGACCGCCTTGCCGGATGTCATTCGGTAGACTCATTATAGCGGGCCGGGGAAGGGAAGTATACCGTGTATGGTGCTGCCAATCATGCAAAAAGTGTTATTTTGCATGATAATCGCAAGTGAATAGAAAAAATAATGAAAAAAGTGCTTCAATCAAAGGGGCGGAAGGGGATGGAACGGCGATGCCGCCTTTACAGAAATGGGGCGATGTGGTATGCTCCAAGAGACGAGAGCTTTGAGAGAAGGAGCAGCGCTATGGGCAGGAAAAACACCAGAAACACCCGGGGCAGGATCATCTCCGCTGCCTGGAAATTGTTTTATCAGCAGGGCTATGAGGACACCACGGTGGAGGATATTGTCTTTGAGTCTCAGACCTCCAAAGGGTCCTTTTACCACTATTTTGACGGCAAGGACGCGCTTTTGGGGACGCTGGCCTACGTGTTTGACGAAAAATATGAGGAGCTTATGCTGACCATGGACCCGAAGATGAACGCCATGGACAAGCTGATCTATCTCAATCATGAGCTGTTTGCCATGATCGACGGGGGCATTTCCCTGGATCTGCTGGCCCGGCTGCTGTCCACACAGCTGTTGGCCCGGGGGGAAAAGCACCTGTTGGACCGGAACCGATACTATTTCAAGCTCCTGCGTCAGATCGTGGACGAGGGACAGCAGGCCGGCCAGCTGCGCACAGACCGCACCGCCAATGAGATCGTGAAGGCCTATGCGCTGTGGGAGCGGGCACTGCTGTACGACTGGTGCCTGTGTGGTGGGGAGTACTCCCTGGTAGCCTATACTGACTCAGTGACACCGGCCTTTTTGCAGAGCTACGGAGGACAGACCTGATCTTTTTCTTTTTTCTCTCAATTTTTTATTTCAAGTATCGTCCAGTAAAAAATCCTTTTATATCAATAAAAATATGGATTATTGATAAACGGAGTATAGAATTTATTCTATACTCCGTTCTGTATTTCGTTCTACTAAAAAGTGTGGTATCATAGCAAGCACTGAAGAAAAAGGAGAGAGAATATGACAACCGCACAAATCTGTATCTGCCTGGCTATCGTGGTCTATCTGCTTGCCATGCTGGGCGTTGGCGTCTGGTTCGCCAAGAAAAACAACTCTGTGGATGACTTCTATCTGGGCGGACGCAAGCTGGGCCCCTTTGTCACCGCTATGAGCGCCGAGGCATCGGACATGAGCAGCTGGCTGCTGATGGGTCTGCCCGGTGTGGCCTATCTCACCGGCCTGGCGGAGGCCAGCTGGACCGCCATTGGCCTGGCTGTGGGCACCTATATCAACTGGCTCATCGTGGCCCGGCGGATTCGCCGGTATTCCCAGCAGCTCAATGCCATCACAGTGCCCCAGTTCTTTTCCAAGCGCTGGGGAGATGAGAGAAACCTGCTCTCTGCCATTGCAGCGGTAATTATCATCATCTTTTTCATCCCCTACATGGCTTCGGGCTTTTCCGCCTGCGGCAAGCTGTTCCATACCCTCTTTGGCACGGACTATGTGACCGCCATGCTGATCTCTGCTGCGGTCATCGTCATCTATACCGTTATGGGCGGCTTCCTGGCCGCCTCCACCACCGATCTGGTGCAGTCTATCATTATGACGGTGGCTCTGATTGTGGTGCTGGGCTTCGGCGTCACCCAGGCCGGCGGCATGGACGCTGTGATGGACAACGCCCGGTCCATGGCCGGATACCTGTCCCTGTCCCACATCTATGATCCTGCCTCGGGCAATTCCAACCCGTATAGCATCCTGACCATCTGCTCCCTGCTAGCCTGGGGCCTGGGCTACTTTGGCATGCCCCACATCCTGCTGCGCTTTATGGCCATTGAGGATGAGAAGAAGCTGTCCCTCAGTCGCCGGGTGGCCACCATCTGGGTGGTTATCTCCATGGGTGTGGCCATTTTCATCGGTGTGGTGGGCAATGCCATGACCAAAGCCGGTGCCCTGGAGCAGCTGGAGGACTCTGAGACCATCATCGTCCGCATTGCCAACTTGATCAGCAATCACGGTGTCCTGGCTGCCCTGCTGGCTGGTATCATCCTGGCTGGTATTTTGGCTGCTACGATGTCCACTGCTGACTCTCAGCTCCTGGCGGCCTCCTCCTCTGTGTCGCAGAATCTGGCCGTGGAGTTTTTGCACCTGAAGATCAGCGAGAAGAAGAGCGTGGTGGTTGCTCGGGGTACCATGGTGGTGGTGTCCCTGATCGCGGCGTTCCTGGCCCGGGACCCCGACAGCTCTGTGTTCCGCGTGGTTTCCTTTGCCTGGGCTGGCTTTGGTGCGGCCTTTGGCCCTGTGGTGCTCTTTGCCCTGTTCTGGAAGCGGTCCAATCAGTGGGGCGCCTTGGCCGGAATGATTGTAGGCGGCGCCATGGTCTTTATTTGGAAGTATCAGATTGCCCCCATGGGCGGCGCCTGGGGAATCTATGAGCTGCTGCCTGCCTTTGTGGTGGCCTGCCTTGCCATCGTGGTGGTGAGTCTGCTGACCGGTGCACCCAGTGAGTCCGTTCAGAAGGATTTTGAGGCGGTGCACCAGGCTCGCCGGTGATGAGAGCGAGAAGCCTGTATACAATATAAATACCAAAATGACCGTAAAAGCACCCGCAGTATCAAGCTGCGGGTGCTTTTATCAGCAATATATAAGCGCGGCTAATATAAGACATTCAAAAAAATGAAAAAAATAGGTAAAAAGGGTTGACATATGGGGAGAAGTCTGGTATTCTAACTAAGCTATCTCGCAGAGCTCCTGTGAGTGAGAACAAAAACGAGAGAAAATCGGGCAAAAACGGGACAAAGCGGCAGGAAATGATCCGCTTCCCGAAAAAACCTGAAAAACCTCGAAAAAAGTTCTTGACAAAAGCTTGAAGCTGTGCTAAGATAACAATGTTCCGCCGATGAGGCGTGCACCTTGTAAATTAAACAACGTAACGAAAAGAAAGC
>CABSMJ010000033.1 GCA_902478785.1 uncultured Oscillospiraceae bacterium
CGGGGCAACATACGGGCCTTTTTTAATGGATCTGCTCATATTGACTTGCCTCCTTTACTTCTCGTTGCGACGCTTCACAATGAACTTATTGGTGGGGTTCTTGCCCTTGCGGGTCTTGTAACCCAGAGCGGGCTTGCCCCAAGGAGTCACAGGGCCGGGACGGCCGACAGGCGCGCGGCCCTCGCCGCCGCCGTGGGGGTGATCACAGGGGTTCATGACGGAACCACGGACGGTGGGTCTCCAACCCATGTGACGCTTACGGCCGGCCTTACCGATGTTGATGTTCTCGTGCTCGATGTTGCCCACCTGACCAATGGTGGCCTTGCAGTTGACGCGAACGATACGCACCTCGCCGGAGGGCATACGGATCTGAGCGTCACGGCCTTCCTTGGCCATCAGCTGAGCAGCGGTACCGGCGGAGCGCACCAGCTGAGCGCCGTTGCCGGGATGGAGCTCGATGTTGTGGATCACAGTACCGACGGGGATCTTCTCGATGGGCAGGCAGTTGCCGACCTTGATATCCGCGGAGGCGGAGGAGACGACCTTGTCGCCGGGGTTCAGGCCCACAGGAGCCAGGATATAGCGCTTCTCGCCGTCGGCGTACTCCACCAGGGCGATGTTGGCGCTGCGGTTGGGATCGTACTCCAGGCGGATGACAGTGGCTTCCATATCCATCTTGTCACGCTTGAAGTCGATGATGCGGTACTTGCGCTTGTTGCCGCCGCCGCGATGACGGACGGTGATGCGGCCATAGCTGTTGCGGCCGGCGTGCTTCTTCAGAGACTCGGTCAGGCTGGGCTCGGGCTTGGCCTTCTTATCGATGCCGTCGAACCCGGAGACCGTCATTTGTCTTCTGGAAGGCGTCGTCGGCTTGAAAGTTTTGATAGACATACGCTTACACTCCTTCTATTCGATCAGATTCCGGTCTTAGACCATGCCCTCGAAGAACTCGATGCTCTTGGAGTCGTCGGTCAGCTGCACATAGGCCTTTTTCCAGGTCTTGGTCATGCCGGGACGACCGGCACCCATGCGCTTTTTCTTGCCGGGGACCGTCATGGTGTTGACGGAGGCAACCTTGACGCCGAAGATCTCCTCGATGGCCTTCTTGATCTCCACCTTGCCGGCAGAGGGGGCCACCTCGAACGCGTACTTCTTGCTCTCAGCAGAGGCCATGGAACGCTCCGTGATGATGGGGCGGATGATGATGTCGTAAGCGGTCATTATGCGTACACCTCCTCGATTTTTGCGAGGGCAGCCTGATCCAGCACCAAGTACTTGGCGTTCAGGATGTCATAGACACTGAGGATGGTGGCGGTGGTGGTCTGGACACCGGGGATGTTCCGGGCGCTCTTGACCACATTCTCCCGCACCTCGGGAGTCACCACCAAGGCCTTGCCGTCGCACTTAACAGCGGACAGGAAGCCGCGGAAGTCCTTGGTCTTGATCTGATCCATGGCGATGTTATCCACCACCACGATGCTGCCCTCAGCCGCCTTGGCGGACAGGACAGACTTCAGAGCCAGGCGCTTGACCTTCTTGTTGAGCACATAGGAGTAGCTCCGGGGCTTGGGGGCGAACACGATACCGCCGTGGGTCCACTGAGGAGCACGGGTGCTGCCCTGACGAGCGTGACCGGTGCCCTTCTGGCGCCAGGGCTTCTTGCCGCCGCCGGAGACCTCTGCACGGGTAAGAGCGCTCTGAGTGCCCTGTCTGCAGTTTGCCAGGTGGTTCTTGACGACCTCGTGGACAACGGGCATGTTGGGCTCAATGCCGAAGATGCCGTCGCTGAGCTCGACAGTGCCGACTTCTGCGCCGGCCATGTTCAACACTTTGATCGTAGACATTACTTAAGCACTCCTTTCCTTACTTGTTTCTTGCAGATGCCTTCTGGGGATTACGGCCGGAAGCCTTCTGCGGGTTCTTGCTGATGTCCGCACCGGCCTGCTTGACCTTGTGGACCTTGACAGTGGACTTGATGGTCACCAGACCGCCCTTGGGGCCGGGGATGGCGCCGCGGACCACGATCATGTTCAGCTCGGGGTCCACCTTGACGATGTCCAGGTTCTGCACAGTGACCTGCTCCACGCCCAGGTGGCCGGCGCCGATCTTGCCCTTGAAGATGTGGGCCGGATCGATAACGCCCATGGAACCAGCGTGACGGTGAACAGGACCGCCGCCGTGGCTGGTGGGAGTGCGGCCGGCGTTCCAGCGCTTGACAACGCCGGCGTAACCCTTACCTTTGCTGATGCCGGTGACATCCACAAAGTCGCCTGCCTTAAAGGTGTCAGCCTTGACGATGTCGCCCACATTCAGCTCGGCGGCGTTGTCCAGGTTGAACTCACGGAGATACTTCTTGGGAGCCACGCCAGCCTTGTTCAGGTGGCCCAGCTCAGGCTTGGTCAGCTTGCGCTCGGGGACGTCCTCGAAGCCCAGCTGCACGCTCTCATAGCCGTCCTTCTCAGCGGTCTTCTTCTGAACGACGACGCAGGGACCCGCCTCGATGACGGTGACCGGGATCACGTGGCCGTTTTCGTCGAAGATCTGAGACATGCCGACTTTTCTGCCGATGATTGCTTTCATGTATGATCCTCCTTAAAGGTTATTGGTCGGCTTAGATAACATCCTGTGTCATTGCTCTGCCGACTTGACCCCGCCTGCCCCGCAAGATGACAGGCATTTGGGTGAGCAAACAAATTGGGTTTGGGGTGAGACCGCCTTACAGCTTGATCTCGATTTCCACACCGGCGGGCAGCTCGAGAGCCATCAGGGCCTCGACCGTCTTGGGAGTGGACTTGGTGATGTCGATCAGTCTCTTGTGGGTGCGGCGCTCGAACTGCTCACGGCTGTCCTTATACTTGTGCACGGCCCGCAGGATGGTGACGACTTCCTTCTTGGTGGGCAGAGGAATGGGGCCGGAAACCTCAGCGCCGGTGCGCTTGGCGGTCTCGACGATCTTCTCTGCGCTCTGGTCGATGACCTGGTGGTCATAGGCCTTGAGGCGAATGCGAATCATTTCTTTCTGTGCTGCCATTGGTGTTTCCTCCTGTTTTCGTACGGTTTTCTTGCTTGACCTCAGCCGTACGGCGAGAAGCTTCTTTTCTATACGCTTAACCGTGCGTATCATTCCAGCTCATAAGAAAGACCGGCGCGCAAAGTCACGGCCGGTCTGCCCATTGGCGCAGCGATCTACGCAACGTACAGATTTCTTCTCAGCCGCCCGATTTTCGGACATACTCCCCGGAAGTTACCTCGCATGCGAGCAATCTCCCGGTTCATCGCAGTTTCGCGCATGGGACATGTTATCCCCTCGCGCGGACTTAACTATAATAAAAGAAAACTTTTCAGTTGTCAAGAGGATTTTCGGTATTTTTCTTGGAATTTTTCTTCAAATCCGCAAAAAGCTTGGAAGATGCCTCTTGCCTCGGATCATTTCGGCAAAATAGCCCTCATTCCCGCAAAATCCGCCAAAAAGAGGAGAGCCCAGAGGCTCTCCTCTTTTCTCTCTACCTTATTATAATATAATAAGGAGTCGCTTAATAGGCCACGCCCCAGTAGATGTCGGTGGTACACTTCTTGCCACAGATGGGGCACACGCCCTCGGTGCCGCTCTGCTCCAGCGGCATGCAGCGGGAGCTGACGCCCACTTTCTCCTTCATGGCCAGCTCGCAGTCCAGAGAGCCGCACCACTTGGTCTTGACGAAGCCGCCGTTGTTGCGCTCCAGCACCTCCTTGACCTGCTCCCAGGTCTCGGCGGTAAAGGAGTTGTCCTCCAGGTTCTTCTTGGCCATGGCGTACATGTTGTGATGGACCTCGTCCAGCAGACGGGCCACCGTCTCCTCCAGCTGGGCCAGAGGCACGAAGGTCTTCTCCCCGGTATCCCGGCGGGCGATGCAGCACTGCTCCTTCTCCATGTCCTTGGGGCCGATCTCCACCCGCAGGGGCACGCCGCGCATCTCGTACTCGGCAGCCTTCCAGCCGAAGCTCTGATCGCTGTCGTCCATCTTCACCCGGACGCCGGCAGCGGCAAGGCGGGCCCGCAGGCCGTCAGCCGCCTCCAGCACACCAGCCTTGTGCTGGGCCACAGGCACCACGATGACCTGGACCGGAGCGATCTTGGGGGGCAGGATCAGGCCGTTGTCGTCACCGTGGGTCATGATGATGCCGCCGATGAGACGGGTGGACACACCCCAGGAGGTCTGGAAGGGATGGGTCAGCTGATTGTTCTTATCGGTGAAGGTGATGTCAAAGGCCTTGGCAAAGCCGTCGCCAAAGTAGTGGCTGGTGCCGGCCTGGAGGGCCTTGCGGTCGTGCATCATGCACTCCACGGTATAGGTCTTCTCCGCGCCGTTGAACTTCTCCTTGTCGGTCTTGACGCCCTTGACCACGGGCATGGCCAGCACGTTCTCACAGAAGTCGGCGTAGACGTTGAGCATCTGCTCCGTCTCTGCCATGGCCTCCTCGGCGGTGGCGTGCATGGTGTGGCCCTCCTGCCACAGGAATTCCCGGTGACGCAGGAAGGGACGGGAAGTTTTTTCCCAGCGCAGCACGGAGCACCACTGGTTATAGAGCTTAGGCAGGTCCCGCCAGGAGTGGATGATGTTGGCATAGTGCTCGCAGAAGAGGGTCTCGGAGGTGGGGCGGACGCACAGCCGCTCCTCCAGCTTTTCGCTGCCGCCCATGGTGACCCAGGCGCACTCAGGGGCAAAGCCCTCCACGTGGTCCTTCTCCTTCTGGAGCAGGCTTTCGGGGATCAGCATGGGCATATACACGTTCTCGTGGCCCAGCTTCTTGAACTCCGCGTCCAGGATGGCCTGCATATTCTCCCAGATGGCATAGCCATAGGGACGCAGGATGAACATGCCCTTGACGCTGCTGTAATCGATGAGCTCTGCCTTCTTCACCACGTCGGTGAACCACTGGGCAAAGTCCACGTCCCGGGCGGTGATGGCTTCCACTTGCTTCTTTTCCTGTGCCATTTCCGTTTTCCTTCACTTTCTCTATGGTTTGGCGCCTTCTGCGCCCTTTGTGTCGAATATATATTGTAATCCAGGCCCCCGGGCCTTGTCAACTCCTGGCAGCCTTTTCCACCCTCAAAACCTCTCCAGCGTCTCCTGAAGGGTCTGGAAAAATTGGGCGCTGTGCCAGCCGTCAGCGGCGGCATGGCCAATGGTCAGGGTAAAGGGCGCGGTGGTGCGTCCCTCCCGCTCCTGAAATTTTCCGTAGGTGACGATGGGGAAGAGATTGACGAAGCCCCCGGGCACCACGGAGGAATATCCCGTATAGTGGATCCAGGGCACACAGGAGACGCAGAAGAAATTGGCCGGCTGGTCCGGCTTGGGCTTGGGGCCTCGGACAGCGCCGTAGCGGGCCATATCGGCGGTGACGGCGCCGTAGAAGGTGTCGAACTCCTCGTCCCAGGGGGTCCAGAGATCGGAAAAGGTGTGGTCCTCCGGGTGGAAGATGGTGTACACTGGGTGTACCACGTCGTAATACCCCGGTCTCCCCTCCTCGTCCACAGCCATGCGCATCTCCCGGGCGGAGTGGACCGTGTGCCCGATGCACCAGAGCATGGCGGGATAGGACCGCAGTCCCCGGCGGTGGACCTCATCTAAGAAATGGGTCACATCCAGCTCCGCTGTCAGGCTGTACTGACAGGGCAGCTGCTGGCGGTAATAACGGAAATGCTCCGCCCGCTCCCAGGTGCTCTCATCCAACAGATGAAACATATCCCTCTCCTTTCTTCCCGCTCAACCCAGGTCCCGGTTGTCCAGGGCCGCCAGGCCGAACCGGGCAGCGGCGGTGATGGCCTGCCGATCCTCCTCCGTCTGGGCTCCGTCCCACCGCAGTCGCAGCCGCCGCAGGAACACGCCCCGTAGGGTGTCCTCCTGGGCCCGGGCCCACACGTCCTCCCGGATGCGGGTCTCGTCCCGCAGCTCCAGGTGATAAAACCGGTCCGCCAGAGCCTCCGTCAGCCCTGGAAGATCCACGCCCGCCTCCCCGGTCTCCCCGGTGAAGGTGATGCGGTAGAGGTCCGAGGCCGTCTGGGGCGGCAGCGCCTCCTCCAGAGCCTCCAGAGGTTGGCGATCCGTCACATCCAGGCGCAGGCTCTCATACCGCCGGCGGGCCAGGGGCACAAAGGTCAGCGCCACCGTCCCCCGGTCGTCCACAGTGCCCTCCAGGATGCCCTTGTCCCCCAGCTCGTCAAAGCCCCGTCCCTCGGGGCAGCCGGGATAGGCCCAGACCGTAGCCCCAGCCCGGCGGAGCCCCGAATAGCTGTGGATATGGCCCAGAGCCAGATAGGTCAGGCCGCTGCGGGCGATCTCCTCCTCCGTCAGCGGGTCATACCGGGCCTCAGAGGCCCCCACGTCCCCGTGGAGCACCATCAGGTGGCACTTGCCGTCGGCGGGGGCGGTGAAGCCCTCCAGCAGACTGCCGGTCTGTTCCGGTGCGGTGAAGGCTGCTCCGTGGACCACGGTATTCAGCCCCGGCAGCTCTACCGACTCCACGGTACCAGTGCGGAAGATGTGGACGTTTTCCGGCCAGTCCAGGGCGGCGTAGGGGCTGCCCGGGCCGTACCAGTCGTGGTTGCCCGGGGCCAGAAACACCGGGGCGGGAATGGAGCCCAGGGCGCGAGCCAAAGCCTCCGCCGTCTCCCGGTAGGCATTGTCGCTGTCAAAGAGGTCCCCGGAGAGCAGCACCACATCCGCCTGCACGCGGGCGGCGTGACGGGCCAGCCGCTCCAGCAGCTCCCGGCTCTCCCGCCGGCGGGCCACCGCCTGTTCCACTTCCAGGGAGCGGAAGGGACTGTCCAGATGAAAGTCAGCGGCGTGCAAAAACCGAAGCATCTTCCTCTCCCCTTTCCGTTTGATTTTTTATATTTGCCTCAGGCCTGGGGCAGCTTGCACACGTCCACCCACTCCACGAAGTTGGAGGAATACTTCTCCAGCTCGTCGCAGGTCATCTCCACAGCGCTGTTGTCGCTGCCGGCAGCGGGAAAGACGGTGGAAAAGCGCTTGAGAGACACGTCCAGATAGGTCTTGACGTTCTCCGGCAGGGCAAAGGGGCACACGCCGCCCACATCGTGGCCGATGAGGGTGTGGGCCTCCTCGTGGGTGAGCATCTTGGCCTTGGTGTGGAACTTGGCCTTGTACTTGCTGTTGTCCACCTTGGCGTCGCCGGCAGCCACAATGAGGATGGGCTGGTCGTCGATCTTGAAGCTGAGGGTCTTGGCGATTCGGGCGCCCTCCACGCCTACGGCCAGCGCCGCCAGCTCCACAGTGGCGCTGGAGACGTCAAACTCCCGGATGCGGTCGGCGATGCCCAGGGTGGTGAAATAGGCTCTTACTTTTTCAATGGACATGACAGGTCTCTCCTTTGTATCTCTTTTTTATCGAATGTCGATCCGCTCCACGGCGGTGCACAGTCCCGTATCACTTTCCAGGGTAAAGACGGCGCCCTGGAGCTTGCAGGGCCCATCGGCCACCTGATAGCGACCCGCCAGGCCGCCTAGGAAGGTCTCCACCGACTGCTGGGGCCGGATGCCCAGCACCGACTCCACCGGTCCGGTCATGCCCAGGTCGGTGATATAGCCCGTGCCCTTGGGATAGACCCGCTCGTCGGCAGTGGGGACGTGGGTATGGGTGCCCCAGAGGGCGCTGACCCGGCCGTCCAGGTAGTAGCCCATGGCCAGCTTTTCGCTGGTGGCCTCGGCGTGGAAGTCCACCAGGGTAAACTCCGCCTCTTCTTCCTTCAGCACCCGGTCCATGGTGGTGAAGGGGTTTTCCGCATTGAAATCCAGGCCGCACCGGCCGATGAGGTTCACCACCCGGATGCGCACAGGGCCCAGGTCATAGACCGCCCAGCCCCGGCCCGGCGCCCGGCCCGTGTAGTTGGCGGGCCGGAGGATATAGCCGCACTCGTCCAGGTAGGGGGCGATGTCCCGGGCCCGGCCCCAGGTGTGGTTGCCCAGGGTGATGACGTCGGCGCCGGCGGTGAAGATATCCTCCGCCTGGTTGGGGGTCAGCCCCACGCCGGAGGCGTTCTCCCCGTTGACCACGGTGAAGGCGATGTTTTTCAGCTTCTTCACCGACCGCAAATGGCGGCTCAGGTGCCGCACACCAGCCTCCCCCACCACGTCGCCTATGGCCAAAATGTGATATTCCATCTCAACTCTCCGTTTCTTCCCGCTCTCCGGCGGGCCGCTTTCTCCCGGCAAAAAGGAGGAGGACAAAGGGCGTGGCAATGGCCAGACACCCGGCCAGGATGCCCAGTCCCCCCACGGTCCACAGCAGCGTCCACAGGTCGCTATACGGCCGGCAGGGCATGAACAGCACGGACATCAGGGAAAAGGAGTACCAGCTCTTGTGGGAAAACAGCTGCTGGATCAGGGCAATGACCAGGTAATAGGCCGCCATGAGGGCGGCGGAGACGGCAGCCTGGGGCCTTGTCAGGTCCCTCATCCCCTTCCAGCCGGCGATCCCCAGAGCCACCGCCGACAGCACCATGGGGACCGCGCCGAAAATAAGCGTACTGTGCTCAAAAAACCAATAGACGTTCTCCGTGGTGAGAATCAGGTGGAGAAAGATCCACTCCACCGCCGACAAAGCGGCGCCCATCCCCCAGGAGAGGACGAACACCCGCACCAGCGGTCTCTTCACCCCAGTCCCTCCCTATTTTACAAGTCGTATCCATCATTATACCCACTGCCCCAGGGAAATGCAAGAGGAGCAGGGCGACGGCCCCGCTCCTCTTCTTTTTCCCCAGAGGTGCTCTGTTTTCCGGATGGATTTGTGTCCGGCCCTCTCAGGCGGAGACCAGCTCCTCGTCCGTCGCCTCCGGCCCCTGCCGGTCCCCCGCCGCCAGATACAGCTCCTCCGCCTCCCGGAGGGCCCTGTGCATCCGGCGCACCGCCGGACGGGTCTGCCGGGTCTGGGGCAGCAGTTCCTCCGCCTCCAGCAGCCCCCGGACCACCGCCAGGTACATTTCCTCTGTCACTTGCATATAATCCCTCCTATAAGGATATATCTAACTATAAATCTACTTTTACTGGTATGTCAACTAAAAAATCACCTTATATATTATTTATGGAGAGATTCATCTAAGCGACAATAGTCCCATACAAATCGGGAGGTATGGGAATGGCCACAGATTATGCAGAAATCGGAAAGCGTATCAGAACAATCCGCAAACAGCGAGGCCTCACGCAGGAAAAGCTGAGCGAAAGGTGCGATGTAAGCCCGCAATATGTCTCCCATATCGAACGCTCTATCTCCATTCCCAGCACAGAGATTCTGCTGCGCATCTGTGAGGTGCTGGAGGTGACGCCGGACGCCATTTTGCTGGGTGTGATCCGGCACGAGGACGAGACCTGGCGGGGCGTGGCGGAGCGGCTGCGGACCATGGACGAAAAGCACCTGGCCCTGGCGGACAGTCTGCTTCGCTGGGTGGCGGAGCAGGACCTATAAAGACGATAAAAAAGCGGAGCGCCTTTGGCGCTCCGCTCTTGTTTTCCCGTTTTTATTTGGCGTACTCCACCACTTTGGTCTCCCGCAGAACGTGGACCTTGATCTGGCCGGGGTACTCCATTTCGCTTTCGATCTTCCGGGCCAGATCCCGGGCCAGAATGACCATCTGGTCCTCGCTGACCTGCTCCGGCTTGACCATGACGCGGACTTCCCGGCCTGCCTGGATGGCATAGGCCTTCTCCACGCCGGGATAGGAGCCGGTGATGGTCTCCAGCTGCTCCAAACGCTTGATGTAGTTCTCCAGATTCTCGCGCCGGGCACCGGGCCGCGCGGCGGAAATGGCGTCCGCCGCCTGGACCAGGCAGGCCACGACAGTCTTGGGCTCCACATCGTTGTGGTGGGCCTGGATGGCGTGGATGATGTCCTCCTTCTCCTTGTACTTCCGGGCGAAATCCACGCCCAGCTGTACATGGGTACCCTCCATCTCGTGGTCCACGGACTTACCCAGATCGTGGAGCAGGCCCGCCCGCTTGGCGGCCTGGACGTCGGCCCCCAGCTCCGCGGCCATCAGGCCTGCCAGCTGGCTGACCTCGATAGAGTGCTGCAATACGTTTTGTCCATAGCTGGTCCGATAATGCAGACGGCCCAGCATCTTCACCAGCTCCGGGTGCAGTCCCCGAACGCCGGTCTCAAAGGTGGCCCGCTCACCCTCAGCCTTGATGGTGGCGTCCACTTCCCGCTTGGCCTTCTCCACCATCTCCTCGATGTGGGTGGGATGGATACGGCCGTCAGCAATGAGCTTTTCCAGAGCCAGACGGGCGATCTCACGCCGCACGGGCTCGAAGCAGGAGACGGTGATGGCCTCCGGCGTGTCGTCGATAATCAGGTCCACACCGGTCAAGGTCTCGATGGTGCGGATGTTGCGGCCCTCGCGGCCGATGATACGGCCCTTCATCTCGTCATTGGGCAGGGGAACCACACTGACGGTGATTTCGGCCACATGGTCGGCGGCGCAGCGCTGGATGGCAGTGGCCACGATCTCCCGGGCCTTCTGATCCGCCTCTTCCTTGGCGTGGGTCTCGATCTCCTTGATCTTCATGGCGGCCTCGTGAGTGACCTCGGTCTCCACCTGATCCAGCAGATACTTCTTGGCCTCCTCGGCAGTGAAACCGCTGATGCGCTCCAGCATCTCGGTCTGCTTGCTCTTGATGGCCTGAATCTCCTCGTTTTCCTTGTCCAGAGCGGCGTGCTTGATGGCAAGCTGCTCCTCCTTCTTCTCAATGGCGTCGGTCTTGCGGTCCAGGTTTTCTTCCTTTTGCTGCAGCCGGTGCTCCTGACGCTGCAGGTCGCTTCTGCGCTCCTTTACTTCCTTCTCATACTCGCTGCGGTTCTTTAAGATCTCTTCCTTTGCCTCCAACAGAGCTTCACGCTTTTTCGATTCCGCGCTCTTGATGGCTTCGTTGATGATGCGCGTTCCTTCTTCTTCCGCGCTGGAGATTTCTTTTTCGGCTACTTTCTTCCGATAGCGAATGCCGAGAGGGAAGCAAATCACAGCCGCGACCACTGCGCCCACCAGGGCGGCAATGATTGTCGGTACGTTCATGATTTGTTTTTCCTCCTCTTGGTTCCGGATACAAATGAGCCCGCATCCGCGGGCCTTTTGTCAGATATAAGCGGAGGATACCCCTATATCCCCCAACAATAATCTTTTCTAATTTTAATCGTTTCCCACACAACTGTCAAGGCATATTCACGGTTCGACGGTCACTTTTCCAAAATTTGTTTCCCCAGGCGGAGCAATTTTCCCCATTTGGGCTCAGGTATCGATATAGGCCGCAGCGGCGTAACCCACCAGATCTCCATAGTGGACCACATACCAGCCCTGCCACTGGCCGTAGATTCGCACCTGGGCACCGTTGGGCATATCCGCCAGCACGGAGCTGGTGTGGCTGGGCCGGGAGCGCAGGTTCAGCGTGCCATAGGCCACGTTCACTGTACCGTCCATGGGGTCGATGGGCCAGATGAAGGGCAGTCCAAAGTACTCCGTCAGGGACAGCACCAGGTTCTGGGCGATCTGCTGGCGATGGGTCTCCACCCAGGTGGCATCGCTGTAATTGTCGTGATACCCCAGCTCCAGCAGCACCGCCGGGAACCGGGGCTGACGCACCTCCCCCAAAGTGGTGGTGGCCTGGGTGCGGACCTGGTCGGGCAGCGGGTAGATCTCCCTGAGGTTGGAGACAAAGATCTCCGCCGCCTGCTTACCTTGGGCGCTGCCGGGATAGTAAAAGGCGATGATGCCCCGGATGGGGCTGGCCTCCCCCTGCCCGGCAGCGTTGGAGTGGAGGGCCAGATAGAAGTCATACCAGCCCTCATTGGCCTGGCGAATGGAAGATGCGGCGGTCATGTCCGGGGTGTTGCGGCGGTACTGGATGCCATTGCTGATGAGATAGGGCTCCATGGCGTCCGCCAGCAGGTTCATATTGTACTCCTCGCTGCCGCTGCCGGTGATGTAGGGATTGCTCTCCTGAGTGGAAGGGCTGAGATAGATGATGGGCATAGAAATTCCCCCTGTCGATGGTTTCTCATTTCTATATATGGCGCTTGAGGGGAAAATGTGCTATGATGGTGTCCCCCGGCAAAGGACCGGGCAAACGAGAAATGCGGAGGAACTGCGGCATGAAAACAGCACGAACCTATCCCAGCGTCACGGTGACGCCCAAGGCGGAGGCCTCTTTGCACCGGGGACACCCCTGGGTCTACGGTGAGGAGATCACGGATCAGTCCGGTCCCATGGAAAACGGCGCCTTGGTGGATGTGCTCAGCCGCAAGGGAAGCTATCTGGGCACCGGCTTTTTGTCCCAGCACTCCAAAATCCGGGTGCGGCTCCTCTCCCGCAACGCCAACGACCGCTTTGACGATGCCTTCTGGCAGCGCAAGCTTCGCTGGGCCTGGGAGTATCGCAAGACCGTGCTGCGGCCGGAGGACCTGGACTGCTGCCGCATCATCTTCGGCGAGGCAGACGGCTTCCCGGGCCTGACGGTGGACCGGTTCCACGACCTGCTCTCGGTACAGGTGCTCTCCTACGGCATGGAGCAGATCAAGGGAAAGCTGCTGCCCATGCTGGTGGAGGTGCTGCGCGCCGACGGCCAGACCATCTCCGGCGTCTACGAGCGCAATGACGTGGAGCTGCGGGAAAAGGAGGGATTGGAGCAGTACAAGGGCTGGTTCCCCCTGCCCGGCGAGGAGCCCCCTGCCTCGGCCCTGACGGAGATCGTGGAAAACGGCGTGCGGTACGCTGTGGACGTAGAAAATGGCCAAAAGACCGGCTTTTTCCTGGACCAGAAGTACAACCGCCAGGCGGTGGCCCGGCTAGCCCAGGGGCGGACGGTGCTGGACTGCTTTACCCACACCGGCTCCTTTGCCCTCAACGCCGCCCTGGGCGGCGCCAGGCACGTGACGGCGGTGGATGTGTCGGAGACGGCGGTGGCCATGGCCCGGGAGAATGCCCGGCGCAACGGCCTGGAGGGCGTCATGGACTTCCGGGCGGCGGACGTATTTGACCTGCTGCCGGAGCTGGCGGCCCAGCCCCAGGTCTACGACTTCATCATCCTGGACCCGCCGGCCTTCACCAAGAGCCGCCGCACCGTGTCCCACGCCATGAGCGGCTACAAGGAGATCAACTACCGGGCCATGAAGCTGCTGCCCCGGGGCGGATACCTGGCCACCTGCTCCTGCTCCCACTTTGCCACGGAGGAGCTGTTTTTGAAGATGCTACGCAGCGCCGCCCGGGACGCGGGGGTGCAGCTGCGGCAGATCGAGGCCCGGCAGCAGGCCCCCGACCACCCCATTTTGTGGGGCGTGGAGGAGACCAACTACCTGAAATTCTACCTGTTCCAGGTGGTGTGAGCCAAAACGGCGAAGCGCCGCCTTTCCCCCAAAGAAAAAAGGACGCCTTTCCGCTACTCCTGATAGGGTTATCTTGAAGCGTGTTCTCGGATTAGGCAGACAGTGCGGTTGCACTGTCTGCCTTTTCTGTTGTCTCCTTGCAGAGAAGCATATCGTCTGTCTCGTTGAGGTTGAAGTCCCGAAAACAGATGTGGATCTTCTGCGGTGCGTGTTTAGAATATTTGACCTCTTTTTCGTACACGATGATCTTCGCTACGAAGGTACGGAGCAATTCCGGGGTCAGTTCCGTCATGTCGGTAAACTTCCTGGCCTTGGCGATGAAGTTCTTGGCATTGGCCATGCTGCTGCGCAGTTTCTCCAGGCGTTCCTCTGTAGCGGGGATGGCTTCGGCCAGTTGCGCTTTCTCTTTGGAGTATGCCTCAGACAGCAAGCGGAACTGCTCATTGCTCACCCGTCCCAGAGCACTGTCCTCATACATCCGCTTGAATACCACATCCAGTTCTCCATCCCGTTTCCGCATGGCGGACAGCTCTCGCTCCAAGCCCCGGATCTCCTTTGCCACCTCAGTGGATTGCTTCTGCTGGATGTATGCGGCGAACCGCTCCGGATCGCTCCTGGCAAACTGTGTGGCTCTGCGGATCGTTTCCAGCACGATTTCCTTCAGTGCCACTTCCCGGACATAGTGAGCACTGCATACATCTGCCCCATCCTTCTTGTAGGTGCGGCAGGTGAAATTGTTCTGTTCCGGCTTCATGGTGTGCGCCCGGTGCAGCACCATGGGTTTACCGCAGTCCGCACAGTACACTAATCCAGAGAACATATTTTGCTCATCCATATTTGTCCGGCGGCGTTTATGGGATCGCACTTCCTGTACGATATCCCAGGTCTCCTGATCCACCAGCGCTTCATGAGTATGCTCAAAGATCAGCCACTCGGATTTGGGGCGTTCGCACCTCTTTTTGTCCTTGTAGGACTTGGTGCTGTAGCGAAGGTTGACCGTGTGTCCAAGGTAGACCATGTTCTGAAGCATATCCGCCACCATGTCGCCGGTCCAGTTATAGGGACGCTCCGTATTCAGCCCGGAATGGGATGTGCCGAATTTCGTATAGGCGTACATGGACGGGCTATAGATGTGTTCTTTCTTCAACTGCTTTGCGATCTGGGTTGGTCCCATTCCACCAGCACACATGGCGAAGATGCGTTTGACGACAGCTGCAGCTTCCTCGTCCACCAGCAGAAGAGAATCTTTTGTTGCACCCTTGCGGTAGCCGTAGGGAGCTCGCGTCCCTACCCGGATTCCCCTCTGTGCCTTGGCATTCACCACATTCCGTACCTTGCGGCTGCAGTCCCGCACATGCCACTCGTTGAACAGATTCTTGAAGGGCATCAGTTCGTTGCTGTTTTCATACTTGGTGTCCACATTGTCGTTGACAGCGATGTAGCGCACATC
>CABSMJ010000034.1 GCA_902478785.1 uncultured Oscillospiraceae bacterium
AGGAGGGGACTTAGAAGGCAGGCTGGGAGGGGAGGGGCTGATCCATGTCAAAGAGGGCTCCCAGCAGCAGCCACAGCTGGGAGAAGGGGCGCATGAGGTTCCAGATGCCGGTGCCCAGCAGCCCATACTCCTGAATCAAAAGGAGTTTTTTCTCCAGGCTCCGGGCGTCCTCGAACCAGACCTCGTGCTCCACGCCTTCCCCGTCGGTGTAGCGGAACCAGGGGGACTGGGCGGTCTCGTCGTAGGAGATGGCCACGCCGTAGCGCACCGCCAGGGCGATGGCCTCCTGACTGGAGAGGGACTTGGCCCGGGTCTGGCCCTGGACAAAGGGCAGCGGCCAGTCGTAGCCGTAGTTGGGCAGGCCCAGCAGCAGCTTTTCCGGCGGGATCTCCGTCACGGCGTAGTCCAGCACCGCCCGCACATTGGGAAGCGGGGCCACGGCCATAGGTGGCCCGGCCAGATACCCCCATTCGTAGGTCATCAGCAGCGCGGCGTCCACCGCAGCGCCGATGGCGGCGTAGTCGTGGGCTTCATACAGGAGCCCCGGCTGGTCCGCCCGGGTCTTGGGGGCCAGGGCCGCCCAGAGGGGCAGGGGAGACAGCGCCTGCCGCAGCTGCCCCAAAAAGGAGGCGTAGGACGGACCAAGCGCGGCGGGGATGTACTCAAAGTCCACGTCTGCTCCGCCGTAGCCCCGGCTTCGCACCGCCTGGGCCACCTGGGCGATGAGATCGGCCTGGGCAGCCTCACTGCCCAGAATTTCCTCTGCTCGTTGGGTGGAAAAGTTCCCGTCCTCCGTCAGGGTGGACAGGTGCAGCAGCGGCACGGTGCCCATGTTCCAGGCCGCCCGCCGCAGGGTCAGGTCCTCCAGGGGCAAAAGGGAGCCGTCGGCGCCGATGCCCCAGGTGAAGGGGGAAAGGGCGGTCAGATAAGGCAGCGTCTCCTCCAACGCCTCCGAGGCGATGTCCGGGTAGGCGTAGCCGTTGACCACCGCCGGCGTGAGGGGCAGCTGGTCTTGAAAGGAGAGGGTCAGCCGCTGCCCCGGAAAGAGGAGAGGCTGGCCGCCCAGAGAGAAGTTGTTGCGGTAGAGCTGGCGCAGAGTGAGACCGTATTGCCCGGCAATGGATGTCACCGTCTCGCCCAGGGACACGGTGTGGACCCGGTCGGGAAACCGGAGCACCAGGGTCTGCCCTACCGCCAGGGCCCCGTCTGCGGGGACCTGGTTGTCCGCTGCAACCTGAGCGGGCTCCAGGCCATAGGCCCGGGCAATGGACCAGACGCTCTCCCCGGAAGATACCACATGGATCACCATAAAAAACCAGCTCCCTCCTGGACGACGGAAAGAAGTCCGCCGGTCCGGTGCACAGCCAGAGGCATCTGCCGGCGTCTGTGCAGGGAAAGCCTATGCACCCTGCCGGCTGTCCCATGCCTGAAATCAGACAAAAGTGGGAGAAAGTGAAAAATTTAACTTGATTTCAAAGCCAGATGCCCCTATGATAGAGATAGTACAAATAAAGCGATTCCCAAGGGAAACGATGAAGATATGTCATGGGGGAGGGGTATCATGAGTATGCAGAAGTATCAGGCCTTTGTCTGTGCTGTGGAGAAGGGGAGCCTGTCCAAGGCGGCGGAGGAGCTGGGCTATACCCAGTCCGGCATCAGCCACATGATGAAGAGTCTGGAGGAGGAAGTGGGTTTTCCTCTTCTGGTGCGCACCGCCACGGGCATTCGGCCCAATCCGGAGGGAGAGATGCTGCTGCCCTACATCCGGGAGCTGCTGGGCAGCAACGAGAACCTGGAGCAGAGCATCTCCGCCATCCGGGGCGTGGATACGGGCCGCATCCGTATCGCCTCCTTTTTCAGCGTGGCCGTCAGCTGGCTGCCCTGGATTCTGCGGGAGTTTCGCCGGGATTACCCCAATGTGGACGTGCAGATCATCGAGGGCGGCGCCGACGAGGTGGAGTCCCTGGTGCTGGGCCGGGAGGCGGACCTTTGCATCTACACCGGCCGGGAGGGCCGGGGCTTTGACTGGTATCCCCTCTATCGGGACCCGCTGCTGGCGGTGGTGCCTCCCGATCACCCCCTGGCCAGAGCGGAGCGCTTTCCGGTGGCGGAGCTGGAGGGTGCCGAGTTCATCCTGCCCCGGGCAGGCTTTGACGTGGATATCCACCAGGTACTGGAGAAAGCGGGCTGCAATCCAAAGATCAAGTTCACCTCCTGCAACGACTATGCCATCATGTCCATGGTGGCGGCGGGGCTGGGAGTGTCCATCCTGTCCAAGCTGATTCTGGACTCCTTCCCCTGCGAGGCGGTGGCGCTGCCGATGGAGCCGGCCTTTTCCCGGATTCTGGGCATGGGCGTTCCCGCGGACCGCACGGTGTCTCCCGCCACACGCAACTTCATGCGCTATGTGCGCCGGTATGTGGGAGCTCTGTCTGGAGGCGAGGAATTCCGGCAGGATGTCTAAGAAAAAACGGTCAATTTTGGGCATATTTTCTCATCGGGAGACCGCCCGGTAGGCCGGGCCGCGATTGACTTTTATAGGGTCAAACTTTATAATAGAATAAAAATAGTAATTTCTAGGAAATGCCGGCCGTTTTATAGGCCGGAATGGCTAAAGAACATCCGCTGTGCCCGCCTTGGGACGGACGCGGCATACAACGCCGGTTCAGGGACTGTTCCATATGCCCCTGCTTACAATCACCACATTGCAGCAGGGGCAAAGAGATAGGTTCCCAACCGGCGTTTCGTGTTTTTGTACCCCCTCTGTTTTTGACGAAAGGAGTGCCGCTGTGTTTTTGATTTTTCTGCTGGTCTGGGTTGTGCTCTGCGGCCATGTGAGCGTGCAGACGGCGGTGCAGGGTGTGCTGGTTTCCGGCCTGCTGACGCTGTTTTGCTATCGTGTGCTGGGATACAGCCTGAGCAAGGACCGTTTCTTTTTGCGGCATCTGGGCCGGGAAGTGCGGTACTTTGCCTACCTGGTCAAGGAGATCGTCCACGCTGCGCTGGTCATCATGCGTATCATTTACACCGGAGGGCGGGAGATGGAACCCCGGCTCATCTATTTCCACAATGAACTGCGTACGCCGGCGGCCAGCTCTATCCTGGCCAACTCCATCACACTGACCGCCGGCACCATCACCGTGGCCATCCGCGGCGGGCAGTTTTGCGTCCACACCCTGGACCGGCCCCTGGCCGAGGGCATCGAGGACAGCTCCTTTGCCCAGCGCCTGCGGCAGATGGAGGAATGAGATGGAGAGTGTGAAGTATTGGGCTTTGCTGGGCAGTGTCATTGCGCTGACGGTGCTGATGCTCATCACCCTGGTCCGCTCCATTGCGGGGCCCCGGTTCACCGACCGGGTGGTGGCCGTGAATATGATCAACACCATGGTCCTGGCGGTCATCGCGATCCTGGGGGTCTTGCTGGAAGAGGACTTTTTGGTGGACATCGCGCTGGTCTATGCGCTTTTGAGCTTTTTGTCCGTGGTGATTTTGGCGAAGCTGGTCATCGACCGGCGCAACCGCCAGCTGGAGCGGGAAAAACGGGAGAAGGGAGTGCACCTGAACGATGAGTGTGATTCGGACCATCTGTGACGGCCTGGGCCTTTGCTGTGTGCTCTTTGGCGTGTTCATCTTTCTGACCTCGGTGATCGGCATCTTCCGGTTCCGCTATGTGCTCAACCGGATGCATGCTGCCGCGCTGTGTGACGCCTTTGGCGTGTTCATGGTGCTCATTGGCCTGATTTTGCTGCGGGGCGTGTCCATGACTGCGGTGAAGCTGGTGCTGATATTGGTGTTTTTGTGGATGACCTCTCCGGTTGCCACCCATCTGATCGCCGAGATGGAGGTCATGACCCACCCCAGTATCGAAAAGGAATGCGAGGTGGAGAAGCGATGACCCTTCTGGAGGATATCCTGCTGCTGGGCCTGATTGTGACGGCGGTGGCTGCGCCCCTTTGCAAGCGGCTGATGGCCACGGTCATCGTGTATATGTCCTTCGGATTGCTGATGGCGGTGCTGTGGGTGCTGCTGGAGTCGCCGGATCTTGCCGTGACGGAGGCCGCTGTGGGCGTGGGAGTGACCACGATCTTGTTTTTCCTGACCCTGCGGCGGATCCATGAGCTGAAAGGAACCAAGGATGAATAAGAAGAAAAGCGCCTGGACCCGGTTTGCCGCCTGGGTCAACGGCGAGCATGAACCGGCGGAGAGCCGATTGTTCTCCATGGGCATGGGCCCCCGGAAGGAGCGCCGGCCGGAGATCACGCTGCCCAAGCGGGAGGAAAAACAGCGGCTCCACGGCTTTTTGTCCTGGTACCCCGTGGCCTCCGCGGTGATCGGGGTGATTTTGGTGGGGATTTTGCTGGCCACTGTGCTGGCAATGCCCCCCTTTGGCCAGGCCAACAACCCCACCAACAACGAGGTCCCCGCCCACTATCTTCAGTACACCCGGGAGGAGACCGGGGCCTCCAACGCCGTGGCGGGCATGATCCTCAACTACCGGGGCTTTGATACCTTCGGCGAGTCCTGCGTGCTGTTTCTGGCGGTGAGCTGTGTGTTTATCCTGCTGCTGCGGGATGAGAACAACACCAGCCAGAAGGACCTGGAGCAGGCCCAGCGCCGGGAACAGCGGCGCAAGCGGCGCCAGGACGTGATCTTGCAGGAGGCGGCCCGGCTGCTCTCCCCCTTTATTCTGCTCTTCGGGGCCTATATGCTTCTGGGCGGACACCACTCCCCCGGCGGCGGCTTTTCCGGCGGAGCGGTGCTGGGCGGAGCGCTGATCCTGTATGCCTCTGCCTTCGGCCAGGATGCCATCCGCCGCTTTTTCAACGAGAAGGTCTATAACACGGTGCGGGTCATCGGATTGATGCTCTACGCCGTGCTGTTCGGCTACTATATCTTCACCGGCGCCAACGGTCTGGACAATCACATCCCCCTGGAATACGGCGGATTGATCCTGCCCATCGACATCGCCGTGGGCCTGGTGGTGGCGTGTACCATGTACGGGTTTTACGCCATGTTCACCCGGGGAGAGCTGTGAAACCAAGGCCCTGACCGGGGCGTGAAAGGAGGGATCGGCGTGGAACTGATCCAGCGTATCCTGGAAAACCGCTTTTCCGTGACGGCGGTGATCCTCTTCGGCATCGGCTTTGCCAACCTGATGCTCCAGTATAACCTGGTGAAAAAGGTGGTGGGCTTCAATATCATGGACAGCGCCGTGTTTTTGCTGCTGGCCTCCCAGGGCTATATTGAGGGGGCCGTGCCGCCTATCGTGGCCGAGGGAGCCATAGAGGCCACGGCCTACATCAACCCCATCCCCAGCGGCCTAGTCCTGACCGGCATCGTGGTCTCGGTCAGCGTCTCCGCCTTCTCCCTGGCGCTGATCCAGCGCATTTATCACAAGTACGGCACCGTGGATCTGCGGGAGCTGGTGATGCGGACGGAAAAGGAGGAGGACTGATGCGGCCTTTCGTGGAGAATTTTCCCTTCTTTTCCATCTTTCTGGTGATGGTGACGGGCATTTTGCTCTCCGTGGTGCGCAGCGGCCGACTGGCCATGCGCATCAGTGTGGTGGTGGCACTTGTTGCGGCGGTACTGTCGGCCTGGGTCCTGGCCTATACGGCGGGAGGGAACCTGAGCTTTACCTATGTCATGGGCAAGTATGCCGCGCCTTTGGGCAATGAGATCAAGGCTGGGCCTTTGCAGGCCATTCTGGCCCTGACCTTCTGCGTGGGCATGGCTATCTCCCTGCTGGGCGGCAGCCGGGACCTGGAGCGGGACGTGCTGCCCCGGAAGCAGAACCTCTATTTCGTCATGAGCAATCTGACGCTGGCCTCCCTGCTGGCGCTGACCTATACCAATGACCTTTTCACCGGCTATGTGTTCATCGAGATCAGCACCATTGCCGCCTGCGCCCTGGTGATGGCCCGGGACACCGGACCCAACATGATCGCCACCATCCGCTATCTCTTCCTCAGCCTCATGGGCTCGGGACTGTTTCTAATCGGCGTGGCCATTCTCTATTCTATCACCGGCCACCTGCTCATGCCCCAGATCCACGACAAGATCCGCCTTCTGGCGGCCACCGGGCAGTATGCCCTGCCACTGACCGTGTCGGTGGGTCTGATCACCGTGGGCCTTGGCGTCAAAAGCGCCATGTTCCCCTTCCACCTGTGGCTGCCCGATGCCCACGGCTCCGCTACCACCGCCTCCAGCGCTATCTTGTCCGGCCTGGTGCTCAAGGGCTACATTGTGCTGATGCTGACGCTGATGGTGCGGGTGTTCACCCTGGACCTGGTGCTGGAGACCCAGATCAACGATGTTTTGCTGGTGGCAGGCGTTTTGGGTATGGTCATGGGCTCCATCCGCGCTATCCAGCAGACCCATATCAAGCGGATGCTGGCCTACTCTTCGGTGGCTCAGATCGGCTACATCTTCATGGGCTTCGGCCTGGGGACCGAGGTGGGTGCGGTGGCCTCCTGCCTTCACATTCTGGTCCATGCCTGCTCCAAGCCCATGCTGTTTTGCTGCGCCGGCAAGCTGGGCGACGCTGCCGGCCACCACAAGAATCTGAAAAATCTTCGGGGCAGTGCCTACCGCTCCCCTCTGGCCGGCGTGGGCTTTACCGTGGGCGCACTATCCATGATCGGTATTCCCCTGCTGGGTGGCTTTACCTCCAAGCTCTACTTTGCCAGCGCCAGCCTCCACACCTCGGACCGCACCGCCATCATTTTGCTGGTGCTGGCGGTCAGCACTGTCCTCAATGCGCTGTACTATGTGCCGGCTGTGCTGGCCATTTGGTCCCCGGGCAGCGAGGAGAAGTTGGCGTCTCTGCCACCCATGGAGCCTGACTGGGGCTTCCGGGTGTCCACGCTGGTGTCCATTGCGGCGGTATTCGCCCTGGGTATCCTCTATGATCCGGCTGTCGATATCATCGAAGCGGGAATCAGTATGATGTGACCGTTCCATTCTGCCAGAAACGAGGTGATGTTCCTTGCTGCTTGCGCTTCCGGTCCTGCTGCCTTTGCTGGGCGGCGTGGCGGTATTTTTCCAAAAAGAAGAGAAGAGACGCAACCACCTGACTGTGGCCACCGTGCTGGCCACGGCGCTGTGCGCTGTACTGGTGTGCCTGCTGCCGGAGCGCAGCCTGGAGGTGCTGACCATCGACCAGGGGCTCACGGTGGCTTTCCGCTCCGACACCGTGAGCCGGCTTTTCCTGCTGCTGGACTGCGGTATCTGGACCGCCGCCGTGTTCTTTGCCTTCCCCTATTTGCGCCACGCTGGGAAGCAAAGCCAGTTCCTGGGCTTTTTCCTGGTGACATTGGGGATTCTGGCAGGCCTGGCCCTGGCGGACAGCTTTATCACCCTCTACCTCTTCTTTGAACTCATGACGCTGCTGACGGTGCCTCTGGTCATCCACGATGGCACTGAGGGCTCCCGCCGGGCGGGCGTGAAGTATATGGGCTATTCCGTGTTCGGCGCGGGCCTGGCCCTGGCGGGCTTTTTCCTGGTGTTCCCCTGCCTGGCTTCCACCAGCTTCACCGCCGGCGGCGCCCTGGACCCAGGAGCGGTGGAGGAGCACCGGACCCTGCTGCTGACGGCCTATGGACTGATGTTTGTGGGCTTTGGCTGCAAGGCGGGCCTGCTGCCCATGCAGTCCTGGCTCACTGCGGCCCATCCGGTGGCTCCGGCCCCTGCCTCCGCTGTTCTCTCCGGCATCATCACCAAGGGCGGCGTGCTGGCCATCCTGCGGGCCACCTACTACCTCTTCGGTCCGGAGCTGATTCGGGGCACGGAGCTGCAGCTGGTGCTCCTTGTGCTGACTCTTCTGACCATCTTCGTGGGTTCCATGTTGGCCTTTAAGGAACAGCTCCTGAAAAAGCGCCTGGCCTATTCCACGGTCAGCCAGGTGTCCTATGTGCTCTTCGGCATTCTGCTTCTCTCTGATGATGGCCTCCGGGGCGCACTGCTGCAGGTGGTGTTCCACGCGGTGGCTAAGGACGCGCTGTTCCTGGCTGCTGGCGCTATCATCGTGGCTACCAGCTGCACCCGGGTGGAGCAGCTGGTGGGTATCGGCAAGCGGATGCCTGTCACCACCTGGTGCTTTGCCCTGGCCTCGCTGTCCCTGGTGGGCATCCCACCTTTGTGCGGCTTTGTCAGCAAGTGGTATCTGGCGGTGGGCGCCCTGGAGGACTACGGCGCCCTGGGCATCTGGGGCGCGGCGATCTTGCTGCTTTCTGCCCTGCTGACGGCGGGCTATCTGCTGCCCATCGTCACCCGTGGCTTCTTCCCCGGCCAGGACTATATCGCCGAGCGCCGGGAGGTAGGCCGGTCCATGCTGGTGCCTATGCTGGTGCTGGCGGCGCTGACGCTGGTGCTGGGCCTATTCCCCGGCGGCGTGCTGCGGTGGGTGGACGGATTGCTGCCTGCGCTGCTGTGAGAATCGGTGAAAGGAGGTGTTCCCATGCATTTATTGCCCAATTTGTGTATTATATTGCCCATTCTGGCAGGTGCTGGCCTGTTGGTCTGGCGACCGGAGAGCCGTAAAGTCCGCCAGTGGTATGTGATGGGCATTACGCTGCTCAACTCCGCCCTGGCCCTTACCTCCATTGCCATGGCCTGGCAGGAGGGGGTGGACGCTACCCGCAGTTTGCTGATCCAGTTTGGAGGGAACCTCTCCATTTCCCTGGCCATTGACGGACCCTCCATGGTATTTGGTACCATTATTGCCGTGCTTTGGCCGGTGACGGTGCTCTACTCCTTCGAGTACATGAAGCACGAGGGGGGCGAAAACCGCTTCTTCAGCTTCCTGACCATGAGCTATGGTGTGGTGCTGGGTGTGGCCTTTGCCGAGGACTTTTTGAGCCTGTATCTCTTCTATGAGCTGCTCACCCTGGCTACGCTGCCCATGGTGATGCATGGGATGGACCGCAAGGCTCGCTACGCCGGCAAGAAGTATCTGATCTACTCCCTGTCCGGTGCCGCCTTTGCTTTCATCGGCATCGTCTTTTTGATGCACTACGGCACCACGCTGAACTTCACCTACGGCGGTGTGCTGAACCCTGAACTGACGGCGGGCAACGAGCGGATGCTGCTGGATGTGTTCGTGCTGGCCTTTTTGGGCTTCGGTGTCAAGGCAGCGGTATTTCCCCTCCACGGCTGGCTGCCCGACGCCTCGGTGGCGCCTACGCCGGTGTCTGCTCTGCTCCATGCGGTAGCGGTGGTCAAGTCCGGTGTCTTTGCCATTTTGCGCCTGATTTACTACGGCTTCGGCGCCGACTTTCTCCGGGGCACCTTTGCTCAGAGTATCGTGATGATCTTCACAATCGTCACCATTGTTTACGGCTCGGCCAAGGCGCTGCAGATGTCCCATTTCAAGCGTCGCCTGGCCTATTCCACCGTCAGTAACCTCTCCTATATCCTCTTCTCCTTCACCCTTATGACCCCGGCGGGGATGACCGGCGGACTGATCCATATGGTGTTCCACGCCCTCATCAAGATCACCCTCTTTTTCTGCGCCGGCGCGGTGCTCTACAAGACGGAGAAGGAGTATGTCTACGAGCTGGAGGGCTTTGGCAAGGCCATGCCCATCACCTTTGCCGCCTTTACCGTGGCAGCCTTCGCCCTGTCCGGCGTGCCGCCTCTGGGAGGTTTTGCGGGCAAGTGGTGTATCGCCTCCGCGGCGGCGGAGGTGGGGACGCCCCTTTCCTATGTGGGCATCGGGGCCTTGATCCTCTCCACGTTGCTGACCACACTTTATATGATGACCATCGTCATCCGGGCCTACTTCCCCATGGGTGAGGACCGGGATCTCACCGCCGTCCGGGACCCCAACGGCAATATGACCGGGCCGCTGCTGTTTTTGACCGCGGCGGCTACGGTGCTGGCGCTGAGCTCAGCGCCGCTCATCGCGTTTGTGCGGAATGTCTCCGCCGGTCTTTTGTAAGAAGGGAGGAACCATGGGAGCTGCTTTACTGATTTTCCTGGTGTTCTTCCCTATCGCCATGGGTGTGGCGGCCTTTCCTCTGGGACGGCGGGACAAGGATCTGCGGGACTGGTTTGTCATTGCCGTGACGGGAGTGGAGCTGGCAGCCGCCGGGGCACTGCTGCTCTTCCAGGGCACGGAGGCCGCTCTGGCGGAGGTCTGCGGCTTTGGGCTGCACTTCCAGGCCAGTGCCTTCGGCACTCTGCTTGCCATCATTGCCGCCTTCTTGTGGCTGATGACGGCCCTGCCCTCCCGGGAGTACTTCCTCCACGCGGAGAGCCGCAACCGCTACTATATGTTCTATCTCATGACTCTGGGCGCGCTGATGGGCGTCTTCCTGTCGGCGGATCTCTATACCACCTTCGTATTCTTTGAGATCATGTCCTTCACCTCCTATGTGTGGGTGGTGCAGAACGAGACGCCCCAAGCCATCCGTGCGGCGGAGACCTATCTGGCGGTGGCGGTCATCGGCGGATTGACCCTGTTGATGGGATTGTTTTTGCTCTGGTCGCTGCTGGGCACTCTGCGTCTGGATGCGCTCTATGACGCCGCGGCGGCCCTGCCGGAGGAGAAGCGGGGCCTGCTCTGGGCCGCCGGGCTTTGCTGCCTGGTGGGCTTCGGCGCCAAAGCGGGCATGTTTCCGCTGCACATCTGGCTGCCCAAGGCCCATCCTGTGGCCCCGGCACCGGCCTCAGCCCTTCTCAGCGGTATCCTGACCAAGAGCGGCGTCTTTGGCATCCTGGCGGTGAGCCGCCTGCTGTTCCCAGTGAACGTAGACTGGAGCCGCCTGGTGCTAGTGCTGGGCGTGGTGACCATGCTGGGCGGCGCCATTCTGGCGGTATTTTCCATCGACCTCAAGCGGACCCTGGCCTGCTCCTCCATGTCCCAGATCGGCTTTATCCTGGTGGGTGTGGCCATGCAGGGCTTGCTGGGGGAGGAGAATGCCCTGGCCGCCTGGGGCACGGTGCTCCATATGATGAACCACTCCCTCATCAAGCTGGTGCTGTTTGTGGCCGCCGGCGTGGTGTACTTGGGCTGCCACTCCCTGGACCTCAACGAGGTCCGTGGCTTTGCCGGAAACGACAAGCCCTGGCTGGGGACCGTATTCGTGGTGGGTGCGGCGTCCATTGCCGGTGTGCCGGGCTTTTCCGGCTATATCAGCAAGACCCTGCTCCATGAGAGCATTGTGGAGTACATCCACCATCTGGAAGCCATCGGTGCCGGAACAGGCTACTACCGTCTGGTGGAGGTCCTTTTCCTCTTTGCTGGCGGGCTGACGGCGGCCTATATGACCAAGCTGTGCGTGTGCCTGTGTCTGGACCCCAAAAAGCCGGGCCACCATGTGCCGCCAGATCCCTATATGAACCGCAAGACCATGATGTCCCTGACCATTGGCGCTGCGGCACTGCTGGTTTTCGGCCTGCGGCCGGAGGGCACCATGGAGCCCATTGCCCACTTTGCTGCCGAGACTTTAGGCGCTGGCACCCATGAGGGGGTCATCCACTACTTTGCCTGGACCAATCTCAAGGGCGCCCTGATTTCCCTGGCCATCGGCGCCGTGGTGTATTTGTTGTTGATCCGCCGCTTCCTGATGAGCAAGGATTACAGCGGCCAGCCGGTGTATCTCAACCGCTGGCCCGACTGGGCAGACTTGGAAGATCGCATTTACCGGCCGGTGCTGTCGGCCCTGGCTTTCTGGGGCGCGGCCTTTGCCCGCACCCTGGCCTCTGTGGGCGACGCAGTGATCCGAGTGTTCCGGGACGCACTGCATTTCCGTGCCCCCGGTGTTATCCGTCCCAAGGGGGACGACGCTTTTGGTGTCTACGGCAACGACCCGGAGCGCAATGTGGTCACCGAGACCTTTGCCTTCGACCTTTTGATGGCGGGTATTGGTATCTTAGCGGTCATGGGTTATCTGCTGCTGTGAAAAATAAAAAGCTTCGGAGCCAAAGCGTCCGTCCGGATAAGGATGTTTTGCGGTTCCGAAGCGGCCTCAGGATGCTACGGCATCCTGGGGCCGTTTTGTCATGCCTGGCCGATGAAATTGAAGTAAATATCGACCTGCTGGGTGTAGTGCTTTTTCTTGTACCGCCCGGAGCGTTCGTGTATCTCGATGCGCTGGATGAACTCCCGCACCAGCTCCGGCGTCAGTTCTGTAATATCCGTGTACTTGTCCACCAGCCTGCGGAAGCGGTCGGCGTTCAAGAGTGTGTCCTGCCGGTTGGCAATCTCGCCCCTGAGCATTTCCGCTTTTGCCTCTAGCTCCGCCTTTTCCTGCTCATAGCCTTTCACCAGCGTTTGGAACTGCCCATCAGAGAGATGCCCCAGGACAAGTTCCTCAAAGGAGCAGCGGAACAGCGTTTCCAAGTCCTTTAACCGCCGTTCTCCCTTTTCCAGTTCCCGCTGCTTGGCGGCCAGCTCCTTTTTTGCCCTACTCTGGTGGCTGCTGGTGAGGCGCTGGAACAGCTCGTCCCAATGCTCCCTCGCCTCGACAGATACCCGCTGGATCTCGCTGAGTACAATCTGCCGCAGGGCCACCGCCTTGATGGTGTGGGGCGTACAGTCCGCCTTGTGGTTGTGGTATCTCCCGCAAACGAAGGTGTATTGGTTCTCGTCCCAGCTCCCGCACCGGCAAAGGTAGTGCCGTGAGCCGCAGTCCGTGCAGTAAACTAGCCCGGAGAGCATATCCTGCTGTCCCATCTTGGTGGGCCTCCGTTTGCCCTGCCGTACCCGCTGGACGATCTCCCAGGTGTCCAGGTCGATCAATGGCTCGTGGGTTCCCTCAAAGCGGAGGACTTTGTCCGGCGGGTTCAAAAGGCTCCTTTTGCTCTTAAAGGATGGAGTATAAGTCCGGCAGTTGATGGTGTTGCCGATGTATTCCTCGTGATCCAGAATACCGGCCACTGTACTCCCGGACCAGGCGTAGGGCCTG
This sequence comes from uncultured Oscillospiraceae bacterium, assembly GCA_902478785.1. Classification (GTDB taxonomy): domain Bacteria; phylum Bacillota; class Clostridia; order Oscillospirales; family Oscillospiraceae; genus Oscillibacter. The sequence continues at coordinate 12,912 of CABSMJ010000034.1, forward strand.
TTCGGATTCAAGGCGGAGTGGCGGACCCCTCTGGTGCGGTAGGCGTAGGCGGTGGGGGTGAGGATCTGTTCCTGTGTGAGTATCCTGGCGATCTTGTCCGGCCCCAGCCCGCCGGCGCACAGCTCAAAGATACGGGCCACCACGGGGGCGGTCTGTTCATCGGGAATCAGGTGCTTGGGGTTCTCCTCGTCCTTTTTGTAGCCGTAGGGGGCCGAGGTGCCGATGCGCTCTCCACGCCGCGCCGCCGCCATGATGACCGCCTTCACCTTCTTGCTGGTGTCACGGGCGTGCCATTCGTTAAACAGGTCACGGACGGCAATACTATCGTCAATGCCGTTGATGGTGTCAACGCCGTCGTTGATGGCGATGTAGCGGACATGGTATTGGGCGAAGGTTTCTTCCAGCAGGATGCCCACCACCAGACGGTTGCGGCCCAAGCGGGAATGGTCTTTGACGATGATGGTGGACACCCGGCCCGCCTCCACCTCGGCCATCATCTCCAGATAGGCCGGACGGTCGAAGGTCACGCCGGAGTACCCGTCATCTACAAAGAACCGTGGATTCTGAAAGCCGTTCCGTTGGGCGTACTCCTGCAAAATCTGCTTTTG
>CABSMJ010000035.1 GCA_902478785.1 uncultured Oscillospiraceae bacterium
GGGCGAGGGTCCACCCGTTCCCATCCCGAACACGGAAGTTAAGCTCGCTTCTGCCGACAATACTTGGCTGGAGACGGCCTGGGAAGATAGGTAGCGCCAACACAAGAAAGAGACAGTCGAAAGACTGTCTCTTTTTTGTTCCTCTTTTGTAAGCTGTTATGCTATTTGATAGCAGCCAAAACAGAAAATTTCTGACAGGAGTAGACGCACTGAACGGTCTGAAACCCGCACTCCCGCAGCATGGTTTCTTCCTGCTCTACGGAGCACTCACGATCCAGCTTTTGCCGCTCCCGCCACAGGGCAATGTCCTCCTCAGTTAAGCCACTGCGCATGAGCTGTCCCTCCCAATAGGTGGTGAACCAGCGGTCCATCTCCGGCTGCGCGGCACAGAACTGGTCGTAGTTGATAAACACACCGCCGGGAGACAGCTGCTCCCAGATCCGGGCAAAAAGCTGTGCTTTGTCCGGATCTTCCAGATGATGGATGGACAGGGCGGACAGGACCACATCAAAGGGACCTTCCGGAAAAGAGGATTGATAATTCCTGACCTCGTAGGAGATATTGCCCGCTGCGCCAAAGCGCTTATGGGCAATTTTCAGCATCTCATCTGCAACATCTACCAGTACATACGCTGCATTTGGATACCGCTGATACCAATAGCAGGTCAGCAACCCTGTTCCGGCCCCCAAATCCAAAATCCTTTTAGGCTCACAGATATTGGCGGCGATAAAATCCGTTGTGCCCTGATAGAAATCGTCAAAGCAGGGAATGAACCGCCTGCGGTTGATATCATATGCCTGGGCAACCAGGTTGAACTGTCTTTTGATCTCCATGGACTTGTCCTCCTAAACCGCTTTGCCGCTGATTATAGCATATTTGACTGTCATTTCCAACTGTCCGTAGGGAAAATAGCTCCGCACTCCGTTTTCTTCCTGAGGAAATTTGTACTTCTGCCATTGACAATAGGAGGGGAGAGGGGTATTCTGAAGCCATAGGAAATGCCAAATTCGCCTAAGGCAAACAGGAGAACAGGAGGAAGGAATTATGTCATTTACACCGCCTTTGAGCTCTGGTTTCACCGGCGCCCGTAATCGCAGCCCTTATCTCTCTCCCCAGTCGGGAATGTGTTCTTTCTGCACAGAGAACTGTGCCGGTACCTGTGAGCTGGCTATGGCTGCCGTACTGGGTATGCAGACCGTATACCCCATGACCACCGGCAGCAATCAGATCGCCTCGGAAAAGGATTGCCCTCTGGACTGGTCCATTTTCAATATCAACGGCCGGGTGTTCGGCGCCCTGGACACAGATCCCACCTATGAGGCAGCGGAGATCTACGCCGTAGACCTGGAGCGCACCTATGGCCGGGAGCATCCGGTGAAGCTGACCATGCCGGTGATCCTGCCGGCACTCATCAAGCTCAACTGGAAGGACTACTTCGGCGGCGCGGCCATGGCCGGCGTCAGCTGCGTCATCGGCGAGGATTCCAAGAGCAAGGACCCGGACCTGGTGATGAAGGCAGGCAAGGTGACGGAGTTCCCCTTCCTGGCCCAGGTGCTGGAGAGCTTCAACCGCTATGACCGAGGCTACGGCCAGATCATCCTCCAGTGCAACGTGGAGGACGACATGATGGGTGTGCCGGAGGTAGCCATTCAGAAGTACGGCGCTAAGGCCATTGAGTTTAAGTTTGGTCAGTCCGCCAAGGGCACCCAGCCGGTGAACCGGCTCAAGGATTTGGAGACGGCCCAGAAGCGCCAGGCTATGGGGATGCTGGTCCGTCCCGACCCCTCCGACCCGGCGGTGCAGAAGGCTTGGGCCGAGGGCGTCTGTCCCAACTTCTATCAGTATGCCCGCCTGCCCCAGTGGGACGAGGAATATCTGACCCGCCGGGTGGCGGAAGTTCGGGCCATGGGTGCCCAGAACGTCACCTTCAAGATGGCAGGCTATGACCCCGCAGATCTGGAGCGGGTGCTGCGCATCGGTGCCATAGCCGGTGTGGATCTCATCACCTTTGACGCGGCTGGCGGCGGCAGTGGATACAGCCCCTGCCACATGATGAACGAGTGGGGCCTGCCGGCTCCCTGCCTGGCGGACCAGTTGGTGCGCCTGAGCCAGAAGCTGCGCAGCCAGGGCCTTGTGTTGCCGGCCATTGCTCTGACCGGCGGCTTCGCCACGGAGGATCAGGTGTTCAAGGCGCTAGCCTTCGGCGAGGGCTGCATCTCTGCCATCGGATTGTGCCGGGCCTCTATGGCGGCGGCCATGACGGGCAAGAAGATCGGCGATGAGGTGAAGGCGGGCAACGTGCCCGAGCTCTTCAAGCCCTATGGGTCCACGGTGGAGGAACTCTTCGGAGACCTTCCCGACCTGCGGGCCCTCTACGGCAAGGAGGCCAACAACTTCTCCACCGGCGCGGTGGGCGTGTTCTCCTACCTCAACAAGATCGCCTTCGGCCTGCGCCACTTTGCGGCGCTGAACCGGAAGTTCAAGGTGGGCAGCCTGGACCGCTCCGACCTGATCCCTCTGACCCGGGACGCCAAGGATCTGCTCAGCGGCCAGTGGTAAACGTAACCTGTCAAAAGCGGAGAGAGCTTGGCTCTCTCCGCTTTTCTTTTTCCGGGGTTCCCCTGTCCGGGAAATCGTGGTATCATAGGTCCCGGACGGCAGAGGGGAGACCTTCCGTACCTGCCGGAAAAGGAGAAAAGATCGATGCAATATGACCACATTGTCAAGGGGACCTTCCGAGCCCGGCCCAACCGCTTCATCGCACTGGTGGAGATCGACGGCCGGGAGGAAGTCTGCCATGTGAAAAATACCGGCCGCTGCCGGGAGCTGTTGGTTCCCGGGGCCACAGTGTATCTGGACCACAGCGACAATCCCAAGCGCAAGACGGCCTATGACCTGGTGGCGGTGGAAAAGGGGACACGGCTCATCAATATGGATGCCCAGGCACCCAACCGGGTCTTTGCCGAGTGGGCCGCAGGCGGAGGCTTTCTGCCCCATTTGCGCTCCATCCGTCCAGAGGTGACCTTCGGAGCCTCCCGCTTCGATTTCCATCTGGAGACAGAGGAGGGGAAGGTGATCTGGGTGGAGGTCAAGGGTGTGACGCTGGAGGAGAACGGACTGGCCCGCTTCCCGGACGCCCCCACGGAGCGGGGCGTGAAGCACATCCAGGAGCTGCAGCGGGCAGCGGAGGCAGGGGACGGCGCGGTGCTGTTTTTTGTGGTGCAGATGGAAGGCATCCAAAGCGTCCAGCCCAACGACGCCACCCATCCGGCTTTCGGCGCCGCCTTGCGGCAGGCGGCAAAGCAGGGCGTGCAGGTGCTGGCCCGGGGCTGTCGTGTGGAGCCGAGCCGTCTGGAGATAGCGGAGGAGATCCCGGTGGTGCTCTGAGCCGGGACAGCTCCGGACAAGAATGCCAGGTCTCTTTTCAGGAGGCCTGGCATATGCTTTCCCCGAAAGGGGGGAAGAGAGCCGCGATGAAGAGCGTGATGGAGCTGCTGGCGGCTTTGGCGCTGTTCTTGCTGGGCTTGGCGCTGCTGGGCCGGAGCTTGCAGCACTTGGCGGGCGGTTGGATGGAGGCGGCGCTGAGACGGTGGACAGGAAGCCGAAGCCGGGGCCTTGGCCTGGGGCTGGGCATGACAGCGCTGCTCCAGTCCTCCTCTGCCGTCACGGTGATGGCGGTGTCCCTGGCAGACGCGGGGTTGCTGACACCACAGCGGACCCGGCCCCTTATTGTAGGCGCCAATGTGGGCACCACAGTCACCGCCTGGCTGCTGTGCCTGGAGGGGGAGCAGCCGGAGGCCGCGTCGCTGCTGATCGCAGCGCTGGCGGTGGCAGGGCTGGTGCTGGTGCTGCTTCCCGGCAAGCGGGAACTGAGCGGCGCAGCCTGGGGATTGGCTTTGCTACTGCTGGGCATGGAGGGTATGACCGCCGCGGCGGCACCCCTGGCCCAGTGGCCGCCATTTCTCCGCCTGATGGGCCAGGGAGAGGGGGGAAGTGCCTGGCTGGCGCTCCTGGCGGGTACGGTGTGCACCGGCGTATTGCAGAGCTCCAGCGCATCGGTGGGGCTATTGCAGGCCCTGTCCTTCTCAGGACAAGTCACCTGGTCCGGGGCTGTGCCGCTGCTGATGGGGCAGAACATCGGCACCTGTGTCACGGCTCTGCTGGCTGGGGCGGCGGGAGGCGTCAATGCCAGGCGCACCGCCCGGTTCCACCTCTGGTTCAATGTGGTGGGGGTGGCGGTGTTTTTCCCGCTGTGGCTGGCGGCGGAGCACTGTCTTGGGGTGGGAGAAAGGCCCGTCGGCGCGGTGGGAATCGCCGCCTTTCACACGGGCTTCAACGTGGCTTCGGGGGTGCTGTGGCTCGTGTGGGAGCGATTTGGCCATGCCAAAGGAGCCGGTAAGCGGGTCCGATACGCTGTCAGAGGCTGATCTCTGCCCGCATCGGCAAGAGAAAAGCTCCTGCCCGATGGGGCAGGAGCGCAGGAGAAACTTTGCGTTTGTCAGGGCTGGAACAGGACCACATCACCGTTTTCCAGGCTCTTGGGCACGTCGATGACACGCTGATTCCGACTGCCCCGCCAGGGTAGGGACAGTGTCCGCTGCTCCAGCAGAAAAGGCCCGTCCACCAGTACATCCAGTTCCCGCAGAAGGGCCTTCTGGGCCTCCGTGCCCTGGTCCCGGAGGAATTCAAAGAGATAGCCGGTGTAGCTCCACACATTGAGATCCGACTCATGGGCGCCCTGGGCCAGGAGCAGGCAGTCCTCTGGCTGCTCAAAGGGCTCGCCGCCGGAGAGGGTCAGTCCGTCGGTCAGGGGATTGGAGCGCATCCGCTCTAAAAGCTCCTCCACGGTGTGCTCCGTGCCGCCGCTAGGGTCGTGGGTCTGAGGGTTATGACAGCCGGGGCAATGGTGGGAGCAGCCCTGAGTGAACACGGTGAAGCGAAAGCCGGGACCGTCTACAATGGAATCCTGCACAGTGCCTGCAATGCGCATGGAAAATACCTCCTTCGGGGAAAGAGCGGACGGGTGACCGTCCGCTCTTTTTTGATGTGATGCAGGGGAAATGTCCTCAAAACACTTGTACGTCGTTTTGCGGCGGCCGTGGACCGCTGGGAAGGCAATTAGTCCTCGGTGAGGGAGTGCTTGACGCGGTCCCGCTCTTCCGCTCTCTTGGCGTTATTAAAGCGGGCCCGCAAAGGTGCCCTTTGTGGGGACCCCCAGGGGAAATGACATCCTCGGCGGAAGTGAATTCCGCCTGCGGCAAGGTTTTGACTTCGTCAAAACGCTTGTACGCCGCTTTGCGGCGGCCGTGGACCGCCGGGAAGGCAGTTAGTCCTCGGTGAGGGAGTGCTTGACGCGGTCCCGCTCTTCCGCTCTCTTGGCGTTGTTAAAGCGGTCCACGGTGCCCACCAGGTAGCCGGTAATGCGGCGGATGCGCTCAAAGCCCACCTCGCCCTCATTTTCCTTGCGGCCGCAGCCGGGGCACTCGTCGTTGATGATGCCGGTATAGCCGCAGCAGGGGTCCCGGTCCACCGGGTGGTTCACGGAGCCGTAGCCGATGCCCTGCTCCTTCATGCAGCGGATGACCTTCTCAAAGGCGGACAGGTTCTGCAAAGGATCGCCGTCCATCTCCACATAGCTGATGTGGCCGGCGTTGGTCAGGGCGTGATAGGGGGCCTCCAGCTCGATTTTGCGGAAGGCAGAGATGGGGAAGTAGACAGGGATATGGAAGCTGTTGGTGTAGTACTCCCGGTCGGTGATGCCCGGCAGGATGCCGAAGCGCTCCTTGTCGATCTTGATAAACCGGCCGCTGAGGCCCTCTGCCGGGGTGGCCAGCAGGGAGAAGTTCAGTCCCCGCTTCTTGGACTCCTCATCCATCCGGGCCCGCATGTGGGCGATGATCTCCAGACCAAGACGCTGGGACCGTTCGCTCTGGCCGTGGTGCTGACCTGTCAGGGCCACCAGGGTCTCCGCCAGGCCGATGAAGCCTACGGACAGCGTGCCGTGCTTGAGCACCTCACGGACCTCGTCGTTCCAGCCCAGCTTCTCGCTGTCCAGCCACACGCCCTGGCCCATGAGGAAGGGGAAGTTGCGGACCTTTTTCCGGCACTGGATCTCAAAGCGCTCCAGCAACTGGTCCACACAGATGTCCATCATGTGGTCCAGGGACTCAAAGAACACATCCAGATCACCCTTGGCCTTGATGCCCAGGCGGGGCAGATTGATGGTAGTGAAGCTCAGATTGCCCCGCTGGTTGCAGATCTCCCGGGTGGGGTCATACACGTTGCCGATGACCCGGGTGCGGCAGCCCATATAGGCGATCTCCGTCTCAGGCCGCTTGGGATCGTAGTACTGGAGGTTGAAGGGGGCGTCGATGAAGCTAAAGTTGGGGAACAGGCGCTTGGCGCTGCACCGGATGGCCAGCTGGAACAGGTCGTAGTTGGGCTCGCCGGGATTGTAGTTGATGCCCTCCTTCACCCGGAAGATCTGGATGGGGAAGATGGGGGTCTCGCCGTTGCCAAGACCTGCTTCGGTGGCCAGCAAGACGTTCCGCATGACCATACGGCCCTCGGGGGAGGTGTCGCAGCCGTAGTTAATGGAAGAGAAGGGAGTCTGAGCACCGGCCCGGGAATGCATGGTGTTCAGGTTGTGGATGAAGGCCTCCATAGCCTGATAGGTGGCCCGATCGGTCTCCTTTACGGCCCGGGAGTGGGCAAATTTCTGCTCCTTGCGGGCCTCTTCCTCATCGATGCCAAACTGGGCCATGAGACGGGGCCGCTCCGTGTCCAGATAGGCCTCGCAGTCCTCCAGGGTAGGCCGCAGACCGGTCTCCTCTCCAATGGCAGCAATCAGGGCCTTCAGATCCTCTTCCGGGTCCTCCAATCCCTGCTCCAGCATCAGAGCCCGGGCCAGGTTCTGGCGGTAGACCCGTATAAAGGTCTTGCGCACGCCGATGGCCATGCCGTAGTCAAAGTTGACAATAGCTTGTCCGCCGTGCTGGTCGTTCTGGTTGGACTGGATGGCGATGCAGGCCAGAGCGGAATAAGAGCTGATGTCGTTGGGCTCCCGCAGGGCACCGTGGCCGGTGCAGAAGCCGCCCTGGAACAGCTTGATGATGTCGATCTGGGTGCAGGTGGTGGTCAGGGTGTAGAAGTCCAGATCGTGGATGTGGATGTCGCCCTCCCGGTGGGCCTTGGCGTGCTCGGGCTTGAGGACGAACATCTGATAGAACTGCTTGGCGCCCTCGCTGCCGTACTTGAGCATGGAGCCCATGGCGGTGTCGCCGTCGATGTTGGCGTTTTCCCGCTTGATGTCACTGTCGATGGCGTCGGCATAGGTGATGTCCTCATAAATCTTCATGAGGCGGGTGTTCATCTCCCGGGCCCGGCTGCGCTCGTTACGGTAGAGGATGTAGGCCTTGGCGGTCTGCACATAGCCGTTGTCCATCAAAACCCGCTCCACCAGGTCCTGGATGTGCTCCACCTCAGGCTCGTCCACACCCTCCACCTCGATGATGGAGGTCACCTCGTCCGCCAGCTTCTGGACCACCTCGGTCTGTCCCGGCTTATAGGTGGCGTCAAAGGCCTTGGCAATGGCATGGACGATCTTTGACTCGTCGAAGTCAACGATACGGCCGTCTCTTTTCTTAATCCTGGTGATTGTCATGAAGTTCGCCCCTTGCTCCGTGATAATTTCAAATTGTGTCTGCTTTTTGCCGGTTTCCATCAAAAGTATTCGAAAACGACAAAAATGAAAGAAAAGGAAAACACTATATCTTGTGTTCTCCTTTGGGTTTTGAAAAATGATGACGCAAATTATAGTAGCACCTGCCCCATGAACTGTCAACCTCGGGGCGGTGCAAAAGAAAGAATTCAGCGAAATGATGAATTTGGGTCAAAACATTTGGCAGCCTCTGGGAAAGGGAAAAGACGCACACAAAAAGAGCTCCCGCGCCCTGATTGGGCGCGGGAACCCCTGTGGGGATATGCACGGAGCTTTAGCAGCAGGGAGAAGGATTGCAGCCGCAGTTGTTGTTGCAGCCGCAGCCGTTGCCACAGCCGCCCATTCCGCTGGAGCCGCAGCAGCACCAGATGATGATCAGCAGAATGATGATCCAGCAGCAGTTGCCCCCACCAAAGTTACCCTGATTACAGCACATAAGAGAACCTCCTATGAAGTCGTAGGCCGGTCGACCGACCTCACTTCATAGTATGCGCCAGGAGCCAAAGCGTGCTACAATCTTGCGCTGGTGACCAAAGCATCTGCGGTGACCGCGTCGGCCTGGGTAAAGACACCGGCGGAGATCAGCTTGGACCGCAGGGTCTGGCTGCTGCCGCTGAGGGTGGCGTTCAGGGCGTAGTAGGAGACGTAGACCAGCTGAGCTCGCAGGAAGGTGTGGGTCTGGAGCATGGTCATCTCTCCGCTGGTGATGACGCCGGCGGTCAGGGCCCGGGCCAGCGTGTTGGACAGGTCGGTGTTGGCGGCGCTGCTGTACCCCAGGGCCCGGAGCATGAACTCCATATACTGGTTGGCGGTGACGGCCAGGTCAGGCTTGAACAGCGTGGCGGTATAGCCGTTGGTGTATCCCTTTTCCAGGGCATAGCCCACATAGTGCTCAGACAGGGAGCCGTGGGCGATGTCGGTGAAGGGGGTGGTGCCGGTCCAGCTGAGGGCGGCGTCCTCCTCACCCATGACCCGGATGAACATGATGAGGGCCTGAATGCGGGTGGCGGAGACCTCCAGGTCATAGCCCTGGCCGTAGCCGGTGTAGCTGCCCTTAAAGAGGTTCATCTCCTTGAGGGCCGAGGCGATGGCGTTGTAGTCCGTGGCGGTGGAATAGGTAAAGGAGGCGACTCCCTCATAGTCCACCACGGCGGTCTGAGAGGTGACGGTAAAGGCGGCGGAGGTATCCTCAGCCACCAAATACTTGTGTCGGACAGTGAGGGAAGTGCCGCTGGAGACCTCCTGGCCGGTGGTCAGGTCTACTACGGCGCCGGAGGAAAAGGTGACCTTCACAGTGCCGGCCAGAAGCATGCAGTCCATGCCGGTGGAACCCTGGAGCACGTCGCCGGATTTGAGTCGGACCTCTGTCAGAGGTACACCGCCGCTGCCGCCGGAGAGCTTGGCGTCTGTCTGCTGGAGCAGCAGTGCGTCGGAGGTGTCCAGCCGCTGGTCCACGGCGGAATCCACCTTGCTCTGGAAGGTGCCGGTGAGATAGGACAGGGAGGCCAGGGGGTCGGAAGCGTCGCCTCCGGCAGCCAGAGCCGCAGTGACCACAGTCAGGGAAATGACAAGAAACAGTAGGGGAGTGAGGTACTTCTTCATAAAGGCTCCTTTAGTGAAAAGAAAGGGGGAGTTTCTCCCCCTTTTTCTTTTTAATTGTTGGCGATCCGATAGCTCAAAGTCAGGAGACTGTCAGAAAAGTGGATGTTTTCAATCTTGACCTCCGGGTCCTTGGCCTCCAGCTCGATGTTGGTAAAGTTCCAAAAGCCTCGGATGCCCAGCTGGGTCAGACGGTCTACAATGTCCTGCACCGCGGCCTTGGGCACCGTTAGGACCACCACATCGATCTTGTGGACCTTGACATAGTCCTCCAGAGAGTCCATGGGAAGGACGGGGATGTTGTTCAGAGTAGTGCCCACAACCTGGGGAGAGACGTCAAAAGCGGCATCCACGGTAAAGCCACTTTGGGCAAAGCGGAAGTTCTGGATCAAAGCGTGGCCCAGATTGCCCACGCCGATGACGATCAGATGGTGGTCCTGATCCACGCCCAAAATATGGCCGATCTCAGCGCGCAGCTCCTCTACATTATAACCATAGCCCTGCTGGCCAAACTCGCCAAAGCAGCTGAAATCCTGCCGAATCTGAGAGGCCGTGATATCCATCTTGAGGCCCAGGGAGTGAGAGGAAATGCGGACCACGCCCTTGGCGCACAAATCATTCAGATGACGGTAATACCGCGGCAAACGCCGGATGACAGCATCGGAAATGTTTTGCTTTTTCATAGAAAGTAATCTCCTCTGATGGACAACGCCGCGTAAAGCGCAGGCGATTGTATTTGTTAATATTTTATCGTATAGAAGGGAAGTTGTCAATTTTTTTAACAAAGTATCCGCCCCTTTTTTGTGAAAAAATTTTTCAAGAATTTCTACATAAAAATTTTTGTTTTTTTTGAAAAAGCACTTTACAAATTGAAATTTGCGTGTTATCCTTAATAAAGATTTGCGCTTGAAGTGAGATAGCAGCTCCTGAGCAGCGGTTCACTCTTAGGCAAATTTATATATGCGCCCGTAGCTCAGTTGGATAGAGTGACAGACTCCGACTCTGTAGGCCACTGGTTCGAATCCAGCCGGGCGTACCAAAA
>CABSMJ010000036.1 GCA_902478785.1 uncultured Oscillospiraceae bacterium
GGGAGGGCGCTGCGTTTGCAGCCATATAAAACTACATCCCGCAGCGCTGGTTCTCCTCCCATTTACTAGTCTGGTTTTCCGTGATTTCTCCTCAAAACCGAATATCTCAAAAATCTGTTTTTCATAACTTTTTTGATTGAAAAATGGCTGATTTGGGCTCGTAGCTCAGCTGGGAGCGCAAAGGGTTCGGTTTTCTGCCACATCTATAATTTCATATTGCTTTATTCTTCTGTTCCGCTTTTGGAACTGTTGATTTGGGCCTATAGCTCAGCTGGGAGAGCGTACGGTTCGCATCCGTAAGGTCGTCGGTTCGATCCCGATTAGGTCCACCAAAATGGAAATCGCCGTGGTAAAAACCACGGCGATTTCTCGTTTGACCACAGAAATACCACAGACAGGTTCTGGTTTGACCACTTAAGGGCACTCCTTTTCGGAAGGAGTACCCTTTCTTGTTTACTGTCCCGCAAAATCTGAGGTGGCATTTTTGTGTTTTACGTTTGCAGTACCAGACTTTCCTCGCCCCTGAGTTCGGCCCAAACCTCATCATAGTATTTCTGCACTGTTGTACGGTCCATGTTCAGCTCTCTTGCGATTTTGGCTTTATTGGTCACTTCAAGGTACGCCCGCAGATAGGCAGCGATGGCTTTCTTCTTGGGGCTGACCCCGTCGGAATACTCCGTGCTGGCCCCAGAGCGCAGGGCGGCGATCTCCGTCTTCATCTGGAGGATCAGTTCCTTCAGTTTCTCCTCGCACTCCTTCTCTGTGTGTCCGTAGACATTCCGGGAGTGCTTTTTGCCGTCCGGCCAGATGGGGGAGTATCTTCCCTCCCAGAGGTTTTCTTTGATCTGCTTGAGGTAGCCGGTTCCTGGCCTGCGGCGGGCGGGCTGGACGGGGGTGAACTCCGGCTCCGGGCAGGCGGCCTTTTCTTCCTTTCCGGCCGCTGCCGCCTCTACGCCTGCGATCCCCTGGTCGATGCTTATCGCCGCCTTCCGGCGCATCTCGTCGGTGATGTGGGTATAGGTATTCAGGTTGGTGGCGGAGGAGACATGGCCGATGATGGCGGAGAGCGTCTTTACATCCATTTCGTTTTCCAAGGACATGGTGGCAAAGGTATGGCGCAGATCGTGAAATCTGACGGACTTGCACCCGGCCCGCTTCAGAATGACCTGAAGGCGCTTGCGCACATAGCCGGGATCGATGGGCTGGTCCGGCTTGATTCTCGACGGGAACATCAGGTCAGAGAAGATGCCCTTTTTGTACTCCGCCAGCACCTCCAGCATGGCGGGCGGCAGGATGATGGCGCGGTTGGCCGCCTTGGTCTTGGGTTCGCTGACGATCAGCTTTCCGCCCACCGGACAGAACTGCTTGTCGATGCGAAGCTTTCCCGTGGCGAAGTCCAGATCATCCCACCGGAGGGCCAGTAGCTCGCCCCGGCGCATCCCGGTGGTCAGGTCCAGCAGGAACAGCTTGTACATTCCCTCCGCCTTGGCCTGGATGAGGAACCGGCGCATCTCCTCCTGGGTCAGCACTTGCATCTCCCTCCCCTTGATGGGCGGGAGCCTGCACCCGGCCGCAGGATTGCCGTGGATCAGTTTCGCCTCCACCGCCCTGTCCAGGGCCATCTGGCAGACAGCGTGGCAGCTTCGCACCGAGCGGTCTGCCATGCCCTTTCCACGCTTTTCCGCATTGTTCTTTCTGCCGCGCTCCTTCATGGTCCGAAAGAACTGCTGGAGGTCAGCCTGGGTCAGCCGGTTGAGCTGGATGCTGCCCAGGCCGGAGATCAGGTGGTTATAGATCCAGCCCTCATAGCCCAGCTGGGTGGTGGGCCGGAGCCGTGGCTTGGAAAAATTCTGGTACCAGTAGTCCAACCATGCCCCAAAGGGCATATCAGGCCGTACCTGAGTGGGGCGGTGGTTGCCGCACTGCTCCTTCAGCTGTTCCAGCTTCTCCACGCATTCCTTCTTCGTCTTGGCCAGCACATTTTTTGTTTTGGGATTGCCGGCCTCGTCGTAGCCCACTACCACCCGGTCCTCCCAGCGGCCGTCCTTCCGCAGACGGACGGTACCCTCGCCCTGTTTTCTCTTTCCTGCCATGCTCTCACCTCACCATGATACTTTCCATGAATCCACCCACGATCTCGCTGGCCCGTTTCTGCATATCCCCCGTCACATGAGTGTAGGTATCCAGGGTAAAGGATGCCTGGGTGTGGCCCAGAATACCCGAGAGGGTCTTGACGTCCACCCCAGAGGCTAGGGCGTGAGTGGCAAAGGTATGCCGTAAATCATGAAATCTGATACTGGGCAATCCCGCCTTTTTCAACAGCTCCTTCATGCGGACGTAGGCAGCATTGGGACGGGTGGGCCGCTCCGGGTGGAGAGGATCAGGGAAGATCCACTCTGTATAGGAGCGTTTCCTGCGCTCCGATAGAAGCTGGGCCGTGCTGGGCGGCAGGGTGATGATCCGCTTCCCGGCCCCGGTCTTTGTCTCTCCGGCGGTCAGCCCGCCGCCCCGTTCCGCATGGATGGTCCGTCGGACGGTGAGAGTGCCGTGGGCCTCGTCGAAGTCCTGCCACATGAGGCCGCAGATCTCTCCCCGGCGCAGGCCGGTAGTCAGCTCCGCGTAGAAGAAGCCGTGCCAGACCTTGCCCTCCTGGATCACCTCCATGAACCGCTCCAGCTGAGCGTCGTTCAGGACTTGCTTGGGCGCGGCCTTTTTTCCCGACAGGACGATGCCGTCGGTGGGGTTCCTGGCAATCAGGTTTTCCTGCACCGCCGCGTCTAGGGCCTCGTGGAGGACACCGTGGATACGGCTGACGGTGGAGCCAGCCAGCTTGTACCCGTATTGTGGGTGCTCCTCCTGGCGGCCGTGCTCCTGGAGCTCCCGGTACATCTGGCGGATATCCTCAACGGTAATTTTTCCCACCGGCTTGTTCCCCAGGCGGGGCTTGATATTTCGCTCGACATATCCCCGGTATCCTTCCAGTGTGGAGGGCCGCACCGAGGGGGCGGCGTACTCCTCCAGCCAGCGATCCGGCTACTCGCCAAGGGGCATTTTGCTCTCCTCCCGCAGATCCACATCCCGGTACTCCTCGATGTTTCGATGGAGCTTTGCCAGCAGTTCCTTCTGACTTCCAGCAGACAAGTAGCGGAAGATGGAGTCGCCGTTGCTCTTGTGGCCAACCACGATTCGGCCCTCCCAACGGCCATCTTCTCTTTTTCTGACCATACCGTCGCCGGATGGCCTGCGTTTTGCCATAGGCTATTCCTCCTTATTCTGGTCGATCAGGCTACCGTCGTCCTCGTCCAGAGCCTCCAGAATCATGCGTACTCCCAAACGGAATCCCAGGATGAAATTTTCCAGGGCCATGGTGCTGCCGATCTCGTTCTCCGCGTTGATGAGCCGGAGCAGCAATGCTTTTTCCTTGTCCTCCAACAAGGCGGTGAGCTTTTCCTCGCACTCCGCCGACTGTTCCATGGCCTTTTTCAGTGCAGTCCCCGATTTGACGATCTGATCGTTGGGCGTGATGTTTCCGAAGTACAGGTCTTCCAATGTGTCTCGCATGTGTGCCGCCTCCTTATCAGCAACACACAATACCACAGAAACAGAAAATAGCCAGGGGCACGGCGTACTATTATCAAATTGTTATCATTGGGGGGGCAGTTCACAGTTGTCAGCTCCCACTGGGTATCAGATCCTGAGGCCTTTTTGTTGTTTACAGTGCTGTAATTTTTGAGGGGAGTCACATCCCACCCATGACCATTCCGCCCTGGTTCTGCTCCTCCTCGTGGTCATCAGGCTTGTGGCCCAGAGCGATTTTCTTCTCCTGGATTTTTCTCCGGAGTTTTCTGTCGACATGAAGGCCGGCGCCAGATCGGGGCAGAGAGTAGTCCTCAAAGAGCCAGCTCATGTGGTAGAGCAGGCGGGTGGCCGCCAACATAATGGAGGGCGGACGGAGGGCGTTTTGTCGCTCCAAAAAGAGCTGGGCGTACTGGTTCCCCCTGGGCGGCAGAGCGGCTGAACCAGGCCATTGCCCGGGTCTGGTCGTGAGTCACGCCCTGCCCTGTTAGGTACAACTTGCCCAGCATATACTGGGCATACTGGTTGCCCGCTTCCGCCGACTGGCTGAACCACTCCACAGCTTTGATGGTATCTTTGGCCACCACCTCGCCGGTCAGATACTCCTTACCCAGCCGGTAGGCGGCGAAGTGGCTTCCACTCTCCGCAGCCTGTTTCAGCCAGCGGATGCCCTCGTCCGGGTCCCGCACTTCCATATCGGCAGAGAGAAACAGTTTGCCCAGAGCATACTGTGCCTCTGGCAGACCATGCTCTGCCGCCTGGGTGAACCAGTCTTTCGCCTTTTGACTGTCTGGGATCAGCAGGGGCCCGTCCCGATAGAGCTGACCCATCAAGTACTGAGCATGGGTGTCGCCTCGCTCCGCCAGCCACTCCAATTCCTCCACCGCGCCATCCCGGTCTGCCAGAGAAAGGTACTCGTCCCGGATGATCTGCCGCAGTTCCCAGCAGGCATCAGACTCACCACGCACCCACTCCGCCTCGTCGTGGCCGGCCAGGTTCGCATCCTCGAAAGCGATTTCCCCCAGACGGATACGCTCCGCCTCCTGGATGACGGCGTTCTTGATCTGCCGGAACTCTTTCTCCTGGGACAGTGTTTTCTTCTCTCTGGGCTTGTCGTGGTAGTAGCTGTCCACCTCACTTTGGAGAGCGCACCATTGTTCGTAGCACTCACGGACCTCTGGCAGCTCCTCCAGCTTGTCCACTACCTCGTCCACGGTTTTCTTGACGGACTTGGGCAGGTAGCCGTAGGACTTCTTACCCTTGACCGTTTTCAATTGTGCAGAGAGCGTCTGCATCAATTCCTCCACCTCCGGGTGGTTGCAGATACTTCGTGCCATCTCCTGTGTGAGTTTTCGGATGGCCCTGTGTGTCTCCCGCACTAACTCATCCCGTGACCGGGATCTGCTCGTAGGTGTGTAGCATCTCCTACTGGAAGATTTGATTGGTCAGCTTTGATTTGATATTTCGGATGCCTTCCCACGTCAGGTATGCCTCGCTTGGCACCGTTGACCATGCCATCATATGGACATGTGGGTGCTCACCCTCGTCATGGAAGGCGGCATACCAGCGGAAGTGATTCGGCGGGATGTTCATCGCGGCGGCGATGTCGTTGCAGTTTGCCCGGAGCAAATTCATCCACGCCCTGGCATTGTCGTAGCCAAGACGGGCGGCATCCTCCCGCTTCAGGGAGATGATGTGGGTCCACACGTTGCCGGTGTACTGATCCAACTCCCGCATTGCTTTCTCCAGATCCACGCCGTCCTCGTCCCCAAAGAGGCCGTGATCTCCCAGTCGCTCCGCCCTGGGCCGGGTGGCGATGTACTCCATGTAGCCTTCTGACTGCTGCACCGCCGACCAGTTTTCCTCCAGCACCCTGGTGATGAAGGCCGAGGTATTGGCCTTGGTATGCTTGGCTCCGTAGTCAGAATACTCCTCCAACTTTTTGGATGAAGGGAAATCTTTCGTCAGTTTTCTGACCAGCTGCTCCTGCTTCCTGGTGGGTGGACGGTCATCCGGAAGGATCTCCACACGCTCCCGTGTCCCAATGTACCGCAGGTAGCCGCTGACAGAATTGCTTCCATCGCACTTGAGATAGGGACTTTTCAGAATCAGTCTTGCCACTCATCGTCCTCCTCCCAGGCTCCACGCGCTCGCTGTTCCAGCGAGATGCGTCCATTGGTTTTCTTCACATTTTGCACACTCTCCGACCGCCGGCGGCGCAGATCCTCGTCGCTGAACTGATAGGCGTCGGCCAAGATACCAGCCACCATATCCTGTTCCACCGTCTGCCGGAAAGCGATTGAGGACAGCCGTTCCTCCAGCTGTCCCAGCCGTCCGTCCAGGTAGGATTTGATGGAGGTGGGGAGGAACAGACCGGCGTCGTTGGCGCTGAGGTAGTCCAGATAGAAGTCCACAGCTTTCTCGATAAAAGCAGTGAGACTTTGGCTGCCGTCCTCCTGATACCGACGCTCCAGGATCGCTTTCTTTTCCGGTGACAGGTAAAAGGGAAATTTCTTTTTCCGCCCATAAACGGCTCCTTTCCGGGGATTGACCCCTGTTTTTTTGTTGTGGCAGTAGGTGTTTCGGGATAGTGACCGCAGGAGAGATAGCACAGGCCGGATCATGACCCCATTTTCGGTCACCTGAAAAACTCCCGTAACTGCCCGCACTGCGGGCAGTTGTGACTGGCTGAAGGAGCCGTCGGCGACCCCGGCCTTTATCCTGCTTGAAACCGCTGGGAGGGGCAGGGCTCCTGCCCCTCCCACAATCGGGGCATACAGTGACTCACAGGCGGCCACGCGGGGCTTTCCTGCTCGCGCAGGAGTTTCGCCACACGCTGTCGCTCTGTGGTCAACTCCAATTCCTCCAGCTGGCGGTCGTAGTACTCGTCGACCACCTCCTGGATCGGCCGGAGCGCGAACAGCAGATTCCCGTTGCGCTTTTCTCCTGTCTTGGTGATTACCTCTGTGGGCTCTGCGGTGATAAGTCCACGCTCCTCCAACTGACGGATATACTTGCGGACGGTATTCTCGCTCATTCGCACTGCCTGTCCGATGGTTTTGATGCTGGGCCAGCACCGATGCGTCTTGCGATTCTCACACCGTTTCAGGAAACTGTACACCGCCAACTCTCCGGCACTCAGACCCAGGAGAAACACTTCGTTGGGCAGAGAGAAAAAATTTCCACGCCCGCTGTACTTGCTGTACCTCATACGCCATCTCCTACACGCTCTTTCACCCACTGGATGAACTGCTCCTTGGGCACTACCATCCTGTTGCCGATGCGTAGCACCGGGAAGCCCGGCTTGTGCATCAGTCCGTAACCGCTGGACGGTGACACGCCAAGCACTTTTGCCACTGTTTCCGAGTTCAGGAACAGCGGTAGGTCATCGTAGGATCTGTATTCGGATTCTTTCAATGAGCATCCTCCTCTTGGATATCACGGGCAGCGTCAGGACGCACCAGACGCAGGAACTCCTCCACGGAATTGACCACCCCGGCATCCTTTAGCTGCTGGTAGCGGATCAGGTCGCAGAGTGTACGGAGATTGACCTCCGCGCACTCCAACAGCTTATCCAGCGCCACGATCTGCTGCTCCGTGCTGAGTGAGATGGGCTCGTCCGGATCTTGCAGGTAAGCCCGCACCGCGTCCTCCTCCGGCATCTCATCTCCTAAGACTTCCTTCATCCCCTGAAGGACATAGTCCAGTGTTTCTCTCTCCGCGTTGGCGGTCAGAAAACTCAGAAGCTGTTTTTGCCTTGCACCAAATAAATTCATCGTCATCGCTCCTCTGTGTACTTTAGCTGAGGCATTCCCGGCTACGGCCAGGGCCGGGGTTTCCGGGAGTCGGAAATTTTGCCCTCTACTTATCAGGACACTCACAGGCAGTTTGTAAACCAGAAAATAAAAAAAGTTGAGGGGCTCTGTCATTTGACAGAGCCCCTCAACTGTTCGTGGAACTTTTTCAGCCGCTTTGATACCGCCGCTTTGGACACGCCGTAGATCGTCCCAATCTCTTCCATGGTCAATCCCCTGCCATATCGGAGTTCTACAAGATCCCGGCCCTGATCTCCCAGACCATCGACGGCTTTCCGCAGAGTTTCAAGCTGGAGGTTCCAGAGCACCTCATCCTCCATGGGACGCCTGACACAATCCGAACCGGACAGCACCGTTTCAAACTCACTTTTACTCAGATGCCTTTTGTCCTGCTTTTCCTGCGCCTGTTCCCGTTTCCGATCCTGCTCCAGGAAGTCTGCGACCTCCTTTGGCACTGATACTTGCTGGACACTATAGATGATAACGACAGAGTCGTTCATTTGCACACTTTCCGCTTTCCACGGAAAGGCGCACACCCGCGCTGCCGGCACAGCGCCAAATACTGAAGACCTTCATAGAAGTTCCCTTCGTACAGGGTGGTTGTGGTGCCCTACGAGGCCCATGAATGTCTGAGGTCCCACCGGGGTGTGGACCTCACCGGAAAGCTGCGAGTTTTCGGCTTTCGCCTGATTTTAATATAGAACAAACGTTCTGCTATGTCGAGCACGTAGGGACATTCAACAGACAATTTCTGATCCGCTACATAGACCTCTTTGCAGCCCTACCGCCAGCAAGGTTTATCATAGCTCCCTACGCCGCCGCGTTGGCGTTGATTCGGTCAATGACATCTTTGATGCCAGCCCAGAGGGTCAGGTCGGTAAACACCTCCACAATACTTCCCTGATCTGTAAAGGGTGGCTCCTGGAGGACAGACAGGTCCTTCATCATGCCGTTGTGGACGATGTACTCCACAATCTGGTTGACGAAGTAGATCTGCCGGCTGTCCAGGTTGGTATCATCGAGATATTGGGAAAAGGCCTCCTTGGCGGCGTTCATGTCCAGGCCCACGATCTCCCGAACGAATTCGCCCAGGGGTTTGGCTCCCAGCTCCGCCTCGTAGTCCTGGCGGCTGCCCACCTGGCTCCACAGAATATTCTCCAGCTCTTTTACATCATCGTCTGTCAAAGGAATGTTGGAGCGCAACTTTGCGATAGCCGGGTTGTCCTGGTGTTGGCGGACATAGAACTCCGCCTTGGCCTTGTAGTTCTTCAGATCATCGTTCTCCAGCTCCGACTCCTTCCACTCCACGGAGAGGATATCATCTGTAAAGTTGGTATTGTAAATGGCACCGTCATGAGGCAGGTACTTCATCAGGTTCCGCAAGCATTCCCGGATGTGCTCCAACTCGTTGATCCCGGCGTTGTCCAGGTAGTCGGTATGCAGGATTTTCTCGATGAGTTCCGATTGCGCCCGGATTTCCGGGATGTTAGCCACACCGGCGATAGCGCTGACCTTTTTCACCAAATCTTTCCGGGCCCTGGAGTAGGTTTTGCCCACCAGGTAGGCCAGCTCGATCCCGTACATCAACGCGTCAAAGCGAACCGTGCTGGCCTCGTCCCCGTCGGGCTGGAGCAGCGGGGCAACTTCCTCCTTTAGGTTCAGAGTATCCTCATAGGTGAGGGCCTGATAACTCTCCGGGTCGGAGAACTTCTCCACATACCGAAGGTGTTGCTTCACCGCGAAGTTTCCCCGGTCCAGTTCCTGGACTTTTGCAATCACCTCCTCCACCAGCCGCTGGCGGAAGGGGATCAGCTCCCCGGTCTGATAGGCCAGATCCTGGAGCTTGAAAATAATCTGGGATTTTAGATAAAAGATCGCGCTTTGCAGGGCCATCTGCCCCACGGTGGCCTTGCCTTTGCTCATGCGGAAAAATTCAAAATTGCCGCACAGGTCGAAAATATAGAACTTGTCCTTGTCCTTCCCATCCATCAGCCCCAGACACAGCCGGGTGCCCCGGCCGATCATCTGCCAGAATTTCGCCTTGCTCATCACTTTCTTGAAGAACACCAGATTCAGCACATCCGGCACGTCGATGCCGGTGTCCAGCATATCCACGGAGATGGCGATTTGCGGCAGCTTGTTCGGTTCCGAGAACTCGTCGATAGCGCTCTGGGCGTAGGTCATGTAGTTGTCGATGACCTTGGCGTAACCGGGCAGGTGGGGGTACTCCTTCCCGAATACCTCTAAAATCTTTTCCGCGTGGCGGTGGTTCTTGGCGAAAATGATAGTCTTGCCCAGCTTTTCCCCGTAGTCGATTTTCAGGCCGTTGGTCATGAGCAGGTCCAGGGCCTTGCGGATGGTATCCTCGTTGAATACCCATTCGTTGAGCCCGGCGGGCTCGATCTTCTCCGGCAGGTCACCGTTCTCATCAGTGAAGGTGGCCTCATATTCCTCCTTTTCGTCCTCTGGCAGGCCGTCATAGGTGATTCCCTCCTTGAGAA
>CABSMJ010000037.1 GCA_902478785.1 uncultured Oscillospiraceae bacterium
CTCAGTTGGTAGAGCAGCTGATTTGTAATCAGCAGGTCGGGGGTTCGAGTCCGTCCACCAGCTCCAAAATTTCATATGGGGGAATTCCCGAGTGGCCAAAGGGGACAGACTGTAAATCTGCTGGCTTTGCCTTCGATGGTTCGAATCCATCTTCCCCCACCAAAAATGTCCTGCCAATAGGCGGGGCATTTTTTTATTTGTCTCCCCCTCCGCTCCCGGGGCCGGACCGGAGAGGGAAACAAGTAAATTAGATTTGCGAAAAGAATTCATCAAAGTTCTTGTTTAGAGTTATAGCACATATGTTCGATTATGTCAAGAGAATTTAACAAGATTCTTGTTAGAGGCCGTTGACAGAACCATACCTTTCGGGTATGCTAAAGGAGAAAAGAGAAAAACAGCGGACGTGAAGGAGCGCAGCCATGAGCATTGGGCAGAGAATCCGGGAGCGCCGGGAGGAGCTGGGGCTGTCCCAGGCGGAACTGGCCCGGCGGCTGGGGGTGACCCAGTCCACGGTGGGCAACTATGAGGCGGGCATCAGCTCTCCCAACGGGGAGAATCTGCTGCGGCTGTTCGACTGTCTGGAGACGGAGCCCAACTACCTGTTCCAGGACAGCTACCGGGGCGGGAAAAAGGTCTTGAGCGGGCCGGAGCGGGCGCTGCTGGAGCGCTACCGCCGGCTGTCCCCGGCGGGGCGGCGGACGCTGCAGTCCGTGGCGGAGGCCCTGGGCAGCTATCAGGAGGAGATGGAGGCGGAGCAGATGGCCCCGGAGCCCAAGGTCATTCCGCTCTACCGCAGCCCGGCCGCCGCCGGCTATGCTGCGCCGGTGTTCGGGGAGGACTATGAGCCCCATGTGCTGACGGAGGACCGGCCCCAGGGGGCGGAGTTCGCCGTGCGCATCCAGGGGGATTCCATGAGCCCCTGGATCCCCGACGGGTCGGTGGTGTATGTGAACCATGACCCCCTTGTCGACGGGGACGTGGGCATCTTCTGCGTGGACGGGGCCATGGTGTGCAAGCAGTATCATAAGCGGGGCGGCACGGTGTATCTCTTCTCCCTGAATCGCAGCCGGGCCGACGCGGACGTGGTGCTGCCGGAGAGCAGCGGCCGGAGCCTGGTGTGCCTGGGGCGGGTGATGCTCCGGGGCTTTCCCCTGCCGGAGGAATAAGAAAAAAGAGGCGGTCCCGGATATCCGGGACCGCCTCTTTGTACGTCTCTGCTACTGCCACGCAGGACAGACCTCGCAGGGGTTCACCGACCGCAGGGCCTCCCACCCCGCAGGATTTCGCACCCCGCAGGAGCGGCCTCGCAGAGTTCGCCGCCCGCAGGCGGCGAAAAAATTCCAATCCGTTTTCTCCGGCGGCGTGTACGTCGGAGAAAACACAGCACATGGCGGATGGGGCGACAATTTCAAGGGAAATCGAGCCCCATCCGCCATGAAGTCTCTCTCCCGAAAGTGCTTGCACTTTTGGGAAGTCTTACACGATGAACCCCCCGTCCGGCGTAATGACCTGCCCGGTGAGGAAGGAGGCCTCCTCGGAGGCCAGGAAGGCCACGGCCGCGGCGATGTCCTCCGGCGTGCCCAGACGGCCCAGAGGCGTCTGCTCCGCCAGATCCCGGCGGGTCTCCTCCGGCAGCACTGAGAGCATATCCGTGTCGATGACGCCGGGGGCCACGCAGTTGACCCGGATGTGGGACGGGCCCAGCTCCATGGCCAGGGACCGGGTCAGGCCGATGACCGCCGCCTTGGTGGCGGAGTAGGCCACCT
This sequence comes from uncultured Oscillospiraceae bacterium, assembly GCA_902478785.1. Lineage (GTDB taxonomy): Bacteria > Bacillota > Clostridia > Oscillospirales > Oscillospiraceae > Oscillibacter. The sequence goes on from CABSMJ010000037.1 coordinate 1,767, forward strand.
CGCAGGAGGCGCCCCGCTGGCCCCAGATGGAGGAGGTGTTGATGATGCACCCGCTCTTTTCGTGGAGCATGTGGGGCAGCACCGCCTGGATGGTGTGGAAAGCGCCGTCCAGATTCACGGCGAAGTACCGCCGCCACTGCTCCTCGGTGATGTCCTGAAAGAGCATCTGTCCGGCGATGCCCGCGTTGTTCACCAGCAGGCTCACCGGCCCCAGGTCCTGCTCCACGGCCCGGACCATCTGCTCCACCGCCGCCCGGTCGGCCACGTCGGCCTGGTAGACCGCCGCCTGGCAGCCCTCGTCCACCAGGGTGTCCCGCAAGTCCTCCGCCGCCTGACGGTGGGTGACATAGTTGATGCCCACGGCCCAGCCGCCGCGGGCCAGACGGGCGGCCACCGCCCGGCCGATCCCCCGGGAGGAACCGGTCACCAGTGCCACTTTCTTCATCGCTCCATCGCTCCTTTCGTTTCTCCGGCAAGTATAGCAGGAAACGCCTCCCAAGGCAAGGCGGCAGGGGCTTTGCCCTTGTGTTTTCCGGGCTTGTATGCTATGATACTTTAGTTAAAGTATCGAATTCACCCAATTTGGAGGAACGAGGATTTGGAACGTAAAGACGTACTGGTCTCGGAGGAGGACCTTGCCCGGCAGCGGGAGTTTACCGGAAAGATACGGGACCTTTTGCAGGAGGAGGGCCGCCGGCCCCTGGCCTGCGTGGACACCTTCGGCTGCCAGCAGAACGTGGCCGACGGCCAGCGCATCCTGGGGATGCTGCAGAAGATGGGCTTTGCTTTCACCCAGGAGCCGAAAGAGGCGGATGTGGTGATCCTCAACACCTGCGCCGTCCGGGAGCACGCGGAAAAGCGGGTTTTCGGCAACCTGGGCGCCCTGACCCATTCCAAGAAGGCCAACCCCCGGCAGATCATCTGTGTCTGCGGGTGCATGGCCCAGGAGCCCCGGGTGGCCAAGAAGATCCGGGAGAGCTACCGCCATGTGGATCTGGTGTTCGGGCCCCACGTCCTGTGGAAATTCCCGGAGCTCCTGTATCAGGTCTACACCCGCCGCGGCCGGGTCTTTTCCGTGGAGGATGAGCACGGCCGCCTGGCCGAGGGCCTGCCGGTGGTGCGGGAGAAGGGCGTCAAGGCCTGGGTCTCCATCATGTACGGCTGCAACAACTTCTGCTCCTACTGCATCGTGCCCTATGTCCGGGGCCGGGAGCGAAGCCGGGACCCGGAGAAGATTCTGGAGGAGGTCCGGGAGCTGGTGGCGGAGGGGTACAAGGACATCACCCTCCTGGGCCAGAACGTCAACTCCTACGGCCGGGACCTGAATATGGGCGTGGACTTTGCCGACCTTCTGGAGCGCATCGACCGGGAGATCCCCGGGGAGTATCTCATCCGCTTTATCTCCAGCCACCCCAAGGACGCCACAGAAAAGCTCTTTGACACCATGGCCCGCTGCCCCCATGTGGCCAAGCAGCTGCACCTGCCCTTCCAGTCCGGCAACGACCGGGTGCTCCAGGCCATGAACCGCCGCTACACCCGGGCAAAGTACCTGGAGGAGATCGCCTACGCCAAGAAAGTCATGCCGGACCTGGTGCTGACCTCCGACGTCATCATCGGCTTCCCCGGCGAGACGGAGGCGGAGGCCATGGACACCGTTTCCCTGGTGAAGGAGGTGGGCTTTGACGCCCTCTTCACCTTCATCTACTCCCCCCGGCCCGGCACGCCGGCGGCGGAGATGCCGGACCCCTACACCCGGGCGGAGAAGCAGGTGTGGTTCGACCGCCTGCTGGAGGCGCAAAACGAGATTTCCGCCCGGCTCCACGCCGGATATGTGGGCCGGACGGTCCGGGTGCTGGTGGACGGGGAGAGCGGCGACGAGCGCTGGCCCCTCAGCTCCCGCACCAACGGCGGGCGGCTGGTCCACCTGGCCGGGGACCGGAAGTATATCGGCCGGTTTATCGACGTGAAGATCACCGACAGCAACACCTGGGCCCTCTTCGGTGAGGTGGAGGAACCCGCCTCAGCCCCAGAGACGGCGGGCCAGTAAGATGGCCTCCCGGGCCAGGTGCCGCTGGGCGATGTCGGCCATGGCGTTGGAGGCCTCCTCCCAGATAAGAAGCAGCCGCTGCTGCTGAGGCGGGAGGTCGGGGGAGAGGGCCGCGAAGGCCTCCTGAGCCCGGCGCTGCTGGTCAAGATAGTCCCGCCGGGCCAGGAGCTGAGGGCCCAGGTCCTCCTCCAGACGGTCCAGCAGGATCTCAATGGGATCACAGTGGTCCATAGTGTTACACTCCCACAAAAGTATTTGACATTCCTAAACTGGAATATTACGATAGCATCATAACACGCCTGTTTAGGAATGTCAAGGGAAGGAAGTCTATGAACTTTTCTGAACACCTTGTCTTATTGCGAGAAAAAAGAGGCGTTTTACAAAAAGACCTTGCCAAAGCAATCGGAATCAGTCTCCACGCCTACCAGCGGTTTGAGTATGGAGAGCAGGAACCCAGACTATCCGTACTGGTGGCCCTGGCGGACTATTACGACCTGACATTGGACGAGCTGGTGGGGCGGCAGCGCTGAGGCGCCCGCCTGCCGGAGAGATGAGAAAGGAGCCTTTTCCATGAAAGTCATCACGCTGCTGGAAAATACCGCCCGGAAGGAGACCTTGTGCCGGGCCCACGGTCTGAGCCTCTATCTGGAGACCCCGGAACACAAGATCCTCTGCGACATGGGCCCCAATGCCGGCTTCCTGGAAAACGCCCAGGCCCTGGGCGTGGACATCGCCGCCGTGGACATCGCCTTCTTGTCCCACGGCCACTATGACCATGCCGGCGGCATGGAGCTCTTCTGCAAGCGCAACGACCACGCCAAGATCTACCTCCACGATGACGCCTTCGGCCCCTTCTACGCCGTGGACGGGGAGAAGAAGGTCCGCTACATCGGCATCGACCCGGCCTTCCGCAAGTATTCCGACCGCTTCGTCTTCTGCCGGGGGCATCTTTGTATCGACGACGAGCTCCAGGTGTTCTCCGACATTCCCACCCACGACTACCCCACCAGCGCCAACGCTTCCCTGCGGGAGAAGGTGGGGGAGGAGCTGCGGCCCCAGGACTTTAGGGATGAGCAGGACCTGCTCATCACCGCCCAAGGCAAGGCGGTGCTGGTGGCGGGCTGCGCCCACCGGGGCATCGTCAACATCCTGCGCCGGGCGGAGGAGCTGCTGGGCCGGGCGCCGGACGCGGTGTTCTCCGGCTTCCATCTGACCAATCCGGGCCTGGGCGTGGACGAGCCGGAGGCTCTCATCCGGGCCGTGGGGGAGGAGCTGCGCCGGCGGCCCACTCACTACTACACCGGCCACTGCACCGGCCAGGGCCCCTATGCCATCCTCAAGGAGATGCTGGGGGACCAGATCACCTATATGGCCGGCGGCACGGAGTTCACCCTGTAAGCCGACCCGAGAAAATGAAGCAGACCCCGGCCCGGGGAAAAGCGGGCAAAGCAAGAGGATGAGGTGGAAAAAATGGCGGAAATGACCCCCATGATGAAGCAGTACATGAAGATCAAGGCGGAGAACAAGGATTCGATCCTCTTTTTCCGGCTGGGGGACTTCTATGAGATGTTTGACGAGGACGCCCGCACGGCCTCCCGGGAGCTGGACCTGACGCTGACCAGCCGGGACAAGGATCCGGCCAAGTCCGCCGAGGAGAAGATCCCCATGTGCGGCATCCCCTACCACGCCAGCGACGCCTACATCGCCCGCCTCATCGCCAAGGGCTACAAGGTGGCCATCTGCGAGCAGATGGAGGACCCCGCCACCGCCAAGGGGCTGGTGAAGCGGGACATCATCCGGGTGGTCACCCCCGGCACGGTCATCGACGCGGCCTGCCTGGAGGACGGCCAGAGCAACTTCCTGTGCGGCATCTTTCTGGACGAGACCCGGGCCGGCGTGGCCTTCTGTGATATGTCCACCGGCAAGACCCACCTGACCGCCTTTTCCGGCGACGAGCGGGTGGAGCACCTGCTCAACGAGCTGGGCCGCTTTTCCCCGGTGGAGGCCGTCCTCAGCGACGGGGCCTGGGACTGTCAGGACCTGCGAAAGGCCCTGGAGGACCGGTTTTCCTGCCGGGTGGAGCACGGCGGGGGCCGCTTCCACCTGGAGGAGGCCGAAAAAAACATCAAAAAGCAGTTCGGTGAGGAGGCCTGGGGCCAGCTGCCCGCAGGGAATCCGGCGGCGGCCCTGGCCCTGGGAGGGCTCCTGCACTACCTCTACGAGACCCAAAAGACGGATCTGAGCCACATCAACGATTTGGAGTACTACGAACAGGGCCGGTTCATGGAGCTGGACCTGACCGCCCGGCGGAATCTGGAGCTGACGGCCACCCTCCGGGGCAAGGAGAAGAAAGGGAGCCTGCTGTGGGTGCTGGACAAGACCCGCACCGCCATGGGCGGCCGGCTGCTGCGGTCCTGGCTGGAGCGGCCGCTGCTCTCCCCCACGGAGATTCGCCGCCGCAACGGCGCCGTGGCCGCGCTGGTGGACGACACCATCCACCGGGAGGAGCTGATCCGGGCCCTCACCGGCATCGGCGACCTGGAGCGGCTCATCGGCCGCATCGTCTACGGTACCGCCGGCGGCCGGGATCTGGTGTCCCTCCGCAGCGCCATCGAAAAGCTGCCCGCCGTGAAGGAGCAGCTCTCGGCCCTGCCGGACCGGCGGCTCCAGGAGCTCTCTGGGGAGCTGGACACCCTGGAGGACCTGGGGGACAAGGTGGCCCAGGCCATCTGCGACGACCCGCCCTTTTCCGTCCGGGAGGGGGGCTTCATCCGGGAGGGCTACAACGCCGAGGTGGACCGCCTGCGGGGCATCCTCTCCGGCGGCAAGGGCATCATCGCCGAGATGGAGGCCAAGGAGAAGGAGCGCACCGGCATCCGCACGCTGAAGGTGGGCTACAACAAGGTCTTTGGCTATTACATCGAGGTGTCCAAGTCCTTCCTGGACCAGGTGCCCGATACCTACATCCGCAAGCAGACCCTGGTCAACTGCGAGCGCTTCATCACCCAGGAGCTCAAGGATTTGGAGCACACCGTCCTCACCGCCTCCGACCGGGTGGTGGCCCTGGAGTATGAGCTCTTTACCGCCCTGCGGCAGGCCATCGCCGATGAGGCCCACCGGGTCCAGGCCTCCGCCGCCGCTGTGGCCGAGGCCGACGCCCTGGCCTCCTTTGCCGCCGTGGCGGTCCACAACAACTACTGCCGGCCGGAGGTGGACCTGTCCGGCACCATCGAGATCCGCGACGGCCGCCACCCGGTGGTGGAGCGGATGCTCTCCGGGTCTCTCTTTGTGCCCAACGACACCTTCATGGGGGAGAAGGAGAACCGGGTGTCCATCATCACCGGCCCCAACATGGCCGGAAAATCCACCTATATGCGCCAGGTGGCCCTCATCGTGCTCATGGCCCAGATGGGTTCCTTCGTTCCGGCCTCCTTCGCCCGCATCGGCGTGGTGGACCGGATCTTCACCCGCATCGGCGCCAGCGACGACCTCAGCGCCGGCCAGTCCACCTTCATGGTGGAAATGACCGAGGTGGCGGAGATCCTCCGCCGGGCCACCAGCAAGAGTTTGCTGATCCTGGACGAGATCGGCCGGGGCACCTCCACCTTCGACGGTATGTCCATCGCCCGGGCGGTGCTGGAATACTGCGCCGACCCCAAGACCCTGGGGGCCAAGACCCTCTTCGCCACCCACTACCACGAGCTCACCGAGCTGGAAAACACCCTGCCCGGCACCGTGAACTACAACATTGCCGTCAAGACCCGGGGGGACGACATCATCTTCCTGCGCAAGATCGTCCCCGGCGGCGCCGACCGCAGCTACGGCATCGAGGTGGCCAAGCTGGCGGGACTGCCGACCAAGGTGCTCAGCCGGGCCCGGACGGTGCTCCAGGAGCTGGAGAGCGGCCAGACCGCCGCCCCGGCCCCGGCCGCTCCGGCGGCCCAGACGGGGGGACAGATGTCCATGGAGTCCCTGGCGGAGGCGGAGGTGCTGGACAAGCTCCGCCGTACCCAGCCCGACACCCTGACCCCCATCGAGGCCATGACGCTGCTCTATGAGCTGAAGCAGAAGCTCCAGCCCTGAAAGACGCCCGCTTCCCCGGGCGCAAGGGGGAGAAATCTATCTGGTGGGAGGATCTATATGGCAAAACGAAAGGCCTCCGGCGCCTATCTGACCGAAGGGGAGAAGATCGCGGGCACCGTGTTCTTCGTCATCTATCTCCTGGTGCTGCCCTTTGTGACCCGTCCGGCCCTGGACCTGCTGGGGCGGCTGCTGGGCACCACCATCGGCGAGGCCCTGGGCAACACCATCTATTACTATGTGATCTTTGCTGTCACCCTCATCATCTTTCACCGCTTCATCGGCCACACCACCACGCTCTTTTTGGAAAACGCGGTGGGGAGCCTCAAGGTGCTGGCGGTGGGCTTCATCGCTTTTTACGGCCTCAATGAGCTGACCTATCGCCTGACGAGGCTGGTGGTAGGCAATCATACCAACCTCAACGACATGACTATCTCCGCCCAGATCGACGCGGCGCCACGAACTACCCTCCTGATCGTGGTGATCCTGGCGCCCTTCGTGGAGGAGGTGCTGTTCCGGGGGCTGGTGTTCGGCGGGCTCCGTGGCAAAAGCCGCCTGGCGGCCTACGTCCTTTCCTGCGCCCTCTTCGCCCTGCTCCATGTGTGGCAGTACGCCCTGGTGAACCAGGATATCACCTATCTGGTGCTGATGATCCAGTATCTGGTGCCCGGGCTGGTGCTGGCCTGGTGCTTCGACCGCTCTGGGACGCTGTGGACCTCCATCTTGCTCCACGCGGGCGTCAATGCACTGTCCTACTGGGCCATTTTGGCCTGAATATAAGAAGGGGAGAGATGTCATGAGCTATTTGGACGCGCTGAGCCATATGTGGATGATCCTCTTTGCCATTGCCCTGGGCTTTGTGGCCGACCGACTGGGCTATATGGGCGGGGAGTTCAACACCAAGCTGACCAAGCTGCTTTTGAATCTGGGACTGCCCTGCATGATTATCTCGGCGGTGCTCACTAGCGAGAACCTGCCGGGCCTCCAGGACATTCTGAACATCCTGTTGGTGGCGGTGGTGTTCTATGTGCTGGCCTTTGCCGCGGCCTTTTTGCTGCCCCTGGTGCTGCGGCCGCCCAAAAAGGAGATCGGCACCTACCGCTTCATCCTCAGCTTTACCAACGTCGGCTTTGTGGGCTATCCCGTGGTGGGGTCCCTCTTTGGATCGGATTGCGTCTTTTACGCCGCAGTGCTGGCCCTGCCCTTCAATCTGCTGCTCTACACCCTGGGGCCGGTGATGCTCTCCGGCGGCAAGGGCGGCAAGCTCAGCTGGAAGGGCGTGTTCTCCCCCTGTATGCTGGCCTCCCTGGCCGCGCTGATCGTCGCCCTGACCCACCTGCGCTTTCCTGCGCCGGTGGTGGAGTCCCTGGACTTCATCGGGGACATGAGCATCCCTCTGGCGCTGATGTTGCTGGGGTCCATCCTGGCAGCCCTGCCCCTGGGGCAGATGCTGGGCTCGCCCCGGATGTGGCTGCTGACGGCCCTGCGCCTTTTGGCCATGCCGGCCCTTTTATATGTGGCGCTGACGGCCTTGGAGGTGGACGAGCTGCTGCGGAACATCGCCGTGGTCCAGATGGGACTGCCGGTGGCCACCAACGGCGTGCTGCTGGCCATGCAGTACGGCGGCGACACCGACTCCATGGCCCAGGGCACCTTTTTGACCACCGTGGCATCTCTGGCCACCATCCCCCTGGTGGCCTCGCTGATCCTCTGAGGGGGGAACATGTGGCGGAGCGGACCCCGTCAAAGACCGCTTTGCCGGGGACCCCTTACATTTGATTTCAATCGTCCGAAAGTGCATTCGGCCGCTTGCAAGATGGCGCCTGAGGCGCCATGCTTGGACGCCGCACCTGCGGCGGGCCGGCCGCTCCACGAAAGGAGAAGCATATGCCCCATATTCAACAACTGGATTCCCACGTGGCTGACTTGATCGCCGCCGGAGAGGTGGTGGAGCGGCCGGCCAGCGTGGTCAAGGAGCTGGTGGAAAACGCCAT
>CABSMJ010000038.1 GCA_902478785.1 uncultured Oscillospiraceae bacterium
GCCCCGAGGAGATCACCCGGGACATCCCCAACGTGGGCGAGGACGCCCTGAAGGACCTGGACGAGAACGGCATCATCCGCATCGGCGCCGAGGTGCACGCCGGCGACATCCTGGTGGGCAAGGTCACCCCCAAGGGCGAGACCGACCTGACCGCCGAGGAGCGTCTGCTGCGGGCCATCTTCGGTGAGAAGGCCCGGGAGGTCCGTGACACCTCTTTGAAGGTGCCTCACGGCGAGAGCGGCATCATCGTGGATGCCAAGGTCTTTACCCGGGAAAACGGCGACGAGCTGGGGCCGGGCGTCAACCAGGTGGTCCGGGTGTATATCGCCCAGCGCCGTAAGATCCAGGTGGGCGACAAGATGGCCGGTCGTCACGGTAACAAGGGTGTTGTCTCCCGTGTCCTGGCCCAGGAGGATATGCCTTTCCTCCCCGACGGTACGCCTCTGGACATTGTCCTGAACCCCCTGGGCGTGCCTTCCCGTATGAACATCGGCCAGGTGCTGGAGGTCCATCTTGGCTATGCGGCCCAGAAGCTGGGCTGGAAAGTGGCCACCCCCATCTTCGACGGCGCCTCCTATGAGGAGGATATCCAGGCTGCGCTGACTCAGGCCGGTCTGGACCCCGAGGGCAAGAGCTGGCTCTATGACGGCCGTACCGGTGAGCGCTTTGACAACAAGGTCACCGTGGGCTACGTCTACTTCCTCAAGCTGCACCATCTGGTGGATGATAAGATCCACGCCCGTTCCACCGGTCCCTACTCCCTGGTCACCCAGCAGCCTCTGGGCGGCAAGGCCCAGTTCGGCGGCCAGCGTTTCGGCGAGATGGAGGTGTGGGCCCTGGAGGCCTACGGTGCCTCCTATACCCTGCAGGAGATCCTCACCGTCAAGTCCGACGATGTCACCGGCCGTGTCCGGACCTACGAAGCCATCGTCAAGGGCCACAACGTGCCTCAGCCCGGCGTGCCCGAGTCCTTCAAGGTCTTGGTCAAGGAGCTGCAGTCCCTGTGCCTGGATATCCAGGTGCTGGATAAGGACGGCAACCAGATCGAGCTCAAGGAGGATGAGGACGCCATGGACACCTTCAACCTCAACCGCATGGACGCCGAGGACGACCGGCACCGCAACTTTGCGGACGACGCCGAGATCGTGGACTCCGGCTTTGCCATCGAGGATGTGGAAGAAGAGGGCGAGGGCATGCCCGTGGAAGAGGACGACGACGGACTGGACGAGTAATTCAGAAACCGTATCCCTTACCGCATTTCTGAATTATAATAAGGAGGATATACAGCAATATGAGTTATGTTGCTTTTGACGCGATCAAGATCGGCATCGCTTCTCCGGAAATGATCCGCGAGTGGTCCTACGGCGAAGTGAAGAAGCCGGAAACCATCAACTACCGCACCCTCAAGCCCGAGCGGGATGGCTTGTTCTGCGAGCGCATCTTCGGGCCTACCAAGGACTGGGAGTGCCACTGCGGCAAGTACAAGAAGATCCGCTATAAGGGCAAGATCTGCGACCGCTGCGGCGTGGAGGTCACCCGGGCCAAGGTCCGCCGGGAGCGGATGGGCCACATTGAGCTGGCCACCCCCGTCAGCCACATCTGGTACTTTAAGGGGATCCCCTCCCGGATGGGTCTGCTGCTGGACATCAGCCCCCGGATCCTGGAGAAGGTGTTGTACTTCGCCGCCTATATCGTCACCAACGCCGGCGAGACGCCCCTGACCCGGAACCAGATCCTCTCCGAGAAGGAGTACCGGGACTACCGGGAGAAGTATGAAAACGACTTCGAAGCCGGCATGGGCGCCGAGGCCGTGAAGAAGCTGCTGGCCACTGTGGGTCTGACCCAGGAGGAGAGCCAGCGCAAGCTGGCCCTGATGGCTCAGGCGGAGCCTCTCCAGCGGGACAAGTGGGAGCTGGAGGCCCAGATGAAGTTCTCCAACGCCCAGGAAGATCTGATCCAGAGCCGCATTGACGCCATCGATGAAAAGCTTCGTCCCCTGGAGGAGGAGATCGATTCCCTCAACGGCCTGATCGTTCTCTCTGATCAGCTCCACGCCGAGCTGAAGGAGGCCTCCGGCCAGAAGAAAGCCCGCATCGTCAAGCGCCTGGAGGTGGTGGATGCCTTCCGCCTCTCCGGCAACAAGCCTGAGTGGATGATCATCGACATGCTGCCCGTGATCCCGCCTGAACTGCGGCCCATGGTGCAGCTGGACGGCGGCCGGTTCGCCACCTCTGACCTGAACGATCTCTATCGCCGGGTCATCAACCGTAACAACCGCCTCAAGCGCCTGATCCAGCTCAACGCCCCCGACATCATCGTCCGCAACGAAAAGCGGATGCTCCAGGAGGCGGTGGACGCCCTCATCGACAACGGCCGCCGCGGCCGTGCCGTCACCGGCGCCAACAACCGGGCCCTCAAGTCCCTCTCCGACATGCTCAAGGGTAAGCAGGGCCGCTTCCGTCAGAACCTGCTGGGCAAGCGCGTGGACTACTCCGGCCGAAGCGTTATCGTGGTCGGCCCTGAGCTGAAGATCTATCAGTGCGGCGTGCCCAAGGAGATGGCCGTGGAGCTGTTCCGCCCCTTCATCATGAAGAAGCTGGTGGAGGACGGCACCGCCAACAACATCAAGTCCGCCAAGAAGATGGTGGACAAGGGCCGCACCGAGGTGTGGGATGCCCTGGATGAGATCATCAAGGACCACCCCGTTATGCTCAACCGCGCACCTACCCTGCACCGTCTGGGCATCCAGGCCTTTGAGCCGGTGCTGGTGGAGGGCCGTGCCCTGAAGCTCCACCCCCTGAACTGCACCGCCTTCAACGCCGACTTCGACGGCGACCAGATGGCCATCCATGTGCCTCTGAGCGCTGAGGCCCAGGCCGAGGCCCGGATCCTCATGCTCTCCGCCAACAACCTGCTGCGTCCTCAGGACGGCGGCCCCGTCACCGTGCCTACCCAGGATATGGTGCTGGGCTCCTACTACCTGACCATGGAGCGGGTGGAGGACAACATGTCCCAGATGTATCCCGCCGGCCAGGAGCCGGAGGAGTATCATCCCCCGGTCTACCGCAATGAGGATGAGGCCATGATGGCCTACAACGAGCACAGCGTGGGCATCCATGCCCCCATCCGGGTCCGCCGCACCTGCACCGTGGACGGCCAGGAGGTCACCCGCATCGTGCCCGTTACCATCGGCCGCATCATCTTCAACCGCAGCCTGCCCCAGGATCTGGGCTTCGTGGACCGCACCGACCCCGAGCACGTGTGCGACTATGAGGTCACCTTCCAGTGCGGCAAGAAGCAGCTGGGCCAGATCGTGGACCGCACCATCAAGAAGCACGGCTTCACCGTGGCCGCCGAGGTGCTGGACGCCATCAAGGCCACTGGCTACAAGTATTCCACCCGGGCCGCCATCACCATCTCCATCGCGGATATGGCCGTGCCTGCCGCCAAGTATGAGCTCATCGACGAGACCGAGAACCGGGTCCTGGACATTGAGAACCAGTACAAGATGGGCTTCATGACCGATGACGAGCGCTATCGTCAGGTGGTCAAGGAGTGGGAGAAGACCACCGACGACGTCACCAAGGCCCTGCAGGACAGCCTGGACATCTACAACCCCATCTACATGATGGCCGACTCCGGCGCCCGTGGCTCCATGAAGCAGATCCGTCAGCTGGCCGGCATGCGCGGTCTGATGGCCAACACCGCCGGTAAGACCATCGAGATCCCCATCAAGGCAAACTTCCGTGAGGGCCTGTCCGTGCTGGAGTACTTCGTCTCCTCCCGAGGCGCCCGAAAGGGTCTGGCCGATACCGCTCTGCGTACCGCCGACTCCGGTTACCTGACCCGCCGCATGGTGGACGTCTCTCAGGACGTCATCATCCGGGAGGAGGACTGCGGTTCCCGCCACGGCATCATGGTCTCCGAGATCAGCGAAAACGGACAGGTCATCGAGAAGTTCTCCGACCGAATCCGCGGCCGCTTCCTGGTGGGCAGCGTGGTGGATGCCGACACCGGCGAGGTGTTGGTGCCCAACGACCGCATGATGACCGAGGCCGACGCAAAGCTCCTGGAGACCCGCCGCTGGGTCCAGAAGAACTATCGGGACGGCGACCAGTGCAGCTTTGACCCCGCCGCAGAGGACCAGAAGCCCACGGTGATGATCCGCACCGTCCTGACCTGCAAGGCCCACAGCGGCGTGTGCGCCAAGTGCTACGGTATGAACCTGGCCACCTCCAAGCCCGTGGGTCCCGGCGAGGCCGTCGGCATCATCGCCGCCCAGTCCATCGGCGAGCCCGGTACTCAGCTGACCATGCGTACCTTCCACACCGGCGGCGTGGCCGGCGGCGACATCACCCAGGGTCTTCCCCGAGTGGAGGAGCTGTTCGAGGCCCGCAAGCCCAAGAAGATGGCCACCATCTCCGAGATCGGCGGCACCGTCCGCTTCGAGGAGGCCACCAAGGGCAGCCTGCTGAATATCATCGTCACCGCCGACGACGGCGACACCCGCACCTACTCCGTGCCTCACACCGGTCTGCTGGTGAAGGACGGCGAGGTCATTGAAAAGGGTACTGCCCTGAACTACGGCGCTCTGAACCCCCACGAGGTGCTGCGCATCCGGGGCAACGACGCGGTGTACAACTACCTGATCCAGGAAGTTCTGCGTGTGTACCGTCAGCAGGGCGTGGATATCAACGATAAGCACATCGAGGTCATCGTGCGTCAGATGATGCGCAAGGCCCGTGTGGAGGATTCCGGCGATACCCACCTGCTCAGTGGTTCCATGGTGGACGTTCTGGAGCTGGACGACGCCAACGAGGAGATCCGCCGCCGCAACGCCGCCGGCGAGACCAACGAGATGGGCGAGCCTCTGAAGGAGGCCGTGGCCACCCAGCTGCTGATGGGTATCACCAAGGCATCTCTTGCCACCGATTCCTTCCTGTCCGCCGCCTCCTTCCAGGAGACCACCAAGGTCCTGACCGAGGCCGCCATCAAGGGCAAGGTGGACCACCTGGTGGGCCTGAAGGAGAACGTCATCATCGGTAAGCTGATCCCCGCCGGTACCGGCCTGGAGGCCTACCGCCACTTTGCCGAGGAGCTGGTTCCCGATGAGACGCCTGCGGAGCCTGAGCCCGCTCCGGTGTCTGCCGATTTTGCGGAGTAATTCCCACGGCTGTTCCCGGTATATAAAATGAAAAAAGCGTCCCCCGGAGCCCAAAAGGCTCCGGGGGACGCTTTTTGCTTCCCGGGTTCCCCGCATGCTCCGGGAAAGCAGGGGGGGTCAATCCGCTTTCAGATACTCCTCACAGGGATAGGCATTGTATTGACGGCGAATGTGGATGAGAATGGAGCCGTCGGGCAGGGTCTCCTCCTTGCTGATGAAAAAACGGACGCCGCTGTGGTTCAGATGGGCCTTGTAGCGTTCGTATTCCTCCTGAGCGCCCTGGACCGCCTCCTCATGGGGCAGGTCCTCCTTGAGCTGGAAGTGGATGGTCTGCAGTAAGCAGGCGGTTTGAATCCGTTTCACTGTATATCTCCTCCTTTTCCGATAGCTATATTTTACCAGTTTTGAAAAAACCGCGCCAACAAAAAACTGGAACCAAGAAAACTTTGGGGAAAAAGCGCATGGAGAGCGGGGAGAGATTTGTGAAAAATTTCTATGAGCTGGAGGCAGGGGAAAGAGGCCCCGGCGGCTTCGGGGGACCGGACAGCGCTACCTGTGGACAACCGGGAGCCGGAAGGGGGAAAAAGCGGGGGGAATTGGCCGGATTTCCTGATTTTTCAAGGAAAACTACTTGACGCCAAATGGAAGGCGTGATATAATCTTCATCCGTGTGGACCCGTTCCACCATTGATATTTTGCAAAACGCGCACCAGGAGGAGAGGCTTCGTGCTCCAAGAATTGGCATCCCAGAACAAAGTTGTGGGCGTGAAGCAGTCCCGAAAGGCCATCGACCAGGCAAGGGCCGCCAAGGCATTTTTCGCCGAGGACGCCGACCCCATGCTGGTGGAGGCGCTGCGCCAGCGCTGCGAGGAAAAGGGCGTCCCGGTGGAGTCCGGCTTCAGCTGTGCCGAGCTGGGACGGGCCTGCCGCATTTCAGTGGGCGCCTCCGTTGCGGTACTGCTGAAATAATCCGCTTTTAACGGAATATTTTTTTCTGTTCCGTTAAAAATATAGGTTGCCGCGCTTTTTGCGGCTTCCAGAAATTTTCAGGAAAGGAGAACATTATGCCTACTTTTAACCAGTTGGTCAGAAAGGGCAGAGAACAGGCGACTTACAAGTCCAACTCTCCCGCTATGCAGTATGGTCTCAACACTCTCAAGAACAAGAGCACCGACCTGCCTTCTCCCCAGAAGAGAGGCGTCTGCACCGCCGTGAGAACCGCGACTCCCAAGAAGCCCAACTCCGCACTGCGTAAGATCGCCCGTGTGCGTCTCACCAACGGCTACGAGGTCACCGCTTATATCCCCGGCGTGGGTCACTCCCTGCAGGAGCACTCCGTGGTGATGATCCGCGGCGGCCGTGTCAAGGATCTGCCTGGTGTCCGTTACCACATCATCCGCGGCACTCTGGATACCCAGGGCGTTTCCGGCCGTATGCAGGCCCGTTCCAAGTACGGTGCCAAGAGACCCAAGTCCAAGTAAGGACACCCCATTCTGAAGGCTTTGCCGAACAGGTTAACATAAAAGTATGCAACACCTCTTTGGCAGGCATTCACGGAAGGCGCTGAGCCTTTCGAGTACCTATGAAGTCATATTATTATGAAGGAGGGAAGCATAGTGCCCAGAAGAGGTAATGTTCCCAAGAGAGAGGTCCTGCCGGATCCTATCTACGGCTCCGTGCTGGTGACCAAGCTGATCAACAGCATCATGCTCGACGGCAAGAAGGGCGTGGCCCAGAAGGTCGTCTATGGTGCCTTTGACATGGTCAAGGAGAAGACCGAGAAGGAGCCTCTGGAAGTATTTACCCAGGCTATGGAGAATATCATGCCCAGCCTGGAAGTCAAGGCCCGCCGTGTGGGCGGTGCCACCTATCAGGTGCCTATGGAGGTGCGTCCTGCCCGTCGTCAGACCCTGGGTCTGCGCTGGCTGACCACCTACGCACGCGCCCGCAGTGAAAAGACCATGGCCGAGCGCCTGGCGGGCGAGATCATGGATGCTGCCAACAACACCGGCAGCGCCGTGAAGAAGCGTGAGGATACCCATAAGATGGCGGAGTCCAACAAGGCTTTCGCTCACTTCCGTTGGTAAGTTAGGAGATACAGTATGCCGAGAAAAACACCGCTGGAACAGACTAGAAATATCGGCATTATGGCGCACATCGATGCAGGTAAGACGACGACTACCGAGCGTATCCTGTACTACACCGGTGTGAACTATAAGATTGGTGAGACCCATGATGGTACCGCCACCATGGACTGGATGGCGCAGGAGCAGGAGCGCGGCATCACCATCACCTCCGCCGCTACCACCTGCTTCTGGTCTGGTTCCAAGAACCAGTTCAAGCCCACCCGCATCAATATCATCGACACCCCGGGCCACGTGGACTTCACCGTGGAGGTGGAGCGTTCCCTGCGTGTGCTGGACGGTTCCGTGACCGTGCTGTGCGCCAAGGGCGGCGTGGAGCCCCAGTCCGAGACTGTGTGGCGTCAGGCCGATAACTACAAGGTCCCCCGCATGATCTATGTCAACAAGATGGACATCATGGGCGCTGATTTCTACAACGTCCTGCGGATGATCCATGAGCGTCTCAAGTGCAACGCCGTTCCCATTCAGCTGCCCATCGGCAAAGAGGATACCTTCAAGGGTATCATCGACCTGGTGGAGATGAATGCCGACGTGTACTATGATGACCTGGGCAAGGATATGCGCGTGGAGCCCATCCCCGAGGATATGGTGGACCTGGCCAATGAGTATCACGAGAAGCTGATGGATGCCGTGTCTATGGTGGATGAGTCCATCATGGAGGCGTATCTGGGCGGCGAGGAAGTGCCTCAGAAGAAGATCCGTGCTGCCATCCGCAAGGCAACCATCGCCAATGAGATGGTGCCTGTGGTCTGCGGTACCTCTTATAAGAACAAGGGCGTTCAGAAGCTGCTGGATGCCATCGTGGACTATATGCCCGCGCCTACCGACATCCCCCCCATCAAGGGTGTCAACCCCGACACCGGCGAGGAGGACGAGCGTCCCTCCGACGACTCCGCCCCCTTCTCCGCTCTGGCGTTCAAGATCATGACTGACCCCTTCGTGGGCCGTCTGAGCTTCTTCCGCGTCTACTCCGGCCATCTGACCACCGGTTCTTCCGTGCTCAACAGCACCAAGAACGTCAAGGAGCGCATTGGTCGTATCCTGCAGATGCACGCCAATCACCGGGAGGATATCGAGGAGGTCTACTCCGGCGATATCGAGGCCGCCGTGGGTCTGAAGAACACCACCACCGGCGACACCCTGTGCGATGAGAAGCAACCCATTATTCTGGAGTCCATGGAGTTCCCCGAGCCCGTGATCCGCGTGGCCATCGAGCCCAAGACCAAGGC
>CABSMJ010000039.1 GCA_902478785.1 uncultured Oscillospiraceae bacterium
TTGTCAAGAACTTTTTTCAAAGTTTTTTGACGCCCGATCCGTTTTGTATCGTCAGCAACTTTTTAAGTTTACCACATTTAAGAAGCTTTGTCAAGAACTTTTTTCAGAAAGTTTTGAACTTTCGCTTCTTATTTATCAGCGGCAACTTTTATATGTTACCATACTCGCGGTGCTTTGTCAAGAACTTTCTTCCAGAAGTTTCAGGACTCGGCACTCCGCTCGTTAGCGGTAACTTTTGAAGTTTACCACATCTTGTGGTTGCTGTCAAGCGTTTTTTCGACACTCTTCGGCACGGCTCTTGCCGCGCCGACAGCTTTGTTAGAATACCAAACCTTCCATCATTTGTCAACCCCCTTTTTACGTTTTTTTAATATTTATTATCTGTTTCTCTTATCTTTCCGGTTCCCCGCAGGAAAAGCGCTGGGCAAACAGGGCCGTCGGTGTTATAATGTCCACGGCAAAACAAATGATACATTATATTAGGAGGAATTCTTCTGCGGATCCATCGTATGACCGCCACCTTCGGGAAGCTTCAGGGCCAAACCCTGGAGCTTCGGGACGGTCTGAATATTCTCTGTGCCCCCAATGAGGCGGGCAAGTCCACCTGGTGCGCCTTTCTGGCGGACATGCTCTATGGCCTCTCCACCCGGGAGCGGGGTCCTCTGGCGGACAAGAACCGCTACGCTCCCTGGACCGGCGCTGCCATGCAGGGGCGGCTGGAGCTATCTGCCCAGGGGCGGGACATCACCATCACCCGGGACACCCAGCGACCCAACGCCCCCATGGGGGCCTTCCGGGCCGTCTATACCGGCACCGCTGAGCCGGTCCCCGACCTGACGGCCCTGAGCTGCGGCGAGGTCCTCACCGGTGTGCCCCGGGAGGTCTTTGAGCGCAGCGCCTTCATTCGTCAGTCCGGCATGGCCGTGGACCAGACGGCAGAGCTGGAAAAGCGCATCGTCTCCCTTATCACCACCGGCGAGGAGGACACCTCCTTCACTGAGAGCCGGGACCGGCTTAAGCGCCAGCTCAACCGCAGGCAGCACAACAAGACCGGCCTCATCCCCCAGCTCCGGGCCCAGCTGGAAGCTACGGAGGCGGACTTGGAGACCCTCCGTCACCTGTCCGGCCAGCTCTCAGTGTACCGCCAAGAGATCGCAGAGCTGGAGGCTCGGGAGCAAGCCATCCGAGAGGAGCTCTCCCAGCTGGACCGCTGGGCGGCTTCCCAGAAGCGTCAGGAGCTGGAGGCGGCCCGCCAGGCCCTGGAGGATGCCCGGCAGCGCTTCGAGAGTCTCAAATCCCGGCTGGAGGCGGCGCGAATCCCGGAAAACGACACCATCGGCCGCCTGCGGGGGGCCATCGTGAATCTGGAGACCCTGCGCCGGTCCGTGGACAAGGCCCGCAGCGACCGGGACGAAGCCGCCAAGGCGGTGCTGCGGGTGGAGAACGCCATGCTCAAAAGCCCCTTTACGGGCCAGACGGCAGACCAGGCCCGGCGGGCGGTGCGGACAGACCTGTCCGGGAAGATCCCCGGCTCCGTGGCCGCCGGGGAACTGGGGCTCTTCTTCCTGTTCCTGGCGGCGGCCGGGGCCGTATTCGCCCTGCTCTACTCCCGGATGTCCACCCTGGAGCTGCCCTTGCTGCGCTCCCTCCCCTGGCTTCTGCCCGCCGGAGCGGCGGTGGTCATCGCTGCCGTCGGCGGCGCCCTCTCCCGGCTCTACCGCCGGCAGGCTTTGGAAAAGCTGCGCAGGACCTCCCTGCAAAAGCGCTTCGGTACCACGGACCAGGCCGCCATCGACGCCCTGGCCGATACCTATATACAACTGCTGGACCAGCGGGACCAGGCCCAGGGGGAGCTGAACGCCAAAACCTCCACCGCCGAGGCCCTATCCGCCTCCCTGACCACCAATGAGCAGGCCATTTTGCTGGAGGTCCGCCGCTTTGCCCCCGGTGCCTTTGACATCCCCACGGCGGACGGGGTGCTGCGGACCTGCGCCATCCGGCGCCGGGAGCTCCAGGAGGCCCAAAGCGCCCTTGGGGAGGCCCAGATGCGCTGGGACTATCTCAGCCGCCAGCTGCCCCAGGAGGAGGACGCCCAGCAGGCAGCGCCTCCCCGGCGGAGCCGGGAGGCGGCAGAGCAGGCCCTGGAGGAGGTCCGCCGTCAGCTGCAGGAGCGGCGCAGTGCCGCCGACACCCTCACCGGCCGCATTGCCGCCCTGGGGGACAGCGCCCAGCTTGAGGCCCGGGCCCAGGCTCTGGAGGAACAGCTGACGCAGCTGCAGGGGGAATATGACGCCATCGCTCTGGCCATGGAGGCCCTGGAGGAGGCCAACGGCGAGCTGCAAAGCCGCTTCTCCCCTGCTCTGGGCCGCCGTGCCGGAGAGATCTTCGCCCGGCTCACCGGCGGAAAGTACCAGCGGGTGACCCTGGACCGGCAGCTGTCCGCCGCCGTGGAGGCGGAGGGGGACGCCGTGGCCCGGGACGCCTGCCTTTTGAGCCAGGGGGCCTTCGACCAGCTGTATCTGGCCGTGCGCCTGGCCATCTGCCAGACGGTGCTGCCGCCGGAGAAGGCCGTGCCCCTGATTTTGGACGACACCCTCACCAGCTTCGACGATGGCCGGGCCGCCGCGGCTCTGGACTATCTCCGGAAGATAAGCCGGGAGCGGCAGATCCTCCTCTTTACCTGCCAGGAGCGGGAGGCCCGCCACTTCGCCGGGGACGAAGGCGTGCATATTGTACGCCTGTAAGTGCCGCGGAAACGTTGTAATTCCGGGAAAGCTGTGATACAGTATAAATAGTATGTGCCCCTTCGGGCCCAGTAACAGCAAAGGAGTCATCGACATGAGCGAATGTACCCATAATTGCTCCACCTGCGGCGAGAGCTGCGCGGAGCGTCAGGAGCCCCAGTCCCTTCTCAAATCCCCCCACGCCGACAGCCGCATCGGCAAGGTCTACGGCGTGGTGTCCGGCAAGGGCGGCGTGGGCAAGAGCATGGTCACCAGCCAGCTGGCCGTCACCATGCAGCGGCGGGGCTTCAAGGTGGGCGTCCTGGACGCCGACATCACCGGCCCCTCCATCCCCAAGGCCTTCGGCGTCCATGAGCACGCCCGGGGCTATGAACACACCCTCTTCCCCGTGGAGAGCCGCACCGGCATCCAGATGATGAGCGTGAATTTGCTGCTGGATCAGGAGACTGACCCGGTGCTTTGGCGCGGCCCCATCATCGGCGGCGTAGCCACCCAGTTCTGGACCGACGTGGTGTGGGACGTGGACTACCTCTTTGTGGATATGCCTCCGGGAACCGGCGACGTGTCCCTGAGCGTGTTCCAGTCCATCCCTCTGGACGGCATCATCATCGTGGCCTCCCCCCAGGAGCTGGTGAGCATGGTGGTGGAGAAGGCCGTGAAGATGGCCGAGATGATGGAAGTGCCCATCGTGGGTCTGGTGGAGAACATGAGTTATGTCACCTGCCCCGACTGCGGCAAGAAGATCTTCCTCTTCGGCGAAGGCAAGTCTGAGGAGGCTGCCCAGCGCCACAATCTCCCCCTGCTGGCCCGGATGCCTATCGATCCCGCTCTGGCCGCTCTCACCGACGCCGGCGATATCGAGTCCTTCCAGGGCGACTGGCTGGCCCCTGTGGCGGACGCACTGGCCTGAGGTCCCCTCTGTCCGCACACCGACTTTCCGGTGTGCGGACAGTTTCTATTTTTTTGTCTTCGTTCCGCGGCTATGGAAAGTGTCCAACCGCCGCCGGGGGCTTTTTCCTTTTTTTGTCGGAAAAACAGTTGCAAAAGGCGGCAAAACCATGGATAATGGATAAACTAAAACAAATTATCCGCACTGCTTCCAACAATATAGAAATAGTAGGAGGAATCGCTCATGCAGCAGCTCAAAGACCGCATCGTTAAGGAGGGCAAGGTCCTTCCCGGCAACATCATCAAGGTGGACGGCTTTTTGAACCACCGCATCGATACCAAGCTGATGCAGGATATCGCCGATGAGTTTGCCCATCATTTCGACCTGCGCCAGGTGACATTGATCCTCACCGCCGAGGCCTCCGGCATCGCCCTGGCCGCCATCTGCGCCCACCGCTGGGGTCTGCCCATGGTCTTTGCCAAGAAGGCCAAGAGTGACAACATCGAGGGCGGTCTCTATCAAAGCGATATCTTCTCCTATACCTATAAGAAAAAGGTGACGCTGCTGGTGTCCCGTGAGTGGCTCAAGCCCACCGACAAGGTCCTCATCATCGACGACTTCATGGCCAACGGCGAGGCTGTCCGAGGCCTGTGCGATATCGTCAATGCCGCCGGCGCCACCCTGGTGGGTGTGGGCTGCGCCGTGGAGAAGGGCTTCCAGGGCGGCGGTGACCGGCTGCGCCAGGCCGGCATCAACGTCAAGTCTCTGGCCATCATCGAGTCCGCCGAGCCCGGCAACATCGTCTTCCGGGAGGACTAAGTCCCGCCGGCAGATCTTCCCTTTCTTTGCGTCTGAATGGATAGAAACAGACCGGAGAAGGAGGAAGATCCCATGAAAAAGCGCTGTGTCCTGCTCATTTTCCTGCTGGTGCTGGCCCTGCCAGGCTGCACCCCGGAGCTTCCGGGGACAACGGCCGCAAAGCCGGTGATCTATCTCTACCCCCAGGAGGAGACGGAGGTCACCGTACACCTCAGCTACGATGGCCAGCTCACCTGCACCTACCCCGCCTATAAAGACGGCTGGACCGTCACCTCCGCCCCCGACGGCACTCTCACCGATGGAGACGGCCGGGCCTACTACTGCCTCTTCTGGGAGGGCATCTCCTCTCAGGACTGGGACCTTTCCCAGGGCTTCTGCGTCCGGGGCGGGGACACCGCCGCCTTTTTGGAGGAAGCTCTGGACCAGCTGGGCCTCACGGACCGGGAGGCCAATGAATTTCTCATCTACTGGCTGCCCAAACTGGAGGGGAATGCCTGGAACCTCCTCTCCTTCCAAGGCACAGCCTATACCGACCACGCCCGGCTCACCGTGAGTCCCCGGCCGGACACCGTTTTGCGGGTGTTTCTGGCCTGGAAGGCTTTGGAGGAGCCGGTGGACATCGAGCCCCAAACCCTGACAGCTCCCGATCGGCAGGGCTTCACCCTGGTGGAGTGGGGCGGCTGTCAGATCTCTCAAACCAATGAAAAGGAGTGACCCCATTTGCCCCGTCAATCTGTTCTTGTGCTGGACTTCGGCGGTCAGTATAATCAGCTGATTGCCCGCCGGGTCCGGGAATGCAATGTCTACTGCGAGGTCAAGCCCTACACCTTCTCCCTGGAGGAGATCCGGGCCTTTGACCCCATCGGCATCATTTTTACCGGCGGTCCCAACAGCGTCTATGACCCCAGCTCCCCCCAGGTGGACCCAGGCATCTTCCAGCTGGGCATCCCCATTCTGGGCATCTGCTACGGCTGCCAGCTGATGGCCCATCATCTGGGCGGCCGAGTGGTTGCTGCCAATGACGATACCGCCCGGGAGTACGGCAAGACCGAGACCTATTTCGACACCTCCTGCAAGCTCTTCCAGGGCCTGCCGGAGCAGGGTATCACCTGGATGAGCCACGGGGACTATATGGAGAAGGTGCCCGAGGGCTTCACCCTGGCCGCCCGGTCTGACGCCTGCCCCAACGTGGCCATTGCCGACGAGAAGCGGGGCTTTTACGGCGTGCAGTATCACCCGGAGGTCAACCACACCCAGCACGGCACCGACATGATCCACAACTTCCTTTACTCCGTCTGCGGCGCCAAGGGCGAGTGGACCATGGGCGACTATAAGAACACCGCCATCGCCGCCATCCGGGAGAAGGTGGGCGACGGCCGGGTGCTGCTGGCCCTCAGCGGCGGCGTGGACTCCTCCGTGGCAGCGGCACTGCTGGCGGAGGCGGTGGGCAAGCAGCTCACCTGCGTCTTTGTGGACCACGGCCTGCTGCGCCTCAACGAGGGCGACGAGGTGGAGGCCGCTTTCCGCCCCTGGGACATCAACTTTGTCCGGGTGGATGCGGAGTCCCGCTTCCTCCTGAAACTGGCCGGCGTGACGGAGCCGGAGCACAAGCGCAAGATCATCGGCGAGGAGTTCATCCGGGTCTTTGAAGAGGAGGCCAAGAAGATCGGCACTGTGGACTTCCTGGCCCAGGGCACCATCTATCCCGACGTCATCGAGTCCGGCGCCGGCAACGCCGCCGTCATCAAGAGCCACCACAACGTGGGCGGCCTGCCTGACTATGTGGACTTCAAGGAGATCATCGAGCCCCTGCGGATGCTCTTCAAGGACGAGGTCCGTCAGCTGGGCCGGGAGCTGGGCCTGCCGGAGTATCTGGTGAGCCGCCAGCCCTTCCCGGGTCCGGGCCTGGCCATCCGGGTCATCGGGGATCTGACCAAGGAGAAGCTGGATACCCTCCGGGAGGCAGACGCCATCTTCCGCCAGGAGATCGCCGCCGCCGGCGAGGACAAGAATATCAACCAGTACTTTGCCGTGCTGACCAACACCCGCTCCGTGGGCGTCATGGGCGACGGCCGCACCTACGACTATACCCTGGCCCTGCGGGCCGTCACCACCAGTGACTTTATGACCGCCGACTGGGCCCGCATCCCCTACGACGTGCTGGACAAGATCTCCACCCGCATCGTCAACGAGGTCAGCGGCATCAACCGTATCGTCTACGACATCACCTCTAAGCCCCCCGCAACCATCGAATGGGAATAAGAGATTTTAGCCCCGGAACCCTTGATTTGCAAGGGCTCTGGGGCTTTTTTGCGCCAAAAGCGTAACAGAATCGTAACACATTTATGGAGCCGGGCCTTTTTTGGCCTCTTCTAGCTCCAGCGCCTCGGCAATCGAGAGCGGTGCCGGAGCCGTGGCATCCACCCTTCTGGCAGGGGCATGGCGCTCCAAGTCTTGCACCAGTGACTCCATCTTATCCGGGTAGAGGTGGGTATAGGTCGCCATCGCCACTTCCACTGTGTCCCCCAGGCGCTCGGCAACGGCCACAATGGAATATCCCAGCTCCACCAGCAGGGCGGCGTGGCTGTGCCCTTACGGTATAATTACGACAAACCGGAAAAGCCCCGTAGGATCAAGGGTTTTGAGGTTTTCAGTCTGATTTTTTCATCCTTTTCCAAACCGAAAAATCATACTGAAATAAGTCGAATTGCAGGAGGTGTTTCATTAACGACAAATGAATAGCAGAAAGGAACTCAAAACCTTTTGATTCCAAACACAACAGAATATTGGATTTAAGCGAAGCCGTCACTTGTTTTAAGTGGCGGCTTTTGTTGTTTCCAGGGCTGTTATGCAGGCACATGACAACACCCAATCAGAAATGAGGTGAAGTCATTGAACCCACAAATCATCGCCGTTGCCAACCAGAAGGGCGGCGTCGGCAAAACGACTACCTGCGCCAACTTAGGCATCGGGCTGGCGCAGGCCGGAAAGAAGGTGCTGCTGGTGGATGCTGACCCGCAGGCCAGCCTCACCATCAGCCTGGGCAACCCGCAGCCGGACAAGCTGCCCTTTACCCTGTCCGATGCGATGGGCCGTATCCTGACGGACGAGCCAATCAAACCCGGCGAGGGCATCCTGCACCACCCGGAGGGCGTGGACCTGATGCCTGCCGACATCCAGCTCTCCGGCATGGAGGTATCCCTGGTGAATGCCATGAGCCGCGAGACGATTCTGCGGCAGTATCTGGACACCGTGAAGGGACAGTATTCCCATATCCTCATCGACTGCCAGCCGTCTTTGGGGATGCTCACGGTCAACGCTTTGGCTGCTGCGGGCAGGATCATAGTCCCTGTCCAGGCGGAGTACCTGCCCGCCAAGGGGCTGGAACAGCTGCTGTCCACCATTAGCAAGGTCAAGCGGCAGTTAAACCCCAAGCTCCAGATCGACGGCATCCTGCTGACGATGGTGGACAACCGTACCAACTTTGCCAAGGAGATTGCCGCCCTGCTGCGGGAGACCTACGGCAGCAAAATCAAGGTGTTCGGCACCGAGATACCCCATTCGGTCCGGGCCAAGGAGATCAGCGCCGAGGGCAAGAGCATCTTCGCCCACGACCCCGGCGGCAAGGTGGCGGAAGCCTATAAAAATCTGACGCGGGAGGTGTTGAAACTTGAAAAGCAGCGCGAAAAAAGTAGAGCTGGCCTCGGTCGA
>CABSMJ010000040.1 GCA_902478785.1 uncultured Oscillospiraceae bacterium
TCGGTGCCGTTGGCACACGTGATGCAGTGCTTGCGGCCGGTGAAGGATGCCAGCTTCTCCTCCAGCTCTTTGACATAGGGACCGCCGATGAAAACCGCACTGTCTACTACCGCCTGGATATTGGCGTCGATCCCCGCTTTCAGGGCATGATACTGGGCTTTCAAATCAATAAATTGCATATTATCCCTCTTTCTTTTTATCAAACGGTTTTGCGGGGTTGCCTGCCACAGTCGTGTAGGCCGGAACATCCCGCACCACCACGGAACCCATGCCTACAAAGCCGCCTTCCTCCACCTGTACCTGATTGCGGATAATACTGGTGGCCACATAGCTGTGTGCTCCGAAGCGGCAGGATCCGTAGATGCTGGTACCGCACACAAATGCGGAGTTTTCGCCCAACTCGCTGTTATGCCCCACGCGGACCTGGGCATCGATCTTAACGCCGGAGCTGATGATGGTGTCGTCAATGACGCCCCGGCTGATGCTGCAATTTTCCAGAATGGTAACGTCATCGCCGATATGGACGCCGCCAAAGTGCCGGACCATCGTCTTTCGGTGAGCTGCATCCTCGGTAAAGCCGAACCCATCATGGCCGATGACGGTGCCAGAGCAAATGGTGCAACGGCTTC
This sequence comes from uncultured Oscillospiraceae bacterium, assembly GCA_902478785.1. Lineage (GTDB taxonomy): Bacteria > Bacillota > Clostridia > Oscillospirales > Oscillospiraceae > Oscillibacter. Next base: position 630 of record CABSMJ010000040.1, read on the forward strand.
CTACCGTCACCCGGTTCACCATTACCACGTTGTTCCAGATGACCGTATCATCTCCAATGGTGATCTCTCCATCCAGCGTGCAGTTGTGGCCGATGCGGACATTGCTTCCCAGTTTGACCCGGGGACCGATATACGTGCCCTGCCCGATGGCGGGCCGGGTCTCATCCTCTCCGTAAAAATGCTCGATGGTACTGAAAAACGCCCGCTTGCTCTCTGCTGTGCGGATCACGTTGGCCGCACCCTCCAGCTCCATATCGGGGCCGGTGAACACCAGCGTCAGCGCGGAGAGATTAAAGTGTTCCGGCACATTTTTCAACGCTTTGACCCAGGTGAACGAGCCGGGGCAGTAGTGGGACAGGGAGGAAAAGCGCTCCACCTGGGCCAGGGGATCGCCCTGAAAGGTATACGCAAGCTCCATCCCATCTAAAAATTCCAGGATCTCCTGGATCTTCACAGGGACGCACCTCCCCCCATGATGCTGGCAAGGTCTGTGATATTTTCCTCCATCTGCCGGTAGCGCTCCTGATTGGCGGAGGAAATGAACCGCCGCACCGTGACTTCAATGGGCTCTTCCTGATAGTGATACCAGAAAGCGTGGGTCAGGATGTGCAGGCGGTCATACCTGCCCGAAGCCACGATCTCCTCCACCGGCTCCCGCCATCTCCGGCGGCTGTCAGAGAGGTATTTGAAATCATGGAAAAACGTCTGCCCATAGGAATTGATCATACCGGGGATCTGCAGGTCCGCATCCAGCGTGGCCTGAGACGGACGGTGCATGGAAACGCTGGTTACCGGTGTTTCCAAAAGGGCGGATAGCATGTCCCGTTCCCGCAGGATATGCGCTGCAGTTTCCTCTATCCCAGCCTCAGGATAAGCCTTCTCATCAAAATGCAGGCCCAGCTCATGCCCCAGAGCTTGGATCTGCCCCAGCGTCTCCAGGCAGCGACGGGCAGCCACATTATAAAATTCACTGCGCAACAGAACAAAATACGTGCTGTGCACGCCCATTTCCCGCTCCACCCGTGCAAGGGCCAGAGCCTGCTCGGGGCTGTTATCGATATCATGGCGCAAGATCACGCAGCGTGGATACGCCTGCCAATCATGGTAGGTGGCCACCTGGTATCCCTGCCGGTCCAGCAGCGCCAGAAGATCCCCGTATGCTCCATAGGTAAATTCCATGGAGATCACCTCTCCTTTTCCAGAACTTTGATCAACCTTTCGGTCAATTGTCGGTAATCGTATGCCTCAGCGGCGTGCTCCGCGTTCCGGCACAGGGATCCCAGCACGTCCCCGTCTGCCTGCCGGAGCCCGGCAATGGCCTGGGGCAGCGCCTCCGGACAGTCCACGCACACGCCGGCGTGAAACTGCTCCACCGGGTTGTACCCGGCGGCGATATCCATCAAAATGGGCTTCCCTGCCGCAAAGCAGTCAAACATTTTATTGGTGCTGATGCCGAAGCGCAGCAAAGATCTCCCATCATTGCTGCCGTGGATGAGGTTGAGATCGGCTTTTGTGACGATATCGGGAACGTACTTTTTCTCCACTTTTCCCTTGAATATCACATTCGTGATGCCTTCCTCCTGCACCCGCCGCTCCAGCGCCGCCCGTTGGTCGCCGTCTCCCCAGACCAGAAAGTGGACCGTGGGGTCCGTCACCTGCTTGGCCGCGTCCAGCAGCGCACCCAGCTGGTTCACACGCCTGATGGATCCGATATAGACCACCTTAAACAGAGCGGGATCCTGCAGATCGGCATCTTCTACCCGGAAGCGGGCCCGGTGCTCCCGGAACTGCTCCAGGTCCACGCCGTTGTTGATGCAGTGGACCTTGGACCGGGGGATCGCCCGCTCCCAGCCTCGCTCCGTGATATAGTCATAGCCGCCCTCCATGGTAAAGATCAGGGCGTCCGCTCGTTGGTAGATCCACTTCTCCCCCCGGTACAAGAGCCGAATCAGGGGATGATCCCTGGTAAACCGGGTGGAGTAGGCCACGATGGATTCCGGCCAGAGATCCCGCACCTCACACACGCAGGGCACGCCAAAGTGTTTCGCCATCTGGAGCCCGGCCACCAGCGTCAGTGGATGGACTGAGGAAGCGTAGATCACATCCGGCTTCCCCCTGGCCTTTGCATAAGCTCTCGCGGCTCTCTTCACGTTCCGGAAGAAATCCACCATATTCAAGACCCGCTGTTTTCCGTTTCCCTCATAGGTGCGCCCCCGAACAAAGACAAAGGGCACATCGGTCTCACTGGCCACATGCACCTGCCAGAGGGCCGTGTCTGGGAAATAGGTCTCCGCCTTGCCGTGCCTTGCGTTGCAGCAGAACACCACCGGCTCATACCCGGCCTGCCTGAGATACTTGGCAAAGGCATAGTGCCGGCCACCCTGCTCCTCATACATAGACCCAGCATAGTGGTTCCAGATCCATACCCGCTTGTTCATGGCAACCTCCGCACGGGAACACCCACATAGGTCCCGGGCTCGGTGATATCCCGGACCACCACGCCGCCCGCGCCTACCACTGTATGGGAACAGACCCGGAGATTGTTCCGCACCACAGCCCCCGCGCCGATGTGGCTCTCCTCCCCCACCAAGACCGTGCCGCACAGCACCGCCCGGGGAGAAATGTGCGTGCAGGCGCCTACCCGGCAGTCATGCTCCACGATGACACCTGTATTGATGATGCAGTGGGAGCCCACGGCCGCGTCCGCGTTGAGCACCGCTCCGGCCAGGACCACGGTCCCCTCGCCCAGGACCACGCCCCGGCCCACCCGGGCAGCCGGATGGACGGCGGTATGCCATTTCACCTGCATCTGCCCGGACAACTCCCGGCGCAGAGCGTTGTTTCCCAGGCCGAACACGAACACCGCCCGGTCCGCCCAGGACTCCCATGCACCAAAGGGCCCCAGCACCGGAATATCCCAAACAGCATTGCGGTCCGGGTCGTCATCCAGGAACCCCAGCACTGTGTCGCCGGCGGAAAGGATAGCGTCAGCCACCACCTTTCCATGGCCTCCGGCACCCAGGACGATCACTTGTTCAGGCACCGCATCTCATCTCCCGTTCCTTGGAATTCCTCCATAGTCGCGCTGGTCCCACTGGAGATGCCCTCACGCCGCATCACGCTGGAGACCGTCTGCAAAAGGATCTTCAAATCTCCCCAGGCGGTGATTCGGGAGACATAGCGCACATCATATATGAATCGATCCTCCCACGTAATCGCATTTCGTCCGTTGACCTGGGCCAGCCCCGTCAGCCCCGGACGCACATCGTGGCGGTGACGCTGCTCTTCATTGTATAGGGGCAGATACTTCACCAGCAGCGGCCGGGGGCCCACAATAGACATATCCCCCCTCAGGATGTTCCACAGCTCCGGCAATTCGTCCAGACTGGTGGAGCGCAGGATCCGGCCCAGCCGGGTCAGCCGCACCTCGTCCGGCAGAAGCACTCCGTTTTCGTCCCGGGCATCCGTCATGGAGCGGAACTTGTACATTTTGAAGATCTTCTCATTCTTCCCCGGGCGCTCCTGGCAGAAAATCACCGGACTGCCCAGCTTTGTCCGCACCAGCACCGCCACGATCAGCAGCACCGGAGAGAGTAAGATCAGCGCACAGCCGGAGAGCAGAACGTCAAAAAAACGCTTGAAAAACTTCCGGTACATCAAAACAGCCCCCGGATCACAGAAATCACCCGCTCCTGATCGGAGTCCGCCATCTTGATGTCGCTGGGCAGGCACAGTCCCCGGGCAAAGATGTCCTCCCCTACATTGTCGCCCGCGGTGACGAAATCATGCGCCGCGAACACCGGCTGAAGGTGCATGGGCTTCCAGATTGGACGGGACTCGATGTTCTCCTCCTCCAGCGCCAGGCGAATCTGTTCCGGCGTCACGGTGCAGCCGGGGTCAATAGTCATACAGCTGAGCCAGAAATTAGGCTGGCTGTAAGGCAGATGGGGGTTCATCCGCACAGGAAGCCCTTGAAATGCTTTTTCATAAGTCCGGTAGATGGCCTCCTTCTTCGTTCTGTGCTCAAGAAGGTGAATGAGCTGCCCGCGGCCGATCCCCGCCACGATATTGCTCATCCGATAGTTATAACCGATCTCCTTGTGCTCGTACCACGGGTAAGGCTCTCTGGCCTGCGTGGCCCAAAACCGGGCCTTGGAGATGCCCGCCTCATCGTCGGACAGCAGCATTCCGCCGCCGGAGGTCGTGATGATCTTGTTGCCGTTGAAGGAAAGGGCGTTGTACTGCCCAAAGGTACCCGTCTGGCGTCCTTTGTATGTAGCAGACAGGCTCTCCGCCGCGTCCTCAATGAACACTGCTCCATGCGCATCGCAGATGTCCCGGATTTCATCCAGCTTTGCAGGTGTTCCGTACAGATTGGCCGCGATCACACAGCGGCAGTCCGGATACCGCTCAAACGCCCGCTCCAGCGCCCGCGGGTCCATATTCCACGTCTCCCGCTCGCTGTCAATGAAGACCTGTTCGCCCCCCTCATAGCTCACGGGATTTACGGTTGCGGAGAAGGTCAGGTCGGAACAGAACACCTTGTCTCCCCGCCGGACGCCAGCCAGCTTCACAGCCAGATGCAGCGCAGCGGTTCCCGCATTCAGCGCCGCCGCAGACTTGACGCCGACGAATTCCGCAACTCCCTTTTCAAACTCATCCACGTTCTTCCCCAGAGGGGCCACCCAATTGGTATCAAACGCCTCCTGGATAAAAACCTGCTCCTCCTGGTGCATGGTCGGAGAAGCCAGATAAATTCTGTTTCCCATATCGCTTTTTGCTCCTCATTCAAAGTCCGCCGCTGTGATCACCCGGCCGCACCCCACAAGGGTCCCGTCCGGGATTTTCACATTTCGATCAATCGTCGCGCCGCTGGCGATAATACAGCCATTCCCGATTCGCACTCCGGGCGAGACCGTGGCTCTGGCCTCGATCACAGTTCCGTATCCAACCGCCGCAGACGGAGAAACCGTGGCAGTCGGATGGACCAAGATCGGCAGCACAAAACCGCTTCTGGCCAGCATAGCCAGCCACTGCATCCGTAACTTCTGATCGCCCACAGAGGGAATCGCAATCGGGTACTCCTCAAGATACCGCAGGCAGTCATCACACCGCCCCATTGCCAGCGGGTTTTTCAAGTCATCGTCCAGAAAGCCGATTTTCCGGAATACCCCCAGCGACTGGGCCAGCTCCCGGATGATCTCACCGTGTCCGCCTGCCCCAAGGATCAGCAGATTCATCTCCCGGGGGCGCTGCGCCATGATCCGGTCCCGTTTTTCCCGCGCCTCTTCAAAGGAGTGCCCGTAGCAGTATCCATAGAGCAACTTTCCAGCTGCATCCCGCCCCTTTGGATAGCGGGCCTCATATCGGCCGTCTTTCCGTTTTCGGATGTTCACCCCGGTTCGCATTCCATCTCCTCTTTCGTGGTCACAGCACAGTCGCATTCCGTGTTCACCGCCGTATGTCCTGCATCAGAATAATTGTTACGATTATGTGACAAAATACAGCATCCTTATGTCTTGTACAGTCTACCACAGTGCCAAACAGTTTACAATATATATTTTTTCATAGTTTTCGAATCTATACCAACCCACAGCTATACCATTGCAATCATGGTCAAAAAATCCCCCCAACCTCAGTTGGGGGGATTTTTTCCTTTTTATGATGGATTCCCGGCCTGACTTAGAACCTGGGATATCGCTGCATACACGCCCTCTCCATCCAGGGCCTCCGTCCGAGCGCAGTTCAAAAGTGCCGCATTCTCTTCCGTCAAAGCGACCGAAACCAGCAAATACGCATTGGCCCGGTCCATGGCTTCGCCGATTCCCCGAACGCCTTCCGCAAATGTGTCTGCCTCTGCCGGATCAATTTGTGAAAATGCCTGGATACACAAATTCATGGCGCTGTTCCACGCTTCGGAATTGGAGCGTTCCTGCAGCAGCCCCTCCTGCAAGACGTCGAAAAAGTTTTCCAACTGCCCCAGCGGCAGATAGTAGTAAGCCGCAACATAGTAGCAGGAGTCGAACTCCCCGGTTTCACGCAGCTCTCTGGCACAGCGGGCAGCTGTGCCCTCATTGCTGATCCCGCCGGCCTGCAGCGCATTCCCCATCAGATTCACCTTGTAGCTCTGATCGTTGTATGCATCCATGCGGTCCAGCCTTTCCAGTGTCTCTATGAAGGAGCCTGTCGTCATTCCGGCAGCATCCAGCTCCCGATATTCCTTTTGGGCCAGCAGGCTTCCGCCCAGCAGGGCAACAGAAATCACCAGCCACAGGTCCGACACCACCAGGACCACAATACCGGCGGCCCGCCTTTTCCTCCCCTCTGTATAGGTTCCGTAACACACTGTTGGCAGCAGCAGCAGGAAAAACGCCGCACACTGAAACATCTGAACGGAGAAAGAGATCTCCATCAGGCCGTGGAGGTTCATCATGACCAAGCAGGCCAGCAGCATGGCCACCAGGGGCGTGCGCGCTTTGCGAAGCTGCCGGATCAGCAGCACGGCCGTTCCCAGGATGAATGCCAAAAATGCAGCGAGACCCAGCAGGCCGGTCTCATCCATCACCTGCAGCAAGTGGTTGTGGAGATAAAGGGACTCATAAAAGAACGGCTGCACAGAGGTCAGCAGCCCCTCTGTGGCTCCCAGACCGTGTCCCGCCAACGGGGACTCTTTGAAAAGCGTCCATCCGTCTATATCATATTGCAGCCGCAGCAGAAAACTGCTGTCTTCAAATATATTTTTCTGGAGGCGATTCGCGATATTGTCCGGCAGCAATGTGTAGGCCATCGGGATCTCGGTTCCGTCCGACAGAGACACCTGCCGGAGCTCCAGGCCTGCAGGACCGCGGAACTGCATCAGAACATGCCCCACATCCTCCGGCACCGTAAAGGACGCCTCTTCCAGCGGGCCATTATAATATGTCTCAGTGACTGAGGTCAGCTCCTGCTCCCGTGTGGAGCCATAGACCAGCACCGTGATCTCGCTGCTTTTATCCCAATCACCGGAAAACGTATAGGTCTCTCCGCCCTCTACATCGGCTCCCCGGTAGAGGAAGTTGCTCTCTGTAAATACAAACGGCTCCGTCAGCGTGAGCGCCAGTACAACTGCCGCGATTCCCGCGGCAATCCCTCCTCCCAGCACACCGGCAAGGAGCTTTCCATGCCCCGCCAGCGCGGAAGCCGCCTTCCGGGCGGGGAACTCGTTCAGCAGCCACAGCAGCACTCCGCTCGGCAGAGCGGCCAGCGTTCCCCAAAAAGAGCCGCCTGCCAGGAGCGAGGCCGAGACCACGCCGAATATCACCATGGAAATGCCCATTGCCGCCATGGTAAAGAAAAGCCCCAGCCGTTCTTCCTTTCCCGCAATCAGGAGATAGGCCAGCAGTGTCGCGCCAAAGCAGAGAATGGCACCACGGCTCATTGCGGTAAAAAAGGCCACTGCGGACAGTCCGGTCAGAAAGCAGGCCGCAAATCGCT
>CABSMJ010000041.1 GCA_902478785.1 uncultured Oscillospiraceae bacterium
GGTACGGCCGTAGCGTACCCCGCCGCCGCGGGGGCGGCTACCGGGGCCGGAGGCGACATTGACACAAAAGGGCCCTGGGGCAGCAGTGAACCGCGCCAGATAGTGCGGACAGCATAAAAAGGCTTTCATGTATGGAATTTTAAGCGGAGAGGCGCAACGTAAGCGGCGCCTCTCCAGTTTTTAACTGGATACGTTCATGGTTGTAGAAGTGAATGTAGCGGTTAATCAGTTCGTTGGCTCCTGAGAGAGTGGCGGGTTTGCGGCGGTAGATACATTGCCATAGCATTGTCATAACCATTTCCTCATCTTGACATGGAAAGTATAATTCCATATTTTGTCAGGTCAAAGTATGCTTGCCAGGTGTACTGGAACCCCTGGTCGCTGTGGATTTGCAACTCTGCAGCGGCCCTCTTTTTCTCCTTGCGCATGACCAGGCGAATGGTGTCCAACACTAGGTTGATGGTTTGCTTTGTGCTGGTCTTGTAGGCAACAATGCTGTTATCATAAAGTTCCCAGATCATGGACAGATACTGTACGCCCTGCTTGGTGTGGATGTAGAAAATATCCGTCGCCCATTTGCTGTTGGGTCTGTCCGCATGAAACCGACGGTTCAGCAAGTTTTCGTATTGATTGCCTGCTGCCCTAGATTGCCCCATTTTCTGCGCCGCCGGATTTCCGCAAGCAATTCGTATTTCTCCATGATACGCAGTATGGTCTTGGGATCACGGTGGATGTCCCGCTTTTTCAGCTCCAGACACATCCTGCGACAGCCATGTGTACGAAAGCTGCGCTCCCTCTGTTCCGCAATGATTTCTGCAAGGGCCGCGTCTTTCTCCGGCCTACCCAGACGATGGACGAAATCGTAGTATCCGCTTCGGGATATCTGAAAAAATCGAAACATAACGGATATTCATTTCGGTGCCGGTAGATCACTGCGTATTTTGCCCTTGACCTCGCTTTCTTCCTGTAGAGCGCAGAAAATCCCGCAATCGTTCGTTTTCCATCTTTGTAGGGATGGGGATGTTTTCAGACGATCTCGATGGCTTTCCTACCGGAGAGAGGGGCAATCGTCATCTCTAGAATGCACAAGGGCTTCCACACCTGATGGATGGCCTGGGCATGGTGCTCCAAGGAGTCCCTCAGCGCGTACTTTACCGCCAGTTTCTCGGTGGCAGTCCGCCTTTCCCGGTTATCCTCCAAAACCCGTACCGTGCCAAAGACCATCACACTGCAGAAGTAGGTCGTCCTACGGATCAGCTCCAGCTTATGCCCCGTCGTACACATAGCTGAGCCGCACCGTGTAGGAGTATCCGCCATCCTCGGCCAGGGCCAGCACGCCGGAGGTTCCCCGCTCCACGACGGCGCGGCACTCCTCCGACGGCAGGACCTGGCGTTTTCTGCGCATTTCCCGGGACATGAACACGCCTTGTTAGCTAAACAAAAATACGCCTTGACTCCATTCTTTCCCTAGCCTGACAGAATGGAGCAAGGCGTTTACTCGGTGGTAACCTTAAATTGCCATATTAAGATAGCACATGAAGATAGCGCATGAGAAGTGGAAGGTCAATGCTGGCAAGAAGTTCTGAAATATCTGCGCGTTTACCAGTTGGTTTCTAAGCCTTGACGCCCCGGATGAAGCCGTCCATCAGGCCGGTCAGATGGTCCTCCAGCATGGAGGTGGCCGTCTTGACGTCCCGGGCGCAGATGGCCTCCAAAATCTGCTGGTGGCCGGACTGGAGCTGCCGCAGACTGGTCGCGTCCGTCAGGGCGGAGAAGCGGAACCAGTTGCGCATATTGCACTGCTCCCATAGCTTCAGTAGCACCTGATTTCCCGTGGCATCGATGATGGCCCGGTGAAACAGGGTGTCACAGTCCGTGAACTGCCGCAGATCTCCCCGGTTGGCGCAGTCATCCATCTCCAGCAGGATGGTGCGCAGATGCTCCACCAACTCCGCCATCCGCTGGTCGTCCAGCTGGATGATGGCGTCTCGGATGCTCTTAGACTCCAGGCAGATCCGCACGCTGTAGTTGTCCCGGACATCCTTCTCCGTCAGCGTCCGGATCCGGGATCCCTTGAAGGGCACCGTCTCCACCAGCCCCATGGCCTCCAGATCCCGGATGGCCTCCCGTACAGGGCCCTGGGACACTCCCAGCTCCTTGGCCCAATAGGTTTCAATGATCCGGTCCCCCGGATTCAGCTTCCCGGAAAAAATCGCCTCCCGGATGGCGTTGCGAATCTCCTCCCGGAACACCTGCCGGTGGGAGACGGAATCTATGCCCTCTCTCGGCACATCCAATCCCTCCATCTGCTGGAAAATCCGCCAAAAACGGCGGATTTTTTGCTCTTATTGAGATTCTATTATATGGAACCCGCCAGAAAAAGTCAATTCTTCCAGAGAAATTCACATTCTGCACAAAACCCGTCCGAAGATTTGTCAAATCCCATAGATTATAAATACTTGATTATCGATAATTCGGGTGTTAAACTGTAAACAAATGCGGGCCGCGCTTCTAATGGCACCCACGGCCCCTAATTCTGTTTTGGAGGTGCATCCTTTCATGATTGATCGTGAAACCGGACTTTGGATCTATAACAAGATGAATGAGATCCGGGACTTTGAGGAGACAGCCTGGACGCTGTTCACCGAAAACAAGCTGCGGGGCTCCGTTCATCTATACACCGGCGAGGAAGCTGTGGCAGCCTCTGTCTGTGCTCAGCTGACGGACGAGGACTACATCGCATCCACGCACCGGGGGCACGGCCACTGCATCGCCAAGGGCGCAGAGTTGGACCGGGCCCTGGCGGAGCTGATGGGCAAGGCCACCGGCTACTGCAAGGGCCGCAGCGGCTCTATGCACATCGCCGACTTCTCCAAGGGCAATCTGGGCGCTAACGCCATCGTGGGCGGTGGCATCCCCATCGCCACCGGCGGCGGCCTGGCCATCAAGATGCAGAACCGGAAAAACGTCTCCGTGGCCTTCTTCGGTGACGGCGCCTCCAACCAGGGCACCTTTCACGAGTCCATCAACCTGGCGGCGGTGTGGAAGCTGCCGGTGATCTACGTGTGCGAGAACAACCAGTTCGGCATGACCGTACCAACCTGGCAGTCCACCTCCGTGGAGAACATCGCCGACCGAGCCGCCGGCTATGGCATCCCCGGCGAGGTGGTAGACGGCAACGATGTGTGCGCTGTGTACGAAGCCTTCGCCCGGGCCAAGGAGCGGGCTCTGAAGGGCGAGGGTCCCACCCTGCTGGAGTGCAAGACCTACCGCTGGCGTGGCCACTGGACCGGCGACCCGGAGCCCTACCGCACTCGGGAGGAGGTCGAGGAATGGAAGGAGAAGCGGGACCCCATCAAGCTGTTCCGCGCCTATCTCACCCGGCACAAGCTGGCCACCCGGCAGGAGCTGGACGACATCGAGGCTGCCGCCGCCAAGAAGATGGAGGCCGCTGTGGAGTTCGCCATGAACAGCCCGGAGCCCGATCCGGCCCATGTTCTGGACGACGTGTTCTATGAAGGTTAAGGGGGTACGAGACAATGGCTAAGCTTTCTTATTCGCAGGCGATCCGGGAGACCATCGCCCAGGAGATGCGGCGGGACGAGCGGGTCTTCGTCATGGGCGAGGACGTGGAGAAGCTGGGCGGCGTGTACGGCTGCACCCGGGACCTCTACAAGGAATTCGGCACGGACCGGGTCCGCAACACCCCCATCTCTGAGTCCGCCATCATCGGCGCCGCCCTGGGCGCCGCCTCCGGCGGGATGCGCCCCATCGCAGAGCTGATGTACTGGGACTTCGCCTTTGTGGCAGCGGATCAGATCTTCAACCAGGTAGCCAAGACCCGGTACGTATTCGGCGGCCATGCCAAGATCCCCCTGGTGATCCGGGGCCAGCAGGGCACAGGCCGCGGCAACGCCGCCACCCACTCCCAGTCCCTGGAGAGCCTGTTCATGCACATCCCGGGGCTAAAGGTAGTCTGCCCCTCCACTCCCGCCGACGCCGCAGGGCTGCTGCGCACCGCCATCCGGGACGACAACCCCGTCTGCTTCTTCGAGCACAAGGTGCTCTACGCTACCAAAGGTGAGGTGTCCGACGACCCGGATTTCTGCATTCCCTTCGGCAAGGCAGACATCAAGCGGGAGGGCACGGACGTGACCATCGTGGCCAACCTGCTGTATGTGAAGCGGGCTCTGGAGGCCGCCGACGAGCTGGCCAAGGAGGGCATCTCCGCTGAGGTCATCGACCCCCGGACCCTGGTGCCCTTTGACTACGACACCGTAGCGGAGAGCGTGAAAAAGACCGGCCGCCTAGTAGTGGTCCACGAGGCCCATCAGAACAACGGCTGGGGCGCCCAGGTGGTGTCTCAGGTGAGCCAGATGGTATTTCCCTATCTGGACGCCGCCCCTGTCCATATCGGCGCCAAGGCCTGCCCCCTTCCCTTTAACCTGGGGCTGGAACAGGCGGTGCTGCCCAGCGTGAAGGATATCGTGGACGCCTGCAAGGCGTCCCTGTACCGCTGAGAAAGGAGCAGACGACATGGCTTCTGTCATTATCATGCCCAAGCAGGGCCTTTTGATGGAGGAGGGCACCATCACCAAGTGGCTGGCGAAAGAGGGCGAGCAGACCACTGAGGGCGCCCCCCTCTTTGAGATGGAGACCGACAAGCTGACCATCACCATGGATTCCACCGCCACCGGCACCGTGCTGAAAATCCTGCATCCCGAGGGGGACACGGTCCCCATCACCCAGCCCATCGCCATCGTGGGCCAGCCCGGTGAGGACATCTCCGCCCTGCTGGGCGGTGAAGCTCCTGCTGCCGCCCCCGCCGCCGCTGCACCCGAGGCACCTACCGCCGAGGCCGCTCCCGCCCCGCAACCTGTCGTGGAGCACGCCCCCGGTGAGCGTGTCTTCTCCTCTCCCAGAGCCCGTCTCCGGGCAGAGGAAAACGGCGTGGACATCGCCGCCGTCCCCGGCTCCGGGCCGGACGGCCTGGTGGTGGAGCGGGACGTGCAGAACTACATCGCCAACCAGCCCGCCGTGACGCCGCTGGCCGCCAACCAGGCCCGCATCCAGGGCATTGACCTCTCCGGCCTCACCGGCACCGGCCCCAACGGCAAGATCACCACAGAGGACTTGCACATCGCCAGTGCCGCGGTAGAACCCGCACCCGCAGCGGAGCCCATCCCCGGTCAGCTGACCCGGGGCACCCGCACCGAAGCCATGAGCGGGATGCGCAAGGCCATCTCCCGGAATATGCTGACCAGCAAGTCCACCAATGCCCAGACCAACCACCGGATGGTGGTGGACATGACGGCCGCCGTGGCCCTGCGGCGCCAGTACAAGGCCCTGGGCATCAAGATCTCCTACAACGACATCATTGTCCGGGCCTGCGCCAAGGCGCTCCAGGACTTCCCCATCGTCAACGCCAGCGTGGACGGCAGCGACATCGTCTACCATGATTATGTAAATATCGGTACTGCCGTCTCCGTCCCCGGCGGGCTGATCGTGCCTGTGATCCGGGACGCCGACATCATCGGCCTCACCGGCATCGCCGCCAAGTCCGCGGAGCTCATCGAGAAGGCCCGGGAGGGCAGGCTGACCGAGGCCGACTATCACGGCGGCACCTTCACTGTGTCCTCCCTGGGCATGTTCGACCTGGATGACTTCGTGGCCATTATCAATCCCCCTGAGTCCGCCATCCTGGCCGTGGGCAAGATCGCCAAGACCCCCGTGGTGGTCACCGATGACGAGGGCGAGGACCAGGTGGTCATCAAGTCCATGTGCGCCCTGTGCCTGAGCTATGACCACCGGATCATCGACGGGGCCGAGGCCGCCAAATTCCTGCAGAAGCTGAAGAGCTATCTGCAGAATCCCATCCTGCTGATCTGAGGAGGCGCCTATGCAGAAATTTGATGCCATCGTCGTGGGCGGCGGCCCCGGCGGCTACGAGTGCGCCATCCGCCTGAGCCAGAACGGCCTGAAGACCGCCCTGGTGGAGGAGGCGGAGCTGGGCGGCACCTGCCTGAACCGGGGGTGCATCCCCACCAAGACGCTGCTCCACTCCGCCGATATCTATCACGACGCCAAAAACGGCGCCCCCTTCGGCGTCAGCGCCGACAACGTCACCTTCGACTACGCCAAAATCATCGAGCGGAAGAACGCCGTCTCCAAGCAGCTGAGCAACGGCGTGGCCTTCCTGGAGAAGAGCCACGGCGTCACGGTGTTCGCCGACCACGCCACCCTGACGGACCGGCAGACGGTCCATCTGGCCGGCGGTGAGGACCTGACCTGCGACCACCTGATCGTGGCCACTGGCTCCAGCCCCGCCCGGATCCCCATTCCCGGCGTGGACCTGCCCGGTGTGGTGGATTCCACCGGCTTGCTGAACATGACCACGTGCCCCAAGCACATCATCATTGTGGGTGGCGGCGTCATCGGCGTGGAATTCGCCACCTTCTTCTATCGCCTGGGCGTTCCGGTCACCATTGTGGAGATGCTGGACCGGCTGCTGGGGCCCCTGGACAAGGATGTCACCAGCTTCGTGGAAGCGGAGCTGAAGTCCTGCGGTGTGGAGCTGGTGCTGGGTGTGAAGGTGGAGTCTATCGAGGACGGCCTGAAGATCCACTACGCCTCTGTCAAGGATGGCGCCAAGGGCACTGTGGAGGGCGACGTGGTGCTGATGACCGGCGGCCGAGCCCCCAATACCCGGGGCATTGGCCTGGACACCATCGGCGTGAAAATGGACCGGAAGGGCTTTGTGGAGGTGGACGGCCTCTGCCGCACCAATGTACCCGGCGTGTACGCTATCGGCGACATCAACGGCAAGATGCAGCTGGCCCATGTGGCCTCCGCCCAGGGCCTGCTGGTGGCGGACCACATCGCCGGAAAGCCCTGCAAGCAGCTGCACTATGAGCGCATCCCCTCCTGTGTCTACTGCAATCCCGAGACCGCCATGGTGGGCCTTACAGAGGAGCAGGCCCAGGCCACCGGCCGGGATGTAGGCGTAGGGACGTTCAGCCTCTCCGGCAACGGCAAGGCCCTGACCATGGGCGAGAACAAGGGCTTCGCCAAGTTTGTCTACGACAAGGCCACGGATGAGATCCTGGGCTTCCACATCATCGGCCCCCGGGCCACGGACCTGGCGGCCGAGGTGGCCGCGGTTATGGAGTGCGAAGGCACGGTGGCGGAGATTGGCCGCACCGTTCATCCCCACCCGACGGTCAGCGAGGTGGTGATGGAGACGGCCCACGTGTGCCACAGCACCTGCGTCAACGCCCCCAAGCCCCGGAGATAAAACAGATCGTGCCCCGGCAGATGCCGGGGCACGGCGTACATTTTATATTTAAAAAGGAGACAAGAATCATGGATGCTTTTTCCGCTTCCCTGATGGCTGACAAGCG
>CABSMJ010000042.1 GCA_902478785.1 uncultured Oscillospiraceae bacterium
AGAACAACATCCTGATCCAGTCCGCCCAGGCCATGCTGGCCCAGGCCAACCAGGTTCCTCAGGGTGTGCTGCAGCTGCTGCAGTAAGTTTCTGGAAGCTCCGGTTTTTCCGGCGCAGCATTCTATCCGGGGCCGGTTCCAACGAACCGGCCCCCTTTTTTCTCTCCGGCCGACGGAGAGGACCGCCCGGCAGCAGGCGGGCGGCCCTCTGTGTCGGCCAAATCCACCATCAGGAAAGGACGGTATTTCCCATGCCGAAGCAACCTCTTTTGTCCATTGGAATGATCGTGAAAAACGAAATCCGCTGTCTGGAGCGGTGCCTGAAGTCCCTGGAGCCTCTGCGTCGGGCCATCCCCTGCCAGGTGGTCATCGCGGACACCGGCTCCACCGACGGCACCCGGGCGGTGGCGGCCCAGTACGCCGACGTCCTCTTTGATTTTCCCTGGACCGGCAGCTTTGCCGACGCCCGGAATGCAGTGCTGGACCGGTGCACCGGCGTATGGTATCTGACCGTGGATGCCGACGAGTGGCTGGAGGACATCTCCCCCCTGAAGGAGTTTCTCACCGGCCCGGACGGGAAAAAACACACAATGGTCACGTCCATCCAACGCAACTACCGGGACCAGGCACAGAAAACCTACACAGATTCCTTTGTGATTCGGATGGCCAAGCGGATGGGCGGCGCCCTGCGCTACAAGGACCCCATCCACGAGGTGCTGTATTTTACAGATCAAACGGCGGAGCAGACCATCGCTCTGCCTCGCTTCATCCTGCACCACGACGGATACCTCTATGAGAACAAAGAGGACATGCGGGCCAAAAGTGAGCGGAACATGATGCTGCTGCGGGCAGAACTGGAAAAGACGCCCCGGGACCTGCGCCGTCTGGTCCAGTGCGTGGAGTCCAGCTTGGACCTGGGAGAGCGGGAAGGCTATGTCCGGCGGATGCGGGAGATTTTGGCCGCCGGCGAGGGACGGGAGAATCCCTGGTGGATCACCGCCTACCAGTGCTGCATCAAGACCTATCTGACTCTGGGGTATCACCAGCAGGTTCTGGACTGTCTGGATGAGGCCAAGAGCGTGGCCCCCGACTCCTTCCCCATCCGCCTGGACGGAGAGGGCTACGCCATGCAGGCCGCCTATCTCATGGGCAACTACGCCGTGGCGGCGGAGCACGGCCTTGCCTGGGAGGCAGCTATGGCCGGCGTGGACCGGGGCGAGGATCTCCAGCAGTTGGAGCGCTTTTGCTGCAAGCTGGAGACCGCCGGCGGCGATATGCAGAGCAAGCTGCGGGCCATCCTGGCCGACTGCCTGGGCAAGGAGGGCCGGACGGAGGAGATGGAGGGTGTCCTCTCCCGCATCGATTTGGACAATCTCAGCGAGGCGGACGTGCCGGCGCTGTTGAACGGCGTTTTGGAAAGCGGCGTTGGGGCAGACTTCCTGGGCCGCTTCTGGGACCACGCCATGGCCCTGGACCAGGAGGGCGACAGCCGGGGCGAGGAGCGGCTGCAACTGGCCTGCACCTGGTTCCGCACCCGCTTCCCCGTAGGCGAGGAACCCAAGACGGGGGCTCAGACCCTGGCGGCGCTGGGCGACCGGGCGCCGGGCCAGTCGGCTCGGATGCTGCTGGCCGACGGAGCGGAGGACCTGGAGGCCGTATGGGAGCAGGTGGAGGACTGGCTGTGGATCTTCCCGGAGGTCTATCTGCGGCGAATGGAATTTGGTCAGTCCTTCCCCGTGTCCTTCCTGTGCCAGCCCTCGGAGCAGCTGGCCGCCATCGTCTCGACCATGACCGAAGCCGGCGGCGAGACCATGGCCCGGACGGCAATGCGCTGGCTCTCCCAGGCCCCTACGCCGGAGAGCGCCAACGAACTGACGTGGCAACTGGACCTGATCACCGGCGCCCTGCGGAGCCACGACTGGAGCGAGGAGAACGAGCTGGGTTCGGCCCTGTGCGCCCTCTACGCGGACCTCTCCGATACCTATCTGGACAACTTCTACAACCCGGAACTACTCAACGAGGAGGACATTTGCGCCCTGCCGGGCATGATGCGCTTTGCCTGGTACTATCGCCAGGTCCGTGCCGCCCAGGCCCAGGGCGACGAGCTGGGCTATGTCCGCGCCCTGCGCCAGGCCCTGAAGAACGCCAAGGGCATGAAGGGCATGGTGGACTTTTTGCTCCAGCATCCGCCCAAGAGCGCCGCGCAAAAGCAGCTGCAGGAGCTGGCGGAGCAGGTGCGGGCCATCCTGGCCCGGTATCCCGCCGACGACCCGGCGGTGGCCGCGCTGAAGCAAAGCGAGGCCTATCAGCGAGTGGCCCATCTGATCGAGGGGCAGGACGACCAGCCCGAGAATGACAAGTAAAAGAGCCTGACAGCTCTTGCTGCACAATTTTTAAGAAGGAGGAGACACTCCTATGGATATGGTCAGCATCGTGGTGACAGCAGACGGAGATGCCCAGCACCTGACGCGCACCTTGGAGAGCCTGCTGCAGCTGCGCTCCGTACCCTTTGAGATCCTGGTGGCGGACCGCCTGGACCAGGGGTCCGTCTGCGCCGCCCTGGCCCAGAATCCGCTTTTTGCCCAGCAGGTCCGGTATCTGGCCCTGCCCCCCGACACCAAGCCCGGCACGCTGCTCAATGCCGCCGCCCAGCTGGCCCGGGGCGCCTATCTCACCTTCCTGGAGGCCGGCACCACCCTGTCCCCCATGTGGCTGTCTGTGGCGGTGAACACCCTGGAGCGGTCCGCCGCCTCCCAATGGTGCTACACCGGCGCAGGCATCCGGGGCACCGGGGAGGCCCTGCCGCCCCAGGATTGGCCGGACTTCAAAACGGAGGGAAATATCTTCCCGGACCTGATGACCAGCTGGGGGCTTTCCCTCCAGTCGGTGGTGCTGACCCGGCAGCAGCTCTACGCCCTGGACGGCTTTGACGAGGACCTGACCGCCCTGGCGGAGGAGGAGTTTTTGCTGCGCCTGGTGGAGCAGACGGCGGCGGTCTACACCCACACCCAGATGGTGGAGCTGAACCACCAGCCGGAGCTTCTCTCTCCGGATGCGCTGGTGTCCCGGTGCTACTTTATGAGCGCCTTTCTCCCGTCTCTGGACCGGTTTGGATTGAAGAAAGAGGTCCTGGAGGCCCTTCTGGCGGACATTGACGGCGCAGGTGCCCAGGAGGTGACGGCCCCCTATCTGGAGGTCCTCAGCGGTGACCCGGAGTATCAGGCCTGTATCCAAGCCTATCACGAAGAATGGGACCCCCGGCAGGAGATCCTCCCCGCCGGTACTCCCAACATCTCCGGCGTGAAAAACTGCGTGGGCTGCGGCAGCTGCGCCGGTGGCTGCCCCACCGGGGCCATCTCCATGGTCCCGGGCGACGACGGGTTCTTCTATCCCCGGGTGGATGAGAAGCGCTGCACCCAATGCGGGCTGTGCCTCACTCTGTGCCCCACCCAGCGCCAGCTCCCCGGCGCTCCCCTTCCCCGGGTCTATCATGCGGTGCAGGCCTCCGACCCGGTCCGAATGGGCGCCTCCTCCGGCGGCGTGTTCCCCCTGCTGGCCCAGCAGATCCTCCGAGAGGGCGGCTATGTGGCCGGCGCCGTATTCGACAAGGATTTCTCCGTGCACCACATTGTCAGCAACCGCCCGGAGGACATTCGGGCCATGCAGACCTCCAAGTATGTCCAAAGCGCCACGGCGCAGGTTTATCCCCAGGTGCGGGACCTGCTGGAGGACGGGCAGACGGTGCTCTTCACCGGAACGGCCTGTCAGATGGCGGGCCTGCTGGCGTTTCTGGGCAAGCCCTACGACAACCTCTACACCATGGATGTGGTCTGCCACGGCGTTCCCTCTCCCGGGGTGTTCGCCCAGTATCTCAAGGAGTTCCAGCGGCCGGACGACCCCATTGTGGAGGTCAATTTCCGAAAGAAAGATGTAATCGGCTGGACCGCCAGCCTCTATCTGCGCTATGCCTCCGGCAAGACCTACGCTCCCAAGGGCGGCGATCTCTATATAGGCTCCTTCCTGTCCAACTGGATCCTGCGGGAAAGCTGCTACGACTGCCCCTTTAAGGGCAAAAAATACAGCGACCTGACCGCCGCGGACTTCTGGGGCATCGGGTATCTGGACAAGCATTTTGAGGACGGCAAGGGAACCTCCTTCCTGACCGTCAACACGGAAAAGGGCCAGCGGCTCTATGATAAGATCCGTGGTTCCTTTACTAAGACGGCTCAATTCAGCCGGGAGGCGGAGGAGATTCTCTCTATCGCCAATCCCAACATCCGCAAGAGCGTTGCCCGGCCGCCCTTCCGGGACATCTTCTTCCAGCAGTGGCAAAAGGACTCCCGGAGCCTCAACAACGTCCTGGCCCGCGGGTTTTCCGCCTGCCATTTTGACATTGGCCTTGTCCTGTTCTGGGGGCCCAATCACGGAAACGCTTTGACCAACTTTGCCCTGTACAAGGCCCTTTCCAAAGATCACTCCGTGGTGGCCATCGACAACGCTGTCTCCCACCCCACCGGACGCTTCCTGGACTTTGCCAAGCGCAACTATGTGTGCAGCTCCGACTACTTCCCTGCCGGCAATCCCCACATCGTCGCCCACAGCTGTGACGCGCTGGTGGTGGGCTCCGATCAGCTGTGGAACATCCGCTTCTCCCCGGAGGGCTCCAAGTACTATCAGCTGGATTTCGCCGGAGACGACGTCAAGAAAATCGCCTACGGCGCCTCCTTCGGCGCCAGGGAGTTCGCCCCGCCTGCCGAGGGCTACGCCGAGCTCTACCGGCGCTTTGACAAGATCGGCGTGCGGGAGAAGTTCGGCGTGGAGGTGTGCAGGGAGCGCTACGGCGCAGAGGCGGATTTCGTGCTGGATCCGGTCTTTTTGCTGGACCCGGAGGAGTATGAGGCCCTGGCCCGGCAGTCCCAGCGCAACGAGACGGAACCCTTCCTCTTCTGCTACATGCTCTTCCCCAACAAGGAGCTGATGGAGTTCCGCAGAAAACTCCAGGCCCGTCTGTGCGGCATCAAGATCATCAGCGCCACCCAGGCCAACTGGGAGACCCGGGACGACCTGCGCCACACCTTCGAATTTGAGCACGTGCAAAAGGACGTGACAGTGGAGGACTGGCTCTACTACGTCAAGAACGCCAGATATATCCTCACCGACTCCTTCCACGCCTCCTGCTTCTCCCTCTTTTTCAAGAAGGAGTTTGCCGCGGTGCCTCATGCGGTATCGGACCGATTCACCACGCTGACACTGCTGGGAGACACCGGCTCCCACATGAGCACGGAGCTGTCGGACGCCTTTTTGGAGCAGTGCCTCAAGCCCTTGGACTATGACAAGATCGACCGGGATCTCCAGCGGGAACGGAAGCGCTCCCGGAAATGGCTGGAGGATGCCCTGAAATAATGCTCATGTATCATAGAGAAGCAAAAAATAAAGATAGCCATTTCCGCTATTCCGAACAAAGGGAACATCGTAGGAAAATTTATAGCTGTATGATATACTGTATCATGTAGTAGCAGATCGATGTAAGCATTGTTTTTCGCTATTTTCCTTACCATTTACTTTCTCAAGGACTGCATTTATGCAATGTTAATTCTCATTGCTTGTATCTGAAATGGTCTATTTGTAAAATAGTAACCATAAGGAGTGTGAAGAACATGATTGATAAGAATATAAAACATTTCCGAAAAGCTAAAGGTATGAGCCAAGAGGAAATGGCAGTAAAGTTAAATGTTGTACGGCAAACGGTTTCAAAATGGGAAAATGGTTTATCTGTTCCAGACGCAGATGTTCTAATTCGTATGGCGGAGCTGCTTAATGTATCTGTAAGTCAGCTTCTCGGTATTGAAGCGGAAGATAAATCTAACAAGGATTTATCCGAGGAATTGTCAAAGCTGAATGAACAGCTTGCAAAGAAAAATCAAAAGGAAAAGTTGTTACTCCAAGCTAACAAAAAGAGAGGATTGATTGTTTTCTTTTCTTTCATAACTATGCTGATTGCCTTACTTGTGAAAAATGAAATTGTATCAATTTTGTTAGTGGGCTTGTGTGTTTTTGCGACGCTAATTGTTCTGTATCGCAATTTAGCTTTGCTTACAAGTGTAACTACCGATGACTTGCGGCTTGGCATTTTGCGTATAACAACCTTCTTCAATATTAGTGTTCTAATCGTAGGGATTGCCTTTTCTTTGTTAGTTGCATTTGATATTATCACATTTTCAGAAAATGGCGAAAAAATGTTTGCTATGGCATTGGTTTCATGTGTGATATTATTTGCAGGAATTGTGTCGTCCAAACTCCCATACACCAAACATACTGGGTTGCGTTTGCCGTGGACGGTACAAGATGAAGATACATGGAATATTGCACATAAAATTATTGGCTATATTTCATTTCCGGTTGTCCTGTTATATATTGCTTGCACATTGACGATATCTAATTTTGAGATTGTGACTTTATGCACTATGATCGTGTGGATTGGTATTCCAGGTGGAATATCATATATACACTTTTTCAAAAAATATCATGGTACTTTGGAATGAGAATAATAAGAGCCAGACGCATAGACGCAGAGCTAAACAACACAAATAGGCAGCGACTTTGCAAAGGCGAGGTTGCTGCCTGTTTGCTTATTTTGATGACATTTAGGTGATCGGTATGATTGTGATAGAAAATATATCTGAAAAAGTCAAAACATTACTCGAAAAGTATGAATTTAATGTAAATACCCTTGCAAAATATTTAGGGTTATCTGTGGAGCAGATCAATAATATTGCCAACGGAAATTTACAATGTGTTTTAGGGAAACACACGATAATAGATAAGATAATGTTTCTCTATGTTATTACTTGTGAAGAAGCCGATTTGAAAGCAAGTGCCTTTTTGGAAGTGCTTATATCCTACCATCACCTATCTAAAGCTACGATAGCAAAAATGGCAAAAGTTAAAGTTGGCGATATTGAAAAAATGATGGAAGGCTTGGCCGATGGAGTCGATACAGAAACAAAATATAAAATTACGACCACTGTTATGTCATTGAGGTTTTTTCTAAAGGATTGTGAACCATCCATTGAAGAATAATCCTCTACACCTATTATTTCCCAATAATCTGTTTGCGTCACCTTTATCATTTTCACAATTCAATACATCAGTTATCACAGAGCCAGACGCATAGAAGAAAGAATACGATTATCCGTATAAATCGTAGAAAGGCAATCCCACAAGTGGGAGCAAATCCAGCCGAGCCAGTCAACGGTCAAGATGAACGGGCTGCGCCCGCCGTTGACAGCC
>CABSMJ010000043.1 GCA_902478785.1 uncultured Oscillospiraceae bacterium
CGCTTGGTTCGGGACCAAGAGGCCGTGGGTTCAAATCCCGCCACTCGGACCAAAATGTGTTGATAAAAAAGATGCACAGCAGAAATGCCGCACGAAAGTGCGGCATTTCTGCGTTTTTACAAAAAATGCTGGCTAAATAACAGGAAAAAGTCAAACTATTGAAAACCAGACCTCGTTTCCTAAAAATCACGCTCCAGAGAGATGCAAATGCGGCAATTTCAGCATTGAAGTGTTTCGAACTCTCCGGCTTTCCCGCACCTCCGAAGTTTTCCATTCGCAACGGTAAACTTTGGGGGCCTCTTTGCTTTTCAGAAGGGGTCGGGCGCATGGTACTTATGCTGCGCTTGTTCGCCATTCTTTGTTGGTGTTGGTAATAGCTTTCACAATGCTTTCTGGGTATACTTGCGTTACCATCAAGGAAGGAGGCCAGTACAGAATGGCAGAGACGAAAAACCTATGCGCCCAGATCGACCTGGCCCTCCATACGAAGGTATGTGAGGAGCGGGAAAAAGCAGGCCAGACCACCAGCCAGTACATCACCCAACTGCTTATGGAATACTACGAGATGAAAGAAAATGGAGGGAAAAGCAGCATGGAGAATAAGGGAAACAGAACGATGGCATTTCAGATCTCAGAGGAACTCTTCCAGCGGATCAAGCGGTACCTGGAGCGGGAGAGCAAGCACCTGGGCCGTAAATATACGCAGCGGGAATTCGTTCTGGACCTGATCACCGAGGCACTGGACGCGGCAGAAGCGGTTGGGGAAGCCTCTGGAACCCGTCAAGAGGAAGGGGAGGACCTGGAATCGACACTGGCAGAGAACACCCCCGTAGAGGCGGAATCCGAACCGGAAAAGCCAGGGTATGATGCCGACTGGTCAACCGCCATCGGATGATGAACGAACCAAGCAGGAAAAGCTGTTCAGGACATCCGCTCAGACCGGATGTCCTGAGCAGCTTTTGTGCGTTGCTGCAAACCCAGCAGGACTTGACAGGCATTTAAAATGTAGCATATAATGAATATGCCGCATGAATAGTCTCTCGCCTCACTGATTCTGACTTGGGTAAATATACCCACATTATGATATAGGCGACAAGGCAGATCATGCGGCATTTTTGCAACAAAATGGAGATGAGCTGTTATGGAGAACAATGTGGTTTCAGAATATCTGCTCGGCATTGAAATTGACGGTGTGAAACAGGGCGTGGTTAAGGTAGCAAATCCATCCCCCCAGACAATCGAACTTGATTTGGCGTCGTTTGAGGTCTTAAAAGATGGGAAAACTCATCAGATTCGGCTGACGGAAGTGTCCGCCTAAAGAGTATGCGGTATAGGCATGGACGAACACTGAATGTTCGCTTAATGCCCAATATTCAACTATTAAATAAACAGAACAGCCCGGAGAGAGCTTTTCATAAAAGCTCTCTCCGGGCTGTTTTTGCTTTTGGGAGGTGAAGTATACGGAGACAAGAACAGATCATCGTTTTTCGGACACGGAAATGCAGATCGCCAGAGAGACGGATCTGCCGGACCTGCTGGAGCACCTGGGATACCAGGTCAGACAGATCGGCAGGTATCATACCACCAAGGAGATGGACAGCCTCCGCATCAGGAATCGACGCACGTGGTTTCGCTACTCTGACAAGACTGGCGGGGATGCCATTGCGTTTCTCCAGTGGTTCTGCGGCAAGAGTTTCCAAGAGGCGGTGAAGTGCCTGCTGGCCTACCATGGGCGGTCCAGGGATGCACCAGCCAGATCATCGCCACAAGCTCAGCCAAAGGAAGAACGCGCGCTGTTCATGCTTCCCCCCGCAAACGCAGATCACCGCCATGTATTTGCTTATCTTCGGAAGAGAGGTATCGCGCCGCAGGTGATTCGTGCTTTTCTCAGTTCCGGCCTGCTGTATGAGGACGCCCTGCACCATAACTGTGTATTTGTGGGCAGAGATGCTGAGGGAGTACCCAGATTCGCCAATCAGCGAGGAACGTATGATCAGAATGGACCCGGTTTCAAAGGAGATGTGTCTGGCAGCGACAAGAGCATTGGATTCCGCCTCCCCAGCAGACCGGACCTGGATTGGGCGCTGGTGTTTGAGGCACCCATCGACCTAATGAGCTACCTCACCCTGCACCGGCAGGTTACCAGCAACGCCGTCGCCCTGTGCGGCCTGTATGAAGGAGCCCTGGACACATACTTGCGGGACAACCCCGCCATCCGACAGATTGCCCTGTGCCTGGATGCGGATGGCCCTGGGCAGACGGCGGCGGAACAGTTCCAGACCAAGTACGAAAAGCTTGGGTACACCGTAAAAATCAAGAAGCCGCCCAGGGGGAAGGACTGGAACGAATACCTGCAGCAGCGCAGCTGGCAGAAAGAAAGGGGGGATGCCTGCCAAGGAGAGAGCAGATAAGGAAAACCAGGCCAGCTATCATCAAAACACGGAGGAATGACCATGAAACGAATCCTGACAACCCTTTTTACCCTGGCCATCATCATGACCGGGAGTGTCCCTGCTCTGGCTGCCGGGGAAGAAACCTCTACCGGCCAGAGCGTCATCTTCTACCCCATCTCCGTGGAGGAGTACACCTATGGCGAGGCAGAGGAACCCCGCATCAACAAGGTCTATCAGCTGTCCCTGTCAGATGACCCCTCCGGCATTCCCACAGAGGACTTCGTGCGCAATGGCCGCCAGTACTATCTACTGGACATGACTCGGAAAAATGAGGTGGGCGTGGACACCAAGCCTCACATTGAGACGGTCACCCAAGCCAGCAGCACCGACGATATGGAAACCATCCTGCAGCAGCTGAGCGCGGAGCTGGAGGTCACCACGGAGGACGGCTACACCGGGACCTTGCAGCTGGATCACACGACGGTCAAGGTGACCGTGGATGGCTACGCCACCAAGACCCAGGCTCTCTCTGCCAGCCGAAGCTATCCGAACTTGTCGGAGGCGGATGTCTCCCTCATTCCAAAAAGCATCGAGGAGAACGGAAAGACCCTGACCCTGGCGGATGTCCAATGGGACAGCACGGAACAGACAGACGGCGTGGGTGGGATCATCACCCGTTATACCGCTACCGCAAGCTACACCGGCACCAGCAGCTCCCGCTATGCCACAGGCTACACCGTAACCGCGGATTATACCGGCGAGGTGGCCAAGCCCGACTGCGATGTTGTGACCTATACAGCGATCTTCGGCAGCACACAGGCATCAGAGGGAACTGCCAAGTCCTCTGTGAGTCTCTCCGCGGTGAAGATTCCCCTGCTGGCAGGCGGCGCGGCAATCGCATTGACTGCCGGAGGTGTGTTTGTGTTCCAAAAGATCAAAAAGAGGAGATGATCACGCTTGAAAATTCGGGTCTTATTTCTGGCGGCCATGCTGTGCGCACTTTGCGTCGGCCAGGCCAGCGCATTAGAGTACACAATGGAGGCACCGGACGATTATCTGTTCGCCCGGCCCACAAGTGACGAAACGATCTACGAATGGGAGAATCCCAATGTGGACCGGAGCAAAAACACCGCTCTGATCCCCCCTACATTCGGTTCCCCGACCAGCTATCTCCCCGGATCGGGAACGCCTTTGACGCCCAATCTGGTGCCGGGCGCTCTGGACGGCGGCCTGGTTACGCAGATGGGGCCTGTGAACTATCCTACCATCAGCGGCGGGGTGTCTTCGACTGGATCTGCCGGCTCAGGCTATACCGAAGTGACCTCAGACCTTTATTACGCCAACGGCAGCCTGGGTACCCTGAAAATTCCGGCCATCGGCCTGAGCGTCAAGGTCTATGAGGGGACCGGTAGCGCCACACTGGCTAAGGGAGCGGGTCACTTCTCCAATACAAGCCTGTGGGATGGAAATTGCTGCATTGCGGCGCACAATCGTGGAACGAACAATTATTTTGGCAAGATCCATACCTTGGAATCTGGTGATACGATCACCTGGACCACGAAGCTGGGCACCCGGACCTACGAAGTCGTGTCTGTGGAAAAGGTCCTGGAGACAGATACCAGCGGGACAGCTGCCACGCCAGATAATCGGCTGACATTATATACGTGTGTGCGACCAGCGGGAATACCGCTGGATGGTGCAGGCTGTGGAGAAGTGACATGAACAGATACCGTATTTATATGCAGCTCATTTAGCCCCCGGCTCCAAGAATTTCTCGGAGCCGGGGGCTTTTTTCTCGTTTCTGGAATGCAAGCTATTTTTATGAAGGAGGCTATATGAAAAAGAGAATCGTCACATTGCTTCTGACTCTGCTGACAGTGCTCACGCTCCTGCCCACGGCGGCGATGGCAACGGAGTCCACCGGTGTGGGGATCACGCCGGTGACCAACCCTGACCTCTGGACCACACGGCTTAACTCCAACGGGCAGTCCTATTCCTACCGCCCGCCCACGGCGGCCGGGCGGCAGCTCTGGTGCATGGATCTGGGCTACTCCTACCGCTATGGCACGGAGAGCTTTTTGCAGTCCTACACCTACCGCTCCGCCACCGGGGCCGACGCAGACGCCCTGTGGGAGACGGCGGTGGCTGAGACCGGCCTGGGCGAGATGGACGCCATCACCAAAGAGAACGTCAAATGGATGATGAGCTACATCTCCGACTACACCGGCGAGATCCCCGGCTCCCTGTTCATGGCGCTCCAGACGTACATCTGGGACAATCAGAGCGATAAATCGGCGGGCGGTGATCCTAGCGGCGACATCGACGCCGGAGGCTTTGCCAACGCAGATACCTACGACCAGTACGTTGAGTATTACAACTGGCTGTTGGGCCAGAAAGCCAACGAGGACGCGGAACTGCAAGCCCAGGTGGAGGAATACGCCGCCCAGGGCATCCACGCCTCCATCGTGGAGGATGGGAACTCCAAGTGGGCGGTACTGGCTACTTCCAGCGTGTCCGGGCGGCAGTCCTTCTTCGCCTACCACAGCGACCGCAAAGTTGTGACATCAGATGAACCCCAGCCGGGTGATCCGGATGAGCCGGCCCCTCCAGCCGGAGATGGCGACATCACCTTCCAGAAGGTCATCGCTGGTACGGACCGGGGACTGGATGGCGCGGTCTACAACATCTACCTGGACGGCCAGATCGTCGGCAGCGACGTGACCTCCGGCGGGGGATACATCGAGGTCCACGATGTCACCGAGGGCCTGTGGTCCTTTGTGGAGCAGGAGGCCCCAGCGGGCTACGCCTTGGACCCGACGCCCCACAGCGTCTACGTCAGCGTTACTGACGGCGATAAGCAGTACACCGTCACCGCCGAGGACGAGGAGCTGCCCGGCATCAAGGTCATCAAGACCTCGGCTGCCGATGGCTCTCCTGTGGAAAATGCCGTCTACTCCATCAAGGGCGTCACCTGCGCCTATTCCACCTCCGTCTCCACCGGACCGGACGGGACCGCCCTGGTGGAGGACCTGCCCGCAGGCGTGTTCATCGTCAAGGAGGAGTCCGTTCCGGAGCCGTTTGTGCGGACTGCCAGTGAGCAGACCATTGCCCTGCGGCCCGGCAAGATCAGCGAGGCACGGTTTGAGGACTACACCCGGCCCGGATTGGAGATCGTCAAGCGGAATATTGCCGATGGCTCTCCCATCGAGGGAGTTACCTACCAGGTCCGACAGATCGACGGGGATTTCCAAGACACCGTGGATACAGACAGCGAGGGCCGGGCCTTCCTGGAGGTGGACCCCGGCAGCTACGAAATTTCGGAGGTCAACGTACCATCCAACGTCATTATCAGTGAGATCCCCCAGACCATCTCTCTGGAGGCGGGCGTCACCCGGACGGTGCGCTTCTTCAACGCGGTCAAACCGTCGCTCACGGTCATCAAGCGGAATTCCATCACACAAGATCCGCTTGAAAACGCACGTTTCCATATCTATTATGCTTCGGACAATACCACCACTGGCGAAATCAATGACCTTGGGACGTACTACACGGACTCCTCGGGCCGCATCACCTTAACCGATATCAATAGGGGCTGGTACAAGGTCGTCGAGGAGGAGAGTCCGACGGGATTCTCCATCCAGGATGATGGTGTTTACGAGTTCTATCTGGAGGCCGGTGCCAGCAAAGAGCTGGTCGTGGACAACACGCCTCTCAGTGCGCTTGTCGTTTACAAGTATGATCGTGCGACGAAGCTGCCGCTGGAGGGCGCGCGATTCGAGCTGCGTTACCTCAGCGGCGAGACCTCCGGCACAGAGGGGACGGTCATTGGCGAATATGTGACCTCGAAAAATGGGTCCTTTACAGTCACGGGGCTAAAAGAGGGCACCTATATCTGCCAGGAACTGGAAAGCCCGGACGGCCACCTCATTGACTCCGAGCCCCAGACCGTCTACATCTCCGGCAAGGAGCAGGACGTGGTCACCCTCCGGTTCGGCAATGCCCCGCTGGGGTCCCTGCTCATCACGAAGGTCTCGGATGATGAGAAGCACACACCGCTCTCCGATGTAGAGTTCCTGCTGACAGACAGCAGCGGCAACTTCATTGGCACCAACAACGGCCGCTATGTGACCAACAGTGCGGGTGAGATCCTGGTGGAGGGTCTCACCCCCGGCACCACAGTGGTGGCACGGGAGGTCCGGGCCAAGCCCGGCTACCTGCTGGACGACAGTCCCCAGTATGCTCTGATCCGCAGCGGCGAAACGGTGGGACTGGAGTTCCGCAATGCCCCTGCCGGCAATCTGGTCATCGTCAAGCGGAGCAGCTCCGGCACCCATGAGCCGCTGGAGGGCGTGGAGTTCAAGATCACCTATGCGGATGGGGCCTATGTCCCGGATGAAAACGGCCAGCTCTCCTCAAACGGCCTCTATTACACCGACCGGGAGGGGAAGATCACTATTTCCGGGGTGGTTGGCACTATCGTAGCAACGGAAACGGCCTCGATTCCAGGGTACACCATCGACGAGGCCACCCGGACCCAGACGGTGGTGGTCCACCCAAACGACACCCAGACGTTGTATGTGTACAATGAGCCAGAGACGACCCTCGTCCTGGAAAAGTTCATCAAAGGCACAGACCGGGAGCCGTTGGCCGGCGTGGAGTTCCTGGTCACAGACGGCGCCGGGACGGTCATTGGTCCCAACAACGGCGTCTACACCACCGGGGAGGATGGCCGTGCGGTCATCACCGGCC
>CABSMJ010000044.1 GCA_902478785.1 uncultured Oscillospiraceae bacterium
CCCATGAATATGTCCACATTCGGCGCTTTGACGCAATCACAAAAATTCTCTTTGCTGCTGTGCTCTGCATCCATTGGTTTAATCCGTTTGTTTGGGTCATGTATGTTCTCGCCAACCGGGATATGGAGTTGTCGTGTGATGCCTGGGTTATCCGTATGATGGGCGCAAAAAATCGCTCCTCTTATGCGTTGATGTTAATTAAAATGGAGGAACGGAGAAACGGTATGTCCGCTTTATGTAGCCATTTTGGGAAAAATGCAATCACAGAAAGGATTGAAGCAATTATGAAATTCAAAAAGACATCTACCATCGCTTGTGCGTTGGCTTTAGTTGTAGTGGTTGGAGCCACGACCGCTTTTGCCGCTTCTGCCAATACTGCCACTCAGCCGGAGCAAGACGACACTTCTTCCCGCACCATTACGGGCATGACTTATGATAATTCTAATCTGGTGGGCATCGATCTCAATGGGGGAGACAACAACTCCAACTATGAGGTGCAGCTTGTTGGTGGCGACAAAAGTACGGATACCACTACGCCCATCAGCATGGACGATGCACAAAGTATGGATAGTGCAGATTTACTCTTGGAGGCTGGAGATTTGAATTTGATCTCCGTAAGCCATGATGACGAGTCCAAGTTTACGCCCGAAGCATGGGCCGAAATCTTGAAGCAGATTGAGCAGGGAACGGTGTATTGGGAGGACTAATCGCTTTTCCCTTTTGTATATACCACCCAGACACAAGCCGCGAAAAACGGATAATAAAAAAACCGTTGTTTCGGCGGCTGGTCATCCATGCGCCCTGACATAATACAGTAGCCTGACGGCGGTTTTGAGAAATCAAGGCCGCCGTTTTCTTTATGCCAGAAGGGACATGATATCAGGGTCGTTGACCCATGGAGGGAATCGTATGAAAGAGATTATAGTGATCCATACTTCTGACCCAGACGGAAGTGTCTTTCGCTCCATCCTGGAAGCCTTACAGGGAAAAGATGTTCAGATTGTCCATGCTGCTGCCCCTGAATCTTCTGCTTTGGCTCTGGGTGATATTGAGATATTTCCAGCGCAGCGGAGAGTAACGAAAGCCGATGTGGAGATCCGCCTGAACTATGGAGAGTTCTCTATTCTTTACTGCATGGCCTGCTGCCCTGGGCGTGTGTTCAGCCGGGAGCAGCTCTACAATGCAGCCTGGGGCGAGGACTATGAATTGGGCACGAATACTATAGATAATACGATTTGGCGTCTACGGCAGAAGCTGGAGCCTGATCCCAAGCATCCCACCTATATCAAGACCGTTTTCCGAATGGGATATAAAATCGTAAGACCGGAAAAAAACCAGAGCTGACTACTTTGATACAGGACAAAGTAACCGGGAGGGGCATCATGCCCCTCCCGGTCTGCACTATCATACAAGGAATACAATTGTCTGCAAAACGATTTCTTCCGCCATACTTTTTAGATCATTCCAATGGCGTGCGCGTTCCAGAATATCCTCCGTCTCCGGCATGGGCTCGTCAAGCAGCATTTGTTGGGTCAGATACTCCATCCGCTCCAGAGCATCCCGCTGGACTCTGTGCATCGTTTTCATGAGGATTCCGTCCATCTTCAAGACGGCATACCTCTCCGGGTGATTCTCGCGCAGATAAGCAAGCGCCATGCGGCCATATCTCCCCAAAGGTGAATCGTCCTCTGGCTGATCTGAGATGCGAATGTTCGGCAATAGCACTCCGTCCTGCTCATAGTAGGATAAGTTAAGCTTTGGCCTTCTCATTTCGTGTGCCTCCAGTGATTTGGATTTCGTCACAAATCCATAAAACCGATCTGATTCACACTCTGTCAAAAGTCTTTCTTAACATCCTTATCCATGCGGACCGAACGGCTCCGAAGCTTTTTTGTGCGCTGAAGTGAACCGCGCACTCAGCGGATGATGCGAAAACAGTAGTCCGTGGGCGGCTCCTGGGAGAAGTCCACCTGGGCCAGCTCACTGATGTCTTCCACGGTCAGCTCCGTCAGGGGGATCACTGCCTGCCGGAGGGGATGGTCCAGGGCGCCGTCCAGCCAGATGTGCCAGAATTCAAGCTCTCTGGTGTGCTGCATCTGCTCCCGGAGATATTCCAGCAGCAGCCGGCCCCGGCCGGGGCTGTACTGCCCCCACTCCACACAGGCACAGTAGGGCTTTTCCGTCTGCATATCCAGCAGCTTTTCCTCCATGGGCCAGACGGCGAAGTCGTCATCCGGGCCCAGGCCTGTTGGAAGCGGGGCGTCTGTATCGATGTGGAGCTCCAGATCGCTCCATAAAATCGTGTCGGGCGCATCCTGGTCCACCTCTGGCTCCAGGAGAAAATCCGGGACCTCCATGCCCAGATCCAGAGCCTCTCGGACGGACAAGGTGCGGAGGTGGGGATTGGGCCGCTCCGGCAGCGGGTGGTCAGAGGCCAGATAGAGGAAAGCACTCATGGGATACCTCCTGTAAAAAAGAGGGGAGAGGCAACGCCTCTCCCCATGCAGTTAGATCAGCGCCAGCAGCGCATCCACGTCTTCTTCTTTGGTAGCCCAGCTGGTGCAGAAGCGGACCGCCGTGTGGGTGGCGTCCACCTTTTCCCAGAAGCTGCAGCTGACCACCTTGGACAGCTCCGCCAGCCTACTGTCCTCCATCAGGAAGAACTGCTGGTTGGTGGGGGACTCAAAGTAGAAGGGATAGCCCTTGGCCCGGAAGCCCTCCTTGAGCTTTTGGGCCATGGCAATGGCGTTCCGGGAGATCTCCCAGTAGAGCCCGTCGGTAAAGAGGGTGTCGAACTGGAGGCCCAGAAGCCGGCCCTTGGCCAGCAGGGCACCGTGCTGCTTGATGAGGGAGAAGAAGTGGCTCACCAGACCCTTCCGGGGGACCACCACGGCCTCGCCGAACAATGCGCCCACCTTAGTGCCGCCGATGTAGAATACGTCGCAGTTCTGGGCCAGCACCTCCAGCGTCACATCGGTGCCGGGGGCCACCAGGCCGTAGCCCAGCCGGGCGCCGTCCACGAACAGGGGCAGGTGATACTCCTGGCAGACCTGGTGCAGTTCTTCCAGTTCCGCCTTGGTGTAGAGGGTGCCCAGCTCAGTGGGGTGGGAGATGTAGACCATGCCCGGCTCCACCATGTGCTCGTGGGTGGCGTCGCCCCAGTAGGTGGTCAGATAGGCCTTCAGGGCCTGAGCCGGCAGCTTGCCGTCCTTGTGGGGCAGCGTCAGCACCTTGTGGCCGCCGAATTCGATGGCGCCGGCCTCGTGAACGGCGATGTGGCCCGTATCAGCGGCCACCACGCCCTGCCAGGACCGAAGCACTGCATCGATGACCGTGGCGTTGGTCTGGGTGCCGCCCACGAGGAAGTAGACCTCACCCTCTGGGCAGCCGCAGGCGTCCAGAATCTTTTTCCGGGCGCTGGCGCAGTAGTCGTCCGTGCCGTAGCCGGGGGTCTTTTCCAGATTGGTCTCCATCAGGCGCTGCAGGATACGGGGATGGGCTCCCTCCATGTAGTCGTTGTCAAAGTACTGCATAAGACCGGCTCCTTTTCTTCAGTATTGTGATGTGCGGCGGGGAAGGGAAGAGGGACTCACTGGGCCTGGAAGTAGTTCCGGGTGCTCTCGATGTCCTGGCTGATCTGGGCCTTGAGGGCCTCCAGAGAGTCAAATTGGATCTCGCCCCGCAGCTTGCGGTGGTATTCTAACCGCAGCGTCTGACCGTACAGGTCGCCGCTGAAGTCCAAAAGGTAGGCCTCCACCGTCACGTTGGTGCCGTTGTTGACGGTGGGACGGGTGCCCACGTTGGTGACGGCGGCAAAGGTCCGGCCGTCGGCCAGGCAGGCTTGGGTGGCATACACCCCGTGACTGGGCACCAGCACGTTATGGGGGACGATCAGATTGGCGGTAGGGAAGAGACGGGCATGGCCAATGCTGTGCCCGTGGCGGACGGTGCCGGTGAGGGTGTGGGGATGGCCCAGAAAACGGGCGGCCTCCTCCATATTGCCCTCCGTCACCAACTGGCGGATATGGGTGGAGCTGACGGTGATGCCGTCCAGCGTTACCTCGGGGATGATGTCGCAGCCCAGGCCCAGCTGGGCACAGCTGCGCTGGAGCAGCTCCGGGGTCCCCTGGTTCTTGTAGCCGAAGTGGAAATCGTGGCCGGCCACCAGATGGGCGGCGTGCTGGTCCTTGACCAGGACCACGTTGATGAAATCCTGCCAGGGCATGGTCATCATCTTCTGATCGAAGGGCAGCATGACCACGTCCTCGATGCCGTAGAAGCGGCGGATCAGATCCCGCCGGTCCTCAGGCGAGTTGAGCAGGGAGACGGGTTTTCCGGTGACCAGGGACTTGGGAGCCCGGTCAAAGGTGACCACGGCAGGGGAGGCGCCGGCCTCTCGGGCACGCTCCGTCACCCGGCGCAGCAGCGCGCCGTGCCCCAGGTGGACACCGTCAAAAAAACCCAGTGCAATGACTTTCTGGTTCATGGGAAAGACCTATCCTTTCACAAAAGCTCATACACGGGCGGTCCAGGAAAGGGCGGACCGCACCACGCGCGGAAAAATGTAGGGGAAGAGCGGCAGCAATTAGCCGCCGAAGAAATTTTTCAAAGAGGTCAGGGTGCCTGCGGTGCAGCGGCTCAGGCACAGGAATTCCCTCTGCTGGCTGTAGACCCGGTAGGTCCCGTCGGTCAGGGAGGAGACGGAGAGGGGATTGCCGTTGCGGACCCGCTTTTCCGCCCGCTCCGACTTGAGCAAAAAGACGGGGTAGTGGGAGAAAAGGCTGTCGGTAGGCAGAAGCAGCGCTTCGCCCTGCTCCTGGGCCTGGTCCAGAGTCACCGCCTGGTCCAGGGTGAAGCCTGCGGCCATGGTCCGCCGCAGGCTGCTCATACAGCCGCCGCAGCCCAGAGCCTGGCCAATGTCGTGGCACAGTGTCCGGACGTAGGTCCCCTTGGAGCAGCGCACCCGCAGCACATAGTCCGTGGGGGAGCTCTGCTCCAGCACCTCCAGGGAGAAGATGGTGATGGGTCGGGGCTTGCGCTCCACCTCCCGGCCCTTCCGGGCCAGCTCGTAGAGCTTCTGTCCGCCGATCTTCACCGCGGAGTACATGGGCGGGATCTGCTCCAGCGGACCGGTAAAGCGGGGCAGAATGGCCTCCAGCTCCCCGCGGTCCACGGAGACAGGGCAGGTTTCCAGCACCTGGCCGGTGCTGTCCTGGGTGTCGGTGGTGAGGCCCAGCCGCAGCCCGGCCACATACTCCTTTTCCCCGTTTTCCGCAAACTCCACGGCCCGGGTGGCCTGTCCCACAAAGACGGGCAGAACACCGGTGGCCATGGGGTCCAGGGTCCCGCCGTGGCCGATCCGCCGCTCCTTCAGGATGCCCCGCAGCTTGGCGCACACGTCCATGCTGGTCCAGTCAGCGGGCTTGTCGATGATGAGGATTCCGTTGGGCATAGAGTGCCTCCTGATGGCTGAAAGATGGGCGCCTGGGCGCCGAAAAGGGCAGAGCGAAAGGGGCTCAGCTCTGCTTGGAAACGGTGAAGTAGGCCTCCAGCACCTGGCGCTTGGCCTCCTCCAGGGGGACTGAGAGGGTGCAGCCTGCCGCCGACTTGTGTCCGCCGCCGCCCATCAGCTGGCACACCCGGGTGGCGTTGACCCGGGCGCCGGTGCGGACGGAGATCTTCCACTCGTCGGGCTTGAGCTCCCGCATGGTCACGGCACAGTCGTTGCCCTCCACCAGGCCCGCCAGGGAGGACAGGTCCTCGGCGTCTCCCTCAGTGGCCTGGATCTCCTCCATCAGGGACAGGGGAATGGTCATGAGCACCAGCCGGCCCTCGTCATAGGTCTCCATGGTGTCCACCATGTGGGCCTCCATGGCCAGACGCTTGCGGCTCTTGGTGCGGAAGTGGATCTTGTTGACGGCCCGGTAGTCGATACCGGTGTCCATCAGCTCCGCAGCCACCCGATGGGTGTTGGCGGTGGTGTTGGAGTAGACGAAGCAGCCGGTGTCGGTGGCCACGGCAGCATACAGCGGCAGGGCAATCTCCGGGTTGACGGAGACCATCTGCTCAATGATCTCATAGAGGATCTCGCCGCAGGCGGCCCGCTCGGGGATGACACAGCTCTGGGGAGCAAAGTGCTCAAAGGAGGGATGGTGGTCAATGGCCAGCTCGATCCGGTCCCGATAGACTTCGGCGTTTTCCGGCAGCAGGGACAGCGAGGCGATGTCCACGCTGACCACATGGTCGGGAGTGAAGTCCTCCGGGGCCCAGAACTCCTGGGCGTAGGGCAGGAAGTGCTCCGTGGTCTCCCGGTTGTAGAGGAGATAGGCCGTCCGGCCCAGCTGCCGCAGGGCGATGCACAATGCGGAGGCGCAGCCGATGGTGTCGCCGTCGGGGCGGCGGTGGGTCAGGATCAGAACGTTGTCATAGGTGCGCAGCAGCGCGGCGGTCTCCTGTGTGGTCATTGGGGTTCCTCCTCTCCCTCAGAGCGCTGCTCCTCCCGGCGCTCGATGTCCCGGAGCATCTCCAGGATGTGGGCGCCGTGCTGAATGGAGTCGTCGGGCAGGAACTGCAGCTCCGGGGTGTAGCGCAGCTGCAGCGTCCGGCCCAGCTCCCGGCGCAGAAAGCCTGCTGCAGACTTGAGCCCCTTGAGCACGTCCTTTTCCTGGCTCTTGTCCAGGACACTGATATAGACACGGGCGTAGCGCAGGTCACCGGTGGTGTCCACCCGGGTGACGGAGACCATGCCGGTCTGGGAGACCCGGGGGTCCTTCAGACGGCGCAGCTGTTCGCTCAGCTCCCGCTGGATCTCTTCGTTGATGCGGCCGATTCGATTGGATGCCATAGATACTCCTTTCCGGGGCAAGGGCCCCATAAGGTTGGATACGCCGGTTCCGGGCCGTGCCGGACCCGACGCCCTTGGAAAAAAAGGCGGGGCGGGGGGGTTTGCCCCCCCC
>CABSMJ010000045.1 GCA_902478785.1 uncultured Oscillospiraceae bacterium
GATTTGGAAGCGGTTCAGAAAATGGGGCGGCATCCCCACCGGCATCACGCAGAATGTCAAAGACTTGCTTTCTTCCCGCGAGGTGGAGAACATCTTTGAGAACTCCGACTTCGTGTATATGCTCAACCAGGCGGGCGGGGACCGGCAGATTCTCGCCAAGCAGCTGGGCATTTCCCCTCACCAGCTTTCCTATGTGACCCACTCCAGCGAGGGCGAGGGCCTGCTGTTCTATGGCTCCACGATCCTGCCTTTCGTGGACCATTTCCCCAAGAACACCGAGCTGTACCGCATTATGACCACCAAACCCCAGGAACTGAAAAAGGAGGATGAATGACCATGAAACCCAACACCGAACTGAATACCATGATGTTTTTTGACGATGCCCTGGAGGGTGAGCGCACCCAGCTGCTCACCGAGCTGGCCGATGCCGTCAGCGAGACCCGCACGGCGGCGGATCAGGAAATGGAGCTGAATGAGGATGGCGAGGCGGGCCTGCTGCGCCTGACGGAAATCTGGTGCGCCATGAACGGCGTCCCGGCCATCGTCATCTTCGAGGGCGGGCAGTCCGAGCTGCTGGCCAATGTGGTGGCGCAGATCTACGCCCATCTGCTTCAGCACCCCTCCCGTGACCCTGTGGGGCTGGCCGTCTATGTGGAGCTGCGCTACATGACGGCCTCCCTCATGTTGGGGGAATGGTTTGAATAAGGAACCGCGCCTGCGCTTTACGGACGAGGAACGGGCTGACCCGGCTCTGGAGAAGCCCATCCGTAAGGCGGACAAGGCCGCCGCCAAAGCAGACAAGGCGCAGGCCAAAATCCCCAAAAAGCAGGTCCGGCAAAAGACGGTGGACCCGGAGACCGGCAAAGTGACCACCAAGCTGGTGCTGGAGGACAAGAAGAAGCCGCCCTCCAAATTGTCCCATGCGGTGCGGGATACCCCCGCCAATGCCGCTCTGGGGAAGCTCCACAAGGAAATCCGGGAGACCGAACAGGACAATGTGGGCGTGGAGAGCGCCCACAAGTCCGAGGAGGCTGCCGAGACCGGCGTTAGGCTTGCACGGGAAGGCTACCGCAGCCACAAGTTGAAGCCCTACCGCAAGGCGGCCCAGGCCGAGCAGAAGCTGGAGAAGGCCAATGTGAACGCCTTGTATCAGAAGTCCCTGCGGGAAAATCCCCAGCTTGCCAGCAACCCCATCTCCCGCTGGCAGCAGAAACAGGCCATCAAAAAGGAATACGCTGCCGCCAAGCGCGCCGGTCAAGCTGTCGGGAACACCGCCAAGACTGCGGAGGCCACCGGCATGGCGGCCAAGGCGGTCAAGGAGAAAGCCCAGCAAGCGGGCGCGTTTGTCATGCGCCACAAAAAGGGCTTTTTGATTGCGGGTGCGATCTTCCTGCTGGTCTGTATGCTGCTCAACACCATGTCCTCCTGCTCCATGATGGCGCAGAGTATCGGTTCCGTGGTGTCCGGCACCACCTACCCGTCGGATGATCCTGAGCTGGTGGCGGTGGAGGCCGACTACGCTGCCAAAGAAACGGCGCTGCAAGCCGAGATCGACAACATCGAAAGCAGCCATCCGGGGTATGACGAGTACCGCTATGACCTGGATATGATCGGGCATGACCCCCATGAGCTGGCAGCCTACCTGTCCGCCGTGCTGCAAGGCTATACCCGGCAGAGCGCCCAGGCCGAGCTGGAGCGCGTGTTCGACGCACAGTATGAACTGACGCTTACCGAGGAAGTGGAGATACGATACCGCACCGAAACTTCCACGGACCCCGTGACCGGCGAGACGACCACCGAGGAAGTCCCGTATGAGTATTACATTCTGAATGTGAAGCTCACCAGCAAGCCCATATCTTCCGTGGCTTCGGAGCTGCTAACCCCGGAACAGCTGGAAATGTACCAGGTGTACCGGCAGACGCTGGGCAACAAGCCGCTGATCTTCGGCGGCGGCTCCCCGGATACGAGCAACTCCGAGGACCTGACCGGCGTGGTATTCGTCAACGGCACCCGCCCCGGCAATCAGGCCGTGGTGGACATAGCCAAAAGTCAGGTGGGCAATGTGGGCGGTCAGCCCTACTGGAGCTGGTACGGCTTCAATTCCCGTGTGGAATGGTGCGCCTGCTTCGTGTCCTGGTGCTACGGCCAGATGGGGCTGTCCGAGCCGCGCTTTGCCGCCTGCCAGTCCCAGGGTATTCCGTGGTTCCAGTCTCACGGACAATGGGGCGGGCGTGATTACGCCAATATCGCCCCCGGCGACGCCATCTTCTTTGACTGGGACCTGGATGGCAGCGCCGACCATGTGGGCCTTGTGGTCGGCACAGACGGCAGCCGGGTCTACACCGTGGAGGGCAATTCTGGCGACGCCTGCAAGATCAAGAGTTATTCCCTGTCCTACGAGTGCATCAAGGGCTACGGCCTGATGAACTGGTAAGGCCGATTTATGAGAAAAGGAGTGATTGAAATGGCTAAGAACAAAATCCAGCGCATTGACCAGGAGATTGCCAAGGTCCGCGAGAAGATCGCGGAGTACCAGGACAAGCTGAAAACCCTGGAGGCGCAGAAAACCGAGGCGGAGAACCTGGAAATCGTTCAGATGGTGCGCGCCCTGCGGCTGACCCCGGAGCAGCTGAACGCCATGCTCTCCGGCGGAGTGGTTCCCGGCATGGCCGCTGCCTCCGCCAACTACAACGAACAGGAGGATACCGACCATGAAGAATAAGAGAATTTTCAAAACCCTTTCGGCCCTCTGCGCCGCCCTGGTGCTGATGATGGGCCTTTCCGTGACTGCCTTTGCCCAGGGAACGGAAGAACTTCCGGCGGAGGATGCCACCAACGACAGCAATGTGGTCGTGGAGGAAACCGAGGACAGTCCGGCCCTGACCCCGGATGGCAACGCCGCCCTGGTGGATGATTTCGGCGACAACAAGCAGCTCATCACCGTCACCACCAAGGCAGGCAACTACTTCTACATCCTCATTGACCGGGCCAACGAGGACAAGGAAACCGCTGTCCACTTCTTAAACCAGGTGGACGAGGCGGACCTGATGGCGCTGATGGAGGACGGTCAGACCACCCAGGAGCAGCCCGCCACCTGTACCTGTACGGAGAAATGTGTGGCCGGTGCGGTGAATACGGCCTGCCCGGTGTGTGCCACCAATATGAGCGCCTGCACGGGTAAGGAGCCGGAACCGGAGACCCCGGAAGAAACCCCGGAACCGGAAGAACCGGCGCAGAAACCCGCAGGACTGAATCCGGCCATTCTTTTGGCGGTGCTGGCTCTGATGGGTGGCGGCGGCGCTTTTGCCTACTTTAAGCTGGTAAAAAGCAGACCCAAGACCAAGGGCAACGACAATTTGGACGATTATGACTACGGCGAGGATGATACCGATCAGGAGGACGAGGACTCCTGGGAGACCGAGGAATCTGACGAGCCGGACGCTGACGGGGGCGGCGACGAGGAAAGCGAGGACAAGACGGTTTGACCCGCTTCACCGACAGCCCCTATGAACGCATGATGACACGCAGGCCGGAGGGCGGGAAGGAAACTTCCCGTCCTCCTTCTTTATCTCCCGGCCACCCCTGTTATGGCTGCGGAAATTACCGTGACGGTCAGCCCTGCGTGGGATTCTGCCACCGGCAGCTGACCGCATGGCTGCGGGAAAGGAGGATGAAAAACCATGAAGCTGGTGATCGCTGAGAAACCGTCCGTTGCCCAAAGTCTGGCCGCCGTGATTGGGGCCACCGCCCGCAAGGACGGCTATCTGGAGGGCGGCGGCTGGCGGGTCAGCTGGTGTGTGGGCCATCTGGCTGGTCTGGCCGACGCCGACGCTTATAACCCGGACTACGCCAAGTGGCGCTATGACGATCTGCCCATTCTGCCGGAACCCTGGCAGATGGTGGTGAGCAAGGACAAGAAGAAACAGTTTGATGTGCTGAAGCAGCTGATGAACGCCCCGGATGTGACCGAAGTGGTAAACGCCTGCGACGCCGGACGCGAGGGGGAGCTGATCTTCCGCAGCGTCTATGAGCTGGCGGGCTGCCAGAAGCCCATGAAGCGGCTCTGGATTTCCTCAATGGAGGATTCCGCCATCCGGGAGGGCTTTGCAAACCTGCGCCCCGGTGCAGACTATGACGGCCTGCGGGATGCGGCCCTCTGCCGCGCCAAAGCGGACTGGCTGGTGGGTATCAATGCCACCCGGCTGTTTTCCGTGCTGTACCACCGGACCCTCAACATCGGACGTGTCATGTCCCCGACGCTGGCCCTCATTGTCCAGCGAGAAGCCGAGATCGACACCTTCAAGCCGGTGCCATTCTACACGGTCACACTGGAGCTGCCCGGTTTCACCGTTTCCGGGGAGCGCATGGCAGACAAGGCTGCCGCCCAACAGCTGAAAACGGCCTGCCAAGGTGCGGCTGCCACAGTGAAAAAAGTGGGGCGCAAAAACAAATCCGAGAAGCCGCCCGCCCTCTATGACCTGACCACCCTCCAACGGGACGCCAACCGGCTGCTGGGGTTCACCGCCCAGCAAACCCTGGACTACCTGCAAAATTTGTATGAAAAGAAGCTCTGTACCTACCCTCGGACGGACAGCCGCTATCTGACTTCGGATATGGCGGCGAGTCTACCGGAGCTGGTCCAGCTCACTGCCGGGGCGATGCCCTTTTCCAATGGCATGGAGATTGCCTGCAATGCCGCCCAGATTGTCAACGACAAGAAAGTGACCGACCATCATGCAGTGATCCCTACCCGCAACCTCCAGGGCGCGGACCTGTCCGGCCTGCCGGTGGGCGAAAAGGCGGTGCTGGAGTTGGTGGCTCTGCGCCTGCTGTGCGCCGTGGCCCAGCCCTATACCTTTGCGGAAACCGCCGTTGTTGTCGAGTGCGCCGGAGCGGAGTTTACTGCCAAAGGCCGCACAGTGAAAAATTACGGCTGGCGGGCGCTGGACGCTGCCTATCGCGCAGGGCTGAAGAATGTGGAGCAGGACAAAGAACCCGAGGACAAGGCTCTGCCTGAGCTGTCTGAAGGTCAGACGCTGCCCCTTTCTGGTGCTACCGTCAAGGAGGGCAAGACCACCCCGCCCAAGCACTTCACCGAAGATACGCTACTCTCCGCAATGGAGACTGCCGGGAAGGACGATATGCCGGAGGATGCCGAGCGCAAGGGCCTGGGGACCCCGGCCACCCGCGCCGGGATTCTGGAAAAGCTGGTTTCCACCGGCTTTTTGGAGCGCAAAAAGAGCAAGAAAACCGTGCAGCTCATGCCATCCCATGACGCGGTATCCCTTATCACCGTGTTGCCGGAGCAGCTGCAATCGCCCCTTCTGACTGCTGAGTGGGAGTACCGGCTGGGTGAGATCGAGCGTGGCGAGCTGGCCCCGGAGGATTTCATGGCTGGGATTAGTGCCATGCTCAAAGAACTTGTGGGAACCTATCAAGCTATCAAGGGAACGGAGTATTTGTTCAGCCCTTCCCACGAAGTGGTGGGCAAATGCCCCCGCTGTGGCGGAGAGGTTGCAGAAATGCAAAAAGGCTTCTTCTGTCAGACAGAATCTTGCAAATTTGCAATTTGGAAAAACAACAAGTGGTGGGAGATGAAGCACAAGCAACCTACCAAAGCCATCGTAACGGCACTGCTCAAAGATGGCCGCGCTCATGTGAGGGGCTTGTACTCCGAGAAAACCGGCAAGACCTACGATGCCACTGTGGTGTTGGCGGATGATGGGCAGTACGCCAACTTCAAGCTGGAGTTTGACCAGCAGAAAGGTGGCAAACGATGAAGCTCTCACGCTATGAACAGGAAACCATCATCCTCTACAACCAGGCCGAAGCCACCGCCGAGGTCTATACCCATGACCCCCGGCTGCTGGAGAAGCTGCGGCGACTGGCAGAGAAATACCCGGACCAGATTGTGAAAAAGGACCGCCAGACCTTTCTCGTTCCCAAACGCTGTGTGTCCGTCCGGGAACCTTACAGCGCCGAGCGCCGTAAGGCAGCCAGTGAACTGGCCAAGGCTGCCGGATACAGGCCGCCCACCCCCAAGAAAGGCAATGAGTAAGCATGGCTGAAAGTGTCTTTGAGGCTGTCAAGCAGTCCATCACCGTCCGAGAAGCAGCGCAGATGTACGGAATCGAGGTCAACCGGAGCGGCATGGCCTGTTGTCCCTTCCACGATGACAAAAATCCCAGCATGAAGCTGAACGAGGAATACTTCTACTGCTTCGGCTGCAGAGCGAGGCTCTATAATCTGTCCCCCAAAGAGGCCGCCGAAAAGCTGGCCCAGGATTTTGGCCTGGCTTATGACAGTCAGGCCCCTCCCCGGCGACGCTATGTCCGGCAGAAATCCGAGGCCCAGAAATTCAAGGAGGACCGGGACCATACCTTTCGGGTTCTGGCCGACTACTTTCACTTGCTCCGCAAGTGGGAAACGGACTATACACCCAAAACACCGGAGGAAAATCCACACCCCCGGTTTATGGAATCAATCCAACGAAAGGACTATGTGGGCTATCTGCTGGATTTTTTTCTGGAGGACAGCCCGGAGGAACAAAAGCTGTGGATTGCCGAACATCAATCAGAAATTGCCAATTTGGAAAGGAGAGTGAAATTCATGGCTGATAAGCCCACCAACCGGGAACGGTTGCAAGAGATCACGGCGGGCATTGAACAGGGTATCAAGGAGCTGTTTGAGAGCGAGAAGTATATGCGCTATCTGTCCGTCATGTCCAAGTTCCACCG
>CABSMJ010000046.1 GCA_902478785.1 uncultured Oscillospiraceae bacterium
TGCCCTTGCGCTTAATGACTTTGCACTTCTCGCACATGGGCTTCACGGACGGTCTTACTTTCATTGTGATAACCTCCTGATGAATGCCTGAATGGCCCCGTCGTTGTCACAAGCTTCGCATCGCTCACATCCAGCCAGAGCTGAATGTTCGTTCGCTTCACTGCCCCTCCTCTCCAAAGCGGACCCGCTTCGCTGGGCTTCGCTTTAAGGCGGCCTGCGGCCGCTGAGGGAACGGATTCCCCGGAGGCAAGGCTCCAGAGGAACCAGCCTGTGACAGCGCGGTCGTTAATAGTTACTTAGAACGCCAGGTGATACGGCCCCGGGTGAGGTCGTAGGGTGACATCTGCACGGTCACCTTGTCCCCGGGCAGGATACGGATGAAGTTCATGCGAAGTTTCCCAGAGATGTGGGCCAGAATGATGTGGCCATTGCCAATATCCACATGGAAGGTGGTATTGGGAAGGGATTCGGTGACGATTCCCTCCAGCTCAATCATATCATCTTTCGCCAAGCGTGATTCCCTCCTTGAAGGCGGCCAGCGCCCTTCTCAGTTCTCGGTCTGATACCGGTTCCCCTTGTCTCAGCTTGTGGATGGCCGGGTGGTCATACTCCTGCCGGACCTCGGTCAGCTGCCGTACATGGCCCAGCTTCTTTGCCTTTGGCCGGGAGACCTTTCTTCGTTTCCCGTCTGCCAGCAGCAGTCGCTCCTGCCGCTGGTCCATAGCAACGACGCAGAACACGCCGCCCTTATCCCGTCCGGCGGTCGCCTGGACGATTTGGCCTGTGTAATCAAACATAGGCTCCATCCTCGGTGACTGTGAGGACCTCGGCGTCACCTTCGGTGATGAGGATCGTATTTTCATAGTGGGCGGCCAGAGAGCCGTCCAGCGTTTTGACGGT
The DNA here is from genome assembly GCA_902478785.1 of uncultured Oscillospiraceae bacterium. Lineage (GTDB taxonomy): Bacteria > Bacillota > Clostridia > Oscillospirales > Oscillospiraceae > Oscillibacter. The sequence continues at coordinate 901 of CABSMJ010000046.1, forward strand.
CCAGCCGTCGGGCAGCACCCGGATCTGCCAGTCGCCCACATTGACCATGGGCTCCACCGCCAGAGTCATGCCGGGCAGCAGACGGGGGCCGTGGCCTGCGGGGCCGAAATTACGTACCTCTGGGGCCTCGTGGAGCTTTGCGCCCACACCGTGACCCACATAGTCCCGGACCACAGAGAAGCCGTTGGCCTCCACATAGGCCTGGACCGCATGGCCGATATCGGACACCCGGCAGCCCTTCCGAGCCATTTTGATGCCCTCCCAAAAGCTCTGCTGGGTCACTTCGATCAGCTTTTTTGCCTGATCGCTGATCTGACCGCAGGCATAGGTGGCGGCACAGTCGCCGTGGAAGCCGCCGATGAAAGCACCTACGTCTACGCTGACGATGTCGCCCTCCTTCAGCTTCCGGGGACCGGGGATGCCGTGGATCACCTCGTCGTTCACCGAGATGCAGGCCGAACCGGGAAAACCGCCGTAGCCCAAAAAAGAGGGCTTGGCCCCGTGGCTCTCGATAAAGCGGCGGACCGCTGTATCGATCTCATGGGTAGTGACGCCGGGTGCCACCATGGAACCAGCCAGGGCCCGGGCCTGGGCGGTGATCCGCCCGGCCCGGCGCATGGCCTCGATCTCCCTGGGAGATTTAATGGAAATCAGTTCTACGCCTTTCACGCCTTCAGCGCCTCCATGATGACCTCAGTGGTCCCCTCTATAGTGGGCTGATTCGGGATGGGGTTCAGGATCCCTTTGGACTCATAGTACCCCTTCAGCGGCTCGGTCTCGCTGTGGTAGACCTCCAGGCGGTGACGCACCGTCTCCGGCCTGTCATCATCGCGCTGCATCAGTACGCCGCCGCAGCTGTCGCATATCCCCTCCTGTTTGGGGGGCTTGGCGTGAATGTGGTAGGGTGCGCCGCAGGTGGAGCAGACTCTGCGTCCCTCCATGCGCTCCTCAATCTCCGCATCGGAGATCTCGATGGAGAGCACGTGATCAAAGGTGACGCCGGCCTGATCCAGGGCCTCGGCCTGGCCGATGGTGCGGGGCACCCCGTCCAGGATGAAGCCGCTTGCGCAGTCGGGCTGAGCCAGGCGCTCGGCCACGATGCCGATGATGACCTCGTCGGGGACCAGCTTGCCCGCGTCCATATAGGACTTGGCCTGGAGCCCGATGGGCGTGCCGTCCTTGATGGCGGCGCGGAGGATATTGCCGGTGGATATGGTCGGAATGCCCAGCTTGGCACTGAGGATCTCAGCCTGTGTGCCCTTGCCCGCACCGGGGGCGCCCAGCATGATCAGCTTCATACCCATGATCAAAGCCCCTTACTCCAGGAAGCCCTTGTAGTGGCGCATCAGCATCTGGGCCTCCAGCTGCTTGACGGTCTCCAGGGCCACGCCCACCACGATGATGACGGAAGTACCGCCGATGGCCAGGGAGCTGTAACCCACCAGGTTCCCGGTGATGATGGGCGCGATGGCGATCACAGACAGGTACAGCGCACCGAACATGGTGATTTTGTTGAGCACCTTGGTAATGAAGTCAGCGGTAGGCTTGCCAGGACGGAAGCCGGGGATGAAGCCGCCGTTCTTCTTCAGGTTATTGGCCACCTCAATGGGGTTGAACTGCATGGTGGCATAGAAATAGCTGAAGCCGATGATCAGCAGGAAATACAGGATGCTGTAGAACGGCTTGCTGGTGTCGAACAGCTTCAGGAAGCCGCCCCAGAAGCCCGGAGAATCCATGGTGTGGCCGGTAAAGGCCCCGATGGTGGCGGGCAGAGAGGCAATGGACTGGGCAAAGATGATGGGCATGACACCGCTCATGTTCACCTTCATAGGGATGTGAGTGGACTGGCCGCCGTACATCTTCCGTCCCACAACCCGCTTGGCGTACTGCACAGGCAGGCGGCGCTCAGCGTTGGAGATGAACACGATGAAGATCACCAGGGCCAGCATGCCCACTACGATCAGGGCCACCACCCAGGGGGGCAGCAGGCTCTTCTGGTAGGCAGTGATAGCGGTCTCGCTCATCCCCATCTGGGTCAGCTCTTCCGCGCTCAGGCCGGCGGCCCATCTGGTCACGCCGGTGTAGATGTCGCCCACCATCTGGGGACCGCGGGAGACGATGCCCGCGAACAGGATGATGGAGATGCCGTTGCCGATACCGAACTCAGTGATCTGCTCACCCAGCCACATCAGGAAGGCAGAACCGGCGGTGAAGGACAGGACGATGACGATGCCCGCCCAGATGCCGTTGACGCTGCCGCTCTCCACCAGGCCGTAGCTCTTGATCAGGGTGTAGTAGCCGAAGCCCTGCAGAAGTCCGATGGCCACAGTGGTGTACCGGGTAATGGAGGCGATCTTCTTGCGGCCCTCCTCGCCGCCCTCCTTGGCCAGCCGCTCCAGAGCGGGAATGGCCACGGTCAGCAGCTGGATGATAATGGATGCGTTGATATAGGGCTGGATGCTCAGGGCGAAGACGGTGGCCATGGAGAAGGCGGAGCCGCTCATGGCGTTCATCAAGCCCAGGATGGTGCCGCTCTGAGCCGCCAGATAAGTCTCCAGGGTGGTGGAGTCAATATAGGGCACCGGCACGGCGGAACCCAGGCGGAAGATCAGCAGCGCAAAGATGGTGAACATGATCTTCTTGCGCAACTCAGGGACCTTCCACGCGTTGCGTACTGTTTCGATCACTTAGATCACCTCATACTTTCCGCCAGCCGCGACGATCTTCTCCTTCGCGGAAGCGGAGAAGGCGGAAGCCTGGACATGCAGCTTCTTGGTCAGATTGCCGTTGCCCAGGATCTTGACGCCGTACTGGCACTTGGAGAGGATACCCTTCTCCAGCAGAGCCTGGGCGTTGACCACAGCCCCGTCCTCGAACTTCTCCAGAGCGGAGACGTTGATGGACTCCAGGGGCTTGGCGAAAATGTTGTGGAAACCGCGCTTGGGCAGGCGGCGGGCCAGAGGCATCTGGCCGCCCTCGAACCCGACGCGGACGCCGCCGCCGGAACGGGCCTTCTGGCCCTTGTGTCCACGGCCGCCGGTCTTGCCGTTGCCGGAACCGGCGCCGCGGCCCTTGCGGTAGGGCTGCTTGTTCGCGCCGGCTGCGGGAGAGAGTTCATGCAGATTCATTTCTCGAGCGCCTCCTTCGTCAGTTTTCCTCGGTGACCTGAAGCAGGTAGCCGATGTGGGCGATCTTGCCCCGGGTAGCCGCGTTGTCGGGCTGCACGGTGGTGTCGCCGATCTTACGGAGGCCCAGGGCCTCGGCAGTCGCCTGATGCTTGGCGATGCGGCCGTTCAGGCTCTTGACCAGCTTAATGTTCAGATTAGCCATTGTCAGCGCCTCCTTAACCCAGGATCTCGTCCACGCTCTTACCGCGGATGCGGGCGACCTCCTCAGGGCTGCGCAGGGACTTCAGGCCCACAAAGGCAGCGGAGACCACGTTCTGCGGATTGTTGGAGCGCAGGCACTTGGTGTAGATGTCCTTGATGCCGACAGCTTCCAGCACGGCGCGGACAGCGCCGCCGGCAATCACGCCGGTACCGGGGGCGGCGGGCTTCATCAGCACGCGGCCGGCGCCGAACTCACCGATCACCTCGTGGGGGATGGTGGTGCCGGACAGGGACACAGTGATCATGTTCTTCTTGGCGTCCTCGATGCCCTTGCGGATAGCCTCGGGCACCTCGGCGGCCTTACCCAGGCCAAAGCCCACGCGGCCCTTCTCATCGCCCACCACCATCAGAGCGGCGAACTTGAAGATACGGCCGCCCTTGACGGTCTTGGATACGCGGTTCAGGGAAACGAGCTTCTCCACGAACTCGCTGGGTTCTCTCTCAAATCTAGCCATTGTCGTTTCCTCCTCCCTTAGAACTGCAGGCCGCCCTCACGGGCGCCCTCGGCCAGAGCCTTGACGCGGCCGTGGTAGACATAGCCGCCGCGGTCGAACACCACGGTGTCGATGCCCTTGGCCTTGGCACGCTCAGCCACGTTGATGCCAACCTGCTTGGCGGCGTCGGACTTGGTGCCCTCACAAGAGAAATCCTTCTCCAGGGAAGAGGCGCTCACCAGGGTCTTGCCGGTCACATCGTCGATGATCTGGGCATAGATGTTGGTGGCGCTGCGGAACACGTTCAGGCGGGGACGCTCGGGCGTGCCGGAAATCTTGGCGCGCACGCGCTTATGGCGCTTAAGCCGCTGGGAACGAGTATCGGGTCTGTTGATCATAGTGGCACACCTCCTTCTTACTTCTTGGCGCCGGTCTTACCAGCCTTGCGGCGGATGACCTCGTCGGTGTATTTGATGCCCTTGCCCTTATAAGGCTCGGGGGGACGTTTCTCTCTCACTTCGGCGGCAAACTGGCCCACCTGCTGCTTGTCGCAGCCGCTGATGATGATCTTGTTGGGGGTGGGGGCCTCGATCTTGATGCCCTCGACTTCCTCCACGATCACCTGATGGGAGAAGCCCAGGTTCATGACCAGCTTGCTGCCCTCCATGGCCACGCGGTAGCCCACGCCGTTCACGTCCAGCTCCTTCTTGAAGCCCTCGGTCACACCCACCACCATGTTGTGGAGCAGAGTGCGGGTCAGGCCGTGGAGCGCGCGGTTCTCCTTGGCGTCGTTGGGACGGGTCACCTTCAGCTCGGCGCCCTCCTGGGCGATGGTCATGTTGGGGTGGAACTGACGGGTCAGGGTGCCCTTGGGGCCCTTGACGGTCACCACGTTGTTCTCTTCGATTTTGATCTCCACGCCGGCAGGGATGGCGATAGGAGCTCTTCCGATTCTCGACATTCCTATACCCTCCTTACCAAATGAATGCCAGGACTTCGCCGCCGACATGGGCCTCGCGGGCCTTCTTGTCGGTCATGACGCCCTTGGACGTGGACACGATGGCAGTACCCAGGCCGCGCAGGACGCGGGGCAGCTCATCGGCACCGGCATAGACGCGCAGACCGGGCTTGGACACCCGGCGCAGGCCGCTGAGGACCTTCTCCTTGCCGGCATTGTACTTCAGGGTGATGCGGATCACGCCCTGCGTGCCGTCGTCGATCAGCTGGAAGTTCTTGATATAGCCCTCTTCCAGCAGGATCTGCGCGATGGCCTTTTTCATGTTGGACGCGGGGACATCCACGGTGTCATGCTTGGCGTTGTTCGCGTTGCGGATCCGGGTCAGCATATCCGCAATGGGATCGGTGATGTGCATGAGTCTTACCTCCTATTCAGATTACCGGCAAGCCGGTACAGACGGCAAGGTATCGGGAATTAGGCTCGTCCCCGACCTGTTGACCGCCTCTGCGCCCTTTGGGCGCATCTATCAAAACCGCCCGCAGGCGGAGTTGACCACCACTGGCGGCCGCCTCGGGCGGCCGCGCGCTCACAGCAGCGCAAAGCCCCGTAGCCGCGGACTGCGTCCAGCGGATTACGGGTTTCGCACACCTGAAAGCGTGGGAAATTCTTTTCTGCGCCCTTGAGACGCAATCGGTTTATTATACCCCTGTTTTTCCCGGTTGGCAAGGGCTTTTAATCACGCACTCGTGAGTGCGTGGAAAGATTCTTTGGGAAGGGGCCAGGATTTGGCCCCTTCCCTGAAGATCTTATAGGGAACAAACTGCCAGACAGTCAGAGTGCCCCTTACCAGGAGGCCTTCTTCACGCCGGGGATCTGGCCCTTGTAAGCCAGCTCGCGGAAGCAGATACGGCAGATGCCGTAGTCACGCAGGTAGGCGT
>CABSMJ010000047.1 GCA_902478785.1 uncultured Oscillospiraceae bacterium
CTATGGGGATGTGACGATCCCCTTTGTGGATCGGTTCCCCCGTGGAGAAATCTATAACCTGCTGACTACCCGCCCGGAGGATTTGAAGAATGAAGCGAAAACCGAATAAGCCCAAACAGGAGCCCAGGGAGCGCCCCGGCTCCTGGGAGAGCGCCGCCGATCCTGGCGGGGCCGCTGGGGGCGGCTCCCCAGGCGGTGCCGAGGCTGTGGACAACGGCACTTCTGGACAAAGTGTCCAGAACATGGGGTGCCCCGCAAAGTCGAAAGACTTTGTGGGGAGAGGAGGAGCAACGGAGCGGGCGGATTTTGGCGGTAGCGCCGCCGAAGGAGCCAAAGCGAAGTTTGCGACGACGAAGTTCCGTCAGAAAAGCAAACAGGAGCAGGCCGCCGCGTCCAAGCTCCGCATGGAGGAGCGCGGGGAAAAGCTGGAACGGGCAAAGGATAAGCTGGCAAAACAGAAGCCGCCCAAAAAGCCCGGCCCGGTGCGGCGGATAGGCCGGGCCGCTGGCGGGGCCGCCCACGGTTTTGTGCATGGCAAGATTTATGAGAATGAACAGGAAAACGTGGGGATCGAGGGGGCCCACCGCTCCGAGCTGGTGGGCGAGTCCGGCCTGCGGCATGGCAAGCGGTTCGTGCAAAAGAAAATCCGGCAGCACCCGGCAAAGGCTGTCCAGCGGGCCGAGTCCAAATATGTCAAGGCCACGGCGGACTATCATTTCCGCATGGCTGCCCAGGAGCACCCGGAAATGTCCGGCAACCCCGTTTCCCGGATGTGGCGCAAGCACCGCTTGAAAAAGCAGTATCAAAAGCGGGCGCGGGAGGCGGCAAAGACGGGAGCGGCAAGCGCGGCCAAAAAGACCGCCGCTGCCACGGAAAAGGCTGGGGCGAAGATCGCGGGCTTTGTGAAGCGGCATCCCGTGGGGGTGCTGCTGGCTCTGGCCTGTGTGCTCCTGCTCTTTATGATGCAGTCCTGTTCTTCTTCCCTGGTGATGCTGGGAAATTCCGGTGCGGGGGCCGTGGGCGCTACCACCTACCCCTCGGAGGACGGGGAGATCCTGGCGGCGGAGGCGGCCTATTCCGGCATGGAAGCCGAACTGCAAAACTACCTGGACACCTATACCACCACCCACAGCTATGACGAATACCATTTTGACCTGGACGAGATCGAGCACGATCCCTATGTGCTGATCTCTATCCTCTGTGTGCTCCACGAGGGGGAATGGACGGCGGACGAGGTGCAGGGCACCCTGGAAACCCTCTTTGACCGCCAGTATATCCTAACGGAGCGCGTGGTGCGGGAAACCCGGTATGACAGCGACGGCGATCCCTACTCCTGGTACATCTGCTATGTCACGCTGGAAAACAAAAACCTTTCCCATCTGCCCCTGGAAATGATGGGCGAGGAACAGATGGCCCGCTATTCCCTCTATATGTCCACCCTGGGGAACAGGCCCGATCTGTTCCCGGAGTCAGCCTATGTGGGGAAATACATCACAAACCCGCCCGCTGACTATGACGTGCCGGAGGAATATCTGGACGATGAAACCTTTGCGGCCATTTTGGGCGAGGCGGAGAAATACCTGGGCTATCCCTATGTGTGGGGCGGCAGCTCTCCGGCCACGTCCTTTGACTGCTCTGGCTTTGTGTCCTGGGTGATCAATCACTCCGGCTGGAATGTGGGCCGCCTGGGAGCCCAGGGGCTCTATAACATCTGCACCCCCACCAGCGCACCCCGCCCCGGCGATCTGGTGTTCTTTGTCGGCACCTATGACACGGCGGGCGTGTCCCATTGTGGCATCTATGTGGGGGACGGGATGATGATCCATTGTGGTGATCCCATCCAATATGCAAACCTGAATACAAGCTACTGGCAATCTCATTTCTACGCCTACGGGCGTTTACCCTGACAAGGAGGTTATCTATGGCGGCAAGCAAGAGCCAAAAAATCCAGGCCGAGATTGATAAGGTCAAGGCCAAAATCAGCGAACAGCAGGCCCGGCTGAAAGAACTGGAGCAAAAGCACCGGGAGGCGGAAAACGAGGAGATCGTGGACATCGTGCGGGGCATGAGCGTTTCCCTGGAGGAGCTGCCCCTGGTGCTCCAGCGGCTCCGGGACGGCGGCACCTCTGGACAAAGTGTCCAGAAGTCCGAGGACGGCGGAAAGGAGGAAAATTGAAGATGAAACGCTTTCGGGTGATGGCGGCGGCGCTCTGCGCCGTCGTTCTTTTATGCGGCTTTAGCGTCCCGGCGTATGCCTACGCGGACGGCGGCGAGGGCGCGGACTACGGCGATCCCACCATGACGGAGGAAACTCCCGCCCCGGAGCCCACCATTGAGCCCGGCGAGGGCTTTTCCGAAGAGGGCAACCTTGTGACCCGCGATCTGCTCTATGACGAGCACACCAACAAGCAGTTTATTACCGTCCAGACCAGTGGCGGCAATACGTTCTATACAATAAGGCATATTATTCCCTGGATTGTGACGATGGGATCGAATACTCCGCCTGCCTGCACGAGCCCAGCCCCCAGGAGCTCATGGATCGCAAGGAGTTGTTTTTCCGGCTGTGGAACGCCCTCAACTCCCTGCCGGAGATCCAGGGCCGCCGGGTGGACGCTCATTTGATCCTTGGAAAGAGCTACCGTCAGATCGCCCGCGAGGAGGGCGTGGACAAGAGCGCCGTCCGCTGCTCCGTGAAATGCGGGATTGAGCGCATGAAAAAATATTTGCAGGAAAATTTCTAAGTTACCATCTCCATTTACCCCTCTTTTTCTGGTGGTATGTGAGAGGAAGTTCTCTCCGCAAAGGAGGCGCGGGGGCCGCAGGCCGCCGCCCCCCTTTGTGGGGGAGCGCCGCTGCCGAGTATGGCTGTCTTATGACGGGGCAAGAAAATGAGCGCGGCGCTCCCCGCCATTTATGAAAGTGAGGGATTACAGAATGGACTATGATCCTATGTTGGCTGCTATGCTGTCCCAGCCGTGGAGCAACAACGCTTGCCGTGGCTATGTCATCTATGCCATGGAGAACTGCGGGTTTTCTCCCCTGAACATCCGGCGTGTACTGGCGGAGCTCTATGAGGTTTTCGACACCTGCAGTCTGGAAGAGGCCCAGCAGCACTTTGAGGAAAGCCCTTACTGACTTCTGGACAAAGTGTCCAGAGGTACATATCCGGCCAAAGGCCAGCACTTTCGCGGTGCTGGCCTTTGCTATGTTTCAACACATTTTATCATTGTATGGGAGGGATTTTATGCAGGCGCAGGTCAAATATGAAAGTGAAATCAAAACGGCTGTTCTCGGAGATCGGACGATCACCGTCAAAAATCTCACCCCCGTTTTTTCCCCGCAGGAGCTGGAAAAGCACAACCGCGAGATCGAGCGGCGGCTGTTTGAAGTGTTCCGCAAGTATGCCGGGCAGCGGGGGTAGGCAGGCCGGAGTCATCCTTGTTGTAAGGGGGCGGCAGAGGTATAATATACTTGTAGGTTGGCTCCCAACGAACAGAAAGGGAGCTAATTATGGATAATAGAATTGATGCAATTTACGGGCGGCAGTCGATTGACAAAAAGGACAGTATCAGCATTGAAAGTCAATTTGAATTTTGCCGATATGAGTTAAAAGGCGGTGAGGGTAAGGAATACAAAGACAAAGGGTATTCCGGCAAGAACATTGAGCGTCCCGACTTTCAGCGGCTCTTGCAGGACATCCGGCTGGGCCTGATTAAGCGGGTGATTGTCTACAAGCTGGATCGGATCAGCCGCTCCATTGTAGACTTTGCAAAGCTCATGGAGCTGTTCAAGCAATACGATGTGGAGTTTGTTTCCTGTACGGAAAAATTTGATACCTCCACCCCAATGGGCCGGGCGATGCTCAATATCTGCATTGTCTTTGCCCAGCTTGAACGCGAGAGCATCCAGATGCGTGTGCAGGACGCTTTCTATTCCCGGTGTGCCAAAGGCTACTATATGCGGGGCCGGACGCCATACGGCTTTGATACCGAGCCCATCGTCATGGACGGGATCAAGACAAAGAAGCTGGTGGAAAATGCGGAAATGGATTTTGCCGAGCTCATGTTTCAAATGTATGCGGAGCCGGGCAATTCCTACGGCGATATAACCCGGTACTTTGTCAAACATTCCATCAAGGTCTATGACAAGGCGCTGCAACGGGCCTTTATCTCTAAACTGCTGAGAAACCCCGTTTATGTCCAGGCTGATATGGACATCTACGAATACTTCAAGGCCCAGGGCGTAAAAATCGAAAGTCCCCCGGAAATGTTCACAGGGGACAATAGCTGTTATCTCTATCAAGGGCGCGAGGGCGAGGAGCAAATTCTCGTGATTGCCCCGCACCAGGGACGCATTTCTTCCCAGCTCTGGCTGACTGTTCAGCGCAAGCTGTCACAGAACACCTCTTTCCAGAATGGCCGCAAATGTCATAATACATGGCTGGCCGGGAAAATCAAGTGCGGGCGCTGCGGCTATGCGCTGGCTGCTCTGAGAGCCCAAAATGGCGTTACCTACCTGCGGTGCAAACAGCGGGCGGAAAATGGGAGCTGTGAGGGGGCCGGTACGCTGACAGCGCAAAACATGGAGGCGTTTGTGTACGGCGAGATGGTTAAGAAGATGCAGAAATTCCACACGCTGAAAGGCGGAAAGGAACAAAGCTATAATCCGAAGCTGACCGCCGCCCGTGTTGCCCTTGCAAAGACAGAGAGCGAGATCGAGAAACTTCTGGACACTTTGTCCGGGGCAAACCCGCTGCTCCTGCAATACGCAAATAACCGTATTGAGGAACTGGACGCGGAACGTCAAAAGCAGCTAAAGCTGGTGGCTGATCTCACCGCTAATTCCGTTTCCGCTTCACAGATTGACAGCATCACGGGCTATCTGGATGATTGGGAGTCCGTGAGCTTTGACGATAAGCGCAAGGTGGTTGATATTCTCATATCACAAATTGACGCTACCAGCGAGAGTGTTACAATCCACTGGAAGATCTAAAACCTTTTCACTTGGCATTATGCCTTTGTAAAAAATAGTTTGTCATCAATGATTGCTCCAATAAGTTTATCAAGTTCTTCAATTTTTGAGTTAATCTCAATATTCCATCTTGCCTTTGCTGCTTTTACTGTTTCACCTGCTTTGGGACTTAGATGGCAAATGCTCGGCAAGAGATCAGTATAACTATTATCACTGCCACAATATAATCTTGTTTGACCGCGATACAACACTTTTCCCACTGTTGAGTTTTTGAGCATAACATATCCAATAATCGCATTTAAACCGTGCATATTGTAAACATTAAATATTGGTACTTGAGCCTTATAATTAGAAACCGGTCCAATGTTCCACATCTTATAAAATTCCGTACCAGGTATTATTTGAGTGTGACTAATTACAACAGGAGACATTTGCTCAATTCGGCTATCTGTCATACATTTCACCTCTAAGAACAATTTGTGTTATTTTAGTGTATCATACAACTTTAACATAGCACAAGTTTAATAACTCCCTGAAATCAAAATACATATTAGGTTAGGAGGTGCCGCTACGGCCACCACGCACTTGATCTCCCACCATATCAGCAAGGGAGAAACCATCGCCCAATCCCTCAAAGACCGCCTGG
>CABSMJ010000048.1 GCA_902478785.1 uncultured Oscillospiraceae bacterium
CCGACCTTGATGACAGCCACGCCGCCGGCCAGCTTGGCCAGACGCTCCTGCAGCTTCTCCTTGTCATACTCGGAAGTGGTGGCAGCGATCTGGGCGCGGATCTGGGCGATCCGATCCTGGATGGCCTGGCTGTCGCCGGCGCCGTCCACGATGGTGGTGTTCTCCTTGGTGATCTTCACCTGACGGGCATGGCCCAGCATATCCAGCGTAGCGGACTTGAGCTCCAGGCCCACTTCCTCACTGATGACGGTGCCGCCGGTCAGAATGGCGATATCCTGCAGCATCTCCTTGCGCCGGTCACCGAAGCCGGGGGCCTTGACGCACACGGCGTTCAGGGTGCCGCGCAGCTTGTTGACGATCAGGGTGTTCAGGGCCTCGCCCTCCACATCCTCGGCGATGATCAGCAGCTTCTTGCCGGCCTGCACCAGCTGCTCCAGGATGGGCAGCAGATCGGTGATGACGGAGATCTTCTTGTCGGTGATGAGGATATAGGGGTCGTCCAGGTTGGCCTCCATCTTCTCGGTGTCGGTGACCATGTAGGGGGTGATATAGCCCCGGTCGAACATCATGCCTTCCACGACCTCGCTGTAAGTCTCGGCGGTCTTGGACTCCTCGATGGTGATGACGCCGTCGGCGCTGACCTTCTCCATGGCCTCGGCAATCAGGGTGCCGATCTTCTCGTCACCGCTGGACACGGCGCCCACACGGGCGATGTCCTTGGAGCCGTCCACGGTCTTGGCCTGCTTCTTGACCTCGGCCACAGCAGCCTCCACGGCCTTGGCCATGCCCTTGCGCACCACGATGGGGTTGGCACCGGCGGCCAGGTTCTTCAGACCCTCGTGGATCATGGCCTGGGCCAGCAGAGTGGCGGTGGTGGTGCCGTCGCCGGCCACGTCGTTGGTCTTGGTGGAGACTTCCTTCACCAGCTGAGCGCCCATGTTCTCAAAGGGATCATCCAGCTCGATCTCCTTGGCGATGGTCACGCCGTCGTTGGTGATGAGGGGAGCGCCGTACTTCTTGTCCAGAACCACGTTGCGGCCCTTGGGGCCCAGAGTGATCTTGACGGTATCGGCCAGAGAATTGACGCCGGCTTCCAGAGCCTTACGGGCTTCGTCGCCGCGCTTAATCAGCTTAGACATAATGCAAAACCTCCAAACATTCTTAAAGCGGGGGATTTCATCCCCCCTTTAGATTCCCCCTCACCAGTCTGCGGACTGGTGTCGCCGCCCACGGCGGCTGGGGTCAAGGGATTTTCGCCACGTACACGCCGCGACGAAAATGATTTACATGGGATTCGCCAGAGGCTAATAAATAGCTGCGGTGGATTTTACTCCACGATGGCCAGGATGTCGTTCTGACGGACGACCACGTACTCCACGTCCTCCAGAGTGACCTTGGTGCCGGCGTACTTATCGGTGATGACCTTGTCGCCGGGCTTGACGGTCATGGTAACGGTCTTGCCGTCCACAACGCCGCCGGGACCCACGGAGATGACTTCGGCCACAGAGGGCTTCTCCTTGGCAGAGCCGGTGAGGATGATGCCGCCCTTGGTGGTCTCCTCCACCTCCACCATTTTCAAGATCACACGATCAGCAAGCGGGGTGAGTTTCATGAAAAGTGCCTCCTTATAGAAATTCAATTTGAAAAAACAAATTCAGCGTTAGCACTCAACTCCTTCGAGTGCTAACGCTGTTATCATAGCGCAAAGTATTCCGTTTGTAAAGGGGGTATCTATGAAGAATTTGTGAATTTGACGAAGAAATGGCAGGGGCGGAAACGGGAGGCAAATGTGCCTCCCGCTCAGATCTCCTGCCGGCCGGCCAGGGCCCGCATGAGTGTGGCGTCGTCGGCAAATTCCAGGTGTCCACCCACGGGGATGCCGTAGGCCAGACGGGTGATGCGGACGTCAAAGGGCTTGAGGAGCCGGGCGATGTACATGGCGGTGGTCTCCCCCTCGGTGTCGGGGTTGGTAGCCATGATGACCTCCTGGATGCCGCCCTTGGCCACCCGGTCCACCAGGGACTTGATCTCCAGGTCGTCGGGGCCCACGTGGTTCATGGGGGAGAGGACGCCGTGGAGCACGTGGTAGCGGCCGTTGTACTCCCGGGAGCGCTCAATGGCGGCCACGTCCCGGGGGTCCGCCACCACGCACAGCAGCGACTCATCCCGCTTGGGGGAGGAACAGATGGGGCACAGGCCCCCGGCGGTAAAGTTCCGGCACACGGGGCACAGTGTCACGTTTTTCTTGGCGTCCACAATGGCGTCGGCAAAGGCCTGGGCCTCCTGCTCCGGCAGGCTGAGTACATGAAAGGCCAGACGCTGGGCCGACTTGCCGCCGATGCCCGGCAGCTTGGCAAACTGCTCCACCAGATGTTCCAGTGGAGCGGGGAAATACTCCATGTTGATTCACGCTCCAAAATCGGGGATAGGGAAAGGGCTCAGCCCCGCAGCTGGGCAATGCGGGCGGGGATGTCGTCGGCCTTGTACACGGCGCTGCCGGCCACCAGCACGTTGGCACCGGCCTCGATGCAGGTCTTGCAGGTAACGGCGTCCACGCCGCCGTCCACCTCCAGCTCGCACTCCGGACGGCGCTGGTCGATCCAGCGGCGGATAGCGGAGACCTTGGGCATCATGTCTGCCATGAACTTCTGGCCGCCAAAGCCCGGCTCCACCGTCATCACCAGAATCAGGTCCACCTCGTCCAGGAAGGGGAGGACCGCCTCGGCGGGGGTCTTGGGCTTGATGACCACGCCGGGACGCTTGCCCTTGGCCCGGATGGCCCGGATGGCGGCGTGAATGTTCTCCTCCGTGTCCGCCTCCACATGGACGGTGACCAGGTCGGCGCCGGCGTCGCAGAACTGCTCCACATACCGCACAGGCCGGTCGATCATCAGGTGCACGTCCAGGGGCAGCTTCGTCACCGGGCGGATGCACTGGACCACGGGAATGCCGATGGAGATGTTGGGGACGAACAGACCGTCCATCACGTCCACATGGACATAGTCAGCGGATTCGATCCGATGGATGTCCCGCTCCAGATTGGCAAAATCCGCGGAGAGGATGGAGGGAGAAATTTTGATCATGGCAGGCTTCCTCTTTTCTTACGTGATACCGCCGGCGCGGCGGAGGGTGACGGCGGCGGGCGGCGGCGCATAGGATACACCAAGCGGCAACGCCGCCACGCGGCAGCTGGCGCGTCTCCCGGCCCCGGCGGAGCCGCTTTTCAGATAGGGGGCCGGAGGAGGCCAACGCCTCCCCGGCCCTCAGTTGACACCTCTTTAGTGTAGCAAAGGCGCGGCACAAATGCAAGAGTCAATGCCTGGTGGACAGGCAGGGCAGCTGGGGGAAGAAAGGACCCCTGCCCTCTCTCCGGGAAGGGGCCCTGGAGAGAAGGCAGGGGATGGTGTCTGGGGGAAAGGAGTCAATCCCTGTCGCCGATCTTGCGGGGGAAGTTGCCGTCGATGTGGACGCCCTCCTGGAAGATGATGAAGGCGTGGGCATTGATGTGATGCACCGCGTGGCGCAGCTCCTCGATCTCGTACTTGGAAAGACATACGCACAGCACCTTCACATCGGTGCCCGTGTAGGCGCCGATGCCGTCCCAGTAGGTGACGCCCCGGTGGAGGGTGTCCATAATATAGTGGGACATCTCGTCGGCCTGCTCCCGGGTGAAGATCAGGGCCTGGACGTTGATGTTCTGCTGGTGCATCCGGTCCAGAATCAGCACGGTGAAGAAGTTGTAGATGACGGAGTAGATGGCCACAGAGGCGTCAAAGAGGAACAGGCACAGGGAGTAGAGCACCACATTGAAGCCCAAATTGAACCGGCCCACGGTGAAGTTGCTGCCCTTTTTGGACAGATACAGGCCCACCACGTCCAGTCCACCGCCGGAGCAGCCGCAGGTGAGGATCAAGCCGCTGCCGATACCGGTGAAGATGCCGCCCAGAAGGCAGGAGGTCAGCATGTCCTCCACCACCGGCTCCGAGGGGATGGGGATGATGCTGTAAAAGATGGAATAGGCCACGGTGCAGATGACGGTCTTGAGCAGCAGATCCCGGCCCAGGGCCTTGTAGGCCAACAGGAATAGCGGCACGTTAAAGATGGCATAGAGGATACCGGCCAGGTCATAGCTGCCGCCGCCGATGCCGAAATGGGTGTAGAGCAGGGTGCGGATCACCTGGCAAAAGCCCAGCAGACCGCCGGTATACAGCCCCTGGGGCACGATAAAGATATTCAGGGACAGGGCGCTGATGAAGCAGCCCACCACGCCCATCAGAATGCGCAGCCACCGGTTGTGCAGCGTATTATACAGCATAGGGCAAGCCCCTCCTCTTTTGATGATGATATCCAGGTGCGATTCCTTCTATATATGATGGATTATAAGAGGGAAGACGGGAGAAAGTCAAGGGAATTCCCCCAAAAGGGGAAAAGCCTCCCCGGCCGGCGGCCGGAGAGGCGGTGGAAGGGGCTAAAATCCGTAGCGCAGACAACGATAGAGGCGGTTTTTCGCCCGAACCAGAGTCCGGGAGACGGTGGAGCGGTTGAGCCCCAGCTCCCGGGCAATCTGGGCCATGTTCTTGCCCTGGTCGAAGTACATGGCCAGCACCTGGCGCTGGCGGGGGGTCAGCTCCTGGACCCGAGCCCGGCGCAGGTTGCGCTTGAGCCGGTCCATCTGCTCGGAGTTGTCCTCGGCGTTTTCCCGGAGCCATACCGTCAGGTCGCCGGCAAACTCGCTGGCGCGGGTATCAAAGGGTGTATTTGCCACTGCGCTGATACCTCCTGTCGTAGTAGTGGGCGGTGAGCTTTTGCAGTTCCCGGGCTTCCCGCAGCAGAGGCGTCAGATCCCGCTCCCGCTGCTCCAGCCGCCGGCGCTCCTCCGGGTCCTCACTCTCCTTCCGAGCCGTGCGCAGCAGCACGATGCGCTCCTTCAGGGCCGCCGCGCTGCTTTGATAGGCCCATGAGATCTCCAGTAGTGTCATTCTTCTCCTCTCTCCTCTCCCAAAACGTGCCGGAAGGGCGCCAGCTCCAGCCGGGCATAGCGCTCCAGGCACGCGCCGCAGATCACGGCGCCATTGATGTACCAGTATTCCTCGCCTGGAGCCAGGGCCTGTCCGCACAGCGTGCACAGGCAATCGGCCCTCCAGCGAAGGGGATATGACAAGCTGCCTCACCTCTTTGCAGAAAAAATCAAAAAAGTGTAAATTTCATATTGACAAAACGAAGAATGTTTGATAGAATTCTTTCTGCTGTTGGAACTGCTGGTGTAGCTCAGTTGGTAGAGCAGCTGATTTGTAATCAGCAGGTCGGGGGTTC
>CABSMJ010000049.1 GCA_902478785.1 uncultured Oscillospiraceae bacterium
TGGCCTTTTTTCGTCGCATGGGAGGCATCGTTTTGCAATATCATCAAGTGGTCAAAGGAAGATTTCTACGGCGGCCCAACCGTTTTATCGCTCATGTGGAGACAGAAGACGGGCTGCAGATCTGCCATGTAAAAAACACCGGACGCTGCCGGGAGCTGCTGGTGCCGGGAGCAGCGGTCTATCTGGAAAAGGCCGCAAATTCTGCGAGAAAGACAGCGTATGACCTTATCGCTGTGGAGAAAGGGGCCTTGCTGATCAATATGGATGCGCAGGCCCCAAATCGTGTTTTTCAGGAGTGGGCCGCCCAAGGACATTTCCTGCCAGATCTAAAGTCCATTCAACCGGAATATCATTATGGAGAGTCCCGTCTGGACTTTGCGCTGACAACAGAAGCCGGGCTGCACCTGGTGGAAGTCAAGGGTGTTACCCTGGAGGAAAACGGTGTTGTCCGATTTCCGGACGCGCCGACAGAACGGGGCGTGAAGCATATTCACGAGTTACAGCGGGCTGTCCGGGAGGGACTGGGCGCTACCCTGTTTTTTGTGATCCAGATGCACGGCGTGGATCGCTTCTCTCCCAATGACGCCACCCATCCGGCCTTCGGTGCGGCCCTTCGAGAGGCAGCTGCCTGGGGTGTCCAAGTGTACGCCTATGACTGCCTGGTGACGCCGGACAGTTTGACTATCCACCAGCCGGTGCCGGTGGTATTATAAGGGAGCGGCAATATGGGATTTTTGGAATTGCTGTTGATCGGCGTGGGGCTCTCGATGGACGCCTTTGCTGTAGCGGTGTGCCAGGGACTCTGTATGCCAAAACTGAATCTGCGCTATGCGGCTGTGATTGCGCTGTTTTTTGGCGGATTTCAGGCGCTGATGCCCTATGCCGGCTGGCTGCTGGGCGCCCAATTTGCCGGGTATATCCAACATCTGGACCACTGGCTGGCTTTTTTTCTGCTGGCATTCATCGGCGGTAAGATGGTGTGGGAGTCTTTGAAAGGGGAGGCGGAGGAGACGGCCTGTGCGGTGAGTGTGACGCTGGATTATAAGCAGCTGCTGCTGATGGCGGTGGCTACCAGCATCGACGCATTGGCTGTTGGGGTCACGTTTGCATTTTTGAACGTGGACATCCTGCCTGCTGTGACGGTCATCGGCTGCACGACTTTTGTGATCTCCCTGGCGGGTGTGGTGATCGGGACCTTTTTCGGCGCCCGCCTTCAGCGCTGGGCGGAGATCGCCGGCGGTGTGATCCTGATCCTTCTGGGTGGAAAGATTCTTCTGGAGCACCTGGGGATCCTGTAAGCGCCTATAAAAAACAGCGAAGTGGAAAACGCCCCGGGCCATTTGGCCCGGGGCGCTGGTTATCTTATGAAATCTCAGCAGCAGGGATTGGGATTGCAGCCGCAGTTGTTGTTGCAGCCACAGCCGCAGCCGTTGCCGCCCCAGCTGCCGTTGCCGCAGCAGCACCAAATGATGATCAGCAGAATGATGATCCAGCAGCAGTTGCCGCCGCCAAAGCCGTTATTGCACATACCGGAACCTCCTATGAAATCGTAGACCGACCGAACCGGTCTCAATCCATAGTATGCCGGCGCGGCAAAGGGGTTCCGGTTTTATTTCCGGCCGCTGGTGACGAGTGCGTCGGCCGCCTGTTTCTCCCGCACGGTGAAGACGCCCTTGTCCATCAGCGTGTCTCCCAGTGTCTGCCTGCTGCCGGACACCGCGGCATCCAGCGCGTAGTAGGAGACGTATGCGAGATCCGCCCGGAGGAACGTGCCGCCCTGCAGGGCGGCCAGCTCGCCCTCCGTGATGACGCCATTGGTCAAGGCATTGGTCAGTGTGCCGGAGAGGTCCTTGTTGTCCGCGGAGCTGTATCCCAGTGCCCGGAGGATGAACTCCATGTATTGGCTGGCTGTCACCGTCTGGCTGGGCCGGAAGGTGGTGGCGGAGTATCCGTTGGTGTAGCCCTTGCTGTATGCGTAGCCCACGTATTTCTCGCTCTGGGTCCCGGAGGTGATGTCCGTGAAGGGAGTGGAGCCGGTGTAGGCCAGCGCATCATTCTCCTCGCCCAGGACGCGGATGAACATGATGAGGGCTTGCAGGCGGGTAGGGGCGACCTCCAGGTCATATCCCTCTCCGTAGCCGGTGAAGCTGCCTTGAAACAGGTGCATGGTCTTGAGCGCGGCAGCAATGGCGTTGTAGTCCGTGTTGGTGGAGTAGCTGAAGGCGTAGGGGCCCTGATAATCCACAACCGCCGTCTTGGAGGTGACGGTAAACACGGCGGTGGTTTCCTCAGCCACCAGATACCGGTGGCTGGCTGTAAGGGCACTGCCACTGGTAACGGTGGTCCCTGTGGTGACATCCACCACAGCGCCGGAGTTGAACGTGACCTGCATACCGCCCGCCAGCAACAGGACGCCCGTGCCGGTGGAGCCGGTCAGGGCGTCGCCTGCCTTCAGACGGGTCTCCGTCCACGTGGCGGCCCCGCCGTCGGAAGGAGCCGCGTCTCCGTTCAGCAGCGCCAGGTCAGAGGCGTCCAGCTTTTCCTCCACCCGCTGGTCTACCGCATCGGTGAAAGTGCCGGTGAGATAGGAGAGGGAGGCCAGCGGATCGGAGGCACCGCCGGCCGCGGCCAAGGCGTACACAACGGTGACGGTAAGTAAGAGGCAGACGGTGATGAGGGCAGTCTTGGTCTTCCTTGTCATAGATGATTCCCTTCCACGCTGGAGCGTCAGCGGTTGGCGATGCGGTAACTGAGGGTCAGGAGGCTGTCTGCGAAGTGAATGTTCTCAAACTGCACATCCGGGAGCTGACTGCTGAGCTCAATGTTGGTAAAGTTCCAAAAGCCCTTGACGCCCAGATTGATGAGGTGGCTGGCGGTGTCCTGGGCCACGGACTGGGGAATGGTCAGCACCACCACGTCCACCGGGTGGTCCTGTAGGAAGTGATCTAGCTCGGACATGGCGTATACCGGCACATTATTCACCACAGTCCCGATCACGGCGGGGGAGACATCAAAGGCTGCGTCCACCGTAAACCCACTCTGGGAGAATGGGAAGTTCTGCAGCAGTGCGTGGCCCAGATTGCCAACGCCGATCATGATGAGGTGGTGGTTGTTGTCCACGCCCAGGATATGACCGATCTCGGCCCGCAGTTCTTCTACATTGTAGCCGTAGCCCTGCTGGCCGAACTCACCGAAACAGCTGAAATCCTGGCGGATCTGAGAGGCAGTGATGTTCATCTCCTGCCCCAGGGAGTGTGAGGAGATGCGCACGATGCCGCGGTTGCAGAGGTCTGTGAGCTGGCGGTAATATCTGGGCAGACGCCGTATCACGGCGTCGGAGATGTTTTCCTTTCGCATATAAGTCACTCCTTGCTATTTGTTAAATCATTCTCAATTAAGTTTAGACCAAAATCAGGGACTTGTCAATTTTTTTAACAATCTTTTTAAGAAAAATTTTTTCAAGAAAAGCTTTACAAAGTGGAAAAATGTTGGTATACTAAATAAGCTGTTTGAAGAAGATGTTGATGTATGCGCCTGTAGCGCAGTTGGATAGCGC
Source organism: uncultured Oscillospiraceae bacterium (assembly GCA_902478785.1). Lineage (GTDB taxonomy): Bacteria > Bacillota > Clostridia > Oscillospirales > Oscillospiraceae > Oscillibacter. The sequence goes on from CABSMJ010000049.1 coordinate 3,557, forward strand.
GTCAGACTCCGAC
>CABSMJ010000050.1 GCA_902478785.1 uncultured Oscillospiraceae bacterium
TATCAGGATCATGCGCTGGCGGAGCTGGTCCCGGTCCACAGCAGCCGGGCGCTCAACCGTGCCTATGAGGAAAAACTGGTGGGTATGGTGGCGTTTAAGGCCGTCCGATCCCTGTTCTTCCCGGCTCCGCTTCGTGCGGTCTACACAGTTATTCGGTCGGCTCCTTATCTGTTCCGGGCGCTTCGGTGTCTGCTGCGGAGACAGCTCCATGTGGAGTTGTTGGATGGAATCTCCGTCTGCCTGTCCATGGTACGGCGGGACTTCGACACGGCCAGTTCCGTGATGTTCCTGCTGCGGCTGGGCGAGCTTCTGGAGGAGTGGACCCACAAAAAGTCCGTGGAAAACTTGGCCAGGAGCATGTCCCTGAATATCGACCGGGTCTGGATGAAAACCGAAAGCGGAGAGGAACTGGTCCCGCTCCACCAGGTACAGGCCGGAGATCAGGTGGTCATCCGCATGGGCGGCATGATTCCCCTGGACGGCACCATTGCGGAGGGCGAGGTCATGCTCAACCAGGCGTCCCTCACCGGCGAGTCCATCCCCGTCCCCAAGCGGCCTGGGAGCAGCGTCTATGCCGGAACGGTGGTGGAGGAGGGCGAGTGCGTCCTTACGGTCACCCAGCAGTCCGGCAAGGGCCGCTATGACAAGATCGTGGCCATGATTGAGGAGTCGGAGCAGCTCAAGTCCACAGCGGAAAATCACGCAGCGCATCTGGCTGATCGACTGGTACCCTACACGCTGGCGGGGAGTGTGCTGGTCTATCTGCTCACCCGCAATGTCACCCGCGCCCTGTCCGTGCTGATGGTGGACTTCTCCTGCGCTTTGAAACTGTCCATGCCCCTGGCGGTTCTCTCCGCCATGAGCGAGGCCAGCCGCTTCCATGTGACCGTGAAAGGTGGAAAGTACCTGGAAGCTGTGGCCCAGGCGGATACCATTGTTTTTGACAAGACGGGTACCCTGACCCATGCCAACCCCGTGGTGGCTCAGGTGGTCCCATTCGGTGGGAACAAGGAGCTGGAAATGCTCCGGCTGGCCGCCTGCCTGGAGGAGCATTTCCCCCACTCCATGGCCAACGCCGTGGTTCAGGCCGCCAGGGAGCGGGATTTGGCCCATGAGGAGATGCACTCCCAGGTGGAGTACCTGGTGGCCCACGGCATCGCCAGTACGGTAGACGGCAGGCGGGTCATCATTGGCAGCGCCCACTTCGTCTTTGAGGATGAGGGCTGCACTGTCCCGCCGGGAGAGCAGGCCGCCTTCGACACCCTGCCCAAGCAGTACAGCCATCTGTATCTGGCGGTTGGCGGCGTGCTGGCCGCGGTTATCTGCATCTCCGACCCGCTGCGCGCCGAGGCTGCGGATGCGGTAGCTGCCCTCCACAGCCTGGGAGTGGGCAAGATCGTCATGCTCACCGGCGACAGTGAGCGCACCGCGGCGGCCATCGCCGCCCAGGTAGGGGTGGACGAGTACCGGGCTGAGGTGCTGCCGGAGGACAAGGCCCACTTTGTGCAGGCCGAGCGTTCGCAAGGCCGCACGGTGGTCATGATCGGCGACGGGGTCAACGATTCCCCGGCTCTGTCCGCTGCCAATGTTGGTATCGCAATCAGCGACGGTGCCGCCATCGCCCGGGAGATCGCGGACATCACCATCGCGGCAAACGACCTGTTCGAGCTGGTGCAGCTGCGGCGGCTGTCCATGGCCCTGATGAACCGCATCCAGTCCAATTACCGCTTTGTCATCGGCTTCAACGGTGGTCTCATCGCCTTGGGTGCCTTGGGCGTCCTGGCACCGGCCACCTCCGCCACGCTCCATAACCTGTCCACTCTGGGCATCAGCCTGCGCAGCATGACCAGTCTGCTGCCGCCGGCAAAAGCATGAACACAGCCCCGTCTGACCGTATGAACAAGGCCAGACGGGGCTGTGTCTTATGCTGTGATTTGTCGTACCCCTGCCTGGGTTTGTCCACGGAGCGTTGGACGGGAAAGGGTCACTGTTTCGCAACTACCAGGTACATTTTGAATGGGGTTACGGCCTGGACCGCATGGGGGATGCCGGCCGGCATGATGACAGCCTCCCCGGCGTTCAGCGTGTGCGGGACACCGTCAATGGTGATCTGAGCGGTGCCCTCCAGGATGGTGGCCATGGCGTCCCCGGGGGCGGCGTGGGTACTGATGGCCTCGCCCGCATCAAAGGCGAACAGCGTCATCCCCACACCAGGCCGCTGGGCCAGGGTCAGGCTGACGACTTTACCGGGCTCGTACCCGACCTGATCCTTCAGGGGAAAGGGCCGTGCATGGGGCAGGTTTTTGATCAACGGTTCCATACAGATCCTCCTCAGTTTGATTGGATGGTAATTTGCAGCAGTTTGAAGGGGCCGTTCCCGCCAATAGCGTGGGTGGTCTGCGCTGGCACAGCCAGACAATCCCCTGCGCCCAGACGGACCTCGTGCCCCTCCAGGCGCAGAGGCATATCACCCTCCAGCACATAATAGACCGTGTCGCCGAAGTAGCGCTCCTCACTGATGCTCTCTCCGTCCCCAAAAGCCAGCAGCGTCATTTGGCAGTGCTCGCTGCGGGAAAGGGCCATGCTCACCACGCGCCCCGGCTGGATGGAGATGAGTTCGCTCAGAGCCGCCGGCTGCTGAACCGGCAGATTGCGGAGAATGTCCATTTCCGAGCCTCCTTCCGTGTTCTAAAAGCTAATATATCACATTTCCTTGTGGGACGCCATTGCCGTGGCAACCAGACCGGTTCTAACCGGTGATCCGCCGGATGATCTCTTGGCGCAGCCGGGCCAGTTCAGGGGCGGAGGCGTCCCGCCCCTCCGGGCCGGGGAGGTCAAACCACTGGCAGATTGCAGTGGGGCGCGGAGCGAGCACGGCGATGCGGGTCGCCACAGTGAGCGCTTCGTCGATCTCATGTGTGACAAAAAGCACCCCGGGCCGCTCCCGCTGCCAGATGGATAACAGCATGGACAGCATCTCCATGCGGATTCCGTAGTCCAGCCCCTGAAATGGCTCGTCCATCAGGAAAATCTCACCGCCGAAGTGGAATGCCCGGGCCAGGGCGCACCGGCGGGCCATGCCGCCGGAGAGTTGGCCGGGATAATAGCGTTCAAACCCCTCCAGCCCCACAGCGGTGATGAGGGAGCGCACTTCCCCGGCGGGCGCTTCCTCCCGCACCAGCCGGATGTTTTCCTCCACCGTGCGCCAAGGAAGCAGCCGGGCGCTCTGAAACATATAGCTCAGCCTGCCGTCCGCACCCTCCACCGTACCGGCGTCCGGCGCCGTCAGGCCGGAAATGATGTTCAGCAGCGTGGTTTTCCCGCAGCCGGAGGGGCCGATCAAGGCGACAATCTCGCCCCGGGACAGGGTGAGGGACAGGTTTAAGAGTACGGGCAGATCCTCAAAGCGCTTGCAGAGCCCGCTCAGTCTCAGCATGGGGCTCCCCCTCTCCTGGACAGAAGCAGGCACACCAGCTTCTGCGTAATAAAGCA
>CABSMJ010000051.1 GCA_902478785.1 uncultured Oscillospiraceae bacterium
GAAGTCAGGGTGAGCAATAGCGGCCATGGCAGCGGCTCTCTCGCCTAAAGACAGGCCATGCAGATGGGCCACGCCGTACTCAGTAGCCACGCACTCAACCATGGTACGGGGGACAGATATGGTGCTGCCCCCCGGAATGGTGGGAACAATGTTGGATTTCAGATTGCCCTCCTTGTCCCTTCTGGAGGAATTGATGCAGATATAGCCCCGTCCGCCCCTGGAGCGGAAGGCGCCCTCCAGAAAGTCCATCTGGCCGCCTATGCCTGACAGCTGCCTGCTGCCTGCCGATTCGGCGTTCTCCTGTCCCATCAAGTCCAGCTGAACACCTCCATTGATGCTGATGAAATTGCTCATCTTCCCCATGCGTTCCGGGGAATGGACATGGTCCACATCGCCGGGATAGAACAGCTCCGGCTCATTTTCCAGCCAGTCATACAGCTCCTGAGAGCCCATCGCCAGGTTCCAGGTAGAGTAACCGGCATCCACCTCCTTGCGGGCGTTGGTCAGCTTTCCCGCCTTGTGGATCGCCAGGAAGGCATCGCTGATAGTGCCTGTCCAGCAGCCCAGGTCCTTCAGGTCGGATTCCGCCAGCATCTTGGCCACAGTGAAGGGAACGCCGCCTACGCCCAGCCCCAGCACGGCCCCGTCCGGGATCTCCGCCACCACATTGCGGGCAATCTGGATATCTACCGGCGAGGGGTCCTTATAGGTACGCAGAGGCAGCGGTTCATGGACCCCCTCTACGACATACGTGGCTTCCGACAGGTGGACGCGGTGGGAGCCGTTGACCCCCTGAAGCTTGGGCAGCCGCTCATTGATCTCAAAGATCACCGTACGCGCGTTTTCAAAAATCGTCCGCCAGGCATAGTTGGAAATTCCCAGGCCGCAGTAGCCGTCCCCATCCGGTTTGGACACAGGGACGAAGGCCACATCGACCCTGATATAGCTCCGGTAGAGCTCCGGCAGGGCCCGGAGCATCATAGGCAGAAACTTCACCAGCCCTCTGCTCTGCAGCTTCCGCTCATAGTCCCCGATATGCCAGCTGTAGTAGGTGAACGCGGACTGCTCCGGGTCGCGCTCCACCACCTCGATCCGGGGCCGGATCACCAGGCCGCCCCGGATCTTGACGTCTTTCAGCTCCTCTTTTCTCGCCGCAAGCGCCCGGTCCATCAGTTCGGGAAAGCCCGCGCCAAAGCCGTAATCCACCCAGTCGCCGGATCGAACCGCTTTTGCCGCCACTTCGGGAGTAACAAATTTACTCATATAGTTTTGTACCATCTTTTCTCTCCTTCCAAAATATACATCGCAATATTTCTGAAGCGCCTCATGAGCCTCGATACTCTCCTTGATCCTCATATCATTATGGTCCAAACATTCTGCCCCTGTTGTCCCATTTAAGTATAATCAATCTGTCAAGCTCTTTGCTGCCCATGCCTGCCTCAGAAATATTTTTACCTATTTTTCAACAAACACCATTCATTTCTCTAACGCGGAAAAGTCCGGCTAACATGAAGCCGGACTTTTCCGTAAAGTACCCAGACAGAAGAAATTGGGGAACTATTGTGGTCAAGAATACTCTAATATTGAAAAAAGAGATCAGTCCGCCCAAATTTCCTCATCAGTGGGGATGTACATATCAGGGACCTTATAGGAAATGCGGCTCACATTCATCAGGTGGGTGAACCACAGGTTCTCGCTGATGGCGTTGTTGCCCCAGGTGCCGCAGCCCAGCGTGGTGGTGGGATTCAGACCGTTGTCCATAGCGCCGCCCAGAGCGGTGCCGCCTACCTGATTGACTGCATAGCGGGACACGTTGACGACGGTGGGAACAGCCTCGATATGCTCGGTGTTGTTGGAGTGGATGACCACGCTGTGGCCCATGCCCTCCATCTCCAGGTTGGCCCGGGCGATCTCCATGCACTCCTCCCAGGTGTCGTAGGTAAAGAGCGCCAGCATGGGGAACAGCTTCTCCTTCGCCAGGACCTCCTGACGGGCATAGCCCTTGGTGCAGCATACCAGGACCTTGGTATCCTCAGGGATCCCCTCCAGACCGGCCAAATCAGCCATCTGCTGGATCGTGGTGCCAGTCCACTCCTTGTTGAATACGCCGTCGGGGAAAGCGCTGTTGCGGACCTTGTCGGCATCGGCCTGGTTGTCAATGTAGTAAGCGCCATTCGCTCTCAGCGCGGCCACCATCTCATCTACCTTATCCTTGGGACAGATCACGTTCTGCTCACAGGTACACAGAACGCCATTGTCAAAAGTGCGGCCCGCGATGACCATCTTGGCTACCTCGTCATAGTCCACATCCCGGTCCACCAGGACCTGAACATTGCCCTGGCCGACACCCAAAGCCGGTTTCCCGGAGGAGTAAGCCACCTTTACCAGACCTGGGCCGCCAGTGCAGATGCACAGATCCACGGTCTTCATCAGGCCGGCGGACAGCTCCATAGTAGGTTCTTTAATAATCTGGATCAGGTTCTTGGGCATACCCAGCTTATCCAGCGCCTCGTTCATCAGCTCAACCGCCCGGACGCCGACGCCCTTCGCGCGGGGATGGGGGCAGATAATGACGGCGTTGCCGCACTTCAGAGCGCACATGGAGTTGTGCATGGGGTTGATGACGGGGTTGGTGGTAGCGGTGACGCAGCCCACTACGCCGATGGGCTTGGCGACCTTCATAATACCATTGACCTCGTCCCGCTCAATGATCCCGCGGCTCTTCTGGTCCTTCATGCGCCACCAGGTGCTCTTGGATTTGTTCTTGCACTTGGCGATCTTGCTGTCCACGCGCCCCATCCGGGTCTCTTCCACCGCCATCTTGGCCAGCTCCTCCGCATGGTCATAAATCGCCTTGCCAATCGCCTTGGCGGCAGCGTCCACCTGCTCCTGGCTCATCTTCTCAAATTCCTTCTGGGCCGCGCGCGCGGCGTCTACCAGCGACTGCAGATATTCCTGTGTATCCA
>CABSMJ010000052.1 GCA_902478785.1 uncultured Oscillospiraceae bacterium
GTGGGCTCCGACGCCTTCTTCCCCTTCGGCGACAATGTGGAGCGGGCCCGGAAGTCCGGCGCCTCCTACATCGCCGAGCCCGGCGGCTCCATCCGGGACGACCACGTCATCGAAACCGCCAACAAGTACGGCATCACCATGTGCTTCACGGGGATGCGTCTTTTCCATCATTAAACGTCAGGGGGAGCCGGCAGCGCCGGCCTCCCCCTCCTTCCCTTGCACCAGTGGCCCGGCGGTCACTGGTGCCGCCGCTCTCAGGCGGCTTAGCTTTGGCGTCTTCCGCACCCCTCAGGCGGCGGGAGACGTTCCCTTCTCATTTGCCATTTGGAATCTATTTTCCGGGAGGTTGCTATGAAACTTCTGGTTGTAGGCGGCGGAGGCCGCGAGCACGCCATCATCAAAAAGCTGAAGGAAAACCCCGCAGTGGAGACCATCTACGCCCTGCCCGGCAACGGCGGCATCGCCGCTGACGCCGTGTGCGTGGACATCAACGCCAAGGACATTCCCGCCCAGGTGGCCTTTGCCAAGAGCCACGGCGTGGACTATGCCGTGGTGGCTCCGGATGACCCCCTGGCCCTGGGCGCCGTGGACGCCCTGACCCGGGAGGGGATCCCCTGTTTCGGCCCCAATGCCGCTGCCGCGCAGATCGAAAGCAGCAAGGTCTTTGCCAAGGACCTGATGAAGAAATACCACATCCCCACCGCCGCCTATGAGGTGTTCACCGATCTGGAGGCGGCCCTTTCCTATGTGGAGCACTGCCCCATCCCCACCGTCATCAAAGCCGACGGCCTGGCCCTGGGCAAGGGCGTCACCATCGCCCAGACCCGGGAGGAGGCCCAGAACGCCCTGCGGGCCATGATGGCCGACCGGATCTTCGGCGAGTCCGGCAGCCGGGTGGTCATCGAGGAGTTCCTCACCGGTCCCGAGGTCAGCGTCCTGAGTTTCACCGACGGGAAGACCTTGGTGCCCATGGTGTCCTCCATGGACCACAAGCGGGCCGGGGACGGCGACACCGGCCCCAACACCGGCGGCATGGGCACCATCGCCCCCAACCCCTACTACACCCCCCAGATCGCCCAGGAGTGCATGGACACCATCTTCCTGCCCACTATCCGGGCCATGGAGGCCGAGGGCCGTCCCTTCAAGGGCTGCCTGTACTTCGGCCTGATGCTGACCCCCAACGGCCCCAAGGTCATCGAGTACAACTGCCGCTTCGGCGACCCGGAGACCCAGGTGGTGCTGCCCCTGCTCAAGAGCGACCTTCTGACCATCATGCAGGCCACCACCAACGGCACACTGGCTGAAACCCCGGTGGAGTTCTCCTCCGGCGCCGCCTGCTGCGTGGTGCTGGCCTCCCAGGGCTACCCCACCCACTACGAAAAGGGCTTCCCCATCACCATGACCGAGGAGGCTGCTGCCCACACCTATGTGGCCGGCGCCAAGGAGGAGGACGGCCAGCTGGTCACCTCCGGCGGGCGGGTGCTGGGGGTCACCGCCGTGGCGGAGGACCTGCCCAAGGCCATCCAAGAGGCCTATCGCCTGGCTCAGGGCGTCACCTTTGAAAATGCGTACTGCCGCCGCGACATCGGCCAGCGGGCCCTAGCGGCACTGGAGGGATAAGCATGGTATTCAGAGTCTATGTAGAGAAAAAGCCGGGCCTGGCCCCGGAGGCCGCTTCGCTGCTGTCGGACGCCCGGTCCTTCCTGGGCCTCCAGTCCCTGACCGGCGTGCGCATCCTCAACCGCTACGACGTGGAGGACATCGCCCAGGAGCTGTTCGCCTACGCCAAGACCACCGTCTTTTCCGAGCCCCAGCTGGATCTGGTGTCCGATGAGGCGGATGTGAAGGACGCCGCAGCGGTGTTCGCCGTGGAGCCCCTGCCCGGCCAGTTCGACCAGCGGGCGGACTCCGCCGCCCAGTGCATCCAGCTGCTGAGCCAGGGGGAGCGGCCCACCGTCCGCTCCGCAAAGGTCTACGCCCTCTATGGCACCCTCAGCGACGAGGACGTGGCGGCCATCAAGCACTATGTCATCAACCCGGTGGAGGCTAGGGAGGCCTCCCTGGACAAGCCCGAGACGCTGCGGATGGAGCATCCCCAGCCCGACACCGTGGAGACGGTGAAGGGCTTCACCGCCCTGGATGAGGCGGGCCTGGGCCAGCTGCTGGACTCCCTGGGCCTTGCCATGGACCTGGACGACCTGAAGTTCCTCCAGGCCTACTTCCGGGACGAGGAAAAGCGGGACCCCACCATCACCGAGATCCGGGTGGTGGACACCTACTGGTCTGACCACTGCCGCCACACCACCTTCTCCACCCATCTGGACAAGATCGACCTCCGGGACGAGGCGGTGAAGGCCGCCTATGAGCGGTATCTTGCCGCTCGGGTGGAGGTCTACGGTCAGGAGAAGGCATCCAAGCGGCCCCAGACTTTGATGGACGTGGCCACCCTGGGCACCAAGGTGCTGAAAAAGCGGGGCCTCCTCCCCGAGCTGGATGAGAGCGAGGAGATCAACGCCTGCTCCATCCACGTGCCCACCCAGGTGGACGGCAAGGAGCAGGACTGGCTCCTCATGTTCAAGAACGAGACCCACAACCACCCCACGGAGATCGAGCCCTTCGGCGGCGCCGCCACCTGCATCG
>CABSMJ010000053.1 GCA_902478785.1 uncultured Oscillospiraceae bacterium
TCCCACCATATCAGCAAGGGAGAAACCATCGCCCAATCCCTCAAAGACCGCCTGGACTACGGGAAGGACCCGGACAAGACCCAGGGCGGCGAATTGATCTCCGCCTATGAGTGCGACCACATGACTGCCGATGCCGAGTTCCTGCTTGCCAAGGCCAAGTACAAGGCCGCCACAGGCCGGGAGCAGCGCCGGGAGGCCGATGTGCTGTGCTATCAGATCCGCCAGTCCTTCAAGCCGGGAGAGATTACCCCGGAGGAGGCAAACAAGGTTGGCTATGAAACGGCGATGCGCTGGACCAAAGGCAAGTATGCCTTTTTCGTCGCCACCCATACAGACCGACAGCACATCCATAATCACATCTACTACAACGCCGTTTCCCTGGACTATTCCCGCAAGTACCGCAACTTCCTGGGCTCCAGCTTTGCCCTGCGCCGCCTGTCGGACCGGGTGTGCCTGGAGCATGATTTGTCTGTCATCCAAAACCCCAAGCTCCACAGCCAGGGCCAGTATCTTCACTACGGCCAATGGCTGGGCGGGGATCGACGGCCCTCTCAAAAAGAACAGCTCCGTGCCATTATCGACACCGTTCTGACGGAGCGGCCCGCCGACCTTCCGGCCTTCCTTGCTGTGCTGGAGGCGTCCGGCGTCCAGGTGATCCACGGGCGGGGCGGTGTCCTCTCGTTCCAGCTCTCCGGCTTTGCCCGGCCTGCCCGCTGGCGGAGCTCCACCCTGGGGGACGGCTACGGCCCGGAGGCGGTGCAGGCTGTCATCGACGGCACAGCCCCGGTGCGTACTCCGGCCACCGGCAGCGCCCGTCCCGCCCCCAGGCGGCTCAATCTTATTATCGACATTCAGCAGCGCATGGCACAGGGCAAGGGGCCGGGCTATGAGCGGTGGGCCAAGATTTACAACCTGAAACAGATGGCCGCTGCCCTGCAATTTCTCCAGGAATACGGCCTGACCAACTATGACGAGTTGGCGGCCAAGACCGACGCGGCGGTGGATCAGGAGCACGCCCTGGCCGGGGAGCTCCGGGCTGTCCAGGAGGAGCTGACCCATACCACCGCGCTCATGGGGGCTGTGGTACAGTACGCAAAAACCCGGCCCGTGTTCGACGGCTACAAGGCGGCCAAGTACAGCAAGAAATATCTGGCCCAGCATGAGTCGGAGCTGGCCGACTACCGGGAGGCCAAGGCCACTATGAACGATCTTTTGGACGGGGCCAAGCTCCCTAAAATGGATGTCTTGAAACAGAAACGCTGGGAGCTGGCGGAGCGCAAAAAAGTCCTCACCGCACAATACCGCGCCGCACAAAAGGAAATGCGGGAGTTGGTGACGGCGAAGGGCAACATTGACCACCTTATCAATCTCACCGGCGGACGCGCCGATAAGGAACAGACCCGTTAGGGGCGGTTCCGCAGACAGACCTATGGGACACTTTGTCCCATAGTGCCGGGTTTGGGGAGGCTCCCCAACAAGCATTTTCGCGGGGCCCTCGGCCTTGCGAAAATGGCAAGTGTGTCCACACTTGCCTTGCTTGCCATTACGCGCTCCCCCGAAAATGGGTGCAAAAAACGGAGGTGCGTGTTTCTCTTACGCATCCTCCGTTTCACGGGCTCTTTGTAGTCCCTCTGCGGTATGTTTTATTACCGTTAGTTCTTTTTCGTTCATTGAATTGAGCATGACATCAATCTGCTTCCGGCAGGTACTCTCTCCGTTGAGTTTATCCGGGAAAAAGAATTGATCCACGGAAATCTCCAGCAGGGTGACGAGCTGATAGAAAGTATCAAAGCTGGGGTATTGCCCTCGGTTCTCGATATACATGATGGAGCGTGGGGTGCGGTTCACAAGCTGGGCTAAGTATTCCTGCGTCCAGCCTTTTTCTTCCCGCTTGCGCTTGATCTCACGACCCAAGGCGTGAAAATCAAGGTGTTTATCATATTGGTACATTCTCATATCACCCTATATTATTCTACATTTCGGGTTTGAACATGAGAACGAAACACCATTTTATTTCAAGTAGTTTTTTATTTCGCGTATATTGGGCTTATCAAAGCGGCAGCCTTGACTTTATTGTGATGATAGTGTATAGTGTGCATTATAGAACAGCACACCGGAACGGGAGGTGATAGTCCTGTGAAGATCGTAATCTCAAATACTTCTGATACCCCCCTATACCAGCAAATCAAAGATCAGATTAAGGATGCTATTTTGAAAGAGGAAC
>CABSMJ010000054.1 GCA_902478785.1 uncultured Oscillospiraceae bacterium
AGGGGCGGGCCGCCCGGCCGTCGCGTGTGACGACCGAGGCGGCCCTAAAAGTCAGCGATATTACTTCTTGATGCCCCGCTTCTTCATCCAGTCAGGCAGTTGGTCAGGCTGCAGGCCATTGTAGCGGCAGCCAGGATACCGGCAATTAGAGCAGTTGCCCTTGTTGCCCTTGACAGGGGGCTCGCCCTTGATCTCCTTCTCCAAATAGTCCACCAGAGCCTTGATGTCCGCCTCATCGCCGTCCACAGCCCAGTAGTGGGCGCCCTCGTTTCCGCCGATGCCGCCGGCGCAAACTACCTTGGCCTCGCAGTTGAACATCATCTTGATGGCCTCCACCTCGGTGACGATGTCGGCGCTGGACAGGCAGTACAGGCCGGGGTCGGCACCCATGGAGATGTCGATATGGTTGGCGCCGCCCAGAGCGCGGCTGGCGGCGGGCACGCTGGGCACCATCTTCTCATAGCCCACAGGGCAGATCCACTTCAGGCCCTTGCTGGTCATATAGCCGATGAAGTTGGGCACGGTGCCGCCATTGAAGCCGGAGGTGATGATGCCCACATGGCCATCCTGGTCAAAGGCGTTGGCGCCCTTGATGATGACGGTGTCGGCGTGGTAGTCCTGAAGGGCCTCGTCGATCTTCTTATCCACAGGCTGTCCCTTATAGAATACGTTGGGGAAGCTCTTGCGGCTGGAGGGCTCAGTGACGCAGAGCATTCCATCGGTGCTGTTGCCCACCGTGCACAGTCCGGGCTCGATGGACTTATCGCCCAGCAGTTCCTGGGCGATGAAGGCGTTGGTGGTGCCGCCGGCCAGCAGCACATAGGCCTCCTTCCATGCCTTCTGGAATTCAGGCATCTGGATGACCGTCTTGGCGATCAGACGGCGGGCCTCAGCGGGAGTTAAAACAAAGGTGGCTTTCATGGGTTTCATCCTCCTTACAGAATTGGCAATACTTAAGTACAGATTCAGGCTTTCTCAGGGTGCTTCTTCAAGTCTACAACGGGGTTCACCAGGGGTTCCATCTCAAAGCCGTCGGGACCGTAGATCCGGCACTCGGCCATGTCCCCGTCGTTGATCTCAAAGGCGCGGGGGGTGCCGGTGGACAGAATGTCGCCGGCGTACCAGCCCTGGATGCTGCTGTGCAGGGACACCAGCCGGGCCGGACGGTGGGTCATGTTGCTCACCAGATTTTTGGCGTATACCTCGCCGTTGCGCACGGACTGGACCTCCAGCTTCAGCACATCAGGCACCTCATCGGGTGTGACCAGCTGGGGACCGAAGGAGAAAAAGGTGGGGAAGTTTTTCACGATACACAGGTAGCGGGGGTTGCCGCTGACATAGTCGTTGCCCTTCAGGATGGACTCCTCGGTCATGTCCAGGATGGTGGTATAGCCCACGATGGCGTCCTGCCAGTTCTCCTCGGACACATCGCGGCAGTCCTTGCCCATAATGATCCCCAGCTCCGCCTCGGCGGTAGTTTTCTGGGCTTCCTTCAGAGTAGGAAGCTTGATTTCATCGGCGGGGCCAATCAGAGTGTCAGCCATCTTAAAGAAGCTGCCGGGGAACCCGGTGGGGGCGGCAGAGCCGATGTCGCCGGCATGGTCTACATAGTTCAGCCCGATGCCGAAGATCCGCTTCGGGTTGCGGTACAGGGGAGCATAGACCACCTGGTCAGCGGGGACAAGGCCGGGGATGGACTCCAGCTCCTCCTTACCGCCGGCGTTATACCAGGCGGTCAGGCCGGGGATCTGCTGCTCCTGGATCAGGGACAGCATATCGGTCCTCCACGCGGTGCCCTTAGCCGCGTTCAGGGCGCGGATGGGAAGAATGCCGTTCTTGGCTACGATGCCGGCCATCTCCGTATCGTTCCACTTGATAGTTGCCAGTCTCATA